>JBMHBY010000001.1:0-115091 GCA_049890195.1 Parvibaculales bacterium
GGCACCTCGATGTCGGCTCATCGCATCCTGGGGCTGGAGCAGGTCCCAAGGGTTTGGCTGTTCGCCAATTAAAGCGGTACGTGAGCTGGGTTTAGAACGTCGTGAGACAGTTTGGTCCCTATCTGCCGTGGGTGTAGGAAACTTGAGAGGAGCTGCCCCTAGTACGAGAGGACCGGGGTGGACATACCTCTGGTGGAGCTGTTGTCGCGCCAGCGGCATTGCAGCGTAGCTAAGTATGGACAGGATAACCGCTGAAAGCATCTAAGCGGGAAGCCCCCCTCAAAACCAGGTTTCCCTTGAGAATCGTGGAAGACTACCACGTTGATAGGCCGGGTGTGGAAGCGCAGCAATGTGTGAAGCTTACCGGTACTAATAGTTCGATTGACTTGATTGTTCTCATTTTCTCCTTTTGTTGAAAATGAACACCCTTGATATTGCCAATATTTGTCTTCTGCCGGCTTGGTGGCTATGGCGGAGCGCCTAAACCCGATCCCATCTCGAACTCGGCCGTTAAACGCTCCAGCGCTGATGGTACTGCATCTTAAGGTGTGGAAGAGTAAGTCGCTGCCAGGCCTGCTGAAGACAAATCCGATCTCTTCTTTACTTTCTTCCCTTCGCGATCTGTCTTGTTACAACCCGCCTGGGGAAGGCGTCAGCTTTTGGGTGCCTCAATGCAGGTGCTTCTGGCGCGGGGTGGAGCAGCCCGGTAGCTCGTCAGGCTCATAACCTGAAGGTCGTAGGTTCAAATCCTACCCCCGCAACCAAAACAACCCCGCCTTCCGGCGGGGTTTTTTGTGTTCAGGAATAGCCGAAGCCGTCAGCGGTGATGACCGGCGCGACCGTCCAGTTGTCGCTGGGGGTTCGGTACCAGCCGGCGGCGGCCAGCGCGCCGCCGTCAAGGTTGATGCTGGCGCCGTTGACCCATGCCGACATGTCGGAGGCGAGAAACAGCGCGCACCCGGCGGCGTCCGAGGGTTTGCCGAAGCGTCCGGACGGGTTCCAGCGCGGAATGTGGTCTTTGTACTGCTCCGGCGTCGCGTCAGCAGGTGAGAACTGCTCGGTTTCCGTCGTTTCGGGGGCGATGGCGTTGACGCGGATCCCAGCCGGCGCGAGGTCCAGCGCCAGACTGCGGGTGAAGCCGGTAATGGCGTGTTTGAAGGCCGAATAGACGACGGCTGTCGGAATGCCGCGAAACGCCTCGATCGAGGAGATGTTGATGATGCTGCCCCCGGACCCGCCCTTTTCAAGCAGCGGGATGGCGGCGCGAGTGACTTTGAACATGGAGTTCAGATTGGTGTTGAACAGTGCATCAATCTCGTCATCGGTGAAGGTTTTGAACGGTTTGATCAGCGCCAGAAAATCCCCCACATTATTGACCAGAATGTTGAGTGTGCCGAAACGCTGCTCAACAGCCGACATCATCGCCTGCACCTGGTCAGTGATTGTGACATCCGTATGGGTCACCAATACGTCATGACCTTTTTTCTCAAAGTCTTTCTGCACCTTGTTGCAGCGTTTTTTGTCCTTGTCGGCAATGATGACATTGGCGCCATGCCCGGCAAAGGCCTCGGCGATGGCCAGACCAATGCCGGCACCCCCGCCGGTGATGAGGGCGGTTTTCCCTGTAAGATTTGCGGCATCCATAATGTTCTCTCCCTTATTCTTGATTGATGCAGTGGCAGCCTTCACTATAGACCATGCAGGGCCATTGGCAATGACAGCCTATCGGTGCGGAGTTTGCCGGCTCGAGCAGGTGCCGGGGCCGGTTGAGCATTTATAAACCCGCACATGATCCACCAGCAGGAATTTCGGGAAACCTTCACGGCTGACACCGCCAAGGTTTTGGTGTTCGGGCCAGTTGCCGCCAATCGCCAGATTGAGGATCAGATGAAACTCCCGGTCAAACGGGGCGCGGGGGTTGCCGTCCGCCGCCGGATGGCGGCTCTGCCAGTCTTCTGAAGTGACCGAGGCATAGGCCATATCATTGATGAGCCAGGTGATGCTGTCGGGCGTCCATTCTACCGCAAATGTGTTGAAGGCATGCAGGTTGCCCAGTTCCACCGCATTGACGACCGATCCTTTGCGCGGCCATTTGTCGGAAAAATACATCGACCCATAGACCCTGTTTTCGATGTCGCCGGAACAGTTTTGACATGGTGTCCCGGTATTGACGGCCTCCATAATGTCAATCTCCCCGGAGTGCGGCCAGTCCCCATAGGTCCGCTCCGACGGCAGCATCCAGAAGGCCGGCCAGACACCCTGACCGAAAGGCAGTTTGAGGCTGGCTTCTATCCGGCCATAGCGGATGTCCAGCTTGCCCCGGCTTTGGATGCGGGCCGATTTGAAGCTTTTGCCGTTGGGCAGATTGTCTGCGGGGTGGGCAATCAGGGCGAGGTGCCCCTCCAGCAGCCGGATGGTGCTGTGGTCTTCGCTGTAGCATTGTTGTTCCTGATTGCCGCCGCCGAAACAGGCGTCCCGCCCATAGCTGTCCGTCAGACTCCAATTTTTGGGGTCCAATGCAGCGCCGTCAAACTCATCCGCCCAGACCAGTTCCCACCCGGCATTTTTCGGGTCAACCGGCGGCGCGGCGGGGGCTGTGCCCGACAGCCCCAGAACCAGGAATATGCAGCAAAACAATCGATGGGTCATGGTTGACGTCCGGATGTGTCTGTTCATCAGTTTTGGCTTTTCTTGATGTTTCACTATTGAACCCATGATAGGCTTACAGCCTATTAATCAAAGCGGCAAGACGCATTGTTTCAAGCTTGTCCGGAGATTTTTTATTCCGTACCCTTGAGAAGGAACAACAACAAAAGAAAGACAAAGATGTCAAACAAACCGGAACACCTGCTGAGCTCTGAAATTGGACGGACCTGCCTGCAACTGCTGTTTTTCTATGCCCTTTGTCTCACCACTGCCATTGCCCTGGCTCAGTTCCTTTTCCAGGGGCAGCGCATTTCCCTGGAGCTTGGGACGGGCGGCTATATTGATAACCTCAAATTCGGCGGGGTGTTTCTTGTTCTTGCCTTTATTTTCATCGAATATGGCATCGGCAGGCTGAAGCGCATTGAAGGGCTTTATGACGCCAAAGACTCCACCGCCTCCTTTGCAATCTATATTTTCAACGGATTTCTCGGGCCGCTGACCCTGCTTTGGCAACTCGGTGTCCTGCGATATATGGAGCCTTATGCAGTGTTTGAGATAAATGACGGGTTGATTCCGTTCCTCGTCACCTTCCTGCTGGCCGAGGGCGCCTATTACTGGTACCACCGGCTCAGCCATGAGGTGCCGTTCCTGTGGGCCGTGCATCATACGCATCATTCCGCCCAGACCCTGAACCTGTCCATCGCTTTCCGCCTGCACACATTCGGGCGGTTTATTTCCCCGCTTGTCTATGTGCCGATGGTTCTGGTCGGTTTCAAGCCTGAATATATTCTGGGGGCCTTGGCGTTGTCTTTGGTTTACCAGTTCTTCATCCACACCCGGCTGGTCGGGAAGCTTGGCATCCTCGAACACACCGGCTTCAACACGCCGAGCCTGCACCGGGTTCATCATGGCAGCAATGACTGGTGCATTGACAAGAATTATGCCGGGGTGCTGATCCTGTGGGATTATGTGTTTGGAACATTCCAGCGTGAAACCGGAAAAATCCATTATGGCGTGACCACAGGGCATTACAGCTACAACCCGGTCAAGCTCATGGTCGGCCCGCTGGTGGATTGGCTCAAGGGTGATTTTGTCAGGGAAAAACATTCAGCCGGTCTGGTGCAACGGGAAAAGTGAGAATTCGGGCGGTGTCTTGCCCGGTCGGTTCATTTTTGGTTGAATTGGAACATCACAAAAATAGGAGACCCTTATGGACGTGTCAGGAAAAACAGCAGTCATAACAGGCGGCGCCACCGGCATCGGGTTCGGGATCGCACAGGCGTTTGCCGCGCGCGGTGCAAAGGTGGTGATTGCCGGCCATGTGGCCGAACAGATGGAGGAGGGCTTGGCGCGTCTGCGCGAAGAGTTCCCGGAGGCTGACATCACCCAGATCGTCTGCGACGTGATGCAGGAGGATCAGGTCCAAGCCTTGTTTGCGGCCGTGCCGGATGTGGATTACGCCATCGCCAATGCCGGCAGCGGCGCACCGGGGGGCATTTTGCAGCTTGACGCGGACAGCTGGAAATACTGCTGTGAGTTGAACATTCTCGGGACCGCGCTGACCATAAAACATGCCGGGCTCGCCATGAAGGGGCGCGGCGGCAGCATTGTCACGGTCTCTTCCGTGGCGGCGTCGCGGCCGGGCATTTTCATGGCCCCCTACAGCACGAGCAAGGCGGCGGTTGAAACCTTGACCAAATGCGCTGCGGTGGAGCTTGGCGGGTTCAACATCCGCGTCAACTGCATTGCGCCGGGCTTTATCTGGACCGAGTCGACGTCGAGCTTTCTGCCCCAGCGCATGCATGAGGAGATGATCCGGGAGAGTTATCTCGGGCGCAAGGGGATGCCGGATGATATTGCCGACACTGTTTTGTATCTTTGCACCGAGCAGTCGCGCTTTGTCACCGGGCAGGTGATTGCTGTGGATGCTGGTCTGTCAATTTATGATCAAAGCTATGAGGACCTCGCCCGAGCCCTTTACGGGGATGCGGCGATTGACGCCATTCTGCCCGGCAAAGGCTGAGGCTTTTGAAGTTTGTGCGGGTTTTGCATCAGCCTTAAGTCCGCCGCCTTTTGTCTGTTGCCTTTTGTGAGAGGCTTGCGCACTATGAGTAAAGTATTCTTGGGAGGGAATGATGCAGCGCAAAGATTTGTTACACATGCTGGTTGCCTATGTCGTCGTGATCGTGGGTGGCTATGCGGCCGTGTCCTATTTGGATGAGGGCCTGTTGATGAACGGGTTTTGGGCTGACATCATCGGCACGGTGATCATTTTTGCCTTCAGCCGGCTTTATAAAAACTCCACCTTTTACGACGCCTATTGGAGCGTCATTCCGCCATTGCTCGCATTCTACTGGGCCTGTGCCTACGCCGGTGGCGGGGCGGATGTCGGGCGGCAGGCCATGGTTCTGGGGCTTGTGCTGTTCTGGGGCATTCGCCTGACCGCCAATTGGGCGATCTACTGGCCGGGTCTGCATCACGAGGACTGGCGCTATGCCCCGATCAAGGAAAACGCCGGGAAAGCGGAATTTTTTGCGGATTTTGCCGCCATTCACCTGTTTCCGACCTTGATTGTGTTTGCCGCATGCCTGCCGATTTATGCATCAGTCGGCATGGAGGGGCGCGCGCTCAACTGGCTGGACGGGTTGGCGTTTTTGTTCACATTCTCGGCGATATTGATTGAGCTGATTGCCGATGTGCAACTGCACACATTCACCCTGACCAAGAAGCCCGGCGAGATCATGCAATCCGGACTATGGCGGTATTCGCGACACCCCAATTATTTTGGTGAATTCGGCTTTTGGTTCGGGCTGATGCTGTTTGGTCTGGCCGCCAACCCGCAGGCCTGGTGGTGGATTGTGCCCGGTGCTGCAGCCATGCTGCTGATGTTCATATTTGTTTCAATTCCGCTGCTGGATGACCGCAGCAAGGAACGGCGCCCGGACTATGCGGAGCACATGGAAAAAGTGTCCGCCTTTGTCCCGTGGTTCAGCAAGCTCTGACGGGCCGGCGGGGATGCGTCAAAAGCGGGTTGTGATTGCCGGGTTCGGCGATACGGGGGTTCTGGTCGCGGCGCATTTGAAGTCGTCCTGCGACATCACGGCCATCAGCCCCAAGCCCGCTCTGGTCAGCGGGCAGGAGTTGGGTACCCGCTTGTCCGACCCGGAACTTTGGAAACAGAACTATCTCTTCACCTATGACCGTTACCGTGCGCTGGACAAGGTGACGTTGATGCACGGGAAGTTGTCCGGCATGGACACTTCCGCGAAAACCGCAAGCGTGACGCTGGCCGACGGGTCAGTGCAAACCCTGCCTTATGATGTTTTGGTTCTTGCCACCGGGACGACCAACGGGTTTTGGCGGACGGCGGATGTTGAAAGTCTGGCGGACATCACCGACACCATTGACCGCCGTGCCACCGATTTGGCTGAGGCCGGCACTGTGGCGGTGGTTGGTGGTGGACCCAGCGGAGTCAGTGTTGCGTCAAACCTCAAGCTCGCTCATCCCGCTAAGCATGTGCATCTGTTTTGTTCGCGTGACCTGCCGCTGCCGGATTACCACCCCACCACCCGCAGGCAGGCCGCGGCGAGATTGGCGGCACAGGGGGTGGTGCTGCACCCCGATCACCGGGCTGAGATGCCTGCAGAGGCGGCGGCCACCGTCACGTCCGGCACGATTGTGTTTGCAAACGGTCGGGACGATTTTGCGGCCGACCGCATCATCTGGACGGTCGGCGGATGCCGGCCAAACAATGAAGGAATTGCCAAAACCTGTCTTGACCAGAGCGGTTTTGTCCGCGTTGATGCGTATCTGCGTGTCCCCGATGCCGACGGCGTTTTTGCCATCGGGGACATTGCCGCCACGGACCCGCACCGCAGTTCGGCCCGCAATGCCGGGTTTTATCAGGCAGCCAGAAACATCGACGCCTATCTGCGCGGCAAGCCCAAGAAAATGAGAAAGTTCAAGGCACCGGGTGTCAAATGGGGATCCATTTTCGGCCTGCAGGATGACGGGCTGACGATTTACTCACCAAAGGGCAAGGCGTTCCGCCTGTCCCGCCGTTTCACACAAGGGTTTTTGCTGCCCGTGATTGTCTGGCGGATGATTTACCGCGGTATCCGGAAAGCCTGAGCCTCACCAGTCATGATTGGGGGATGGATTGTTGGTCGGGCCCCAAAATGCGTAAAAGCGCGTGATTTTGCCCTCCTCATTGAAGGACAGGGCATCGAGCGTGTCCACATAGAACGTTTCCACGCCAAACCCATGCGCCCGTGCACGCATGGCGGCGGCGGCATAAAAGCCGGCAATGCGGACAGCGCCCTCAACACGCAGCTCAAGAAGGCCGGCGCTGGGCTCAAAAAAGGCGCGGATCTTGTCATGCCCGACCGCCACGTCCTGCCCGACCGGATCCATGAATTCGGCGTCTTCCGCAAACAGTTTCACAATGCCGTCAAGGTCACCGGATGACACGGCGGCGCAATAATCATCAAAGACTTTCTGGACATGTTCGGGGGAAGGGGGGGTGCCGTTAATGGCGTGACCGAAGGGGACGGATAAAGACATGTGGTTCTCCTCTTTTCAAAAACCTTAACTTTGTGCAACGCCGGACGCAACGGGTTTGACGCTTTTGAGCGCAGACAGCCCGTTCCGCTTCAGATCGTCCAGCGGGACGTCATAAAGCACAACTTTCGGCGCGGGGGCCTGGGGCTTGATCAGGCGCAGGCTCATGCCGCCCTGTGTATGACCGAAGGGCGAAATGTAATTGCCCTCCACGCCGGGATCCTCATGGGCGATGATGACCCGGATGCCGCCACCCGGCAGCTTGGTGGACATCCGGTTCTGGGTGTAGCCGTTCCCGTCTTCATAATTGTCGAGATTCTCCTGCCAAATGTTGCACAGCTGGAAAATCCAGTACTCGCAACTCCCGGGGGTGAATTCCATCACCAGCGCCCGGTCCTGCGGACAGGCCCAGCGCCCGAAACCATGATAGCGGTCGGCAACGCCGCCATTTGAAAGATACACCTCATCGTCAAAAACAATCCGGTTTTCAGCCGCCGCCAGCGTTTCCCCCCACCAATGGCAAACCATGTTGGCATAGGCCAAAACGGTCTGTCCGGCCCGGGCCAGATTGAGGCTGACATCACTCAGGCTTAAAGGGCGCGGTTCGCTGCCGTCAGCGCGCCGGATGGAGAAATACGGCGGGATTGTCCCGGCGCGATCATGATAAACATTGCGGACCAGAAGGCCGGCACAGTCCGCCTCAATCGGCAGCCAGTTATGGCCTTTGCCGGGATCGTTCCGGCTGACGATGATTTCAAATTTGCCCGCATCATCAGTTCTCAACATGTTGCTCTGCAGGAACCCGGTGGTGCGCAAGGCGGCCGGGTTGAACTTTGACAGCCCCGCCACTCCGCTTTCCGCCCAGTCCGTTTCACCGGCATCGACCGGCATCGGGGCACTCCAGGAAGCGATGACGAAATAAGGGATGGTGCCGAGCGTGCCGTCAATCACATAGTCATGTGATCCGTCAATGAACTCGCACAGCAGGTGATCCTGATCGGGCGACTGGAAATTAATGCCCTGCCGCCAAGGCGTGTCGCGTAGGCGCGGGCGGCCCGGCTCGCAGTTTTCCATGAAACGCTCGGCGCCGTTGCGCATCAGACGGGTCAGGAACCGGTACCATTCCGCCCGGTCAAGGTCATCAAGCGGCGCTTCAATCGTGTCAATCAGCCGACCTGCAACATCCAATATGCTGCAATAGTCCCGCCAGGCCTGGCCTGTCGCGGCCCTTTGTTCGGCTTGCGTCATATTGTTTCCCCTTTGACCGGCTCTTTGCGGACCGGGAATTTGTCATAGTAGAAGGCGAAGCGGTCGCGCACGGCATCTATATCGACGCCGAAATCACCGACCAAATCATACACCACCTGCCCGTGCTTGCCGCGTTGGTTATCCGCCAGATAGGAGTCGATGACCCTGCGCGCCTCGGGGGTGATCTCCAGTCCAGCAAGGGCATAGGCGCGTTCAATGGTGCCGTTCTGATCCGCCATATATTCATGAAACAGAACATCCATGCTGCTGTCCGGCGGCAGGTTCTCCCGGTCGCGCACACAGCGCTGCAGCATGGTTTCGAGCCGGTCAATCCAATAGTCGGCCAATGCCGGCAGGTCAATCTCATCGCGGCGCAGGCGGTCACCATAGCCGATCATGGTGATGGCTGATTGCAGCACCGCCACCGGGTCACGGTGGGTGATGATGACTTTGGCGTCCGGATAAACCGTTTGCACGGCGTTGAAATTCTCCATGTGGGGTGGGGATTTCATCACCCATTTGGCAGGCCCGCGCCGCCATGTCAGATATTGCAGAATTTTTTTGGCATAGGCGTAATGCGGGGTCTGGTCATGCTTGAGATAATGGTCCCGCCAAGCATGCGGTCGGCAGACCCATTCCAGCACATAGCCGGAAAAATCCGCCCCCATCAGTTCGACATCCTCATGCACATGGTCGGGTGCCATTTCGTGCATGGCCGGCATGTAAGGCAGCAGGGTTTCAAACTGCCCCCACATCTCCCGGCAGTTTTGATGGCGCGGATCATCGGCGCCAACGGCGATGCCGTCATCGGCGACCGGGTCCATCGTCTCCCACAGCGGCATGGAGTTGAAGCGGCTGTCGCTGGCCAGAATATTGACCAGATGGGTCGTGCCGGAGCGCGGCAGGCCGGCAATGATGACCGGTTCAGGCAGCGCCGTCTCCAGTATCTCCGGGTGTTGTTTGAGTTTATTTTCCAGCTTCAACCGGTTGCAGCAAAGCCTTACACAGTCGCCAAACAGGCTGGCACGGCCGAAGGCGTTGAGCGGCGTGTCGGCGTTAATGGCCTCAACCCAGATGCCGAGCCGTTGCAGGAAATCATCTGCACCGAAATCAGACAGGCCGGTGGCGGCCTTTGCCGCCTGCACGACGCCCTCCACTGTGATGTCCATGGCCGGCATCGCCGCAATAGCACCAAGCTGCATTTGCGTGAGTTCGGGTTGTGCCAGATCAGAAATGATGATTTGGTCCGGCATTTGCTTATCCGTGTATTGTATAGCCGCCATCGGCCAGCAGAAGCTGACCGGTGATCCAGGCCGCGGCCGGGCTGGTCATGAACAGCACGGCGCCGGAAATGTCCTTTGGTTCACCAAGCCGGCCCAATGGTGTGCGCATCAGGGTCGGCTGCATCCACTCCTCCTGGGTGAACACGGCCTCGGTCATGCCGGTGCGGGTCAGCCCGGCGCCGACGGCATTGACGCGGATGTTGCGTTTGCCCAGATCAACCGCCATGCCGCGCACCAGCCCGAGCAGGCCGGTTTTGGCGGCGCCGTAGCCGAGTGTGACATCCAGGCCCATCACCGAGGTGGCGGAGGCGATGCCGACAATCGAGCCGCCGCCCTCCAGCTTGCTGTCCGCGATTTTGTCGACCACGCCATGCGCGAGGCGATAGCCGCTGACCAGATGCATGTTCACGGCCCGCATGAAGGTGTCAGGGTCATGTTCATCCAGCCCAAGGGCATAGAGGGATACACCGGCATTGTTGACCAGAATGTCGAGCTTGGAGAGGCGTGCGGCAAGCGCGTCAACCGAGTCATTGTCCTCCATGTCAAGCTGGTGATATTGGAAGCCGGAAAGGTCAATGTCATAATCCTCCGCGCCGGCGCGGGTTCCTGTGATGTGAACATGGGCGCCCGCAGCCAGATAATCGCCGGCAATGGCATGCCCTATGCCGCTGGTCCCGCCCGTCACCAGCACATCAGTGCCTTGATAATTGAATGTTACGCTCATCAGCCCCTCCCTGTGTCCTGTTGAAAGCTTACCAGAAACGCTCCCTTGTGCAATCAGAAGGGGGGGCTTTGGGGAATTGCCAAGCAGGTGGAAATTTCCTAGGCTTTTGTCAGGGGGGATGATGATGACAGCTTTTACACCTGCCACACTCGGCAAACTGGAGTTGAAAAACCGTGTCTTGAAGGCCGCAACCTTTGAAGGCATGTCACCGGATGGTGTACCCAGCGAGCGCTTGATGGCCTTCCATGAACGCCTGGCGCAGGGCGGCATTGCCATGACGACCTTCTCCTACTGCACCACGGAGGCAGATGGGCGCATCATGGACAGCATGATGTACATGCATGAGGGCATACGTCCGCAGCTCTCCGAGATGATCAAACGGGTGCATGCGGCCGGAGCCAAAGTGTCGGGCCAAATGACCCATTGCGGGCATTTTTCCAAAAACAAAAGCCTGCAGCGGGTGAAGAACCCGAAAGGGCCGTCGCGCCAGTTCAATCCGATCGGCATGATTGCCGGCCGCCCCGTTGCCGGGGAAATGGATCATGGCGACATTGATTACCTTGTCGCCACCTATCGCGACACGGCCAAATTCATGCGCGAGACGGGTTTTGATGCACTCGAAATCCATTTCGGCCACGGCTATGGGCTGTCACAGTTCATCAGTCCGAAAACCAACAAGCGCACCGATGAGTATGGCGGCCCGCTGACCAACCGCATGCGGCTGGCCCTGCGTGTGCTGGAGGCGGTCAAGTCCGAGGCCGGTGATCTGCCTGTTCTGGGTAAAATCAGCATGACGGACGGCGTCAAGGGCGGGTCGGACTGGGATGAGGGGTTTGAGGTCGCCAAAATCCTTGATCAGGCCGGTATCGACGGATTGATCCCAAGTGCCGGTACATCCAGCTTCAATCCGATGATCATGTTCCGCGGCGACAGCATCAATGACGGCATGGTGGAGATGGAGACCAACCCGATTGTCAAGCTTGGCCTGAAAATGGTCGGCCCGCTTCTGCACAAAACCTATCCTTACTCAGAACTTTATCTGCGTGAAGAGGCCATGCGCATCAACCAGGCGGTCTCGTGTCCGGTGATATACATCGGTGGATGCTCGACCCGCGAGAGCCTGGATGAGATCATCAGCGAGGGATTTGATTTTGTCCAGCTGGGGCGCGCCCTGCTGAAGGATCCCGATTTTGTCATCAACGCCCAGGCCAGCGCGTCTTATGTCAGCGGATGTACGCATTGCAACCGTTGCGTGCCGTTGATTGAGCACCCGGAGGGCATACGGTGTGTTCTCCACGACAAAAAACGCAACAAGGAGGCAGCCCATGCGTAACCCTGTCACTGTCCGGCGCTTTGAGGCGCTTTCGGTCTTCACTTTGTGCCTGTTGGTTTACTACGCCAACGGGTTTTCCTGGGGGTTGTTCGCCCTGCTGTTTTTCACCCCTGATCTGGCGATGTTCGGCTATGCGGTCAGCACCGGCTTCGGCAACCGCCTTTACAACACCACGCATTTTTTCATGTTTCCGGTTGTTCTGTTTTTTCTGGTATATTTTTTTGCTCAGGCGGCGCTTTTGCCCTATGCGCTGATTTGGGCGTCCCACATCGCCTTTGACCGTCTGCTGGGCTGGGGTTTGAAAACGGAAAGCTTTTACCACACCGATATGGGGGACAAGAAAATCCCCGAACGGGCCGGGTTTCTGCGTCCCTGACACCTTCGAGCTGGAAAAAACCGCCTTTTGACCTAACTCTTGCCTATGGAGGAGTTGCGTCATGGATAAGATTATTGTGCGCGTTGAAAAGGGGCTGTTGATTTTCATTGCCCTGGCGACATTGTTTGCCGCCCTTGAAGAAGCCTATGTTTTATTTGCCAACAGAAGTGTCGGTCTGGCGGACCTGCTGCTGTTGTTCATCTATACCGAGGTCTTGGGCATGATCGCCGCGTTTTACCGCAGCAGTAAAATACCGATCACCTTGCCTCTGTTCATTGCCATGACGGCGTTGAGCCGGATGATCATCCTGCAGGGCAAGGGCGTTGACACCATCAACCTGCTTTATGAAGCCGGTGCAATCCTGCTGATTTCCGTGGCCTGTTTGGTGATTCGTTTTCGGCCCGCAAGCCAGATTGATTACGACGATTAGGGCGGCGGCACCTTATTGTTTCACATCGGCACGGAATATGAGTAGGTAAGGCTATGGAGCTTTTGCCTGCAGATCTGTCATGGACTAAGAACGGCCCGACCTCGCGCCGCTTCAAGGACATTTATTTTTCCGCCGACGACGGGCGGGCCGAAACCGAGCATGTCTTTATACGGCCCAACCGGATCCGCGAACGCCTCGCTGAGACGGACTATCTGACTGTTGGTGAGACCGGATTCGGCACGGGGCTGAACCTTTTGAGCGTATTGGCGCTCTGGCGGGGTCTTCCGGAACCGCGCCCGCGGCTCCATTACATCACCACTGAACTGCACCCACTTTCCATGCGCGATCTGGAGGCTGCCCACAAAGCCTGGCCGGATCTCGCGGATTTGTCGCAAATCTTGCGGCAGCTTTATCCGCCGGCGGTGGTTGGAGGACATCGCCGCTGGATGTTTGACGGCGCCGTCTGTCTTGATTTTTTATGGGGCGATGCCGAACAAGAGCTGAAGGCCTATGAGCCAGTTGGCGGGGTGTGTGTTGATTGCTGGTTCCTTGATGGGTTTTCCCCGGCCCTTAATCCGGGAATGTGGACGCAGGGTTTGCTTGACGCGGTTGCCGGATTAAGCGGCCCGGGCACCAGCCTGTCCACATTCACGGTGGCGGGTGTGGTCCGCAAAGGGTTGGATGCCGCCGGGTTCAAGGTGGAAAAGGCCCCCGGATTTGGCCGTAAGCGGGACATGCTGACCGCCGAATATGTGACGGCAGTGCCGGTGTCGGAGCAAACACCAAACCGCAAAATGACCGTCATTGGCGGCGGGATTGCAGGCGTATCGGCCGCATGGCAAATGTCCATGCGCGGTTACGATGTGACCGTGCTGGAGGCCGGTGCAACAATTTGTTCCGGCGCAAGTGGCAGTCCGGCAAGCGCTTTCACACCTTTCCTCCAGCCCGAGTGGTCGCCACGCCCGCGGATGCTGACCTCTGGGTTTTATACGGCACGACATATTTTTGAGGTTTTAAGGGGCAGGGGGCATGATATCGCCGGACGTCAGGACGGCATGCTGATGCTTGACATGCCGGATACAAGCCCGCGCTGCGCGCGTTTTTCTGAATGGCAGAGCAGTCTGGATTTGCCTGAGACCGTTCGCCTGCGGCTCACTGCGCAGGAGATGAGTGAACAGGCCGGCGTGCAATTGTCCTGTCCCGGCTGGCTGTATCCACAGGCCGGTTGGGTGAACCTGCCCAATCTTGCCGCCGCCATGCTGGCGGATGCGCAGGGGCGGATTGAGACACGGTTCAACCGACGAGTGACGGCCATGGATCATGATGGCCGGCAATGGCGGCTTCACTGCCAGTCAGAGGAGGGGGCTGTTGAGACGGTCTGTGCCGGCAAGGTGGTGGTGGCCTGCGCCGCCGCCGCCGCCGAGCTGTTGCCGGAGTTGAACCTGAACAAAGTGCATGGACAGATTTTAAGCTTCATCGCTCCGCCCGACCTGGCCGGTCTTCAAAGGCCGCTGAATTGCGGCCACAGCCTGTTGCCGCATGGTGACGGCAGGCTGTCATGGGGCGCCAGTTTCAGACATAAAATCGAGACAGCTGAAACCTTGCCGGAGGAGACGGACAAGCTGCTCAAGGATTTGGAGCAGTGCTTCGGCCATCGTCTTGATGCCGACAGTGCGGATTTGCGGGTCTGGGCCGGGCTGCGTTGTACCCAGCCGTCCCGGATGCCGATGATTGGGGCGGTTGCAGGGCGTCCCGATGGGTTATATGTACATTTGGCGCATGGTGCCCGTGGCAGTCTGACCGCGGCGTTGATGATGCCGGAAAGTCTTTACGGTGCCTAATTTTTGGCGCGGATGATCGGCCAGAACAGCTGTTCGCCCAGTGTCGTCTCCGGCAGGTTCTCCACACCGTACTCCTCTGGCCGACCGCGGGTGATTTTGGCAGTGCCGAACAGCACATCCCAGAAAAACAGCAGATTACCGTAATTCCCCTTGTAATTGGTCGTTGCGTCGGCGGCATGTTTGCCGTGATGCATGGAATGGGTGGACGGGGTTGAGATGGTGCGTTCAACCAGCCACATCAGGGGGTTGAGGGCTTTGATTTTATACAGCGGCGCATCCCAGTGCCAATCGCAATGGGCACCGGTGATAACGGTCAGTTTGACAACGATATATATGGCATAGGTCCACCCAAGACCCAGATAAATCAGGATGCCGGACAGCCAGATACCCGGCATCATCAGATAATAAAAGACATTGTTGCGGTAAACCAGGCGCACGCTCATATAACCGGCATTGTGGTGCGGCCGGTGCAGATTATACAGCCAGGAAAAGGTGTGGGAGGCGCGGTGCCACCAATATTGGGTCATGTCGTCAAACAGCAGCAAAAGGCCGAACTGCGCGGCAAAGCTGAGATTGACCAAAGCGCCCTGATAATCAGGGGCGATTTTCGGCCCCACGACACTCACCATGACCAATATGATGGGCTGCGTGACAAGCAGCAGATTGACCGTGCTGAAAAACTCGACCCAACCATCCTCTTTTTTGGCGTTGGCTTTGCGGAACAGGCCGCAACGCCAGAACTCCAGCAATGAGAAACCGGCAAAAATACACAAAATCAGGGTTGTCTCAGGTCTCATACGATGTCTCCGTCATAGCCCCGGCTTACCGGGTGTCCTGCATGATTTGTCTGGCGATGATTTTGCCCTGTTCGACGGCCGGCTGGTCGAAGGCGTCGACAGCCAGCAAATGGGCGGCGCAAATGGTTTCCAACATCAAATTCATCAAAAGTCCGCCAAGGCTTTTCTCGGTCAGGGCGCCAAGCTCAACAAGCCGGACCGGGCGGTTTTGGTCGAGCAATGCCTGATAGGTGGCCGCGCACTCAGCCTGGACCAGATCCTCCATGTGCCGGTTGTGCAGCCAGGCGAGGCTGTCCTTGCCGCCAATGCCGCTGACCGCCTGTGGGCCGGGCGTGTTGAGGGTTTGGATGATGGTGTAGAATTTGTCGTCCGGGCCGTCCAGATAAAGCTGCAGCTGGCTGTGTTGGTCAACCGGACCAAGCGCATTGACAGGAGTGGTGCCGCGGCCTTTTTTGCCGAGGCTTTCAGCCCAGAGCTGACGGAACCAGAAGCCGATTTTGTCAAGCCGGCTGTCATAGGGCATCAGCACGGAAATCTGCCGGCCCGCCTTGGCGTGGGCGATTTGGGCGGCGGCGCCGCTCAGGGCCGGATTGGTGTCCGGCTGGTCGGTTGTCAAAAAATCCGACAGTGCTTCAGCCGCACCGGCCCGCACGTCAGCAACATCAAGTCCGGCCAGCGCCGCCGGCAGCAAGCCGACATTGGTCAACACACTGAAACGCCCGCCAATCTGCTTGTTGTGGTCCAGCACGGCCATCCCGTATTTTTCAGCCAGCTGGCGCAAGGTGTTTGGCCGGTCCTCGGTCAGACAAACCATGTGGTCTGCAGGGGAGAGATTGTGCGCTTCCAGTGCCGTCAAGGCGCAGGAAAACTGCATCAGGGTCTCCGCCGTTTCGCCGGATTTGGACACGGCGACAAAAGCTGTTTTTGGCAATCTTTCAGCATGCAGGACCGCTTCCATTTCATAGGCGGACAGATTATCGAGAAAGTGAAGGGCCGGCCCGTCCGCCAGACCTGATGCGGTGCCCCACCCGGCCAGCTGGACCAGAACCTGCGCCCCGAGACTGGACCCACCGGTGCCGAGTATGATGACTGCGTCAAATTCCCGGAGCTTCGCGGTTGCCTTTGTGATGCCGTCCAGATCGTCACCCTTGGCCCGGGTTGCGGCAAACAGGGGCAACGGGTCAGTTTTCATCTCTTGGCGCAAACCCTCCAGAGCCGAAATGAAATTGCTGTAGACCGCCTCAAGATCCTTGGGCAGGAATGACGCATTGTTGGATACCATATTGTGCCTTCGCAGGTTACGGGTTGGTGGACTATTGATAAAGCCTCAATCCCGGAAAGACGGATCAAGGCGGTCAAGCTTGCGCAGCAGCCCTGGCCAGGCCAATGCGCCGGCAAGCCCGTTGAATATAGCCTCGCTTTGCTGGGCTGTCAGTTCCGAAGTGGCCTCGTCACACAAATTCAGCTTGTCGCTGTTTTGCGCCCTGATCTGCGCCGTGCAGGCCTTTTCCAGATAGAACATGCCCTGATAGGCCGTGCCGCAATCCATACCGACAGCCAAGGTGCCGTGATTGCGAAGAATCAATAATGGCTTGTCGCCAAGGTCGGCGATGATGCGCTGCTTTTCATCATGGTTCAGTGCCACACCCTCATAGTCATGATAGCCGACACGCCCATGGCAGATCATGGCATGTTGTGAAAGCGGTAACAGACCGTCTTTTTGGGCTGAAACGGCGATGCCGTCATCCGTATGCAGGTGAATGACGCAATGGGCGTCCTCGCGTGCCTCGTGCAGGGCGCTGTGAATGGTGAAGCCGGCCGGATTGACAATGTAAGGTGTTTCATTGACCGGGTTTCCCTCCATGTCGATTTTCACCAGGCTGGAGGCTGTGATTTCGTCAAACAGCATGCCCCAGGGATTGATCAGGAAATGACCCTCCTCATCCGGCACACGGCAGGAAATATGGGTGTAGATCATATCGTCCCAGCCGTGCAGGGCGACCAGACGGTAGAGCGCGGCCAAATCCACCCGCGCCTGCCATTCGGCATCGCTGACTTGACCTTTCAGGCTCTCAACGCCGTCAAAATCCGCCAGATCGCGGATGCTTTGGCGCATGATTTCAAGTTCTTCTTCGGACGGAATGCCTGTTTGCTGTGATTCTGTTTCTTTTGTTGCTTGTGACATCACACTTCCCCTTTTTGTGATAAATTGACAACAGTTTCAGTCTATCTGTTGTCTCTTACCATGAAGATTGGCGTTTGTGGTGGATGAAGGCAAGATTTTTTTTCTTTGTAACATTTCCGAAACAATTGCTCCCTATCTGGGTGCCATCGGTTCATAAGAGCCGTGGTGAAAACGTAAATTATTTGGATTTCTCATGAAAAAAATCATTCTTTCCACGTCATTGCTGGCAATCATGTCCGCCCCTGCCTTGGCCGGTGGTTTTGATGTCTCTGTCGGCGGTTACTACAACACAGTCTTTTATAATGTCGACTCAGATGCAAAGCCGGATGCAGTTGAAAATCAGTTTCAGGATGATGCTGAAATCATTTTCAAAGGCAAGGCCAAAGAAGGCGATTACACATACGGTTTTCAGGTGCAGCTGGAGGCGTCTCAAGCCTCTGACCAGATTGATGAGCATTACATCTATGTCAAAGGTCCGTTTGGCAAAATCGAGCTGGGTGCTGAAAACTCAGCCGCCTACAAGGCACAGGTTCATGCACCGAAATTCCTGGGCTGGAAAACCTATGACAACAACTTCAAGACATGGTCCAAAGTTTCAGGCTTTTCTAAGCCGGATCATGCCAACATCTCCAAAGACGCCAACAAAATCAACTATTACACCCCACGTTTCGGTGGTGTACAGGCTGTTTTTGCCTTCACTCCGTCAAATGAGAAGTCCGGTGGCTACGGTGCCGGCAATGGTGCCCTGCTGGAAAAAACAGCCGGCAAATTTGAAGTCACATCCTTTGGTGTGAACTATAAGGGCAAAGTCGGCGACGGGACGCTCAAGGCATCCTATACAATGGAGGATGGCGATGATCTGAACGGGTCCAAAACCGCTGAAGACAGCGCGTTCGGTCTCAATTATAAAGTCGGCAAGTTTGAAATCGGTGGTTCCGCCTATGAGTATGAGACCTTCACCGGTTCCCAAACAAACGAGACGGAAGTTCTGCACTGGGGTGCATCCTACAAAGTCACCAAAAACACGACACTCGGTTTCGGTTTCCATGATCAGGAAGACAAAGAGGCCGGAGTCGTTGCTGATGAAACAGAAATCCTGATTGTCGGCGGTAACACCAAGCTGACCAAAGGCGTCAAGCTGACCTACTCGCTGGAAGAGGTTGAGGCCAAGGAAGTCGGGGTTGGCACCAAGGACAGCACCTTTATGGGGCTCGGTCTGTTGTTGAAGTTCTAGTTTCCCTCCAAAAACTGGACATGAAAAAGGCGGGGTGTTCCCCGCCTTTTTTATTTCACCGGCTGTCCGGGACGGTAATTTTTAACCTCCGGCAACATAAGGATTGAAAGATTATTTCGTGTTTGCCAATTGCGGTGTCAGGATGCTGCAAATTTGTCCCGGACCGTGGTTTCCTTTTGTTTTTACTTGGAAATCGGGTACATACTTAAAACAAGTCAAGCTCCCCCGCTGGCCCAAAACAGTTCTTTTTCATTGGAGAGGAAATGGCCGGAAAACGAAAAACGCAACAAGCGTCTGCCAAAAAACCAAAATCATCCACCAAAACCAAAACCGCGAAATCCGCCGGCACTCTGGAGGCATCCGCCCTGCGCGAAGCCTATGAGATGATGCTGTTGGTCCGCCGTTTTGAAGAGCGCGCCGGACAGCTTTACGGCCTCGGCAAGATAGGCGGTTTCTGCCACCTCTACAGCGGTCAGGAGGCTGTTGTGGTTGGCGTCGCGGCAGCCCGGGGCGAAGGTGACCAGATGATCACCGCCTATCGCGACCACGGGCACATGCTGGCCTGCGGTATTCCGGCAAAGGCTGTGATGGCTGAACTTTTGGGGCGCGCCGATGGCTGCTCCAAGGGCAAGGGCGGTTCCATGCACATGTTTGACGCCGACAAAGGGTTTTACGGCGGCCACGGCATTGTCGGGGCGCAGGTGCCAATCGGTACAGGTCTTGCACTGGCCAACCAGTACCGCGGTGAGGCCAAGGCGTCCTTCACGTTTTTTGGTGACGGCGCGGCCAATCAGGGGCAGGTCTATGAAAGCTTCAACATGGCGGCGCTGTGGCACCTGCCGGTGGTCTTCATTATTGAGAACAACCAATATGCCATGGGCACCAGTGTGGAACGCGCCTCTTTCCAGACGGATTTCTCCCAGCGCGGCGTCAGCTTCGGTATTGAAGGCCGGCAGGTTGATGGCATGGATCTGGAGGCTGTTTATCAGGCGGCGTGCGAGGCCCGGGCGCATGTCGTGTCGGGAAAAGGTCCGATGATTTTGGAGATGAAGACCTACCGATACAGCGGTCATTCCATGTCTGATCCGGCGAAATACCGCAAACGTGAAGAGGTCAAGGAGATGCGCCAGCATCATGACCCACTCAAAATGATTGAGGAGCGTCTGATTGAACGCGGTGTGATGTCGGAAGAGGAGCTGAAAGAGCTGAACACCAAAACGCTTGATACCATTGATGAGGTCGTCGCGTTTGCTGAAAACAGCCCGGAACCCGATATGTCGGAACTGATGACAGACATTTATGTGGAGGCCCGCCATGCCGGTTGAAGTTATCATGCCCGCCCTGTCGCCAACCATGGAGAAGGGCAAGCTTGCCAACTGGACCGTCAAGGTTGGTGATAAGGTTGAGGCCGGGGATGTGCTGGCCGAAATTGAGACCGATAAGGCCATGGTCGAGCTTGAGGCTGCGGCTGACGGTGAAGTCGGCAAAATCCTGATTGAGGCGGGCACGCCGGATGTGCCGATCAACACGCCGATTGCCTTCCTTCTGCGCGAGGGTGAGGATGCGGCGGCATTGGACGAGATGACGACGACCGCCCCGGCCCACCCCGAGCCCACACAAATTGCAACGCCTGAAGCTGCACCCGAAGCAGCTCCGGTGGTCGTCGCAGCACCGGAGCTGCCTGTCGCAGCGGAAACGCCGCTGCCGGAAGGCACGCAAATGGTGACCTTGAGCGTCCGTGAAGCTTTGCGCGATGCTATGGCTGAGGAGATGCGGCGTGACCCGGATGTCTTTGTCATGGGTGAAGAGGTGGCGGAATATCAAGGCGCTTACAAGGTGACACAGGGACTTTTGGAGGAATTTGGGGACAAGCGTGTGATCGACACACCGATTGTCGAACACGGGTTTGCCGGGGTCGGTGTCGGGGCGGCCTTTGCCGGGTTGAAGCCTGTCGTGGAATTCATGACCTTCAACTTTGCCATGCAGGCCATTGACCATATCATCAATTCCGCCGCCAAGACGCATTACATGTCCGGCGGGCTGGTTGAATGCCCGATTGTGTTTCGCGGGCCAAACGGCGCGGCGCGGCGTGTCGGCGCACAGCACAGTCAGGATTATGCAGCTTGGTACGCCCATGTGCCGGGCCTCAAGGTTGTGTCGCCGTTTTCGGCGGCGGATGCCAAAGGCCTGCTGAAGGCCGCCATCCGCGACCCCAATCCGGTAGTGTTTCTTGAAAATGAGCTGCTCTATGGTGATCAGGGTGATGTGCCGGATTGGGACGATTATGTTCTGCCGATCGGCAAAGCCAATATTCTGCGCCCCGGCACGGATGTGACGCTGGTATCGCACAGTCGCGGCCTGCAATCCTGCCTTGCCGCGGCCGACCAGCTGCAGGGCGAGGGTGTGTCCTGTGAAGTGATTGACCTGCGCTCATTGCGGCCTCTAGATACCGCCACCATCATCTCTTCAGTCACCAAAACCAACCGTCTTGTGACTGTGGAGGAGGCCTGGCCGGTGGCCGGCATCGGCGCCGAAATTGCCGCGTGTGTGCAGGCTGAGGCCTTCGACCATCTGGATGCGCCGGTCGTGCGGGTCACGGGGCTGGATGTGCCGTTGCCCTATGCCGCAAACCTTGAGGCCGCCGCTTTGCCTTCAGCCGACAAGGTCATCACGGCGGTCAATCAGGTCTGCTACAGGGACGCCTGATGTCAAACGCCGCTTCACCCCAATCCCGCCTATTCGCAAGCCCGCTGGCGCGGCGTCTGGCCCGTGAAAACGAGCTGCCGCTGACGGCTGTGACGCCGACGGGTCCGGGCGGGCGCATCATCAAACGTGATGTCGAGGCCGCCTTGTCGCAGGGTGCCGCAGCGCCGCTTAATCAGCCCCCCCGTGCGACCTTGCCGGACCCGCGTCTCTTCTTCAATGAGACGGAGTATGAGGTTGAGCCGCTCAGCCCGATGATGTCGGCGATTGCCGAGCGCCTGCAGCAATCCACCCAGGAAATGCCGCATTATCAGGTCTCCATGGATGTCACGGTGGATGCCGCCGAGAGCTTGCGGGCGAAGCTCAACAAGACGCTGGCGGAGCAGGAGACCGGTGAAAAGCTGACCTTGAATGATTTTATTGTGCGTGCTGCGGCGTTAAGCCTGATGGATGTACCCGAAATCAATACCGGCTTTGCGGCCGATGCGTTGATCAGGTTCAAAAATGCCGATATTTCCGTGGCCGTGGCCTTGCCGGGGGGCGGCTTGATCACCCCGATTGTCAAGGCGGCACAGGACAAATCCGTACGTGAGATTGCTTTGGAAATCCGTGATCTGGCCAAGCGGGCCGCAGATATGCGCCTGAAGCCCGACGAATATGAAGGCGGCACCTTTTCCGTGTCCAATCTCGGCATGTTCGGCGTGTCCGAGTTCAATGCCATCATCAATCCGCCGCAGGCCGCCATCCTTGCAATCGGCGCCAGCCGGCCGGTGGTGGTCCTGCAAGATGGTGCTCCGGTTGAAACAAAAGTGATGCGCGTCACCTTGTCGTCTGATCACCGCGCCATTAACGGCGCGCAGGCGGCTGAGTTTCTGGGCGTCTTCAGAACTTATCTGGAGCAGCCGATGGAACTGCTGTTCTGATTATTTGAAATTGGCTGCGCGCCCTTCCAATTCAGCCATGACCGCTTCGACCTGATTGGGTGAACCGATGATGTCTTCTTGTATCCGCGACTCCAGCATCAGCGCTTCGGCTTCCGACAAATAGGCGGCTTGGTTGAGAATATTTTTGTTGGCTTTGATCGAGTCAGGGTTTTTGCCGGCAATCAACTCGGCTGTTTCAAATGCCGCAGCAACCGGATCCTCCTTGATTTTGGTGACAAATCCATGCTCATAGGCTTCATCGGTCTGGAAAATGCGGCCGGTGAATATCAGCTCTTTGAGAACATCGCGCCGTGCCAGCGCCGGCAAAATCGGCGTGGACCCCATATCCGGTATCAGTCCCCAGCGGATTTCCATGATTGAGAATTTGGTTTCCGGCGCGGCATAACGGATGTCCGCACCCAGGAAAATATGCATGCCGCCGCCAAGGCAGATGTTATGCGCCGCGCCGATAACCGGCATGGGCAGTTTGTGCCAGCCATAGCAGACATTCTGGAACTTGTTGGCATCGCCAAACGTACGCGGCAACAGCGACTCTTCCTGCGCGCTTGAAATCTCTTGATTGGCTATGGCGTTGAAATTCGACACGTCCAAACCGGCGCAAAAACCGCGCCCGCGCCCTGACAGGACGACGGCCCGCAACTCTGTGCGTTCCGCAAGCTCTGCGATGGCACCGTTCAGTGCGTCCAGCATGTCCCCGTCAAGCGCATTGATCTTGTCTTCACGGATCATCTCCACATGGGCGATGTGTTTGTCATAGGTGATGGCTACACGATTGTTCATAATTTTCCCCCGAAAACTGACATGAAGTACCTTAGCAGAAACCATGTCCAAAAGCATGGATATTATGACGGAGCAGGAGCGGCGGGGGTGTCGGTCATCCGGCGGCGCAAATGGTCATAGTCTGCAAAACGGTCAAGGTAAATTTCATGTTGCTCCGGATGAGGCTCATAGCTGGCTGCATAGGTGATCATGTTTCCCAAGACCTTGGCATTTGGAAATGCCCCATGTGCCAGACCAGCCTGTAAAGCGGCACCATAGGCGGCGTCGGTGTGCTCCGGCACCTTTATGACCATGCCTTGAATGTCGCTCATCATCTGCATCCAAAACGAGTTCTGCGCGCCGCCGCCAAGGGCGACGAGCCCGCGGATCTCCCGCTTGAGCAACTGTTCCAGATTCCGGCGCACATCCAACAGGGCATAGCCGACCCCTTCATAGGCGGCCCGCGCCAGATCATTTTTATCGGCAGTGTCGGCACCGTTCAGAGCCGGCTTGAGGTCGGGACGCCAATGCGGGGCGCGTTCACCATTGATATAGGGATGGAAGACGACCCCATTGGCCCCGGGCTTTGCGGTTGTTGCGGCGTGCTGCATCTCCTCCATTGACAGGTCCGGAAGATATGTTTGGCGAAACCAGTGCAGGGCCGGGGCACAGCTGTTCATGCCCGAAGCATAATACCAGCCGGCTCCATGGCTTTGCGGATAGCAGGAAATCGGTGGCATGGGATCCGGCGTATCGGTCAAAACAGAGACCACACCTGCGCTGGCAAGCTTCAGGCAGCCGGTCTCTTGGTTTGTGATGCCGGTGTTGAAAAGTTCTGTACTGGTGTCAATGCCGCCGATATAGACGGGTGTCCCCGCCTTCAGCCCGAAACGTCGGGCTGCTGTGGATGTTACGGTGCCGCCGCTGGCGTGTGGGGGTTTGATCCCCGGCAGGATGTCGGGAAGGATGCCGGCCAAAGCGCACAGCGGCAGCGACCATTTGGCCTGGGTCACATCATAGAGTTGCAGCCCGACTGCGTCCGACAGGTCGGTGGCCCATTCCCCGGTCAGTTGAACACGCAGCCAGTCTTTGGCCGGGCTCAACCTGCGCGCCTGTTTAAGTGTATTGTAGTCATGCGCCCACAGCCACCGGAGATGCGCCAGTGTCCAGGTCGCATTGGGCTGATGCAGGCTGGCTTTGATGATGGCCTCCTCGCGCATTTTCAAATCCGTGACCTCGTTGGCGGCACGTTGGTCACTCCACAAAATGGCCGGGCGCAGGGGCGTATGGTCTTCTCCGCAGATCACGCCAATATGGGCACCTGCGGTGATGCTGATGGCCGCAATATCGTCTTGTGTCACGTTTGTGTCCAGAAACAGGCGCCCCAATGCCGTCTCAAGGGCGGTCAGCCAATCGTCCGGGTTTTGTTCCCGCCATCCTGGTTCCGGGCTGGCGGTTGCAATGTCGGCCTGCGCACGGGCCAAAAGTTGACCACCCTGCTGCACCAAAACGGTTTTCAGGGCGCTGGCGCCAAGATCTATCCCGAGAAAATTCATGACGCCACTATAGCCCGATCAGGGCCGATAAGCACCCGCCAAAACAAAAGAGGCTGCCAAAGGCAGCCTCCCGTGATTGAAATTTGATCCAACCAGTTATTCTGTCCTGCCCTCAAACCTTAAAGAATGCTCCAAAGCTCTCGTGACAGATCTCCGATATAGACCAAATAATTTTCTTTCACTAGACAATGGACCACCTCCTTTCGTTTGTTTCTAACGAATCAAATTCTACTTTATGTTGCAGCGTTCGCCAACAACAGAGAGCCACAATGGTTAAAAAAGCCCTTATCATCGGATCAGGTGTCGCCGGACTGACGGCGGCGCGGCATTTGTCGGATGCCGGGCTGGAGGTCACGGTGATCGACAAGGGCTACAAGCTCGGCGGGCGTCTGGCGACCCGCACCAAACAGGGGTATCAGTTTGATCACGGGACGCCGGCGCTGGAGACAATGGCCGGATTTGAAAGCGCTGTCGCAGCAGGGGTGTTGGTTCAGGCCGGGCCCGAGGGTGCATGGTACGGGCAGCCGGAAATGCGGTCATTGTGCCACCACCTTGCGCAAGGCTTGTCGGTGACACAGGCCTGTGAAATTGACTCGGTTTTGGTTGCCGGCCATCAGCTGGCCTGTCGCCTCAAAGACGGCACGCAAACAGACACCTTTGACGCGGTTGTCTGCACTGCACCGGCGCCACAGGCCGCTATATTGTTGTCAGCCTTTGATGATTTGGCTGCGTTGGCGGCCACCGCCGACTATGCCCCGCAATGGACGGCCATGTTCGGTTTTGGCCAAGGTTTTTCAGCGCTTCCCGAAGCTGTGTACACAGCCACCGACCATCCCGTCCTCGCCGGCATGTTTTCAGAGCCGGCCAAGCCCGGACGCCCGCCGCTGCCGGCCCTGACCCTGCAGGCCGGAATGCAGTGGAGCGCAGACAATATTGAACTCATGCCGGATCAGGCGCTCGACGCGTTGCAAATTGCGTGTTCAGAAGTTCTGGGCGTTGAGCTGCCGGCGCCGGCATATGCCGCTGCCCACCGCTGGCGTTATGCCCGCATCCGCAAAACTGCCGGCGCGTCGGCGGGTGCCATTGCGTCACAAGCCCCGGTTGCCGTCGCCGGCGACTGGGTGTCGTATCCGGATGTCGCGGGCAGTCTGCACAGCGCCGCCGCCGCCGCCCAACTGATCCTTGCCAGATTGGAGATCTGAATGAAACACATGTTCGCCCTTCTCGGAATATTCACTGTTCTGTTCACAACCGACCTCAATGCCGCAGACGGCCCTGAGCTTTCGGCGTCAACGGCGCATCGCTTCAGCTTCACCTCGATTGATGGTGATCCGCTGGCACTGGCCGGCTATGCCGGCAAAACCCTGCTGGTGGTCAATACCGCGTCCAAATGCGGTTTTACCTATCAATATGACGGTTTGCAGGCGCTTTGGGAAACCTATCGCGACCGCGGGTTGGTGGTGCTGGGTGTACCCTCCAATGATTTTTTGGGTCAGGAGCCCGGAACAGAGCAGGAGATCAAGACCTTCTGTGCGGTCAATTTCAATGTTGATTTCCCGATGACATCAAAAGTCCATGTCAGGGGCAAGAAAGCCCATCCATTTTATGTATGGGCCAGGCAGCAGTCCGGTGGTCCACGCTGGAATTTCCACAAATATTTGATAAACTCCCAAGGAAATCTTGTGGCGTCCTTTTCATCGGGGACCAAGCCGCAATCACAAAAACTCATTGCAGCCGTTGAGGCACATCTGCCGCCGGCTGAATAGCACAAACAGAACGGAACGGCGCATGAAGCTTACCTACCAAATCATCCCGGTGACGCCTTACCAGCAGAACTGTACCCTGTTTTGGAACCCTGAAACCAAAAAGGGCGCGATTGTCGATCCGGGCGGGGATCTCGATGTCATTCGGGGTCAGATTGCCGAGCACGGGGTTGAACTGGAAAAAATCCTCTGCACCCATGGGCATCTTGATCATGTCGGAGCGGTGGCGGAGTTGGCCAAAGAGTTATCCTTGCCGATTATCGGTCCGCACAAGGACGACATGTTCTGGATCGAACAGCTGCCGTCGCAGGCCGAGTTCATGAACTTTCCGCCCTGCGAGATGTTTGAGGCGGATCAATGGCTGGAACATGATGATGAGGTCGAGGCCGCCGGCGCCGTTTTCAAGGTGCTGCACTGCCCCGGCCATACGCCCGGCCATGTTGTGTTTTTCCAGCCGGACGACAAAATCGCGCTGGTCGGGGATGTGCTGTTCCAGGGCTCGATCGGGCGCACGGATTTTCCCCGGGGGGATCATGGGCAGCTGGTGGCGTCCATCCAGAACCATCTTTGGCCGCTTGGAGATGACGTCCAATTCGTCCCCGGTCACGGTCCGACCAGCACTTTCGGGCAGGAGCGCCGGACCAACCCGTTTGTCGCGGACACAAATTTTGGTTGACGCCGGCTTTGGTCTGCACCCGCAATTGGCGGCGGACTGTCATCAGGTCTGTCGTGTCGGGGGCATATTGGTGTTGTTGCTGGATGATGCCCGTTATCCATGGCTGGTATTGGTGCCGGCCCATGAGGGGGTGGCTGAGTGGATGGATCTGCCAAAGGACGCCCAAGCTGACTTGCACCAGCTGACCATGACATGCTCCGCCATCCTGCAAGAGCTTTTTGATCTAGACAAAATCAATATCGGCGCCCTTGGCAATCTGGTGCCGCAGCTGCATGTGCATGTGGTGGCGCGGTATAAGAATGACCCGGCCTGGCCGGGGCCGGTTTGGGGCCACTCCCCCGCCACGCCCTATGCGCCGGATGAACTGAAACAGAGGATGTCAAAATTGCAGGCAGCTCTGCAGTGATCAAGCGTCGGTTTCATATTCCGCCAGATCAATGTGCTGCATCTCCCGCATGTAGCGATAGGTTGAATGCGGCCATAAGGTGTGGTTCTGGTCGGTTTCGCCGCTGATGCCGTTTTTGTACCAGCTGGCGCAGTTGCCATTCCAGACCATACCCTTCAGGCCCTCTTGAATGCTTTGTGAATAGGCATCTTGTCGGTCCTGTTTTGGCGCAATTCGGGTTAACCCTTTTTGCTGCATTTGGGTCAGGGCGCTGATGATGTAACGCACCTGTGCCTCAATCATCAAAATGACGGAATTATGGCCCAGTCCGCTGTTCGGCCCAAGCAGCATGAACAGGTTGGGAAAACCTGCAACACTGACGGTCCGGTGCGCGACAATCTTGTCGTCCCAAGCCTGTTTCAGGCTTGTGCCCTCGGTATTGGCGACCTCCAAATGGTCAAGGAAGTTAAATGGCTCAAAACCGGTCGCAAAAATCAGCACATCAAATTCATGGTGGCTGCCGGTCTTGTCCGTCACCCCCGTGGCTGTGATTTCAGCAATGCCGTCCGTATGCAGTGTGACATGCTCTTGCTGCAGTGTTTCCAGATATCCGTCGACCACCAATATCCGCTTGCAGCCGATTGGATAATCGGGCGTCAGTTTTTGTTGCAGAGACTTGTCCGCGACCGTTTTTTTTATGTAATTGCGCGCATGGCGCCTGACGAGTTTTTGCATGAAGCTGTTTTCACGGAAAACACGAAAAGTTATGAATTCACTCATGGAATAGATTTTGGCCCGCCTCAGCAGGGATAAAACCGGGAAACGGCGCATGAGTTTTTTCGCCCAACCGGATATTTTGTAGTTCTGACGCGGCAATACCCAGTTTGGGGTGCGCTGAAAGACCGTCAGGCTGGCAACTGTGTCAGCAATTTCCGGAACCAGTTGAACAGCGCTGGCTGCGGAGCCGATTACCCCGACACGTTTGCCGGACAAGGACACATCATGGCGCCACTCCGCAGAGTGAAAAGCCGGCCCGGTGAAATCCGCGTGTCCCGGAATGTCCGGGAAGGCCGGCGTGTGCAAGCCGCCTATGGCCGTGACCACCATATCAAAATCTGCCTGCTCGCCGTCTTCCAGGGTCAATGTCCAGCCGCTTGCGCCATGGACCGCGGAGACCACGCGCCGGTTGAAACGGCAGTGCGGCAGGATACCATAATCTGAGGCAATCTTTTCGCAATAGGCCTGAATTTCCGACCCCGAGGAATAGGCTTCGCTCCAGTCAGGATTGCGGGCAAAGGAAAAGGAGTACAGATGCGAGGGGACATCACAGGCGACACCCGGATAGGTGTTTTCACGCCATGTGCCGCCAACAGTGTCCGCCTTTTCAAAAATGGTGAAATCCGTAAAGCCGTTTTTCAGCAATTGGATGCCCATGCACATGCCGCTCAAGCCGGCACCCAGAATGGCAATTCTTGGATTGGATGGTTTGCTGGGCCTGTTGGTTTCAGTCATGCGTCCTACCTGAGGTGCCCGTCAAAAAACGGGTCTTGTCGTTGGGTTTGCGGGGGAGCCGGTCTAATTTCCCGTATGTAGCGGCAAGAAGCAAGGTAATTTTGGAGGCGGTTATGAAAAATCTGACAGACGGTTTCACGGCAATCGTCATTGGCGCGTCCGGCGGCATTGGTGGGGCCCTGGCCCATCGGCTTCAGGCCATGCCTGGGTGCAAGCGGCTGATCGCCACCGCACGGACACCGGAAAAGGGGCAAGATCTGCAGTCTTTGGTCCGTCTGGACACGGCTGATGAGACCATGATTGCCGCCTTTGCCGCCACATTGGACACCGAGGTTGATCTGGTGATCAACGCGACGGGCCTGTTGCATGACCCGTCGCGGGATATTTTTCCTGAACGCAGTCTAAGACATCTTGATATGGATCAAATGCAGGCCGTCTTTGCGGCCAATGCCTTTGGGCCGGCGCTTTTGATCAAACATCTGCTGCCCAAATTGCCGCGCCAAAGACCTGCGGTTTTCGCCTCCCTCTCTGCGCGTGTCGGCTCGATTTCCGACAACCGTCTGGGGGGGTGGTATGCTTACCGCGCTGCCAAAGCGGCCCACAATATGCTGGTCAAGACCGCTGCGTTGGAGGCTGCACACCGCTATAAGCAGGCGGTGGTTGTCGGTTTGCATCCGGGTACGGTTGAGACCGGCCTGTCTGAGCCCTTCAAGGGCAATGTCCCGGCTGAAAAACTGTTCACGCCGGATCAATCAGCCGGCTACCTGCTGCAGGTGCTGTCGGGATTGTCAGCGTCTGACAGCGGTAAAGTGTTTGACTGGAAGGGTCAGGAGGTGCCGGCCTGACAAGCCGGTCACGTCGGGTGCCCCTGGCGCCGGCAGCGTTCAGAGCAGTAAATGACATGCTCCCAGTCCCGCGCCCATTTCTTGCGCCAAACAAACGGCCGGCTGCAAACCGGGCAGGTCTTTTTCGGCAGCTCTGATTTCTTGCGCATTTTCATGCTTACAAAAATGGGGCATTTAAGGGTGGGGGCAACCCCCCCTTCGAGCGGTTCAAAGACCTGTCTCATGAACCGCCCGCCGGCCATGGAGGGACGAAGGGTTGGCCGGACCACTGGAAGTCTGCAGCAGTGACAAAATCAAACACAACAACACTGCTGCACGTTACTGGGAGACACAACTTACAAGTGATACCTCAAGATATCCACAGACCGGGCAACACACCAAGAAAAACCATAATATTCGTAAATAAAAACAACACCTTGTGAGATTTTTACAACGATATTGGCCGCCAGTTTTGAGCGCTGTTAAGGGTAAAGGTATCTTTTTGGATAAGTATTAGACTTAATCTGCAATCACAGGGTTAATCTATGGCGTGCTGGCTGATCCGAGCCGGGCAGCATGAATTTCGTGGCCGCTATGACGGGGATAATGCCGGTCAGGATGATCAGCAGCGCCGGAGCGGCGGCCTCCTCGATGAGACCGAGGCTGGCCTTGGTGTAGATTTGGGTTGCCAGCGTCTCGAAATCAAAAGGCCGCAAAATCAACGTGGCCGGCAGTTCTTTCATGGCATCAACAAAGACCAGGATCAGGACGCCGATCAGGCTGGGCCGCAGCAATGGCAGGTAAATGCGCTGCAGCCTCTGAGCGCCTTGCGCCCCCAGAGACCGCGCGGCAATATCCATTTGCGGCGGGATGCGTGAAAGACCGGCCTCCAATGTTCCATAGCTGATGGACATGAAGCGCACACAATAGGCGAACAACAGGCCAAAAACCGACCCGGTCAGAAACAGGGTCATGCTCATCGGCAGATGGAGGTTTATTTTGGCAAGCACGTCATCAGCCGAACTCAGGCAAATCAGGACGCCCAAGCCCAGCACCGTCCCCGGGACGGCATAGCCGATGGAGGCGAATTGGGTGATTTTGGCGGCTGTTTTTGATGGGTTGAAGCGTTGCCCTAAAACCAGAACGAGACCGATCAGAATGGTCACAAGACCGGCGCCCAAGGCCAGCCCTACACTGTTCCCCAAGGCCGGGAGGAAACCGGCGGGTTCCGGCGTGGTGGACAGGGCCAGCTGGACCAACACCATCACAGGCACCACAAAGCCGAACAGAATGGGAAACAGGCACAAGACAACCGCCGGCAGAAATTGGATGGGGGTCAGGCGGAAGACAGCCTGTTCGGCCTGCCGGTCGGCGCTGCCGTAATCCTGCAGGTCGCGGCGGTTGGACTTCTCAATGAAAATGAGGGCCGCCATCAGCACCAACAGCACCAGGGCCATCTGTACAGCCGCCCCCAACTGGCCGCGTGCGAGCCAGGTGTCATACACGCCGACCGTCAATGTCCGGACCCCCAAATATTCCACCGCCCCGATGTCGTTCAGGCATTCCATCAGGGCCAATGCCACTCCGACAAAAAGGGCCGGCCGGCACAAGGGCAAGCCGATGCGCCAGAAGCAGGCAAACGGCCCGGCGCCCAAGGCCCGCGCAGCATGGATGAGCCGGACCGATTGTTTCAAAAAGGACGCCCGCGCGGAAATATAGACATAGGGTGTGAGCACGACGCCCATGCAAAACACCGCCCCGGCGAGGGAGCGCATATCGAGGCCCTGCGGGATTGTCTGCGCCCAAAAGCTGCTCCACGGACCGGTGCTGTCAACGGCTTCGGCATAGGCATAAGCGGAAATATAGGTGGGGATGGCCAAGGGCAGCATCAACCCCCATTCCAGAACCCGCTTGCCGGGTATTTTGTAGAATGTGACGCACCAGGCTGCACCAAGCCCGAAAACAGCGGTGAACAGGCCGACTCCGGTCATCAGCAGCAGCGTTGTGGCCAACTGCCCGGGCAGGACGGTCGCCAGAAGATGGGACCAGGTTGCGGTAAAGCTTTGATCACCGAAAAACTCCGGACCGGCCAAGCCGGAGATGCCACCTGTTGACAGAACCAAAACCGCAGCAATGGGTGCCAGAAGCAATGCGGTAAGCAGGACTGTCAGGACCTCATATCTTTTGATAAGCATCTTGAGCTTTCTTCTGATGACGATGAACGGATGGAATGGACGCCCGTCAGTCTTGCTTGACCATTGCCGCTGCTGCAGTCAGCTCCCGGGCGATCTCCTCGGCTTCATCGGGTGTGAAATCCATCGGCAGCTCGAATTTTTCAGTCGAGATAAAAATGCGGACCATGCCCTGGTCGGTCGGCCCGACGCTCAATTCAGCTTCCAAATCTGAAGGCGTGTTGATACCCATGCGTAACCCCGTTTTCTCAAAACCTGATATGTCTTAGCACAGGCCCATCGCAAATGACAGGTGTGATGATTCATGCGTCCCGCATTGCCATGTCCGGGGCAGAGGCGCAGGCAACGAAAAGTCTTGAAACCGCTATCACTTCGGACTATTTTGCCACAGCAATGCAGCCGTAGCTCAGTAGGTTAGAGCGCCTGATTGTGGATCAGGAGGTCCCCCGTTCAAATCGGGGCGGCTGTACCACCTTCCCGTAATTTTTCAAGCTTTGTTATGTGTCCCCCTTGCCACGCTCGCCGGACATGTATATGTGTGGTGAGATGTTGACAGACAGTGAACTGCAACTTTTGGAAACGCTGGGCAGCGTCTCTGAGGATGGCCTGATTGTGATTGATGAGGCTGGGGTTGTGGCCTTCGCCAATTCCAAAGCCTTGAGTTTTTTCGGGGCGCGGATCAAATCGCGGCGTCTGCAGAATTTTGTCCGCCACCCGGATTTTCTGGATGTCCTGCAAAAGGTCACCCAGTCCGGTGCTGAAGCGGAATTGACTCATCACCTCAGCGGCACCATTGAGCGCACCTTTTCCTTGAATTTCAGAAGCATCTGCACGACCAGACACCTGGCCTTGCTTGTTGTCAGGGATTTGACCAGCGCCCGGATGCTGGAGCGCATGCGCTCCGACTTTGTGGCCAATGTCAGCCATGAACTGCGCTCGCCGCTGACCAGCCTGATCGGGTTCATCCAGACGCTGAACATGTCGGACACCAATGCCGCTGATCTGAAAAAGTATCTGACCATCATGAATGATGAGGCTATGCGCATGAACAGGCTGATCAATGACCTGTTGTCCTTGTCACAACAGGTTGCGGACAGTCATGTCTTGCCGAGTGGAGTGGTGGATTTGAATGGGTTGGCCGAAGATGCCGTCAGCAGCCTGTCACAGCAAGCCAAGGAACGCGGCATTGCGCTGAAGATCCACAATGAGGGGTCCGAAAGTGCGGATGGGACGTGTGCAGTCAACGGCTCTTATGAGGATCTGCGGGCCGTGCTGGTCAATTTGCTTGATAACGCCATAAAATATGGTGATGCCGAACAGGATGTCAGGATTGTCATTGAGCCGGCCAGGCATCAAATGATCGAGGTTCGGGTCATTAATGTGGGTGAGGGGATTGAGGCTGAACACATCCCCCGGCTGACGGAACGGTTTTACCGCGCCGATAAAGCCCGCGCCCGCCAGACGGGGGGTGCCGGGCTTGGGCTTGCCATCGTCAAACACATCGTCCAGCGTCATCGGGGGCGGTTGCGGATCAGCAGTGAGCCGCAAGGTGAAACAACATTCACTGTGATTTTGCCGGCGGCCGGATAGTTATCCTCAGGCCGTCATTTTTTACGGTTTCTGTCATAAATCTGTAATAATTGGGGAACACACCTTACCCACTCTTTTTGAGTTAAAAACCACATCACAATGCAGGAGTTCATGATGCGCTTTTTTCTGGCAATAGCCCTTATGGCCGGCACGATGGCTTTCAGCCAATCCGCCCATGCCCGTGACCAAATTTCAATTGTTGGGTCCTCAACGGTGTTCCCGTTCGCAACAGCGGTTGCCGAACAGTTTGGCCGGACCTCGTCGTTCAAAACACCGATCATCGAGTCAACCGGCTCAGGCGGTGGCATGAAGCTGTTTTGCGCCGGCATTGGCCTCGAGCATCCGGACATCACAAACGCCTCCCGCCGCATCAAGTCCAAAGAATACAAGAAATGCACGGACAACGGAATTGACATGACTGAGATTGTCATTGGTTATGACGGCATTGTCATAGCCAACGCCAAATCACAAGACACCTTGAAGCTGACGCTTGAGCAGGTTTACCTTGCCACCGCCGCTCAAGTCCCGGATAAGGGCTGCACCAAATTCAACTGTGCCATGGTGAAAAACCCTTACAAAAACTGGAGCGACATCGATCCGTCATTGCCGAACTACAAAATTGAGATCCTAGGGCCTCCGCCGACCTCAGGTACACGCGACGCCTTTCAGGAACTGGCCATGAGCAGAGGCTCAAAAGCTTATGATTATCTCAATGCCCTGAAGAAAAAAGACAAAAAGGCTTGGAAAAAACTGACCCGCACGGTGCGCGAAGACGGTGCCTGGATTGACGCGGGTGAGAATGACAATCTCATGGTCAACAAGCTGGTCGCCAACCCAAACGCCTTCGGGGTCTTCGGCTTCAGCTTCCTCGACCAGAACAGTGACAAGATCCACGGCGCGACGGTCAATGATGTCCGACCGACATTTGAGAACATCGCCGGCGGCAAATATAAAATTTCCCGCTCCCTGTATTTTTATGTCAAACACGCCCATGTCGGCACCGTGCCCGGCATCAAAGCGTTTTTAAAGGAGTTCACCAGCGAAGACGCCTTCGGTGAAGAGGGTTATTTGATCGACAAGGGACTGATTCCCCTGCCGAGTGCAGATCGGGATGGTATGCGCCAAGACGGTAAGTCCTTGAAAAAACTTGTAATGTAACTTTTCTGAGACTCAACCACAACGTTGGAGTAAAATCCAACGTTGTGGTTCTTCTTTGGGCAATGCGATGACAATCGGGCTTTTTCTTCTTTTGCTGGCAACCTGCGGTGTTTTGGCTTTCCTATATGGAAAAAAATCCATCCGTGCGTTGATGGCTCAGACTGAAGTCAAACAGCATTCTCTCGACACCTATCACGGGCTTTATCTGGCCCTGTTTTTCTTTTTCCCGCCTTTTGGGGTCATCCTTGTCTGGCAAATGGCGTCACCCTTTGTCATAGACAGCCTGCTCATGGCCCGCATTCAGGATCTGCAGGTGATTGCCTCCATCGGTGAGCTCAATGTGCTGGTCGCCAAAATCAAGTCCTTCAGCTCGGGTGCGCTGCCCGCCGCTTTTGCCACCCCCTTTGTTGAAGAGATGAGCGTTTATCTGAACAGTTTGCGGTTTTTTTCGAACAATTTGCTGTTTGCCATTGCCGGTGTCCTGAGCGCTTTGGCATTCCTCAACGCCAGACGGCATATCGCCCCGCGTTTCAACGCCAGAGACCGGGTTGAGTTTTTGTTTATGGTGTTGATGATTATGGCCTCGGTGATTGCCGTCATCACGACCATCGGTATTGTCTTGTCGCTGATTTTTGAAACCCTGCGCTTTTTTGAGAAAGTCCCGGTGGCTGATTTCCTGTTTGGGCTGCATTGGAGCCCGCAAATCGCCATTCGCGAAGACCAGGCCGGCGGGTCCGGCTCATTTGGCGCCATCCCACTATTCGCCGGCACACTGATGATCACCTTCATCGCCATTTTGGTGGCTGTGCCGGTTGGCCTTATGTCGGCGATTTATCTGTCGGAATACGCCAATCAAAGGCTGCGGGATATTGCCAAACCCACAATAGAAATTCTCGCTGGCATCCCGACGGTTGTTTACGGTTTTTTCGCCGCCCTGCTGGTGGCGCCGTTTCTGCGGGATACGGGTTCCTTGATGGGGCTGTCACTGTCCTCCGAATCGGCGCTGGCCGCGGGCATGGTCATGGGCATCATGATCATTCCGGTGATTTCATCATTGTCTGATGATGTGATCAATGCCGTGCCTCAAACCCTGAGGGACGGCGCCTATGCACTTGGCGCCACGCAATCTGAAACCATCAAGCAGGTGGTTCTCCCGGCCGCCTTGCCGGGCATTGTCAGTGCGATTTTGCTGGCGATATCGCGGGCCATCGGTGAAACCATGATTGTGGTCATGGCGGCCGGCGTCGCCGCCAATTTGACGGCGAACCCGTTTGAGTCCGTCACCACCGTCACCGTGCAGATTGTGACGCTTCTGGTCGGGGATCAGGAGTTTGACAGCGCCAAGACCTTGGCCGCCTTCGCCCTTGGTCTGGTCCTGTTTTTCATCACTTTGGGGCTGAATATTCTGGCCATGTCCATTGTCAGAAGATTCAGGGAGCAATATGAGTGAGAACATGACGACAACGGCGCATGCAAACACTGTAAGGCAGTCCGGGGCAACCCGCCGCCGGCTGCTCGAGAAACGCTACAGAAGTGAAAGGCGCTTCCGCCGTTACGGTTTGGGGGCGGTCATTTTGTCCGGCTTGATACTGCTGACGCTTTTGTCGTCAATTGCCTATCAATCACTGCCGGCGTTTTCCCAGACCTATGTTGGGCTTGATGTCCATTTCAATCCGGCGGACATTGATCCCGAAGGCTCAGGTGATCCGGCCGTTCTGGAGGCGGGCAATTACCGCGGCCTTGCCAAAAAAGCTGTTTACAAACTGTTTCCTGATGTCACCTCACGGCGTGACAAGCGGCAATTGGGTAAGCTGGTATCCATTGCCGCGCCGGAGGAGCTGAAAAGCTTTATCCTGCAAAACCCGGATGCTGTCGGCACCACGCAAACCGTGTGGGTCACCAGTTCGGATGACTTTGACCTTCTGCTCAAAGGCAAAATCCGCCGGGATGTCATGGAAGAGGACAGGGTGCTGTCTGACAAGGAAATCATCTGGATTGACACGCTGGTTGATCAGGGGCGCGTTGACAGACGGTTTGCGGCGAATCTGTTCAATTCCGGCGACAGTCGTGAGCCTGAACTGGCCGGCGTCAAAGGGGCGTTTATCGGCACGTTGCTGACCATGTTGGTGACATTTCTGGCAAGCTTTCCGGTCGGGGTCATGGCCGCCACCTATCTAGAGGAGCTGGCACCGAAAAACCGGTTCACCGACATCATCGAAGTCAACATCAACAACCTCGCCGCTGTGCCGTCCATTGTTTATGGTTTGCTCGGATTGGCGGTCTTTATCAATTTCCTGCATCTGCCCCGTTCGGCACCTCTGGTCGGCGGACTGGTGCTCGCCTTGATGACCCTGCCGGTCATTATTATTTCCACGCGCGCCGCACTCGCCTCCATTCCGCCCAGTATCCGGGAGGCGGCCTTGGGAGTGGGGGCGTCCCGCCTGCAGGTTGTATCACATCATGTTCTGCCCCTGGCCATGCCCGGTATCTTGACCGGTACGATTATCGGTCTCGCCCGCGCCGCGGGGGAGACAGCACCGCTTCTGATGATCGGCATGATGGCGTTTATTGTCGATACGCCCCAAAGCATGAGCGATAAGGCGACAGTCCTGCCGGCGCAGATTTATATGTGGGCCAACAATCCCGAGCGTGCTTTCGAGGCGCGGACAAGTGCGGGTATTATCATTTTGCTGATATTCCTGCTTTTGATGAACGCCGCCGCTATTTATTTACGAAAAAAATATGAGAAGAGATGGTAAGTCAGAATGAGTGAGAACACGGTCAAAGTGAGCGCCAAAAATGTGACGGTGCATTACGGGGAAGCCCAGGCACTTCATGGCATTGATCTGGATGTACAGCAGAATATGGTCACGGCCCTGATCGGTCCGTCCGGATGCGGCAAGTCGACATTCCTGCGCTGTATCAACCGCATGAATGACGTGATACCGGGATGTCGGGTTGGTGGTGAGATTCACATAGACAGTCAGAATATTTATGCGCCCGAACTGGATGTCGTCGAATTGCGCGCTGATGTCGGCATGGTTTTCCAAAAACCCAACCCGTTTCCGAAATCAATTTATGACAATGTGGCATATGGGCCGCGCATCCACGGCCTTTACAACGACAAGGAACATCTCGATTTTATCGTTGAAAAAAGCCTGAAGCGCGCCGGTTTGTGGGAAGAGGCCAAGGACCGGCTGAAAGACTCGGGGTCAAGCCTGTCCGGCGGGCAGCAGCAGCGCTTGTGCATTGCCCGCGCCATTGCTGTCGATCCGGAGGTTTTGCTGATGGATGAGCCGTGCTCAGCGTTGGACCCGATTGCCACGGCGATAATCGAGGAGTTGATCAGTGAACTCTCAGAGCGTTTCACAATCATGATTGTCACCCACTCCATGCAGCAGGCGGCTCGGGTGTCCCAGCGCACCGCTTATTTTCACCTCGGGCATCTGATTGAATATGGCGAAACAAAACAGGTTTTCACCAATCCAAGCAATGACCAGACAGAAGCGTACATATCAGGTAAGATCGGTTAACAGAAAACGTTACAGGAAAAGGGATAGAGTATGGACCAGCCAAAGCATATCAGCTCAAATTTTGAAAATGACCTGATTGATTTGAATAATGAAGTGGCCAAGTTGGGTGCTTTGGCTGAAGCGCAGCTGCGTCGTGTTATTGAAATCGTGAAATCCGGGAGTGTTGCCGAGCTTGAAGACCTGATCAAGCAGGACAAAAAATTGGATGAGATCGAGGCGAGCCTCAATGAAAAAGCCATTACGATGATTGCGCTCCGCGCCCCGCTGGCAGAGGATTTGCGTCATGTCATTGTGGCGTTGAAGGTTGCCACCATTTTGGAGCGGACCGGCGATTACGCCAAAAACATCGCCAAAAGGGTCATGCTGATTGATGAGGTTGATGTCTTGACCGATGCGGCCCGGATCATTGATACGATGGGTAAAATGGTTCAGGAAATGCTGATAACTGTTCTCGATGCCTATATGGAACGTGATGTCGATGCGGCCATGGAAATTTGGGAACGGGATATAGAGGTGGATGAAGTGCATACCTCGATCTTCAAAGATGTTCTGACGCAGATGGAGAAAAAAGAAATTTCGGTCAATACCGGGTCGCACATGCTTTTCATCGCCAAAAACCTTGAGCGGATCGGGGATTATTCAACCGGGCTGGCGGAACAAATCTACTTTCTGGTCAATGGCGAAATGATGTCAGACGACCGTCCAAAACTGGATACACCTGCATAGGTTGGAGGTGTCATGATGGCCAAGGTTCTTGTTGCGGACGATGAAATCAATCAGCAAGAGCTCGTCCGCGCCAATCTGGCAAGCAATGGCTTTGAGGTTTTGACTGCCTCTGACGGTGTGGAAGCTTTTGAGCAGATTCTGTTGAACAAGCCGGATCTGGTTATTCTGGACTGGATGATGCCGCGTCTGTCGGGGGTGGATTTGTGCCGCAAGCTGCGTAACAATGAAGAAACCAAAGGCATGCCGATCATCATTTTGAGCGCCCGCGGCGAGGAGACGGACAGAAGCTTTGGACTGGATTGTGGTGCTGATGATTATGTTCCGAAACCATTTTTCCCAAAAGAGCTTGTTTCCCGGGTGAATTCTCTGTTGCGGCGCGCACGGCCTTCCTTGGGCGCTGAGGTTTTGCGTTTCAAGGATCTGGAGGTGGACCTGGTGAGGGTTGAGGTGCGCCGTGGCGGACATTTGGTGAGTTTAAGCACCAAGGAGTTCAAGCTCCTGACAACTTTGATGGAGCGCCCGGGGCAGGTTTATTCGCGTGACCACTTGCTCAATTTGATCTGGGGGCATGACGTTTATGTCGAAGACAGGACGGTGGATGTGCATATGAGTCGTTTGCGCAAAGCGCTGAGTCTCGCGGATATTCTGGACAAGCCTTTCCCGGACATCATTCGCACAGTGCGCGGCATCGGTTATGCAATGAAGGAAAACACCTGACGTCAAGGGTGGTTGCGGCTGGTCAAGGGGCCGCGTCTGTCGATGGATTTCGCCAATTTCTTCCTGAGTTCCATTGGTGCCAAAGCCGAAAGGTCAACCATGAAGGCATGATGGACAACGCTGACGTCCTGCTGTGCCGCCCTTAAATTCGCCGCGATACGTTCCAGACTGTCCCGGCTGACCTGTTCCTGACGCAAGGCATTGGCAAGCTCCGTCTTATAACCCGTATAAACGCTGTAAGTCCTGACGATATCACCCCTGTGGCGCTCCAGAACTCCGGCAACCTCGACAGACTGCTCCTGTGGAAACTGACGCAGGATGAATTTCTCGATTTTCTCGTAATCATATTTTCCAGCGGCGTGTTCGTGGCGCCAGGACTTATATGACACCATGCCGCCAATGATGATCAGGTTCAGGGCCAGGGAGACGGCCAATAGCGCGCCGGCAATCAACAGTTTGGATTTTTTTACACCGATTATTTTGTGGTCGGAAGCAGTCATGGGGCCGTTAAATTTTCCAGGTTTCAAAACTGACCTTGAACAGGTCGGGGGTTTCACCGCTCAAGGCGGCTTGGGCGTAGTCAAAAAAGTTCTGGGCCAAAGGCTGTGCGAAAATTCCGATCAGCAGGCAGGCCGCCATCCCCATGAGAGCATATCCGGCATATTTGCTTCGCATCTGTGTGCTCAAAATCAGGGTGGGGGTGATGTTTTCGGCAAGTCGGGCGAGAATGTGCTGTTGCAGCCGGGCCGGCGCAGAAAATGACAGACTGTCCAGCCCTGCATCCAGCCTTTGGGCCTCCTGCAGTCTGGTCGCTATGTCGGGGTCTTGCAGCATGACAGTCAGATTGTCGGGACTGTCCGCGTGTGGCCACGCCGTTTGCCGGCTGCCATAGGCGGTGATAAGGTCGCTGACCGCCGCTTTGCTGACTTTTTCTGGATTTCCCTCTGTCATGATTTTACCACCTGTTTGACTGTTTCATCCTTCTGTATCCAAATGACCGAAGTTCTGTTGGTGTTTTTTCAAAACCTTGTAGAGCTTTTCGCGCCCCCGCCTCAGGCTCGATTCCAATGCGGCAACACTGACACCGAGCGCCTCAGCCGCCTGCTTTTGCCCCATTTCGGCAAAGTACACCATTTCAATGGCATCCCTTTGGGGGGCTGATAATTTATTGAACGCCGCCAACAGCAGTTTCCGGTCATTTTTTTTCTCCAACTCGGACAGAATATCCACAGTTTCATCCGTTGGTTCATCAATCGACTCCAGCGGATTGAGCGGTTTTCTGCGCCGCAACATATCGGTCGATTTGTTGACGCTGACGCGGTACAGCCAGGTGGTGAATTTTGCCTCTCCTTGCTGCCAGCGGTCGGCGGTGCGCCAGATTGCTGCAAAAACCTCCTGCGCCGCCTCCTCCGCCTCTTCCGCATTGCCCAACCGCCGCATGCAAATGCTGAAAACACGGTCCAGATGGCGGCGCATCAAGGCTGCAAAGGCAGTCTCACTCCCGGCGCCAATATCGTGCATCAACGCTTCGTCGCTGGTTTCTTCAGGCTCCATCATCATAAAATTATTTTAATCCGATTTTGTCCTCCCTGCGTAATAAATACACTGTCAGACAAGTGCAACTGACAGCTTACCTAAGTGTAAACCCTCGCACTATCCCTGAACTTGCCCTGCCGCTTGCGGCAGGGCCTTTTTTTAGCTTCTGACATACATGGACAGCAAAACCGCCTGCATGGAAGCCCGGGCAGAAGCCGCATCATGGTTAATGATCGCTCTGGTCAGGCGCTCATGAGGCTTAAAGTCAAAATCCCGTGTATAGCGGTGTCCGATCCGCTCAATCAGTTCATGCGTGAGGCTGTGAACCCGGGTCAGCGGCGCCAGAAAGTCATTTTGCGCGCCGTCCAGCAGCAATGAGAAAAAGTTCAGTTCAGCCGTTCTCCCGGACAGGCCCACCCCGCTTTGGCGGACCCCCTGAAAGGCGTCTGACAGGCTTTGGCGCAGCTCAGATGTGGCCCTTGACGCAGCCAGGGCGGCGGCGCCGGGTTCAAACATCAGCCGTAAGTCCAACAATTCATGCAATAAATCACGTCTTTTCTCGGCCGGTGTCTCACGGGCAACCCAGTCGAGAACCTCGGCATCAAACATCGCCCATTCGGTTTTGGGTGATACAAATGTCCCCGCTTTTGGAACAGCCCGGAGCATCCCCTTGGCCCCTAAAATCCGCAGGGCTTCGCGCATTACGACCCGGGAAACACCGTTTTCCTTACTCAAAACCGTGTCCGGGGGCAAAATTTCCCCGGCAGAAATACGCTGAGCAGCAATATCACGGCCGATTTTGGCGGCAATTTGATTGGTCAGGCGCTTTGATGGCGATTGCATGCCATATATTTAGCATGAAAGTATATTAAATAATACTTATTATTTTCTTCGATTAGCGTTTTTCAGTGAGCAGGAATTCAATAAAATCGCGATACTGGTTCAGGCGGTTGCGTTCATTTTCAAAGTTTTCTTGATAAAGCGCATGGATTTCCTTGATTTTTTCGTCAAAAACGACCGCCAAGTGTTCTATTTCCATGGTGGTTTCGGCAATGGCATGTTTCATGGAGTCCAATTCCGCCACGATGTTGGCGGAGTTCAGGGAGAGTTTTTCCTCATTTGCGGCATTCAGGGCGCGCATCTTGGACAGAATGTCGTCCTGGGCCGCCTGCATTTCAAGAAACAGTCGTCGATTGGCCTCCTCCGTTTCCTGCTCAGTTTTCAAATTCGACAAGACATCCCGCATGCGAACCGACAAAAGGGTGTTGTCGGACAGGCTTGGCGGTGTATATCCCGGCTCTGTGCCTGCTGATTTGGGGTCGGGCTGGCTTAGGGTGATCGGGTTGTCAAAATCCGGATTGGCGGCGATGTCGGTGGCAATATCCTCGTCTGACTGAGGCAATGCCGCGGCATTGTCCGCTGCTGTATCTTCAGAGCCGGCCTCGGGCGCAAATTGCGTCAGATCAGGACCGGCGCCGAAATCACCGGCTGCCGGCGCCGTTGACAGCGGTGTTTCATCCGGTAAACCGGCACCAAAGGGGGTTTCGGGGGGGTGTTCATCATGTTCAGAAGATATATCGGAAAAAGTGGTGTCTGCCGGGTTCTCACCGGCCAATTCAGCTGCAATGGCGGCCTCTAATCCCGCATCAATGGCATCTTGACCATCTTCATCGTCCGGCGCGGGCGGTACGGCAGCCGTGTTTTCAGCGGCCTTGGGGGTATCCTCCGTGTCGCTGCCATTGAGGATGTCCTGAATGGCGTCAGATATTTCGGCCATTTTACGGAAATCTTGGGGTTCATCTGCCATACCACTATCCGTCAACGCAACACTCAGACTTCGAAAACATATGGATATATGCTGTACGAATCTTATTAACATAATACTATATCTGTGATTCGGCTTAAAGATGATTGTGCGGCAGCAGATAATTTCCTGTCAGCTGTTGCATCAGCCAGACGGGGCATAATGGGCGGACAACAACAGCGTATGGATCCAAAACAAGATATTTCCGGGCACGCTGCTCAAGACAAGAAAATGCAATCCGGTGTCCGCGCACTGGCCAACTTGCTGTTGCTGGAGCATGATTTCCGCCGCGCCCCGAAAACCGAACACCTTGCCCGGCTCGTGGTTGACCGGCTGAGCCGGTTCACCAGTTATGATTGCGCCGTCTTTTGGACGGTCAGCCGCGGGAAATCGTTTCAACAAGCCTTTATTTCCGGGGTCGGTGACGAGCCGGACGGCAAGGCGATGCGCAAATGGGGCGTCAAATTGTCGAAATGGCTTGCCAAAGCCATGGCCAAAACCAAACAGCCGATGCTGATCGACCCGGACACCATAGAGGACAAGGTGTTTGACCTGTGGCCGGAAACCGTGCCGCTCAACGGCCTTGCCGTGCCGGTCAAAAACCCGAAAGGGGAGATACTTGGGGGGGTTGTGTTGCTGCGCGAAGCACCCTGGACACAATCCTTCCGGGTCATGATGGACCAAATGGCGGAGGCGGTCGGCTACAGCCTGCGGGCACTGGCCCTTGGCATGCATGGTCGCCGGCCCAGCAAGGGCAGGTGGATTACCCTTATTCTGGTGGTGCTTTTGACCGCCGGCAGTTTTTTTGTACCCATGCCGGTCAATATAGATGTGAAGGCTGAGCTGGCGGTTGGCAACGGCAACATCCCTGGTATTTCAGCCCCCCGCGGCCCGGCGCAAATCGACTTGATGATCCCTGTTCAAGACTCACTGGCCCTCAAACCGGGGACACGCCTGCAGGCGCGTTTTCAGGGCGAGGACTATAAGTTGATTGTGGAGCGGGTGACGCCCTGGTATGCGGCTTTGTTTGCTGACCGGCGGGTGCGCACCCGCCTGCTGGATGCACCTGACGGGCTGGCGCCGCCCGGTCTGGAAAGTGTCACCGTCTCCAACACAACGACACCGCTGCCGTTTTACCTGCTGCGCGGGCCATGGCGGTCCATCCGTGAGGCCGTCGGCATCAAATAAGCCGGCAATACCGTGAATATATTGAAGACAGGCAGCGGTCAGGCTATGGTGCGCTCATGATTTCAATTAACGGCATTACAAAGCGGTTTGGTGACATTACGGCATTGGATGATGTTTCTCTAGACGTGGCTGCAGGCCAGTCTCTGGCGGTGATCGGTCCGGCGGCGGCAGGCAAATCCGTGCTTTTGAAACTGATCGCCGGATTGTACGCCGCCGAGAGCGGACAGATCAGGATTGACGGGGTGACGGTCGGCACGGTCGAGCAAAGGGATGAAAAGCTGAATCTGAGGATTGGCATGTTGTTCCAGCAAAATGCATTGTTTGACAGCCTGTCAGTCTGGGAGAATATCGCATTCCGGCTGTTGATGACCGGCACACCACGGGATGAAGCGCGGGCTGTCAGTGAATCCCTCCTGCAGAAGGTCGGGCTGCCGCCTGAAACTGCAGAGCTGTTTCCCTCTGACCTATCGGGCGGTATGCAGAAGCGGGTCGGGTTCGCCCGGGCCTTGGCGACCGGCGCTGATATTCTTCTGCTCGACAACCCGACTGCCGGCCTTGATCCGATACTGGCGGCACGTATCGACCGGATGATCACACGTCTGGCCCGGGACAGCGGCGCCACGGTGATTTCCGTGACCGGAAATATGGTCGGCATTGATGAGGCCTATGATGAGATTGCCGTATTGGACAAAGGCCGAGTCAAATGGCGCGGACCCGCGGGGCAGGCGCAGACCGACCCTAATCCGTGGTTGCGCCAGCTGGTTGACGGGCGCCGCGACGGTCCGATTGATGTGATGGCAGCAGGGTGAAGGGGATGATGGGCTTGTTTGGAAAAAAGGGTGTTATGCCGACCGCTGAAGAGGCCCTGCCCGGCCGGTCTGAAGCCTTGGTGGTAAACCCGACACATTATGTCTTGAACACAGCCATGTCAGAGCCGTGGCCGGACAATGCCGCTTGCGCCATGTTCGGCATGGGGTGTTTTTGGGGCGCTGAACGCAAATTCTGGGAGGGGGCTGAAGTCCACTCCACCCAGGTCGGCTATGCCGGCGGCCATACGCCGAACCCGACCTATGAAGAGGTGTGTTCCGGCGCGACCGGTCACAATGAGGTCGTCCGGGTCATTTTTGAACCACAGAAGACGGACTTTGCGGACTTGTTGCGAATCTTCTGGGACAATCATGACCCGACCCAGGGCATGCGGCAGGGCAATGATGTCGGCACACAATACCGGTCCGGCATCTACACCTTTACGCAGGCACAACATGAGCAGGCATTGGCCTCGCGTGAGATGTTCCAAGACCGTCTGCGACAGGCCGGTTTCGGGGACATCACGACCGAAATCGTTTCCGCCCCGACATTTTATTATGCGGAAGACTATCATCAGCAATATTTGGGTAAAAACCCGTTCGGCTATTGCGGTCTGGGTGGGACGGGGGTCAGTTGTCCGATCCCGGCCCTGTCCCCGGAACAGGGTTCAGACACTTCGGTTGAGGATCAATAATACCGCTTGATACGCATGGACCAGCGGCGCGGGGCACCGGGGAAATAACGGGCAGTGCCGAAAGCAAAGTCGGCCCGGCGGGCATAGGCTCGATCAAGGGCGTTGTCGACGGAAAAATCCAGAGACAGATTTTCATCCGCCCGCCAGGAGACGCCGAGGTCGAGAAGATTATGGCCGTCATAAAAATGCGAATTGGCCTCGTCCGTGGCATATCCGCCGACATATTGCCAGTTGCCCGTCAAAGACCATCCCGGCGCCGGCGCATAGGTCAGGCCAAGACGGGCCAGTCTGCGCGGTGCGCTGTCTATGTCCGTTCCGTTCCTGATGGCGTTGGGGGCATGGCTGAAGGCATAACGGTGTCTGGCATAAGAGGCCGAGAGATCAAGCGTGAACCGGTCATTCAGCGGGCCGGAAAGGGACAGCTCCAGTCCCTCATGGTCAGTTTGGCCGTTGGAGACATTTTCGGAATTGGAGTCGCGAAAATAGTAGTTTTTCTTTTTTATTTTATACGCACTGACTTCCAACGCCAAAGGTCCGGAGATGGTCCGCAAGCCGATTTCGGCGCTGTCGAGTTTTTCCGGGCGAATGTCCCCGACCGTCTGTCCGGTGCGCAGGCGGTAGAGGTCGGTGGTCTGCGGCGCCCGGGTGCCGCGTGACAGATTGGCGAAGACGACAAACCCGCCGGACTGATGGGTCAGGCCGATTTTGGGGGATAATGTGTCATAGTCATCCACGCGGTCGGCCGGACGCAGGAACCGGCCAAAGGTGCCGTCATTGGCCAAGTTTCTGTAGCGGTATGTCGTCAAGTCGTAGCGCAGACCGGTGGTCAGGCGGGTGGTGTCGCGCCACCGCCATTCGGTGTGCAGATAGGGGGAGGCGGTCTTGGCTTCGACCTCATAATCATAATGCAGTCCGGGCAGATACCCGAAAGCGGCGGGGTTCGACTGATACTGCCAGAGTGTGCCTTGTGTCACCTCTGCATCCAGACCTGCAATCAGCCTGTGGCCGCCGTCAAGCCGACGATGATAGGCGCTCAAAACACCAAGACTCTGGTGCCCGTTCTTTTCCAAAGGGTCGGCTGTGGACAGAAAGTGCATTCTGAAAACCATGTGGTTTTTGCGGGCATAGGGCGTGAGGATCAGCCTGCCGTTTGTCAGCTGCTGTTCGATGGTCAGCGCCGTTCGGAGCGACCAGGCGTCCCGGTGCGCGTTTTTATCACGGTTGCCTTTGGCGACCGCCTGATTCCTGAAATCCGCCGCATAGCCGGCCGTCTCCTGGTTCAGGTTCATGCCGGCCAAAGAGAACCGATACGTTCTCCCGGCGTTTTCCCAATGTGTCTGAACGCGCAGTTTCTGGCCGGCATAGCCAGAGGCGGCTCTAACCCCCTCCTCCTCGCCGGACAGGTCGAGGCTGATGCGCGCGGCCATTGCCCCAAGATCAAGTGCGGCCGCACCGGCCAGTCGATAGCGCCCATACGCGCCGAAGGTGGCGGAGGCATAGGAGGTGCTGTCACGCGGGTCGACAGGAATGACATTGACGAGACCGTGCTGGGCATTCGACCCGTAAAGCGCACTGCCGGGTCCGCGGATGATTTCCACGCGGGCCGTATCCTCCAACATGACATCCATCAGCCCGTTCACATTGGCGAAGCCGGCGGCACGCAACCCGACGTTGTTTTCCATCACCAGAAACGAACCGGCCCCGGCACCCCCGGTCAGAACCGGTGAGCGCATTGCGGTGAGATGTTCCTGGCCGCTGCCGCGCTGAATGTTCAGGCCCGGCACATGGTTGAGGATGTCGGCCGGGTAAAGGGATGTAAAGTCCTGGGTGTTGATCAGGGCGATATTGCCTGGATTGTAGGCGCGTTCACTGCCGGCGCGCTGGGTGGTGACAATCATATTGTCAGGCAGGTTCTGCGCACTGCCACTCTGCGCGCAAAACCCCAGCGCTGCCGCAAAAACGGTGACCTGTGTCGCGGGTTTCATCAACCGGCTAGGCCGTGCCCAGTCTCAACAGGTCGTGCAGATGCAGAAAACCGACGGCATGACCCTGCTCACAGATGAACAATCCCTGGATTTTGTTTTCATTCATGATCGACAGGGCTTCGGCGGCGATGATGCCGGCCTCGATTGTTTTCGGGTCAGGGGTCATGATATCGGCTGTGGTTTTTTCAAGCAGCTCGCCGCCCATATGCCGCCGTAAATCACCATCGGTGATGATGCCGGTCAGCCTGCTGTCGTCATCCGTCACGCCAAGACATCCGAAGCCCATCTGGCTCATCAGGACAATGGCTTCCGACATCGGCACATGATGGCCGGCCAGGGGCAGGGCGTCACCCGTGTGCATAATATCCCCGACCGTGGTCAGGCTGGCACCGAGTTTGCCGCCGGGATGAAATTTCTTGAAGTCCGAGGCGGTGAAGCCACGGCGCTCCAAAAGGGCAATGGCCAAGGCGTCGCCAAGGGCCAGCTGCATGGTGGTTGAGGTGGTCGGGGCCAGCCCGTTGGGACAGGCCTCCGGCGCGGATGGCAGCATCAGGCAGATGTTGGCCGCAGTGCCGAGTGCGCTGGTCCGGCTCGATGTCATCGCGACAAGCGGGATGTTGAATCGTTTGACATAACCCAGAAGGCTGCTGAGTTCCGGGGTTTCGCCTGACCAGGAGAGGCCAAGAACAACATCGCCCTCCATAATCATGCCTAAATCGCCGTGGCTTGCTTCCCCCGGATGGACATAATAGGCCGGCGTCCCGGTTGAAGCGAGCGTGGCTGTGATTTTTTTGGCGATGTGGCCGCTTTTGCCCATGCCGGTTACAATCAGGCGCCCTTGGGTTGCGCCGATCAGTTCCACGGCCTGCTCAAAATCCGTGCCGAGGCTCTCCTCGAGCAGCTTAAGTCCCTCGCGTTCAGTGCTGAGCGTGGTACGGGCGGATTGCAATGGTGTTTTCGAATTGCTCATCAGCTTTGATTATCACGTCTCGGTAAGTGTTTCCACCGTTGTCCGAATTTCGGCGGCCAACGTGCTGTCGTCCATGGCATAAGCGATATTGGCGGCCAGAAACCCGGCCTTGTTGCCGCAATCATAGCGTGTCCCGTCAAACCGGAAGCCGTGCAGCGCCACGCGGCCGATCAAATCCGCCATGGCGTCGGTGATCTGGATCTCCCCGCCGGCACCGATCCGCGGTGTGTCCAGCTGGCGCATAATGGCCGGGTCAAACACATAACGGCCGATAATCGCCAGATTGGACGGTGCGTCCTCCGGTGCAGGTTTTTCGACCAGGCCGTTGATCCGCACCAGTCTGTCATCCTGAAAATCAGGGTCAGGATCGAGCACACCATAGCGATAGGTCTCCTCGCGTGGCACTTCCTCAACGGCGACGAGATTGCCGCCGGTTTCCGCATAGGACTCAACCATCTGTTGCAGGCAGGTTTTGGGGTGTTTGACCATATCATCCGGCAAAATCACGGCAAACGGATCGTCGCCGACCAGCTCCTTGGCGCACCAGATGGCATGGCCGAGCCCGAGGGGTTCGGGCTGGAACACTTCATGCACGGTCGCTTGATCCGGCAGTCCGGCCTGCAAAAGCGCCAATTCCTTTGTTTTGCCGCGTTGTTCGAGCAGATCGGTGTATTTTTGATTATGGCCGAAATGCTCCATAATGGCCTTCTTTTCAGGTGCCGAGACAAAAATGAACTCGGTGATGCCGGCTGCGGCCGCCTCCTCCACAGCCCATTGAATCAAAGGCTTGTCGACGACAGGCAGCATTTCTTTGGGAACCGCTTTTGTCGCGGGCAGAAAACGGGTTCCCATGCCGGCGACCGGAAAAACAACTTTTTTGACTGGCTTGCTCATGACACACAGAATTTATTGGTAAATTAGAGTGAATTTACACATATTTGGTCATGGTGCATACTGAATTAAACACGGAAAAAAAATGATGAAAAACGGTCTCAAGTCCATCCAATGTCCCACCGCCAAACCAAGCGATCGGCGCCATCATAAAGTGATGCGCATTGCCGGGCTTGTTCTTGCCGGTTTGCTGTTGTCGGGTCAGGCTCATGCCGAAAGCTTTGAGGCTTGGCTGTCGGGGGTGCGCACGGAAGCGGCCGACAAGGGCCTGTCCCCGTCCACCCTGCAGGCGCTTGATGGCCTGACGCTGGACCAAGAGGTGTTGCAATTGGCCGCCCGTCAGCCCGAATATGTCAAACCGCCCTGGGCGTATCTGGAAACCATGGTGTCTGAGACGCGCAAGCGCCGCGGTGTTGAACTGCTGGCTGAAAATGCGGCGCTGTTTGATGCATTGGAGGCGGCTTATAATGTTGACCGCGGCCTGTTGACGGCAATTTGGGGGATTGAAACGAATTTCGGCACATATCAGGGCAAAAAACATATTCTGCGGGCTTTGGCGACCCTGGGGCATCAAGGCGGCCGCCGCACCGCCTTTGGCCGCCAACAATTGCTGGCGGCACTTGAAATTGTCGAAGCCGGAGATATTTCCGGCCCGCGCATGCTCGGGTCCTGGGCCGGCGCGATGGGCCAGACCCAGTTCATCCCGACCACCTATCTGGCCCATGCTGTGGATTTTACCGGCGACGGCAAGCGGGATGTCTGGGGCAGCAAGGCGGATGCGCTCGGCTCGGCAGCCAATTATCTGAGGGTTTCAGGATGGCGCTCCGACCAGCGGTGGGGCTATGAGGTCAGTCTGCCGCAGGGCTTTGATTATGCGACGGCTGACCTGAAGACCCTGAAAACCCTTGCAGAATGGACCCGATTGGGGGTGACAGGCATCACTTTGCCGGTGCCGTCGAGTGCGGAAGAAGCCGCATTGTTTCTGCCCGCCGGCTATCGCGGGCCGGCGTTTCTGGTGACCGGTAATTTCCGCGCCATTTTACGCTACAACACAGCACCGGCCTATGCGCTGGCGGCCGGTATTCTGTCCGACCATTATCAGGGGCTGGGCGGTGTCGTGTCGCCATGGCCGTTGAGCGAGCGGCCGCTTCACCCGAAAGAGCTGCGCGACCTGCAGACCCGATTGACCGCCGGCGGCTATGATACGGGCGGTGTGGACGGCATGTTGGGCAGCCGCACCAGAAAAGCGATCCGGGCTTTTCAAAAGGATCAGGGACTGGTGCCGGACGGCCATGCCACACCTGGTCTGCTCGCTCTATTGCCATAAAAAAACCCCGCCGAAGCGGGGTTTTGATGTTCAGGCTTTGCTCCAGTTCAGCGCGGCAGGTTGGTTTCACCCATCAGGAACAGGTCAACCTCGCGGGCGCATTGCCGGCCTTCGCGGATGGCCCAGACCACCAGAGACTGCCCGCGACGCATGTCACCGCAGGCAAACGTCTTGCTGCGGCTCGACTGGTACGTCGCCGTATCAGCAGCAATGTTGCCGCGATTGTCGAGTTCCAGACCAAGCTGTTCGACCAGACCCTCATGCACCGGATGAACAAAGCCCATCGCCAGCAGGACCAGATCGGCCTGCAGTTCGAACTCGCTGCCTTCAATCTGCTGCATGTTTTCGTCAACCCGCACGCATTTGATTGCTTTGACCTGACCGTCGTCACCGACAACCTCCGTGGTCATCACAGAGAAGTCACGGGCGGCGCCCTCTTCCTGCGATGTGGAGGTGCGCATTTTCAAAGGCCAGTTCGGCCAGGTCATGGCCTTGTCTTCCTTTTCCGGCGGCATTGGCATGATTTCCAGCTGGGTCACGGATACGGCACCTTGCCGGAAGCTGGTGCCGATGCAGTCAGACCCGGTGTCGCCGCCGCCAATGACGACAACATTTTTGTCGGTGGCCATAATCGGCTCAACCTCGCCGATCGGCTCCTGACCGACGCGGCGGTTCTGCTGCGGCAAAAATTCCATGGCGAAATGGATGCCGTCAAGGTCTCGGCCCGTGACCGGCAGGTCGCGAGGTTTTTCTGAGCCTCCGGACAGAACAACGGCGTCATATTGCGCTTCCAGATCCGCTGCATCAATGTCCTGACCGACATGGGTTTCATAATGGAAGGTCACGCCTTCGGCCTCCATCTGTTCGACACGGCGGTCAATCAGGTGCTTGCTCATTTTGAAATCCGGGATGCCGTAGCGCATCAGGCCGCCGGCTTTGGCGTTCTTCTCATACAGATGCACATCATGTCCGGCCCGCGCCAACTGTTGCGCTGCGGCCATGCCGGCGGGTCCGCTGCCGATGACGGCGACTTTCTTGCCGGTTTTCTCTGGGTTCACCTGTGGCTGTATCCAGCCTTCCTCCCAGCCCTTGTCAACAATGGCACATTCGATGGACTTGATGGTGACCGGCTGGTCAATCAGGTTCAATGTGCAGCTTGCCTCGCAGGGGGCCGGGCAGATGCGACCGGTGAACTCCGGGAAATTATTGGTCGATTGCAGATTGTCCAACGCCTGCCGCCATTCGCCGTTATAGGTCAGGTCGTTCCAGTCCGGGATCTGGTTGTTGACCGGACAGCCATTGTGGCAGTAGGGCACACCACAATCCATGCAACGCGAGGCCTGGCTGGTCAGCTCCTCATTTGACAAGGGAACAATGAACTCCTTGAAGTGCTGCACCCGCTCTTCCGGGGCAACATAAGTTCTGTCATGGCGTTCGTGTTCCAGAAATCCTGTTGGTTTTCCCATCTTATGTCTCCCTATTCACCTGCAATATGTGTGTCTTCGGTTTGCGCAGCAGCTTCCATTTCCAAAAGGGCGCGGCGGAATTCCAGCGGCATGACCTTTTTGAATTTCGGCAGCCAGTTGTCCCAGTCATCGAGAATGGTTTGGGCTTTGGCCGAATTGGTGTACCGCGCATGGTTTTCAAGCAGTTTGAACAAACGCTCGGCATCATGTGACGTCATTTTCTCCTTGAAGGACGACAGCTCATCGCTCATGTCAGCGGGGATGTCCTCCAGTTCAACCATCGCCATGTTGCAGCGCTGCTTGAAGCTGTTGTCTTCGTCCAGAACATAGGCAATGCCGCCTGACATGCCGGCTGCAAAATTGCGGCCGGTTTCACCCAGCACAACCACAATGCCGCCGGTCATATACTCACAGCAATGGTCGCCGGCCCCTTCAACAACGGCAACAGCGCCGGAATTGCGGACGGCGAAGCGTTCCCCGGCAACTCCGCGGAAATAGCATTCACCTTCAATCGCGCCATACAGCACAGTGTTGCCGACAATGATGCTATCTTCCGGCACAATACCGCTCTCGGCCGGCGGGTAAATCGCCAACCGGCCGCCGGATAACCCTTTGCCGACATAGTCATTGGCTTCGCCTTCCAGCTCAAACGAGATGCCGCGGGCGAGAAACGCCCCGAAGCTCTGGCCGGCCGTGCCGTTCAGCTTGACCGAAATCGTGTCTTCATTCAGACCCTCATGACCGTGGCGTTTCGCCAGCTCCCCGGACAGCATGGTGCCGGCGGAGCGGTCAATATTGGTGATCGGCGTTTCAATCCGGACCGGCGTCTTGCTGTCCAGGGCCGGGGCGGCCTGGGTAATGAGCTTGCGGTCCAGAATGTCATCAATCGGATGGTTCTGGTCAATGCATCGATGGACGGCCTCGCCCTGGCTGTCCATTTTGGTGAACAGACGGGTGAAATCCAGCCCCTTGGCCTTCCAGTGGTCAATGGCGTCGCGCGTGTCGAGCATGTCGGTCTGGCCAATCAGCTCGTTCAGGGACTTGATGCCCATTTCGGCCATGATGCCGCGCGCTTCCTCGGCGACGAAGAAGAAATAGTTGATGACATGCTCAGGCAGGCCGGTGAAACGCTTGCGCAGCTCCTCATTCTGGGTGGCGATACCAACCGGGCAGGTGTTGAGATGGCATTTGCGCATCATGATGCAGCCGGCTGCGATCAGCGGTGCCGTGGCGAAGCCGAACTCGTCGGCGCCGAGCAGGGCACCGACCACTACGTCTCGCCCGGTCCGCAGACCGCCGTCCACCTGCACGGAAATGCGCGTGCGCAAGCCATTCATCACCAAGGTCTGCTGGGTTTCGGCAAGGCCGATCTCCCATGGACTGCCGGCATGTTTGATGGAGGTCAGCGGGCTGGCTCCGGTGCCGCCTTCGAAACCGGAAATGGTCACATGGTCGGCGCGCGCCTTGGAGACGCCGGCGGCGACTGTGCCGACACCGACCTCAGAGACCAGTTTGACCGAAATTGCCGCTTTCGGATTGGTGTTTTTCAGGTCAAAGATCAGCTGCGCCAGATCCTCGATTGAATAAATGTCGTGGTGCGGCGGCGGGGAAATCAGGCCGACGCCGGGCGTCGAGTGCCGCACGGCGGCAATGCGCTGGTCGACCTTGTGCCCGGGAAGCTGGCCGCCTTCGCCGGGCTTGGCGCCCTGGGCCATTTTGATCTGGATCATGTCGGAATTGGCAAGGTATTCGGTGGTCACACCAAAACGGCCCGATGCCACCTGTTTGATGGCCGAACGGCGGCTGCCGCCGTCTGCGTCAGGTGTGAAGCGATGCGGTTCCTCCCCGCCCTCGCCGGTGTTTGACTTGCCGCCGATCCGGTTCATCGCCAATGCCAGGGTTTCATGGGCCTCGGCGGAAATGGAGCCGAAGGACATGGCGCCGGTGGCGAACCGCCGGACAATGTCACTGGCCGGTTCAACCTCATCAATCGAGATGGGGGTGCGGCCCAGCTCATCGGCCTTCTTGATGCGGAACAGACCGCGCAGGGTCAACAGATGTTCATTCTGTTCATTCACCAGGGCGGCATATTCCTTGTATTTGTCACTGCTGTTGCCGCGCACGGCATGTTGCAGCGAGCTGACGGTGGCGGCGGACCAGACGTGATCCTCACCGCGGGTGCGTACAGCGTATTCTCCGCCGACATCAAGGGCGTTTTTCAAAATCGCCTTATCACCGAATGCGTCCGAATGGCGCCGGAGGGTTTCCTCCGCGACCTCCTGCAGATGGATGCCTTCAATCGTTGTGGCGGTGCCGGTGAAATAGGTGTCGACAAAATCCTGGGCCAAACCAACGGCGTCAAAGATTTGGGCGCCGCAATAGGATTGATAGGTTGAAATGCCCATTTTAGACATGACTTTGCGGATGCCCTTACCGGCGGCTTTGATGTAGTGCTGCTCAATCTCGTCTGCGCTCAAATCGCCCATGGCGTCATAATGCGGTTTCATGGCGTGCAGGGTTTCAAAGGCCAGATAGGGGTTGATGGCCTCGGCGCCGTAGCCTGCGAGGCAGCACAAATGATGGATCTCACGGGCCTCACCAGTCTCGACGACAAGCCCGGCCAGGGTTCGCAGACCCTTGCGGATCAGATGATGATGGACGGCGGCCGTCGCCAGCAGCGCCGGTATGCCGACACGTGTGCTGCTGACGGCGCGGTCAGACAGAATGATGATGTTTTCGTGATTTTCGGTGATCGCCTTTTCCGCTTCCAGGCACAGACCCTGCAGGCGGGCAGCCAGCCCGTCCGTGCCGGCGTCGGCCGGCCATGTCATGTCCAGCGTAACGGCATGGAAATTGTTGTCCTCAATCGTGCTGATGCCGCGGATTTTTTCCAGGTCGCGGTTGGTCAGTATCGGCTGACTGACCTCCAGGCGCTTGTTGGAAGATGTGCCTTCAAGTTCGAGCAGGTTCGGGCGTGGTCCGATAAATGAGACCAGGGACATCACCAATTCCTCACGGATCGGGTCAATCGGCGGGTTGGTCACTTGCGCAAACAGCTGCTTGAAATAGGCATAAAGAAGTTTGGACTTGTCGGACAGGGCGGCAATCGGTGTGTCCGTGCCCATGGAGCCGATGCCCTCCTCACCGCGCTCGGCCATCGGTGACAGCAGGAATTTCAGATCCTCCTGAGTGTAGCCGAACGCCTGCTGCAGATCGAGAATCTCCGCTTCGTTGGGGCCGTCCTGCGGAGCCAAGGCGGGCAGGTCGTCCAGCTTGATTTGGGCGCTGTTGAGCCAGTCCTGATAAGGGTGTGAACTGGCCAGTTCCTCCTTGATTTCAGGATCCTGGATGATGCGCCCCTTTTCAAGGTCAATCAGCAGCATTTTACCGGGCTGGAGACGCCACTTTTCGATGATTTTATCCTCCGGTGCCGGCAGAACGCCCATTTCAGACGCCATCATCACGCGGTCATCGCTGGTCACATAATAGCGGGCCGGGCGCAGACCGTTTCGGTCAAGTGTGGCGCCGATTTGCAGCCCGTTGGTGAAGGCGACGGCGGCCGGGCCGTCCCACGGCTCCATCAAGGCAGCATTGTATTCATAAAAGGCCCGTCTTTTCGGATCCATTTGCGGGTTTCCGGACCAGGCTTCGGGAATCATCATCATCATGGCATGCGGCAGCGAATAGCCGCTCTGCACCATCAGCTCCAGCGCATTATCGAAGCAGGCGGAGTCTGACTGGCCCTCTTCAATCAACGGCCAGAGTTTTTCAAGGTCGTCGCCGAACAGGTCCGACTCCAAAGCCTCATGACGGGCGGCCATCCAGTTGACATTGCCGCGGACCGTGTTGATTTCACCATTATGGCAGATCATACGGAAGGGCTGGGCCAGGCTCCAGGTCGGGAAGGTGTTGGTTGAAAAACGCTGGTGGACGAGCGCCATCGCGGACACCATGTCTGTGTCCTGCAGATCAAGGTAATAGGGGCCAAGCTGGGACGACAGCAGCAGACCTTTGTAAAGGACTGTGCGCGAGCTCATGCTCGGAATGTAGAAAAAGCCGTCAGCGGCGTCGAGATCCATGCCGTCAACGGCGATTTCGATGCGGCGGCGGATGACAAACAGGTCGCGCTCGAAGCCCTGCTGGTCACGCCCGGGCCTGCTGTTGGCGATGAACATTTGCCGGATGGCCGGTTCGGTCGGCACAATTGAGTAACCGAGGTCCGAACTGTCAACAGGTACATCGCGCCAGCCGAGTGTGGTGTGTCCCTCTTCGGCGGCGATTTCGGCGGCTTTGGCCTCAATCGCTTGACGGGCCGCCTCCTCTTTGGGCAGGAAGAACATGCCGACGCCGTAAGCCCCCTCTTCAGGCAGGTCAATATGCGCCTGCGCCGCGACTTTGCGGAAAAAGGCGTCAGGGGTCTGGATCAGGATGCCGACGCCGTCACCGGCCTTCGGGTCGGCGCCGACGGCGCCGCGGTGTTCAAGATTGTCGAGTATCTTCAGGCCGTCACGGATGATGTCATGGCTTTTGACGTTTTTGATGTTGGCGACAAATCCGATACCACAGGCGTCATGCTCATTACGCGGGTCATACAGACCTTTTTTTTCCGGCAGGCCGCGTTGTTTCAGACCCCGATAGGCCCGATTTTCAGTTGCCGACAAACCTGTTTGTTTTTTGTTACTCGCCATCATGTTTTCCAGTTTCAATATCACGTCACAAATAAGGGAGACGATAGACCGACCTGATTTCAGACCTGTTGCTGACAACAGTGTTCCAAAGGGTCGAAAGATACATCTCAGTGTTTGTCAGAAAGCGCTAAGTGAAAGCGCTCTCATGCCCCTGTCCGTTGCCGGACACCCTAATATTTAGGGCGAAGTGTGGGGTTGTAAATATGCCAAAAAAGGCCTCAAAAGACAAGTATTTATGTCAGCCATATTGACCTAAAAAAAGATACTATATTTCAATGGCTTGGGTTTATTTCTCTCAAGATAAGCCTGAAAGTGCCCAATTGTCGCATCCTGCAGCGTTTGGCGCATTTTTAGCGCGGGCGCGTTTGTCAAAGGTCTTTTGCAAAAGCACCTAATTTGTCAATCGCGGTGCGTGCCTCCGGCACAAATGCGAAGAATATCTGGAAAACATGGGGTTGCATGTAAAACTCCTGCAGCCCGATGGAGACCCCTGCGGCTTTGGCTTTTTCGACAAAGCGCGTGGAGTCACTATACAGCGCCTCTCTTGTCCCGACCTGCACCAAAATCGGCGGCAAACCCTGTAGATCACCGAAAAGTGGCGACACATAAGGGTGGTCGGGCGGAGTGGCACCATGATAATGCGGCGGCGCCATGCGAATCATTTTGCTGCTGAGCATATCCTCGTGCGCCTCATTGGTGTCCAGCGACTCCCCGCTGCAAGTCAAGTCCAGCCATGGGGACAACAACATGGCACCGGCGGGCAGGGGGTTGTTTTCATCCTTGATTTTCAACAGCAGGGCGGCTGTCAGGCCGCCGCCGGCACTGTCGCCGGCGATGACGATGTCCTGCGCAGCCATGCCGGTTTCCAACAGTCCTTGATAGCAGGCAAAAGCGTCATCAACAGCCGCCGGAAAAGGGTTTTCGGGCGCCAGACGGTAGTCCGGAATGACGGTGCGGGCCTCGAATGTGCGGGCAATTCGGTCGGCAAGCCCCCTGTGCGTTGTCGGACTGCCGAAAATATACCCGCCGCCGTGAAAATACAGCAGCACTTTTTTACCGGCCGGGTTGCCGGCCCACTGCACATTGACCCCGTTCAGCGTGTTTTTGCTGTGGGCACCTTGTTTTTTGACGAGCACATTTTTCAAAAACCCTGGATTTTCAATTTTTTGCCGCAGAATGACCGGTGGCAAATCGGCGCGCATGATTTTTCGCAAGGTTCTGTGCAGCGCGAACTTGACCATCCTGGCCTGCCAACTCAGTGTGTCTGTCACTGTGTCTGAAACTGTGTCTGTCATGATGTACCTCCCTCAAAAGAGAGCCCCCAAAGCCGGAGCTTTGGGGGCTGACGCGGATGGATGGGGGAAGAAAGTTCATGCCGCGCCATCGGACCGAAGCCCGCTATGTTTTATATAACTTTGTTCTTACAAATTAGCAAGAAATACCCAAATAATCCCGGCCGGCGCCACAAAGCGGGACAGCAACAGCCACAGGTCAAAAAGCCTGTCATGGTCGTTGAAAACAGCGCGGGCACGATCAGCCGGCACGACCCAGGACATGAAGCTGATCACCAGCAGGCCGCCCAGAGGCATCAGTATGTTGGAGGTGATGTAATCTTTGACGTCAAACAATGATTTGTCGGCAAATACGCCGGAGGAACTGACCCGCACATCTGCCCAAATGTTGAAGGAGAACACTGTCGCCAGACCGACCAGAAAGGCCAGAGTGAGGACGGTGAGGGTTGACCGGGCGCGGCTGAGACGCGTTGTTTCGTGGATCCAGCGGACCGGCACCTCCGTCAGGGCCAGCGCCGAGGTCAGGGCGGCGAACAACACCAGCAGGAAGAACACAATGCTGAGCAGCGTGCCGCCGGGGATGCCGGCAAAGGCGACAGGCAAGGTGGTGAAAATCAGTCCTGGTCCGGAGGTCGGGTCAAGGTTTTGCGCGAACACAATGGCGTAAATGCCGAGACCGGCCATCAAGGCGACGATGGTATCCGTGATGCCGATGAGAATGGCGGCCTTGCCGAGCTGGATGTCATCCCCGATATAGCCGCCATAGGTGATCAGCATGGCCGCCCCGACACCGACCGAGAAAAAGCCGTGACCGATGGCCGACAGGACCACATCCGGCGTGATTTTACCGAAATCCGGAGTGAACAGAAAACTGACGGCAGCCCCCATATCCGCCTGGAAAACGCCGTAAATCATGATCCCGGCAAGCATGGCAAGCAGCAACGGCATCAAAATCATATTGGCGCGCTCCAGGCCGCTGTTGAGGTTGCGGGCGATGACAAGGCCGATGAGAAGGATAAAGGCAACCTGCCAAAACATTAATTCCTGCGGGCTGGACAGCAGGGCGTTAAACACTTCCGGGCTGGTTGTGCCGGTCACATCACCCAAAGCGCCTGAGAAAGAACGGTAAACATAGGCCATCACCCAGCCGGCGATGACGTTGTAAAAGGTCAGCAGCATGAAGGCGGCCAGAATTCCAATCAGGCCGACCGGCGCAAAGAGGGTCTGATTGCGGCCTTCCGGAACCAGTGTTTTGACCGAGCTGTAGGCATTTGCCTGCCCGGCCCGTCCGACAAGAAGTTCTGCGACCGCAACCGGAATGGCGATCAGGGCAATGGTGACAAGATAAATCAACACAAAAGCGCCGCCCCCCTGCACGCCGACCATATAAGGGAATTTCCAGATATTGCCGAGGCCGACCGCGCCGCCGACACAGGCCAGAATGAACCCCAAACGTGTTGACCATGACAGGCTGGTTGTGTCGGACATGTTTGCTCTCCTCTTGACTTTGGCCCTCTAAGAGACAATTTCAATTGCCAGCGGCACCGCTTCACACTAAGTTATGCCGGATTTGAGTCAAATTGAAAACAGACTCTTCGGCCGCAGGGGAAGGTGAGCCGCCCATGATTTCTCTTTTTTTTCACTTCAGGCGCGGCCTGGTGTCAGCAACAACGGCCTTACTGGTGATTTTCATGACTTCATCCGCACCCTCCCACGCACAGACCAGAGCCTTCACAGTGGAGTCACCTGCGGCCCCTGCCTGGTCCGAGCAGGCCCGTCCCTTGATGCCCGACGGTGCGTTGCATCTGTTGACATTGCAGGACGGCGTCACGGTGAGGGTCGGGGTTTTCCGGCCGGCCGCAGCGCCCAAGGCGACTTTGGTGTTGATGACGGGCTATTCGGAATTTATTGAGAAATATTTTGACACCATTGGGGACTTTGTTGACAGAGGCTATGTGGTCATCCTCCCTGAATGGCGCGGACACGGTAAGTCCGGTGGTCGGTTGGCCGCCGCGCCGATGCGGCTGCATGTCACGGATTTTGACCAGTACCGGGATGATTTGCATTATGTCATGCAGTGGCTCGGCACGCTGGACGTGCCGCAGCCGGTCTATGGACTGGCGCACAGCATGGGTGGTCAGATTGCACTCAGGGCGACGCACCGTCGGCCGAACCTGTTCAGGGCGCTGGCTTTGTCGGCGCCGATGATGGATGTGCATGTGGACAGCTTCAATATGGCGCTTTTGAAAACCGTGGCACATATTTATATCGCTTTGGGGCAAGGTGCCGCCGCAGTGCCGGGGGATAAAAAAAGCCGCGCCGGAAACACCCGTGACATCAATGAAGTGACCAACAACCACACGCGCTTCAACCTCAATGAGGACATGCTTCAGGCGGACTTTGACATGAATGTCGAGGGCCGGAGTCTGGAGTGGACCTTGCGGGCGGTTCAGGCCATGCAGGAGACCCGGCGGCCGGATTTTTTGCAAGACATCACCCTGCCGGTGTTTGTCGGTGTTGCGGATGATGATCTGCTCGTGAGCTCGCAGGCGACACTTGACGCGGTTGCGCATTTGGGTCTGGGGACGGCGGAAGTCTATGCGCCCGCCAGGCATGAATTGTTGATGGAGTTGCCCGAGATCAGGAGCCGCTTCATCTCAGATGTTGATGCCTATTTCGACACATACAGGGACTAAATCACGCTGCTGCAGCGCCGAACAGCTCCAGCAATTCAGCATGAAGACCGGCACTGCCGCAGGCCAGCACCTGACCGCCTGAGGCTGCCGACCCGCCTTGCCAGTCCGTAATTTTGCCGCCAGCGCCTTCGATGATCGGGATCAACGCTTGAATGTCATAAGCCTGCAAACCTTGCTCAATTACGGCATCGAGCTGTCCGCAGGCGAGCATGGCGTAATTGTAACAATCGCCGCCATAGCGCATCAGCTTGGCGGTCTCAAGCACCCTGTTCATCTGTATTTCGCCGGGCGCATTGACGAAAAATCGCGGATCTGTGGTCGCAATCACCGCATCCGCCAGTCCGGAACAGTCCCGTGTCGCGGTTTCAAGATGATGCCCGTCTTTCCAGAAATGTGTCGGCTGCCCTTCGGCGCCGGTCATCCGCTCGCCGGTAAAGGGCTGGTCAAACACCCCCAGCACCGGCGTGCCGTCATGATTGAGGCTGATCAATGTCCCCCAAATCGGCAGGCCGGTGATGAAGGCGCGGGTTCCGTCAATCGGGTCAAGAACCCATTGCCAGGAGCCGGCCTGTTTTGCGCCGAACTCCTCGCCCAGGATGCTGTGGTCGGGATAGACGTCTTCAATCAACCTCCGCATCGCCTTTTCCGCCCTGCGGTCGGCCAGCGTCACCGGGTCAAAGCCGGCATCCAGCTTGTTGTCCACCTGTGTGGCCGTCCTGAACAGGGGCAGGGACTCGGCCGCCGCCGCGTCAGCGAGCCTGTTGGCAAATTGCATCAATGTGGCCAAATCTTCCATGCCGGCACCTTACCCTGATTTGAGAATGGGATTGCCCATTATTTCAAAAATTTTGCAAAACCGTCCACCGGTTCACGTTCGGTTTCCAATGAGTTGACGGGCGCATCAGGATCCGGATAGCCGAGCGCCAGCCCCATCCAGAGCATTTGTGTTTCGGGCATGTCAATGGTTTTCGCCACAATTTCATGATGCACGGCCCAGGCCTCCTGCATACAGGTCGCCAACCCCGCCTCAATCGCCAGCAGGCTGAGGGTTTGGGCAAACATACCGAAATGCGCCCATTGATTGCGGTCCAAAACCCGGTCAATGCAGAAGAATATGCCGACAGGAGCATCAAAGAAATTAAAATTCCGGCCCATGGCGGCCATGCGCCCCTGTTTGTCGTCACGGGCGATCCCCATCAGCTCATACATGTCCGCACCGACCTTGCGGCTGCGGGCTTTGTAGATGTCCGGCATCGGGTCGGGATAGACATTATATTCAGGCATGGCGGTCATCGGCGTTTCCTTGATGGTTTCCATCATCTGCTGTTTGAAGGCGGCCAACTTGTCGCCCATCAGAACATAAATGTGCCAGGGTTGCAGGTTGCCGCCGGATGGTGCGCGGGCAGATTGCTCCAGCAGACCCCGCACCGTCTCCTCCGGCACTTGTTTGTCCAGAAAAACCCGGATGGATTTGCGTTGGTTCACGGCCTCTGAAACGCTTATGCGGTCTGACATGTGGACTCTCCCCCGATGAAATTGCCTCAGCCTAACGTGATTTTTTGGTGCCGCACAGCCGAAAAGCTGGCGTTTGGTAAAACCCGCAGGCCAATCAGGCATGTGACGATTTTACAACATTTTGAAGTAAATATTGTGCAAGCCTTGAAATCAGGACTTTTTTGATACGTTCTCCCACGCGGCTCATATAAGTTTAGGGGGTCGAATCCATGGAGGGAAGAATGACAAAATTCAGCAAAATCCTGCTGGGCGGCTCAGTTTTGAGTCTTCTGGCATTTCCGGCTGCAGCGCAGTTGGATGAAATCATCGTGACGGCACAGTCCCGCCAACAGTCTTTGCAGGATGTTCCTGTGTCTGTTGTTGCGGTCACCGGGGACATGATGATTGAAAACAGCATCGGGAAACTTGAGGACCTTCAGGACAGCATCCCGAACTTCACACTCAATGAAACCGGGATTTCCACGAACTACTACATTCGTGGCATCGGCTCCGGCATCAACCAGGCTTTCGAACAATCCGTCGGCACTTATATTGACGGTGTTTATTACAGCCGTGCCCAGTCTGCACGCTCTCCGTTTCTGGATATTGAGCGCGTAGAGGTGCTGCGTGGCCCACAGACGATTCTGTTCGGCAAGAACTCCATCGGGGGTGCTCTGAACATCACAACAGCCAAGCCGACCGAGGAGTTGGAGGGCTATTTCCAGGTGTCCCAGGAGATCGAGGATGAAGAGACCATCGTGGAAGGCGCTGTGTCCGGGCCGATCTCCGACCGTGCCCGTGTCCGCCTGTCAGCCCGTTATCGGGACACGGAGGGCTTTTACACCAACGCCACACTCAATCGCGACGAGCCGCAGCGTGAAGACCTGACGGTCCGGGCGCAGTTCGAGGTTGATCTTGCCGACAACCTGACCGCCAATCTGAAGATTGAGCAGTCCGATTTTGACGTCGATGGCCGGAACATGGAAATCCAGGGGGAATTGCCCGCTGTTGCCGGACCATTCACCGGTTTGACTTATGCCCAGATTCTCGTCGGCGCCTTTGGCGCTGACGCCAGTGTCGCCAACAACATCAAGGACGGCATCAGAAGCTCCAACGGCGATTACAGCTACAATGAAACCGAAACCATTTCCCTGACCCTGAACTGGGATCTTGACGGTTATGAGTTCAAGTCCATCACGGCGTCCACAGAGCTGGATTATGATGAGTTGTGCGACTGTGATTTCACCGGAGCGGTGGTGTTTGACGCCGGGCTGCAGGAAACCTATGAGCAGATCAGTCAGGAATTCCGCCTGACCTCACCGGCCAATGAAACCTTCGACTATATTGTCGGCGCCTATTATCAGGACTCCGACCACAACTACAACGACCAGATCAATGTCGCCGCCAACTCACTTCTGGTGCCGGCTGTCAACGGCAGGAGCCCGGGTGCCGGTACGCTGATTTCAGGAACCCGCGCTGCACGCACCGCGATTGTGGACTCTGAGGTCATGTCTGTGTTCGGTCAGTTCAATTACCAATTGAACCAGGACTGGAAGGTCCAGGTCGGCACACGCTTCACCCGCGAGAAGAAGTCCGGATCGCGGGTCATGAACATCCAGGCTGTTGACGGGAGCGCGCTGCCCGCCGCTCAGGCTGGCGCGCCCTTGGTGTTTGCCAACCTGTTTGGCATCACCTCCGCCAACCTGACAGGGCTGGCCGCGTTAAATGTACCGGGCGCAGCAGCGCTGCAATCCTCTTTGGGTGTCATTCCGGTCGCGGGGTCGTTCACCGAAGACCAGTTCTCACCGGACATCAAGTTCCAGTATGAACCAAATGATGATGCGCTGTATTACTTCAGCTTCGTGCAGGGCGCCAAGGCCGGCGGTTTCGACTTCCGGGCCAACAACAAGGCGCAATATGCCACACTGAAGGACAGCTTCCGCTTTGAAGAGGAAGAGGCGGACTCATATGAGTTGGGCGGTAAATTCCGGCTGGATGACGGCAATGCCGAACTGAACATCACAGCCTACTACACCGAATTCTCCGACCTTCAGGTGTCAATCTTTGACGGTGTGCTGGGCTTTAATGTGGGTAATGCCGCAGAAGCCGAGTCCACCGGTATCGAAATTGACGGTCGTTGGGCCGTATCCGAAAACCTGACGCTGACCGGTGCGCTGGCGCTGACGGATTTCGAATTCACGGATTACAAGAACGGTCAGTGTAACTTCGGTCAAACACCGGACTCGACCACCCCGCAGGGCGTCGGTCTGTGTGATTATACCGGCAACACCCAGCCGCAATTGTCAGATGTCTCCGGTTTCATCGGTGCGTCCTACGACATGACCGTGATGGGCGACTACAATCTGAACATCAACGGCTCCATGTCGTTTGCCAGCGAGTATTTCGCCTCATCCACCTATGATCCGGCGTTGATCCAGGATGATCATGAGAAGTTCAACCTGCGTCTTGGTCTGACCCCGGCCTCTGAGCGTTGGGAGATTGCCCTGCTCGGCAAGAACCTGACGGACGAGGAAGTGCTGTCCTTTGGTGGGGATACACCTTTGTCCGGTTCCACATTTGGCGTAAAATCAAATTACGCCTTTTATGGTCAGGGACGGACCATCACACTTCAGGCCGGCCTGAAGTTCTGATCGGTTAAAACCGAATAATGAGAAAGCGGGCTTCGGCCCGCTTTTTTATTGCTAAAAAGATGTGGTTATTCCGCCGCCCGTGGCAAACCGGCCATGGCGGATTTGAGGTGTCGGACCATTTCCGTCAAGTCCTCCTGCAGGCGGGCGAAGCCCTCATGGCACAGATAGGTTTCCTCATCCATGTACAAACTCCGCGACAGTTCAATCTGCAGGCTTTCGACATGCGGCACCTGCCGGCCGGCCAGCCCGTAACTCTGGGTGATGTAGCCGCCGGCATAGGGGGTGTTGCGTGTGACTTTATAGCCGGCCGCTTTCAGGAACGCCTCGACCGTCAAGGTCAATTCAGACCGGCAGGAAGTGCCGAAGCGGTCGCCGATCACAATGTCGGGCAGGGCGGATTTGCCCCCGCGCCGTGCCGCCCATTTGTTCAGTGCGCCGGACGGCATGGAATGGATGTCCAGCAGGTAAGCTTGGCCATGGTGCATGACTGCCTGTTTCAACAGCGATGTCAGGCTTTCATGAAAAGGCAGGTGGATTTCCCGGATCCGCCGTTCCGCTTCCGCGAGCGTCAATGGTTCCCGGTAAATCGGCATCCGGTCTGCAACAATGCGGGCAATTGTCCCCAGCCCGGATTTGACCCGTGGGCCGTCGGTTTCAGCATAATCCGGCAGCGGGTCGTCAAACATGTCCGGATCCAGCTCATAGGGGCCACGATTGAGGTCAAGATAGGCGCGTGGATAGATTGCCGCCAGCACCGCCGCCCCATATTGCGGGGCCTGTTCCAGCAGACGGTCAACATGGGCATCCTCCGACCGGCGCAGATCATGGGCGCTCAGGCGTGAGGCCGCGATGAAATCCGCCGGGTAAAGGTGTCCGCTGTGCGGGGAGGTCAGAACCCACTGAGGGATGGTCGGCTGGTCGCGCTCGTCGCGGCGCACACTCAGGCGAAAGGGTTTTTTATGTTGCGGCGGGTGTTGCACGTCATGACCTCTTTGATCCTATTGTGCCCTCCCGGAGAAAAAATGTAAATTGGTCGCTTCATCCGGTCTTGAATTCCGACCAGACCGGCGCGGCCATGCTTTGTGTGAATTGGTCATAGCTCCACGGCCAGGTCATGGGCACGCCGTATCGGTCCAGGTACCAGCTGGTGCAGCCCGAGGCGAAGACGGTTCTGCGGGCCGCTTCAATGCGCCGCTTTTCATAATCCTCAAAGGCATCGAGGCGTGGTTCCACCGTCTGCACACGCCCGTCTCGCAGCGGGTCCAGAAGCTGGTCAATATAACCCCATTGTTTTTCGGCAATGTCGATCAGGGAAAAGTTGCCGACCGGTCCGGTCGGGCCGTTCAGCATAAAGAAATTCGGGAAGCCCGGCAGGCTGATGGCGTAATGGGCCGAGGCGCGTTCAGACCAGAGTGTGTCCAGCGCCAGACCGCCGCGCCCGGCCACATGAGTCGGTCTTATGAATTGGTCCGCCTTGAAGCCGGTGGCAAACACCACAACATCAAGCTCATGCAGCGTGCCGTCCGCCATCAGGACGCCTTCGGGGGCCAGGCCGGCAATCTGCCCCGTTTCCACCATGACCCCCGGGCGCTGCACACATTCATAGTAATTCCAGCTGTAAATGAGCCGTTTGCAGGCGGCCCGGTAATCAGGCCGCAGTTTTTCCCGCAAAACCGGATCGGAGATGCCGGCCTCAAGGTTGGCGCGGCAATACCCCTCTATCAGATCCATGTCCGGTCCGTCCGGGTCATTGATGGCCCGGTTGAAGCGGTGCACATTGGCCCAGTATTCGGGGTCGTCCCGAATGGCGTCAATCGCGCCAAGATCAGCCCTGAATTTCGCCTTGTCCGCATCTGAATAGGGAAACTGCATGACCGGCATGATCCATTGCGGTGAACGCTGGAAGTGAATGAGTTTGGCGGCGCGGTCGCTCAGCGCCGTCGTGATTTGGATGCCGGTTGAGCCGCTGCCGATGACCCCGACCGCTGTGCCGTCAAGAACGGCGTCATCATCCCACCTCGCGCTATGGAAGGCTTTTCCGGCAAAACTGTCTAGCCCGTCAAAATCCGGCAGGTTCGGGTGATGCAAGACACCCGAGGCTGCGATGACAACATCAACGCTGTCATGGGTGCCGTCGGCAAGGGTCAGTTGCCAAATGTTCGTCTCTTCATTGAACACACAGCCCGTCACCTCGCATCCGAAACGGATATGTGGCATCACATCATGGTCTGTCGCGACTTTCTCAAAATAGGTTTTGATCTGTGCACCGGTGGCATAGAAGGCATCCCATTCAGCATAGGGGGCGAAACTGTAGGTGTAGCAATGGGCAGGCACATCACAGGTCAGGCCGGGATAACGGTTTTCCCGCCAGGTGCCGCCGACGCTGTCGCCTTTTTCATAAATCGTGAAATCAGTCTCCCCGCGCAAACGGAGTTTGACCCCGGCCAGCAGTCCGGCCATGCCGGCCCCGATGACGGCGTAACGCAACGGTTTGGTTTGTGATGACTGCATGCAACCCTCATTCAACACCCAACCTTACCCAAAGGCGGGGGAGAAGGAAACATGGGGCGAGAAAAAATCTTCATCCAGCCGGCGTCAATGGCTGACTAATGGTTGACTTCAGACCGGTTTCTTTGCATAACGAAGCCTCTGTGGTGAGGGGCGATTAGCTCAGCGGGAGAGCACTACCTTGACATGGTAGGGGTCACTGGTTCAATCCCAGTATCGCCCACCACAGCTTCCAAAGAAAAGAGTTCCTAAGTCACTCAATTCATGCCGTAAAGTTGTCAGATAGATTTTATGGCTTGAAAGACTTCAACGCATTCTTTCGGAATCGTGTCGTAAGTTGGAAAAATATCTTTGTCTGATGAAACAGACAAAGATTTGCCATAGCCTAGTGTTGCATAAGTTCCCTGTTGACTATCAGCGCAATAATTTTACTGTTCAGCAGATGTTTTTTCGCATTAAGCCGAGAGAGTAATTTATGCTGTATATGCTGGGAGCGGCGGCTAGTTTTTGCATTTGCCTGTCTGTGGCCATAAGCCCGCCCAAGGGGACACAGCGCTTCGGGCGCACGTTTTTCCTGTCTCTTTTATCTGGGGGGATTTTGGCCTCTTTGCCCATTCATCATTATATGTTTGAGAAAAAGCTCGAACAGGCGACCGAGCGTTTCACCAAATTTTATGGCGTGCGCGTGATATGCCAGTCGCGCTTCAGTAGCTTTTTTCACTGGAGCAAATTGGGCTTTGTTGAGATGGGCAGCGCTGAGATAAAACTGCGCCCCGATGTGTGTAGCGGACTGGCAAGCTATTTGCGCGACCCGGCAGCGGCCAATAAAGCCGCCATATCGGATTATGACAATAGCGTCATGCCCCTGCATGTGCTGACCCATGAGGCGATGCACGTCATGGGCGTGTATGATGAGGTGGAAACCGATTGTAAGGCGTTTCAGCGCAATCACCGTATGGCTGAATTGCTCGGTGTTGAGACGGGTTTGGCGCGCCAGTCAGGGATTGTCATTCACCGTTTCCGCAGCCCGCGACATCCCTATTATTCGCCGCAATGCGAGCCTGGCTCGCCCATGGATGACGGGCTGGCCGACGCGGTTTGGGTGCGCGAGTAGATGCTTGCCTGTAAGAGCGGCCTTCCCCTTTCAGCTTGCCAAGCAGCGCAGGATATATCTAGGATGGGGACATCGTGTTGTAAGTATCAAGCCCTGACCAATTCAAATGTTCCAAAATCTTCCAGAAAAACTGCTTAAACTGGCCGGCCTGCTTTTGCTGGCGCTCGGCCTTGGCGTGTTTCAATATTATTTCGTGCCGATTACCGTCAGCAAAGACAGCAGGGGGTTTTATGTAAACCCGACCTCTTTTCTGCACGGCTCGGAAAAAATTGAAAGTCTGGCCGATGAATTTTGCGGGCAAAAAGGCCAGCGCGTTAACCGTTTTCGCAGTGGCTCAAAATCAATGGGTGGCAAATATCAGAGTGTTTACCGGTTTGATTGCGTCGCCCGTTAATTTGCGTATCAATCTTATCATAATGGAAACCAGCTTGGCGCAAAGGTAACCGGCACTTCAAAACCCAGGAAGCTTCCCGCAAACATACAGATTGAAAATGCTGTGACTAACTCTTGTCATTCAAATCCTCAGAAAGATTTGAACGACGCCATCATTGATGTTTTTTCAGTCCGTTTCCACCCAGCCTCACTCAGGTATCCACAACCGGTAGGCCCTCAGAAAATGTTTCAGGGGTAATGCGTGATCTTGCACTTTCCCACTTCGAAAATCCGGATTTGTTGTCATCAGGCATTAAATTTCTTAATTTGCCTGCACCCAGATGGCCGAGCTGATGGCGCGTTCCTGGATTTGCTGCGGTGCCGGTGCGTCCACCCCTAGTTTTTTGGCGTCGTGGGTGGTGTAACGGGGCACTGGTATCTCTATGGCGCGGGCGTAATACAGGGCGTTTTGCGAGGGTTCAAAGTCCGGATCCTGCCAGACAGCGAACAGGCTCCCGCTGCCGATGGTGTTGGTGTAGCTGGCCTCAGCAACGTTAACCGTGCTGCCGACCGGCGGGATGTCGCCCTGTTTCATGTCAGACAGGCGGGCCCCCGATGCCGCGACATTGAATATCTTTTCATGACTTTGGCCGGTGTCGTCCACCCAGGCTTTGATGATCTGCAACCGGTCAAGATTTGCGCCGATCGGGTCTTTACCGGCATGGATGAGGAAGACGGGCGAGCGGGTTCTGCCTGTGGCCTGCAATGTCCCGCCCATCGGCACCCCCTTGTCATAAGCCAGGGGGAGCCAGTCCGGCGGCATCGCGTCTGCGGGGTAATCCCATCCAGCGAAAAACCGCAGACTGATGCGCGGCCCTGACGTGGCGAAGGTTTCCTTGCGCATCATGGCGTCAAAAATCGAGCTGCGGGTGTTTTCCTGCGCCCAGACGGCGACCAGACCGGCGGCGCCATAGGCACGCAGGTTGCTGGCATAGCCGGTGGATAAATACGCCAGACCGAGCCTTTGTGCCGGGGAGGCGTCAATCAAGGGCAGCTTGCCGTGATAATTGTCCTCCTCCGTTGACGAGGATGCATTGTGGCTGTCACTGCTGCCGATAACGCCGAAACGGAACGGGTTGAAGTCGTCCCGATGGGCGAAGGTCAGTCCGGTGCGCAGGGCGTCGCGGGCATAGCTGCCTTTGGGCGTGCTTTTGACCAAATTGATGCTCAGCAACTTGTCCATGATTTCAAACCCGGCAAACTCATCCTGCGGTGATAAATCCGGATGGGTTTCCGAGGCGCCTTTGATCTGGAAAATTTCCACCAGCGGTTCATTGCGGTTGCGGATGGCGGCATAGTCCGGTGTCATCGGGGTGCCGTCAAACCTGACCGGTTCAAACATCCTGCCATTGCTGGCATTGCTGTTGTGCGGTATCGCCAGCATCTCCATGCCCTGTTTGCGCTGATCATGCATGGCGCGCCACAAGTCCTCCGGATTGTCAGACGTCAGCGAGGAAAAAGGATAGGCGGGGACATTGATGTCTTTGTAGATGACATTGCGATGGAGGTTGTTCTCACTCGGCATGGAACTCCACTCATAGCCGATAAAGGTCGTGAACCGGCCGGGGTCGTTATGGCGTTCTGCAGCGGCGATGATATCCTGCCAGGCGGTCAGGGACACATCTGCCGGGCCGGTGGCGCCCTGATCCCCGAACTGGCTGGCGCGTGTTTGGTTCGATCCCATCGTCGTGATCATGCGGTGGGCAAAGCGCGCCGTATATCCGGTGCGGCTGCCATTCTTCAGGCTGGCAATGATGGCGTCGTCCGGGGTATTCGCCTGTTCGCCGGCGGCGGCGCGGGGGACATTCAGATATTTGTCATGGTCGGTGACGGCGCCGAAATCCAGCGGCCGTTTGGCGCGGATGGGAAAGCCGTAGGAATGGGATATGGTCCCGCCTTTCATGAAAATATAGGCGTCATCGGGCAGGGTGCGGGTGCCCATTGTATAGGCGTCATAGGAATAGGCCGTATGCACATGCAGGTCGCCCCACAGCAGATGCCGGTTCGGGTTATAACTCACGTGCGGTTTGGGCGGAATATTTGGCGATTGGCCGGGGTCAAACGCGACATCAAATGTCGGGTCGTCAAAGCGTGTCAGGCGGTCATAAAGATAAAGCCCGCCGGCCGGAATGAAAAGCACCGCCAGCACCCCCGCCAACAGGCGCTTCGCCCATTTTCCAGATTGTGTCCGTTGCATGCCGCTGTCCTCACTTTTTGTCATGTTTTGACTATAGACAAAGCGGTCGGGAAAACAAATTCTGTCCTCTTGCCAGAATGTGACGGCAGAAGCGGACCTGACCATTTGGCGAGGCGGGGCCGGGCATTTTTGTGGGTAACATGGTCCAGTCAATGCTGAGGGAGGATAAGATGTATCGAGGCATTCCAGAAAACCATGACCCCAGTGTGCAGGGCGGCATGCTGGCCGACACCAACAAGATTGACTGGGTTGAGTTGGGCGAGGGCGTCAAATTCAAGATGCTGCGCTATTGCAAGGTGACGGGTGACTGGGTTTTATATGTGCAATTGCAGCCCGGTGTGAAATTCGGCCGTCATCAGCATATCAGCCCGGCCGAGTTTTACGTCACCAAAGGGTTGTTGACCTTTGAAACAGGCGAGGCCGGCCCCGGCGTCTATGGCTATGAGTCGATCGGTGAAATTCATGAGGAGGCCGCCGGCATGGAGGTGACCGAATTCATCTATTTCGGCCACGGCCCGGTGTCGTTCATTGACGCCAATGATCAGGTGCAGTTCATCGCGGATCTGGAGTTTTACAAAAACGCCTGGGAGGGCAATCTGCCCAACGACATTGTGGACCACGGTGCCTGAGGCCCGCGGGCTTTAAACTAGACCGGCGCCGCCAACAAAGCGTGCACGGCACCATCCACCGGAACCTTTGCGCCATTGATGAAGCGGGCATGGCTGGAGCTCAAGAACACCGCGACTTCGGCGATCTCTTGGGCGGTGCCGACGCGCCCCGATGGCTGCTTGGCGTTGAAGCCTGCCAGACCGCCCTCAAGCGTTTCGGCCCAAGCGCGCAGACCCGGCGTGTCCATGGCACCGGCGCAAATGGAACAGGCACGGATCCCCATCCGCCCATATTCCGCCCCCAAAGACCCCATCAGGCTGTTGACCGCGGCCTTGACAGCCCCATAGGTGGCCAATCCGTTGACCGCCCCAAGCCCGGCACCCGACGAGGTGGCCAGAATGACACCCTGGCCTTGTTCAAGCATAATATCGAGCGCCGCCAGTGAGCCATAGAGAACGGAGTTGAAGTTCAGGGCGATGATCTGCTCATGTGTCTCCATCGGCGTTTGATGAAAAGGCATGGGCAGGGCGCCGCCGGCATTATTGAACATGACGTCCAAGGCGCCATGGCGTTGGACGGCCTCGGCGACGAGGGACTTGACCTCGGATTGTTGGGTTACATCCGCAACCATGGCGGATGCTGTGCCGCCAAAGCCCGTAATTTCATCAACAGTGGCCTGCGCCAGAGCTTCGTCAATGTCATTGACCAGAACCTGCGCGCCTTCGCGGGCGAATTCCAAGGCACTCGCCTTGCCGATGCCGCTGCCGGCCGCCGTGACAATGACGGATTTGTCTTTGATATCTTTATACGTCATGGGACCTCCTAATATTTGAATCTTTTGATGACACCTGTGCGACGCTCCGCCAGTTGGGCGCGCCGCTGTTCTTTTGAAACCGTCCGTATAGTGGCGGGCAGGCGGTCAGGCAGGTCTGACAGTTTGACCTGTTCGCAGACCGGGATGGGATAGTCCGGTGCCCCCAGATAGCGCAGGGTGATGTAACCTTCGCTGTGGCCTGACGGATCGAGCCAATTTGCATAAGCCAGATCCTGATGCGACACGACGAGGATCATTTCGCCGTTCTCTTCCAACTGAGCCATGTGACAATTGGTGCTGGACATGCGATAGCGGTAATCCATGGTCTCCCACCAGTAATTGCCGAACTCAACGGCCCAGTAATTGCATGCCGGCGGGGTGAAGCGCACAATCAGGGCTTCATCCTCGGGCAACTGCCAGAAACAAATCAGCGGTTCACCGCCGGGGGTGGCGTCGATTTCATTGTCGTCCAGTTGGCGATATGACAGAAACCTGTTCGGCTGGACGGCCCATTTGTCGATCATGTCGGCCCAGTAATGGGTGGAGACGTTGACCCATTTTGCGGTTTTTTCCAACCCCTCGGTTATCTGCTGGAGACTCAGAACCGGGTCATGTGCGGGCCCGTCCAGACAGTCAATGCGCGCCATCATCGGCTCCTCATTGGCCCAGTCCGCGAAAAACTGACGGAAAGTGACACGCCATGCGCCGGGCGTCGATTTGATCCAGTTGCCTTGATGCTCGTGGGGGCTGACGATGATTTCAAAATCACCATTTTCATCCACCTCAATCTGCTCGTCAATCATGTTGCCGACAACCGCCCCGCCCCAGGGCGTGTTGCCGTCCTCCAGAACGGTCACGGCAAAAAACTTGGCCTGGCCGCGATTGCCGTAAATGCGGTAGGTGTTCTGACCGTTGATTGGTGCCCCGACATAAAGGGCGTCCGTGTTGTCGCCGCCCTGTTTGCGGATCGGGTCGAAATAATGCAGCAGTTCCGGGTGGGTGGTATCGATGTTGTCGAGATTGAACTGCAGGGCCAGAGAGATGTTGCGCGCCAGCAGCCGCAGGCCCTTCGCCCGTGTCAAATCATTGTCCGGCGTGGTGTCCCGGAAGATGAGATCCCCCGCGGCTTTCAGTTCTTCGCAAAACGCATCCCAGCTTTTCTTGAGCAGCACATCACGCTTATCGTTATTCATGCAAACCCTCCTGGATGATTTTTTTGTCCGTCATAATCTAACGACAAAAAACGCCCCCGAACAAGCCTCGTCTCCGGTCTGGACTGTCAAAAAGCAGTGTCCGGCCTGCATGAAGAAACCTTGACCCGGCGCGTTTTATTCCCCATAAAAAAAATGTAAAATTAATTGTTCGATTTTTTTCAAAAGTGTTAGTTATGTCTGCCAGCAATAATCCCGAAATCCACGGTTTTTTTGATCCCGCGACCTACACCATCAGCTATATTGTCCGGGATCCGGACAGCTTGAGTTGCGCCATCATTGACAGTGTCATGGACATGGATTATGCGGCCGGACACATCAGCTTCAACCATGCGGATACTCTGATTGCCTTCATTAATGAACGGGGCTGGCAGAATGAATGGTTGATCGAAACCCATGTGCATGCCGACCACTTGTCGGCCGCCCCCTATTTACAGGAGAAACTTGGCGGTAAAATCGGTATTGGAGCGCAAATCACGGTCGTTCAGGATGTGTTCGGCAAGGTCTTCAACGAAGGCACCAGATTCCGGCGTGACGGCAGTCAGTTTGACCAGCTGTTCGAAGACGGGGACTGCTATGCCATCGGCAATCTCAAAGTAGATGTGCTGCATACACCAGGTCATACGCCCGCCTGCATGACCCATGTCATCGGGGATGCTGCATTTGTCGGCGATACATTGTTTATGCCCGACAGCGGTACCGCCAGAGCCGACTTCCCCGGCGGGGATGCGAGGGCGTTGTACCGTTCCATACGAAAGATCCTGACCTTGCCGCCGCACACACGCCTGTTCATGTGTCATGACTATGGCGGTGCCGGACGGGAGATCAAATGGCAGACAACGGTGGCGGAGGAAAAGGCTGAGAATATTCATATACGCGACGGCATCAGTGAGGATGATTTTGTCGCCATGCGCAGCGCCCGCGACGCAACTCTTGATATGCCGACCCTGATCATGCCGTCCATACAAGTCAACATGCGGGCTGGGCGCATGCCGGAGCCTGATGACAAGGGCAGCGTTTACCTGAAAGTGCCGGTCAGCGGGATGAGGTGATGCGGGCATGAAAGATTATTTCCCCATTTTCGACTGGTCCAAGAATTATGGCCGGGCGGATTTTGAGGCCGACAGTCTGGCTGCAGTGATTGTGACCATCATGTTGATTCCGCAGTCTCTGGCCTATGCGATGCTTGCCGGTCTGCCGCCACAGGTCGGTCTTTATGCCTCCATGCTGCCGCTGGTCGCGTATATGATATTCGGCACAAGTCATGCTCTGGCGGTCGGGCCGGTTGCGGTTGTCTCCTTGATGACCGCTGCGGCTTTGGGGAACATCGCCGCCACCGGCAGTGCCGGTTATCTGGCTGGCGCCGTTATGCTGGCGTTTTTGTCCGGCGTAATTTTGCTTGTCATGGGTGTCTTGAAGCTTGGGTTTTTGGCTTATTTTCTGAGCCAACCTGTCATTTCAGGTTTTATCACGGCCTCCGGACTGCTGATCGCCGTCTCCCAACTTGACCACCTCCTGGGCCTTGATGTTTCCGGCAGGTCACTGCCGGCCCTTCTGCAGGGGCTTTGGCTGAACTTGCCTCAGACCAATTTTTCAACCCTGTTTGTCGGTGGGACAAGTTTGGCGGCTTTGGCTTTGATCCGTTCGGGACTGCAGCCGCTCCTGCTAAAAGCGGGTCTGTCGGATCGTGCTGCGGGCAATCTCGCCAAGGCCGGTCCGCTGGCTGTAATTCTTTTGTCGATTGGCGCTGTGGTGGTGTTTGATATGCAGGGGCGTATTGCTGTGACGGGCGAGATTCCAAGAGGGTTGCCGCCCCTGCAATTTCCCGTTTTTGATCGTGATTTGATCCGTCTGCTCTTGGTGCCGGCACTGCTGATCAGCATTATCGGGTTTGTTGAGAGCGTCTCGGTTGGGCAGACCTTGGCGGCGAAAGCCGGCAAGCACATCCAGCCTGATCATGAACTGGTCGGACTTGGATCGGCCAATCTTGTCGCCAGCCTGTCTGGCGGTTATCCAGTGACAGGTGGTTTTGCGCGCTCAGTGGTCAATTTTGACGCCGGTGCAGCGACACCCGCCGCCGGGGGCTTGACAGCATTGGGCATAGCGCTCGCTACATTATTTTTCACCCCCTACCTCTATTTTCTGCCCAAAGCGGTCCTGGCCGCGACCATTATCATTGCAGTCCTGTCATTGGTTGATTTGTCGCCGCTGAAGGCCAGTTGGACTTTTTCCCGCTCAGACTTTATTGCAAGCCTGGGAACCATTGCGGTCACGCTTCTGGTTGGGGTTGAAGCCGGGGTCGCCACCGGGGTGTTGGCGTCGCTGGGCCTTTATCTTTACAAGGCCAGCCAGCCGCATATCGCTGAAATCGGGCAGGTGCCCGGCACACAGCATTTTCGCAACGTCAAGCGTCATGACGTGATCACCAGTCCCAAGGTCCTGTCCCTACGTATTGATGAGAATATGTTTTTTGCTAATGCCCGTTATATCGAGAACTACATCCTTTCGCGGCTTGATGGAGATGAGGGGCTTGAGCATGTCACGATGAACTTTGCTTCAGTCAGTTTGATTGACTCGTCTGGTCAGGCGGTTTTGCATTCGGTCAACAAGCTGCTGTCCAAACGTGGTGCCAGCTTGAGCTTTACAGAACTGAAGGGGCCGGTCGAGGACCGTTTAAAACGCGGGTCGTTGCTGCAAGAACTCAGCGGGAGTGTCTATCTGCACCATTATGAAGCCATGACGGCGCTGGATCCGGCTGTGTTTCCTCCGCTGCGCCAGGCCCGACTTGAGGCGCAAGAGGCGGCGGACGGCAGCCATATTTAGATGTAATCACGGGAGGACAGACCATGATGATTGATTATGCGCAATTTTCACCGGGGACAGCTCTGCTGGGCGGCAGCCTGATCGGGTTTGCGGCGGCTTTGCTTTATGCCCTGAACGGGCGCATTTTGGGCGCCAGCGGCATTGCCGGCAGCGCTTTGGCAGGGGTTTTGACCGGCGCGGACCGCAATGACCTGGGCTGGCGGCTTGCTTTTCTGGCTGGCGTTATCACCGGGCCGGTTATGTATGCCCTGTTGACCGGGGGTCTGCCTGTACAGGTTCATATTGCCGATGATGCCCGTCTGATTGCGGCCGGCCTGATTGTCGGTTTGGGGACAGGCCTTGGCTCGGGCTGCACGTCAGGGCACGGCATTTGCGGACTGGCGCGGTTCAGCCGGCGCTCCTTGGTGGCTGTGCTTGTGTTTATGGCGACCGGGTTTTTCGCCACGTTCATCCTGCATCATGTGGTGGGGCTGTGATGGTGATTTTTACCGGTTTTATATGTGGTGCGGTTTTTGGGCTTGGACTGGCCGTTTCTGGCATGTTGAACCCGGCCAAGGTCAGTGCTTTTCTGGATCTGGCCGGGGCTTGGGATCCGTCTCTGGCCTTTGTCATGGGCGGCGGACTGGCTGTGAATCTGCTGGCCTTCAGGCTGCTCCAAAAACGCTCGGCTCCGCTTCTGGCTGATCAGTTTCATCTGCCGCAGGCGGCCCGGATTGACCGCCGCCTGATCATCGGTTCAGCCCTGTTTGGACTGGGCTGGGCTTTGGGCGGCTTGTGCCCCGGCCCGGCGATTGCCGGATTGGCTTATGGTTCAACCGACGCGGTGGTGTTTTTCGTCTGCATGATGGCAGGCTTGCAGCTGTCGCGCACCTTCAGGCGTTTTTAAGGTCTGCAGGACACCGCTTTTGGTGGCTTGCAAAGCTGATTCCTGCTTTCCAGTTGGTATGTCATTGGTTAGTCTTGTCATACACATTGGGGAGACAGCCTATGAGCAACCGTTTTTTGGCCCATACGGGCGCTAAATTTCCGATTATTCAGGCGCCGATGGGCTGGATTGCCCGTGCCCAGTTGGCCTCTGCTGTTTGTCGGGCGGGAGGGCTCGGCATTATTGAAACCTCATCCGGCGAGACCGAGAACTGCAAGGCGGAGATCGAGAAAATGGCGGCTCTGACCGACGCGCCGTTCGGTGTCAACTTGCCGATTCTTTTTCTGAAGGATGAGGCGATGCTCGATTATATCTGTCAGAGCGGGGTGAAATTCGTCACCACTTCGGCCGGCAGTCCGGCCAAGTTCATTGGGCCGCTGAAAGAGGCCGGCATTGTTGTTTATCATGCCGTGCCGACTGTAGAGGCCGCTGTCAAATGTGTCGCTGCCGGCGTTGACGGTCTGGTTGTTGAAGGCGCAGAGGGCGGCGGGTTCAAAAACCCTGAGGAGGTCTCGACGATGGTGTTGTTGCAGGCGGTGCGGGCGGCTGTGGATGTCCCGCTGGTGGCTGCCGGCGGCATCAGTGATGGACGCGGTATGGCTGCCGCTTTTGCGTTGGGGGCCGAGGGTGTACAAATGGGGACACGTTTCGTATCGTCAAAGGAGAGCCCGGTGCATGACAATTACAAAAACGCCATTGTCGCGGCGCCAACAACCGGCACTTATGTGCTGAACAAAAAGGCCAGCCCCTGCATCCGGGCACTGCGGACCCAACGGACCCACAAAATTCATGAGGAGGGGCTGATGCCTCCGGATACATTTACGAGAATCAAAGACCTTTATTTTGGCGGGGACATGGAGGCCGCCGTTGGGCTTGCCGGGCAATCCGCCGGATTGATTGATGCAGTGCGTCCGGTTGCGGAGATCATCAGTGATATGGTGCAGGAGTTTCATGCCATTTCCGCCCGCATGGGGAATTTGGCGCAAACGCAAGGGTTTTAAGGCCTTTGCAAAAAGACAAGGGAGAAAAGAATATGCTTTCATATTTATTGTTTGGTGTCAGCGATTTGGATAAATCCATCACATTTTATGATGCCGTGCTGGGGGAACTTGGTGCAGCACCGGTGATGACCAATGAACGTATCAAAATGTATGCGCGCAAGGACGGTCCGATGATGGGAATCTGCCTGCCTGCCAACGGTGAGCCGGCGTCCAACGGCAACGGCACCATGGCGGCCATCGGCATGCCGGACCGCGCGGCGGTTGACCGGATCAATGCTTTCGCAGTAGAGCAGGGCGCCAAAAGCGTCGGCGATATGGGGCTGGACAGTGAAGAAGGGTTTTATGGCCGTTATATCCGAGATTTTGACGACAATAAAATCTGCTTTTTCCACATGTGAATGTGTCACAAGCCCCGGCATGACAGCGAGGTCAGAGATGAGGACGCATCAACTTTCCAAATCAGTTCTGATGGTGTTGGCGGGGTCGGTTGTTGTCTTGGTTGCGTATTTTGCCGGGCTGATGCAGGCCAGAACAACGATCAAAAAACCGGATGCAGGATGGGCTGAACAGGACAGTGTGGCCGGTGCGTGGCAGGAAATGATCATCAGTCTGGAGGCTGCAGGGGCGGCGGTGTATGCCTCCACCGACGATCCACGGGCGCGTCATGATGGGTTCATGCATCTGGCGGACCTGTTTTCCACTGCGCTGGAAATGAAGCTGTCGAAAGGGGATCCGGCGCGGCCGGCCTTCACCGACTGGATGCGTGATCACCGGAAATTGCTCGGCGATCTGGATGACGCCATCTATATGACGGCCGAAATTTCAGCGGCGCATGACTATGAAATCACCGGCAAACGCAATGATGCCGGCTATCTGGGTTTTGTCGTTTACGGGCGCGGGCTGAATGGCTGGAACAAGGTCAATGCCAGCCTGTCCAGCGCCACCATGCGGTTTGAGGCTGATGGTCGGTTCCGGCTGGTTCTGAGCAGAACCGCCCCCGATGACCCGGATACAAACTGGCTGCCTTTGACGCCAGACGCCCATATGGTGATGGTGCGCCAGTATTTCCATGACCGGCCCGCCAGCCGGTCGGCGGACATCGCCATCCACAACCGCAATCCGCTTGACTATCAGGTGCCTTCCCGGGAGGAAATCGCCGGCGGCTTGCACGCCGCCACGACTTTTTTCAATGAAGCCCATCGCGGCACACTGGCCTTGGCCGACATGTTGGCAACGGCCCCGAATTCCGTTGATCCGCCGCGCAACTATGATCCGGATTTTGTCGGCATTTTCTACCCGACCCCGGATAACGGCTATTTCGGTACGCAGTTCAACATCCAACCGGATGAGGCTTTGATTGTCGAGGGGGAGGTGCCTGACGCCCCCTACTGGTCGGTATCGTTGCAAGACCGGTGGATGCGTTCATTGGATTATACGGCCCACCAGACATCCTTGAACAATCATGAAATCAAGACCCGTAACGGGCGTTACCGGGTCGTCATTGCGCATAAAAACCCCGGAACTGAAAACTGGTTGGAGACGGTCGGGCACACAACCGGATTGCTGGCCGTCCGCTATCAGCTTCATCAGGGTGACGTCGCGCCGACAATCCGTCTGGTGAAGCGCGCAGACCTGGATGCGTTGGAATGAACAGGCCACCCCCGAAGCGCCCGCTGCTGGAGCGTTTCAAGCTGATAGATGAGTTTACCATGGCTTCTGAGGGGCATTCCCTCGCACATATCCTGGCCATCCGCGCGGTTGAGCAGATCAGCAGCCGGCCGCATTTGAAACGGCTTTATCATGACTATCAACAGGCAGTACAGTCGGAGGCATCCTTTTGGGATGGCTTGGTTCAGCGCCTGGGGCTGAAATTCGATTTTCACGGCACTGATCCTCAAGCTGTGCCGAAAGGCGGGCCGCTGATGGTTGTCGCCAACCATCCTTACGGGATTCTTGACGGGCTGGCCATTTGCTGGTTGGTGGCGCGCCACAGGCAGGATTTCAAGATCATGATCAACCATGTCATGACACGGTTGCCGGAAATGCAGCCCCATGTTCTGCCGGTCAATTTCGACAAAACGCCGGAAGCGCTGGAAACCAACCTGGCGTCGCGTGAGGCGGCAAAACAACATCTCCAGTCTGGCGGAGCTTTGATTGTTTTCCCTGCCGGTGGGATTGCGACCACGCCCAGTTTTCTTGGCCACAAGGCTGTCGAACCGAAATGGGGGACGTTGGTCGGGAAACTGGTGAAAAAAACCGAAGCACCGGTTTTGCCGGTTTTTTTCGGTGGACAGAATTCCCAGCTTTTCCAGAAAGTCAGCCATGTCAGCTATGCCGCCAGATGGGCTTTGCTTTTCCATGAGGTCAACCGCCGCCGAGGCTCGGATTTTGACATGGTGATCGGGGAGGTGACACCGTTTGAGGCCCTGCCCTACGGTCTGCCGCCAAAAGAGCTGGCCATGCATCTGCGACATCTGACGCACAACTTGTCACGCCATATAAAGGGCTGATTGATCCCAGCTCGATGGATAAAGTTTTCCGCTATTTCTTGAGGCTGATGGTTTCCCCGATTTTCATGACAATGGCCTGTTCGCCGGCAGCCTCCAGGAAGCGCGCCCGCGGCTGCGCGAACGGTTCCATGGCCAACACAAATGTTCCCCAGTGCATCGGTGTCATCCGGCTGCATCCGACCTCACGGCCGATTTGAACACCCCCCTCCGGATCGACATGGCTGCTCATCATGAAGGCGCGGGGTTCATAGGCGCCGACGCTGATCAAACCGATATCGCAGCCCTGATGGTGTTGGGCCATGTGCCGCCCGATTTTGATGAATGCGTCGGGGTGGGATGCCGTGTCGCCGGTGTGGTAGACGGACAGGCCGCCGGCTGAAAATCCATAGGACATCCACAAAGTGCGGTTGCGGTCAAACGGGCTGCGGTTGGACCAGTGGATGGCCGGATAGGCGGTCAGACGGAAGTCGCCTGAGCGCGCCGGCAGAACGATCTCATCATACCAGTCAACCTCATGGACTTTGCCATATCCGCGCTTGGTGAAATATCCACCCAGCCCCAAAGGCACAATCGCGGTGATGTTTTGCGGGTTCGGCAAACGGTCCAGTGTCCGCGTGTCGAGATGGTCATAATGGGCATGGCTGATGACCACCACATCAATCTGGGGCAGATCCTCCAAATCGAGGCCGAATGGCGGCACCCGTTTCGGGCCGGCGAAGGTGACGGGCGAGGCACGTTTGGAGAAGATTGGGTCCGTGAGGACCGTTACCCCATCGAGCCGGACAAGATAGGTCGAATGCCCGATCCAGCTGATGCTGTCCCCGTTCACATCCGAAAGGGCTTGGCGGGCCTCTGCTGCTGGGATGAGGTGGTTCTCAGGAATCTCAGGCTGCCCCTGGGTCAGTTGTTGCCACAAAAATGCCGGGAAGAAACTGCCCGCGGCGTCTTTTTCCCGGACCGGGCTGTTGGCGGGATTGCGGAATCCGCGCTCCATGTGATGATAGGGATACCCGTCTCCCTTCGGGTCGCCGACGCCGCTGCAGGAGCTGAGCAGAACACCGATGCCAAAGAGGGCTGCGGCTGCAGCCAGACTGTGCTTTCTGTATTTTTTCAAAATGGTAACGCGGGTCAGGACAGGTGTTTTTTGACAAAGGCTGTGAGGTTTTCGTCAAACAGCTTGGTGATGGCGGCCTCGGGTGAATAGCTGTTGAAGCCGTGAAACGCGCCCTCATAAACATGGAAATCGCAGTCGACACCGTCCGCCTCAAGCTGTTTGGCATAAGCGGTGTTCTCCGCCAGAAACAGATCCAGGTCGCCGACGGGGATATGCGCCGGCGGCAGATTGGATAAATCCTTAGCGCGGGCCGGGGCGGCATAAATATCAACATCGTCAGACCCGAAGGCGTCCCCGAGATAAGCCCGCCAGCCGGTCAGGTTGTTGGCGCGCGACCAGATCAACGTGTCTTCTACACCATCTCCGGCCTGTTCTAGGTTGGTGTCATCCAGCATCGGGTAAATCAAGACCTGCGCCTTGGGTCTGATGTCGGTATGGTCGCGCAACCACAAGGCCAAGCCCGCCGCCAGCCCGCCACCGGCACTGACGCCGTGAATGATGATGCGCTGCGGATCAAGGTTCAACTCATCCGCATGGTCAACAAGGTGTTGCAGGCCCTCATAGCAGTCGCGCAAAGGGACGGGATAGGCATGTTCAGGCGAAAGCCTGTATTCAACAGAGGCGGTGAAACACCCCATCTGCTCGGCGAACCCCTTGACCAAAGCATCGCCCTGATTGGCCTTGCCGACAATAAAGCCGCCGCCATGAATAAAGTAAAGGATTGGCATGGGGGTGTCGCAATGTTTCGGACGAATGACCCGCAGGGACAAATTCTCCCCGTCGCTGGACTGAAACGGGATGATTTCCCGTTCCACATGGTCGGGCAGAACAAGGCTTTCGACAACTTGATCACCCATCGCATTGACCATCTGGCGGGCCTCCGCAAGATTGCTGTCCAGATCCATGCCATCGCCATCGCCCAGCATGGCTTTGAAAATCTCCAAAGTCGGCAGAAGTTCAGGATCGACTTTCATGATGCACTCCCCAAAATGATGTGTGTGGTCTAAGACGCATGTCATTAGATTAAGTTTTTCCGCCGCGCTATCAAGCCCGATTTTTCCCCGGCCGGACAGTCATGGGCAATTGCAACTTCGTCGGAAAAAACTACATTGCTGACAGCAATGGGGGCTGAGATGACTGAAACACTGAAAACCGACTATCTGGTGGCCGGCGCCGGCGCCATGGGCATGGCTTTTGTCGATACTTTGCTGAGCGAAACCGAGGCTGACATCATCATGGTGGACCGCCACGCCAAACCGGGGGGTCACTGGAATGTGGCCTATCCATTTGTCAAGCTGCATCAGCCTTCGGCTTTCTTCGGTGTTGCATCGCGGGAGTTGAGCCGGTTTGAGAAAGACAAGGTCGGGCTGAACAAGGGTCTGTTTGACCTGGCTTCGGGTGCGGAGGTCAGCGCTTATTTTGATGAAGTCATGCAGCAGCGGTTTCTCGCCTCCGGCCGGGTCAGATATTTCCCGATGAGTGAGTTTGAGGGGGCGGGGCGCTTTCGCACCCTGACAACCGGCAAAATGCATCAGGTTGAATACCGCAAGTTGGTGGATGCCACAAAACTGACCGTCGATGTGCCGTCAACGCATACGCCGCCATTTTCTGTTGCGGAGGGCGTCCAGTTCATGCCGCTGAACGACCTGCCGACCATCAAGGGGCCGTTTGCAGGACATGTCGTCATCGGGGCCGGCAAGACCGGGATTGATGCCTGTCTGTGGCTTCTAGAGCATGGTGTTGCCCCGGATGACATCACCTGGATCATGCCGCGGGACGCCTGGCTTTTGCCGCGCGAAAACGCCCAGCCCGATATGGATTTTTTCATGCAGGTCTTCGGCAATCAGGCGGGCCAGATGGAGGCCATTGCCGCGGCAGAGGACCGGGCCGACTTGTTTTTACGTCTTGAGCAAAGCGGTTATTTTGTCCGCCTGGACACGAATGTCCTGCCCAGCATGTTTCATGCCGCGACCATCAGCTATCCGGAACTGGAGGCCATACGACAAATCCGCAATGTGGTGCGTTGGGGGCGGGTGACGGCGCTGGAGCCAGACCGTATCGTGCTTGAAGAGGGGGAGATCAAAACATCCCCCGACACATTGCACATTGACTGCTCCGCCAGCCTGTCGCGGGCCAAAGAACGCATCCAGCCCAGTCCGGTTTTTGCAGGGGATGTGATCACACCGCAAACCGTACGCTCCTTCATGCCGGTGTTCAGTGGCTCACTGATTGCCTATATCGAGGCGCATTATGAGGATGAGGCAAAGAAAAACACCCTCTGCGGTGTCGTCCCCCTGCCGAATACGACCGATGACTTCATTTTGATGACGCTGCAGAACATGATGAACCAGTACAACTGGTCACAGGAGCCGGAACTGCGCCGCTGGGTCAGGGACAACAGGCTGGACGGGTTTTCCAAACTTATTGCCCAGGTCGATGCCGCTGATACGGAAAAGACCGAGGTGCTTTTGCGGATGCGCGAAGCCGCCCCGAAAGCCGTCGGCCGGTTGATGGAATTCGCTGCTGAGATCGGCTGAGCGTCAAAGCCTGCGGAACTTCTCCATGATGTCCTGACTGCCTTTGAACAACATTTTGGGTGACAGGCGCATAATGTACCAGGACAGCTTGGCGTAAAATGGTGTGAAAATCAGCCGGCTGTTTTGGGTCAGCCCTTTGACGATTGTGCGGGCCGCCGCCTCCGGCTCAATCACTTTCGGCAGGATTTTCAATATTTCCCCGCTCTCGACCCGCCCTGACTCGCCGCTGGTGATCAGTTCGGAACGGATGTTGCCCATGCAGGCGGCGCGCAAATCCACACCATAAGCCTCCGCCTCGGTCGCCAGGGAATAGGTCAGGCCGACCACGCCGAATTTTGTGCCGGCATAGGACACCATTGTGGGGGTCGGCACAAGCCCGCCCATGGAGGCAATGTTGAGAATTTGACCAAATCCCTGTTTCTTCATCTGCTTGTAGGCATAGAGCATGCCGATCTGGACGGCGTTGTAATTGACATCCGTGATTTTGCGGATCTGCGCCTCGTTCATTTCAAAGAATTCCCCGACAAAAACAATGCCGGCATTGTTGACCATCAAATCGAGCTGGCCCTGTTCCTTCACGGCTTTGTTGATGACCCGTTTAAGGTCAGCATCAACCGTGACGTCGCATTTGGCGGCGTAAGCCGTGCCGCCGTTTTCTGCAATGTTCTTGGCGACTGGCTTGGCCTCTTTCAACGTCATGGCGGTGACGTAAACGATGGCCCCTTGCGATGCCAACTCCTCTGCCAAGGCCCGGCCCACGCCCGTACCGGCCCCGGTCACAATGGCTGTTTTGCCTGCAAATGTCGCTGTCATTTTTCCCTCAAAAAAATGGTGGAAACATCATGATGCCTCCACCATCTTTTTCCAAGATGAATTTTCGCTCAAGCGAAGCCGTACATTTTGGCGCCGTTCTCCCAGGTGATCTTGTGGACATCCTCCTCCGGGACATCCTTGAACAGTTCGGCGACCTTGGACTGGGCATTCGGCCAGTTGCAGCACGGATGCGGGAAGTCGGTGGACCAAAGCAGATTCTCAACGCCCAGCTGATCACGATTATTGACAGCCTCTGGCTCATCGACAAAGGTCACGGCCATGTTCTGTTTCCAATAGGTGCTCGGCTTTTCCTTCACATCCGGGAACTCATAATGTTGATCCATACGACGATCCAGGAAGTTCAGGAATCCAGGGATCCAGAACAGGCCGGGCTCGACCCAGACAATTTTCAGATTCGGATGACGCCCGAGAATGCCGGTCAGGAAATACCACATCATCGGCTCCATCATCAGTGACGGCGGCAGGCCGGTGAAAATGCCTTTCTGCGGGGTCGGGTCGCGGCGGAACGTGCCCCACAGATGCGGTGTGATCGACAAATGGTGGGCAATCACGACACCGCTTTCCTCAATGGCGCTGAACAGCGGGGTGTAGCGCTCATCATGGTAATCAGGCAGGCCCAAAGCGGACGGGAAATTCGGCAGCTGCACGGAACGCGCGCCGAGTTTTATCACGCGATGCAATTCCTTGATTGCGAAATCAATATCCGTGATTGGCAGATGATAGGTGATCAGCAAACGATTCGGGTCAGTTGACGCGAAATCGTAAAGGGCGTTGTTGAACGCTGCGAGATTATCCTGCACCGTATCCAGATTGTTGTAGAACCGCATATCGTCCAGCGGGTCGTTGTACATGACCTCGTGCTCCACACCGTCCTTGTCCATGGCCTCAAGCCGGGCCGGGGCCTCCAGATAACCCGGGTGGCTGGCGGCCTCCAGGTCAACAAAGTCATCCATGTGAAGTTCCTCGCCGGCCTTCATTTCTTCATCATATTTTTGATAGGCGGCAACCGCATCATCAAAAGCCGGCTTCTTGGCTTCCGGCAAATGTTCGCGGATGTTTTCGGCGGGGATGTGGACATGTGAGTCCACCGAAAATAATTTTCTCTTGTTTTCCGTCATTTTGTTTACCTCTTGTCCAGCGTTTCAGAACGTTGTTCGAAAATTAAACGACAGGAGGCCGGCCCTGTCAAGGCAGATGTTCCGAGCGTCCCGGCCCTTGTTGATATCTTTGCCCCTTTGCCCTTGGCAGACCACCGCAAAGCGTTAAACTGAATGCCTGGTACGCAATGTGAGGGAGGTAGGCATGCGGATTTTGTTCATTTTGACACTGGTTTTTACAATCAGCGGCAAGTCGGTCATGGCACAAAACCAAGCACAGGCGCAGACCTTGACCCCCGACCAAGCGCAGTTGCAGGCGAGCTGGGAGGCGTTTTGCGAGGCGTTAAAGGCAAAAGGGCAGTTGATCCTGTCGCAGGACACCGGCAATCCGCAGGATACAGCCGCCGGCTATCACTATCTGGCCATGATGACAGCCATGGCGATCGACCGCGCCCAGTTTGCAGAGGTGTCAAAAAGGCCGGTACTGGTGCGTATTATTGACCAATACCGCAAGGCCGGCCTGGACTCGCCTGACAACAAATATTGGATGACGCGGTTTGATCCGGACGGCGAGTATGTCATTCGCGGGCGTCGCGGAAGCGGTGCCTATTTGGGGTTTCAATTCAACATTGATGACGGCGCCAGCGCCAACATCAATCATCAGGACATGGTTTTTGCCGAAGACGGCAGTTTTGAACTGTATTTGACGGCTGAGAAAAAGGGGCTGAACTGGCTGCCCTTGCCGGAAGGTACGAATGGTCTTTATGTGCGCGAAATCTTTTCGGACTGGGCGGGTGAACAGCCATCAACCATGTGGATTGAGCGTCTGGACAATCCGCCTGCCGTCCCCATACCGACGGCCGAAAGTGTGTCTGGAAGTTTTGAAAAAATGTCGAGTTCGCTCGACGCAAGCCTTCTGCGGTGGAAACGCTATGTCAGCATCAACCGGTCAAGGGCCATGAACGCCTTGTCGCCACCCATTGGTACAGCCAGTCAGGGGGGCAGCCCGGATAACCTTTACAGTGGCGGGTATTTCAAACTGCAGTCGGATGAAGCCTTGTTGATTGAATTGTCTCCTGTGGCGGCCGATTACTGGGCCGTGCAACTGGGGAGCATCTGGTTTCAGTCTCTTGACTATCAACACGCGCAGACCAGCCTGAACTCCTTTCAGACCGCGACCGACCCTGATGGTAAAATCCGCCTAATTGTGTCGTCACAGGATCCGGGATATGCCAACTGGCTGGATACGACCGGCCATCCAGAAGGGGTCATTTACATGCGTTGGAACAAGGCCAAGCGCACACCCTCTGTTCCACGGGCACAAGTTGTCAAATTTGATGATCTCAAGAATCTGATGCCGGCCGGCAGCCGGCGGTTGACGGCAAACGAGCGCAAAAACGACATTGCGGCGCGTTATGCGTCGGTTGCCCGTCGTTTTGCCCAGTAAGCCCCGTACAGCAATGACTGGACGCCGGTGTCGAGTCATGTAAATAATTTCTGGGTTTTGTAAGTGGGGCGGCGTTATGAATGCATCACCGTTTGTCTTGTATGGTTTCCAGCATGTTGTTGCCCTGATTGTGATTTTCGGCTTGGTGGTTTTTGGCCCACTTTATATCGGCAAGAGGGCTGAACAAACCCGGCATGATTTTGCCCTCGGGCTTGGGGCGATCCTGATTTATCATGAAATCCAACAGGTCTTTAACGCCTTCATCATCGGTTTGCCGTGGCAGGAGGCCCTGCCGTTTCACATGTGCGACATGTCGGCTTTGTCAGCGGCTGTTTACCTGATCTGGCGCAAACGTCTGTTTTTTCTGTTGGCCTATTTCTGGGGTCTTGGCGGCGGGATCATGGCCTTGCTGCAGCCCGACATCCCCCTCGGATTCCCTGACCCGGCCTTCATGCCGTATTTCTTCGGGCATGGCCTGATTGTCGGGGGTGTGCTGTATGCCTGCATTGCCCTGCGGGAAAGGCCGTATTTGGGCGATGTCTGGCGCGTGGTCAAAGTCTCGCTCGGCATGACCGGTGTGGTCTATGTGCTAAATTACATATTCGGTCATGACGCCAATTTCTGGTATCTGAAACGCCATCCGGCAAGTGACAGCATCATGAACTTCTTTCCGGACCCGCCTTTGCACATTCTGGTGCTGGTTCCGCTGGCAATTTTCGTTTTTTATGTCAGTTATCTGCCGTATTTTTTCAAAGACAGGTTAGAGGGCAGAAATTAGGCCCTAAAGCCCCATTTGCTTGACGGCCAGTTCGCGCATGATTTCCTCGGAGCCGCCGCCGATCGCCATGACCTTGACTTCGCGGTAAATCCGCTCAACGGCATTGCCGCGCAGATAGCCCGCCCCGCCGAAAATCTGCATGGCCTGGCTGGCGATGAACTCCAGATTGGTCGAACAGAAGAACTTTGCCTTGGAGATTTCCGCAACCGGTTTTTGTCCGTTGTTCATGGCTTCGCATATTGTCCCGAGATAGGCCTCCATTGCATCAATACGGGCGGACATGTCGGCAATCTTGTGCCGGATGACCTGATGGTCAATCAGCTTTGCGCCGAAGGTCTCGCGGTCCTTTGCGTAGGCGATGCACTCCTCCAGCAGCCGCATCGACATGCCGAGCATCATGCCGTTGAGCCAGACACGCTCATAATTGAAATTGTCCATGATGGCGAAAAAGCCCTTGTTTTCCTCCCCCATAATGTGATCGGCCGGGATGCGGCATTCATCAAAATACAGAACGGCGGTGTCGGAAGACCACCAGCCCATTTTGCGGTCAATCGCGGTGCGGGTGAAGCCGGGTGTGTCGGCATCAACAAAAAACAACGATACGCCGCCCATGCCTTCGCCGCCGGTGCGGGCCGCCACCACAAAATAGGAGGCTTGCATCCCGCCGGTGATGAACATTTTTTGGCCGTTCAAGACCCACTCATTGCCGTCCTTATGGGCCGTGGTTTTCAGATTGGCGACATCCGAGCCACCACCCGGCTCGGTCACGCCGAGTGACCCGCCCTTGCGGCCGGACAACAGATCCGGCAGGGCACGCTGCTTGATGTCCTCATTGGCGAGTTCGACCAGAGGTTTCAACATGATGGAGCGGGCGCCGACCGTCACCGTCACGCCGCCGCAGGCGGCCCGGCCCATTTCAATGCTGCCGGCATTGCGCATGTGCATGTCATCAAAGCCGAGGCCCCCATATTTTTCGTCAATGTCAAAACCGAAGACGCCAAGCGCACAGATTTTTTCGTTGATTTCATGAGGGTAGGCGCCGGCTTCCTCCCATTCATCAACATAGGGCCAGACTTCGGCTTCCATGAATTTTTTCACAGTGTCCCGGAATGCTCTGCGCTCTTCATTCTCATATGGATTGAACATCTGGCTTCCCCTCCCAAATCAATGTCCCTGTCCGCAACAGTCTAGTCAGCGTGATGCATCTTTACAAGCAGAACCCTTGTTGCCTAAGATGCAGCTGGTGGAGGAACTGACATGAAAAAAATAAGGATTGCCGGCGCCAGCGGCTATTGGGGTGACTCGATGATGGCGACCGCACAGTTTCTCGCCAACTGCAAACCGGATTACATCGTTTATGATTTCTTGGCGGAAATCACCATGTCCATCATGGCCCGCGCCCGCGCCGCCAAACCTGAGGCCGGCTATGCCACGGATTTTGTGACCGGGGCGCTGACCCCCAATCTGAAGGACATCGCCGCGCATGGCGTCAAGATTGTCTCCAATGCCGGCGGGGTCAATCCGCTGGCCTGCGGACGGGCTGTTGAGGCCGTGATTGCCGAACAGGGTTTGGATCTCTCGGTTGCAGTCATCACCGGCGACGACATTCTGGAGCAAAAATCCGCGATGAACAAAGCCGCTGTCACTGACATGTTTTCCGGTGCCGCCTTTCCGCCGGAGGAGGATTTGGTCAGCATGAACGCCTATCTCGGCGCTTTCCCGATTGCCGCCGCGCTTGGCAGGGGGGCGGATATTGTAATCACCGGCCGCTGTGTTGACAGCGCCGTGACGCTTGGTCCCTGCATCCATGAATTCGGATGGGGGGGTGCGGACTATGACCGCCTGGCCGCCGGCTCGCTCGCCGGTCATATTATTGAATGCGGCCCGCAGGCGACGGGGGGGAATTTCACCGACTGGCGGGATGTGCCTGATATTGACCGCATCGGGTACCCCTTTGTGGACATTGACGCAAATGGTGATTTTGACGTCGGCAAGCCTGCAGGCACGGGCGGTCTTGTGTCGGTCGGCACGGTCAGTGAGCAGATGCTCTATGAAATCGGCGATCCGCAGGGCTATGAACTGCCGGATGTGTGTTGTGATTTTTCCGGGGTGCAGATCACCCAGACGGCAAAAGATGTGGTGCATGTCAGCTATGCCAGAGGGTCCGCCCCGTCCGACAAGCTGAAGGTCAGCGCCACTTTTTTTGACGGTTTTCGTGCCGGCACCCTGTTGAGTTTTGTCGGTCACGAAAGTGGGGAAAAGGCGGCTCATTTCGCCGAGATGACGTTGACCCGCACCCGTCAGGTTTTGCGCGACCGCAATCTGGCTGATTTCACCGAAACCAGTGTTGAGGTGCTGGGTGCCGACAGTCATTTTGGAGCAGATACAGCTGCTGCAGACGGGAAAGAAGTGGTGCTGAAATTGGCCATCAAGCATCCGGACCAGAGAGGGGCCGGGGTGTTTTTGAAGGAGGTCAGCGGCATGTCATTGGCGACCCCGCCGGGGCTGGCGATTTTTGCGGGGGCTCGGCCCAAGCCCTCTCCGGTGGTCCGGCTGTTTTCGTTCATGACCGCCAAGGATGCCGTCACGGCTGAGATCCATTTCGGTGGCGAAACCGTCCCCTTCACGTCTGATATGTCAGCGGCACCCGGCAGGGCGCCGGCCGCACCGGCGATACCGGATAGGCCGGACATGGACGGCGAAATGACCAGCGTGCCCTTGATCGAACTCGCCTGGGGGCGCTCCGGTGACAAGGGCGACAAGGCCAATATCGGCATCATCGCCCGGCGTGCCGAATATCTCCCCTATATCTGGCAGGAGCTTGGTGAGGCTGTCGTCGCGGATCGCTTCGCCCATTTCATACAAGATGATAACCCGTCCTCGGCGGTGTCCCGTTATCTTTTGCCCGGATGTCACGCCGTTAATTTCCTGATTGATAAAGTGTTGGGCGGCGGTGGGGTCGCCAGCCTGCGCAATGACCCGCAAGGCAAGGCATTTGCCCAGATCCTACTGGATCATCCCATTTCCATCCCAATCCACATGGCGGAGACATTGTAATGCCGGTATTTGAGAGCAAGCTGAACACTGCGTCCGAGAGTTTCAAGCGCAACACAGCCGACCAGACGGCGCAACTTGACATGCTTCGGACATTGGAGGCCAGGGCTGTTGCGGCATCTGAAAAGCGGCGCCCGCGCTTTGAGGAACGCAACCAGCAGACCCCGCATGACCGCCTCACCCTGTTGCTGGATCCCGGCATGCCGTTTTTGCCGCTCTATAACATGGCGGGCTATTGCGTTGATGACCCGGATCCCGAAACCAGCATTCCCGGCGGTTCGGTGATCACCGGCATCGGCTTCGTCAATGGTGTGCGGGTGATGGTGGCTGTTGATGACAGCGGCATCAACGCCGGCGCGGTGACGGAGATGGGGTTCCGCAAGCTGCTGCGCGCCATTGAAATCGCCTATGACAACAAACTGCCTTTCATTCATCTGGTGGAAAGCGCCGGGGCCAATCTGATGACCTATAAGGTTGAGCTTTGGGCCAATGCCGGCAGCGTGTTCTATATGCTGGCGAAAATGAGTGCGGCGGGGATCCCGACCATGACGGTGCTGCATGGGCCGTCAACGGCGGGTGGTGCTTATATGCCCGGCATGTCGGATTATAATGTCGGGGTCAAACATAACGGCATGGCGGCGCTGGGCGGCGCAGCCTTGGTGCAGGCGGCCACCGGTGAGGTGGCCGATGAGCGTGAGCTGGGCGGCTCTGAAATGCATGCCGCAGTTTCGGGCCTGATGGAATATCTGGCGGAGGATGATGTGGACGGCCTGCGTCAAATCCGCGATGTGGTTGACATGATCGGTTGGAATGAACATTGCCCGGCCGCGCCTGAACGGGATTTCAGGGAGCCGGTATATGATGTTGATGAGATTCTCGGGCTGGTGCCGGTTGACTACAAAGTGCCTTACGAGTCCCGCGAGCTGATAGCGCGGCTGGTGGACCAGTCCGACTTCACCGATTTCAAACCGCGTTACGGCACCAATCTGGTCTGTGTGCAGGCCCGTATTTTTGGCCATCCGGTTGCGATTGTCGCCAATAACGGCCCGATGGGGCCGGACGAGGCCGCCAAAGGTGCGCATTTCTATCAGATTGTCGATCAGTCCAATCACCCGCTGATTTTCCTGCACAACATCACGGGCTATATGGTCGGCACGCAATATGAGCAGGCCGGCATGATCAAGCATGGTGCCAAGATGATTCAGGCGGCGTCCAACATTCGTGTACCGAAAATCTCGTTTCATGTCGGGGCCAGCTTCGGGGCCGGCAATTACGGTATGGCGGGTTTCGGCTATAAGCCGGACTTCCTGTTCGCCTGGCCGGCGGCGCGCACCGGTGTGATGAGCGGTGAGTCCGCCGCCGGCACGATGGAGACCGTCGCCGAAAACATCGCCAAGCGCAAAGGGCAGGAGCCGGACCGGGCCAAGCTGGAAAAACAGCGGGCGGCGATCATGGATGTTTTCACGGCGCAGGAGGACGCCTTCTACACGTCAGGGCTGATGCTCGACCACGGCGTGATTGACCCGCGGGACACGCGCAAGATCACAGGGTTTATCCTGCAGACCATCTGGGAACGCAAAAACAGGGAATTGCAGCCCAACGCCTTTGGCGTCGGCAGAATGTAGGGGGTGATGATGGAGACGTTTGACACGATTGAACTGGAGATTGAAAGGGATTGGGCCACGCTCTGGCTCAACCGGCCGGATGCCCGCAATGCCATGTCGGATGAGCTGATTGATGAGATGCATGTGGCATTGGACCTTTTGTCCCGCAGCACGGATGTGCGCGGTGTGACGTTCCGTGGACGCGGCTCCCTGTTCTGCGCCGGCGGTGATCTGAAAGGCTTTCAGAAGAATTTTCAGGCCGACCGCACCCGAGAACAGGTCGTGCAAAGCAGCGCCGTCATCGGCGAGATGTTCATGAAAATCCGCAATCTGCCGCAGGTCACGGTGTTTTTGCTGCATGGGGCGGCGGTCGCCGGCGGCTTGGGCATGGCCTGTGCCGGAGATATTGTCATTGCCAGCCGTGAAACGGCCATGGGGTTGAGCGAAACCTCCATCGGCATTGTGCCGGCGCAGATTGCCCCCTTTGTCGTGGAGCGTCTGGGGGCGTTCAAGGCCCGCTATATTATGTTGACGTCGCAGAGGTTCACGGCTGTTGAGGGGGAAGCTTGGGGCTTGGTCGATTTTTTGACGGATGATGTCAGTGCATCAGAGACTGTTTTGGCCGGCGTCATGACAGATGTCCGCCGTTGCGCCCCCGGCGCCAATGCCGGCACGAAAGTTTTGCTGGAAAAAATCAAGCAACTTGACGGGCCGCAGACCGTTGCCTTGGCGGCTGACGCCTTCGCCGACAGCGTGCGCGGCGGTGAGGGCAAGGAGGGGGTCGCCTCCTTCCTTGAAAAACGCAAACCCGACTGGGTTTCACAGGAATAGGAAAAAGAGATGGCGCGTATCGACAAAATTCTGATTGCCAACCGCGGGGAGATAGCCTGTCGTGTCATCCGGACGGCGAAGCGCCTTGGCATTGCGACCGTGGCCGTCTATTCCGAACCGGATGCCGGGGCGCCACACATGCGCCAGGCGGATGAGGCTGTCTTGATAGGTCCCGGGCCGGTTGGGGAGTCTTATTTGTGTGCCGATAAAATCATTGCGGCGGCACAGCAAACCGGCGCCGATGCCATTCATCCCGGATACGGTTTCCTTTCGGAAAATGCCGCTTTTGCGCAGGCTGTGGAACAGGCCGGGCTGGTGTTCATCGGGCCGTCGGCTGAAGCGATTGACCTGATGGGCAACAAGGCGGCGGCGAAAAAACTGATGCTGGAGGCCGGCATTCCCTGTGTCCCCGGATATCAGGGCGAAGACCAAAGCGATACAGTGATGGTCAAGGAGGCGGCCAGAATCGGCTTTCCGATCATGGTCAAGGCGGCGGCCGGCGGGGGTGGGCGCGGCATGCGGCTGGTCGCGGCGGCGGACGCCCTGGCGGACGCCCTGGCGTTGGCCCGCTCAGAGGCCGAAAACGCCTTTGGCTCCGGTGAATTGATACTGGAAAAGGCCATCCAACAGCCGCGCCATGTCGAGATCCAGGTGTTCGCCGATACACATGGGCACGTCATTCATCTTGGCGAGCGCGACTGTTCGGTGCAGCGGCGGCACCAGAAAGTTATTGAGGAGGCGCCGTGCCCGGTCATGACGCCGGAATTGCGGGCCTTCATGGGTGAGGCGGCGGTGAACGCCGCCAAGGCGATTGATTATCGCGGGGCCGGCACGGTCGAGTTCCTGCTGGACGAAGACGGCTCGTTTTATTTTCTTGAGATGAACACGCGCCTGCAGGTCGAGCATCCGGTCACGGAGGAGGTGACGGGGCTGGATCTGGTGGAGCTGCAATTGCGGGTGGCGGCAGGCGCGCCGCTGGGTTTGCAACAGGACGATATTGCCTTGCGCGGTCATGCGATTGAGGTGCGGCTTTATGCTGAGGATCCGGCGGATGATTTTCTGCCCTGCACGGGACGGGTGGCGCAATTCAGCTGCCCCGAAGAGGTGGGTGTGCGCATCGACTCCGGCATCGTGCAGGGGCAAGAGGTTTCGCCCTTTTATGATCCGATGGTCGCCAAAATCATCACCACGGGCGGCGGGCGCGAGGACGCGCGGCGGCTGATGGTCAAGACGCTGAAGGAAACGGTCTTTTTCGGGCCGCACAGCAACCGTGATTTCCTGATTTCGTGCCTTGAGGCGGAGTCTTTTGCCGCCGGTCGTTTCACGACGGCCTTTATTGAGGAGCAATTCCCGGACGGTTATGCGGCCGCGGCACTGCATTCGGAAACATTGGCCATGCTCGGGGTTGGGCATTATCTGCTTGATTTCGCCGCCGCGTCCGCCAAGGCCCTGCAGCCCCCGGCATCACTTGGCGGGTTCTCCAGCGGGCAGAATTTTCATACGCCGTTCAGGCTGTCGGTTGGTGAGACAGAATGTAATGTGACGGTTTGTCAGCAGTCCCCCGACGGTTTTGCGGTCTCGGTTGACGGCGGAATATTGGGAGTGCACGTGCTGTCGGATCAAGCGCAGGATGCAGGCAAGGCACGGCGGTTCGTGTTCCAGGCTGATCAAAAATCCGCTGTTTGCCTTATGCGCCTGGAGGATGGCGAACTGCATGCCTCAATTGACGGGATTCAGGTCACAGTCGTCAATCTGCTGCGCCGGGATCCGGCGGCGGCAGAGGCGGCCGGCGGGGGCCGGGTCGAGGCGCCGATGCATGGACGTGTGATTGAGGTGTTTGTCAATTCGGGCGATGCTGTCAGCAAAGGTGACAGGCTGGCGGTGATTGAGGCGATGAAGATGCAGCACGAGATACTGGCCCAGATTGACGGCACAGTGACTGAAGTCACCGCACTGGCGGATCAGCAGCTTGGTGCCGGCGACATCATGATGGAGATTCAACCTGATCAGGAGGGGGATGCGTAATGCTGCAGGAAGCTTTTGATTTTCGCGATGAATCCGGGGCATTGTTCGCCATCATGAAGGATCTGCCCGATGCGGCGTTTGCCGTCCCGACCCAGTTCAAGGGCTGGACACTGACGGATGTCCTGCAGCATCTTCATGTCTGGAATGTTGCGGCCTATGAAAGCTATGCGGATGAGGCCAAATTTGACGCCTTCTTAAAGGCGGCCATCGGGGCGGTCTCAAGCGGCAGCCTGCGGCCGTTCGAGCGCGACTGGTTGGACAACCTCTCCGGTCGGGCGCTGTTGACGGCCTGGCATGATTTTTATGTCTCCATGGCGGACGCCTTTTCACAGGTGGATCCCAAAAAGCGTCTGAAATGGGCAGGGCCGGATATGAGTGCCCGTTCCTCCATCTCGGCCCGGCTGATGGAAACCTGGGCGCATGGGCAGGAAATCTTCGACCATTTGGGGGTCGTCCGCACCAATCGTGACACCATCCGCTCGATTGCGGTTCTGGGGGTCAACACCTTCAACTGGACTTACAAAGTACGCGGAGAAACGCCGCCGGAGACGGTGCCTTATGTCAAGCTGACGTCGCCGTCCGGCGCCGATTGGGTGTTTGGCGACGACAACACCGGAGAGAGCATTGAAGGCGCCGCCGAGGATTTTTGCATGGTGGTCACACAGGTACGCAACATTGCTGATGTTGATTTGACCTTGACCGGCGCGGTGGCCCAAGATTGGATGTCCAAGGCCCAGTGCTTTGCCGGCCCGCCGGAAACCCCTCCGGCACCCGGCACCCGCTTCACAATCAAACGCTGAGAAGCTTATGCGGTCTGCCCTGACAAAAGTTTTGGTGTCCTTTGCCGTGTTGATGTGTCCGGCTCTGGCGCAGCCGGATTTCGAGTATGAGCCGAAATTCGATCCGCTGCCGCTGCCGCCGCTGGACGAGCCGATGCGGGACAAGCCGTCCGGTCTGCTGGACGGCAAGGCTTTGGAATGTGTCTATCCGCTGGAGGACAGTTTTTATGTCCTGTCGCCGGCTTATTATTTGTTTCTTGAAGGTGGCTTTCAGCTGATTGATGAGCTGCCCAACAGACGGTTTGAACTGGTTGAAGGTGAAGTCAAAATCTATGACAGCACCATCCATCTGCTCTTTACAGCGGACCATAAATGGGCCGGTGACCGGGTGTTGAACCGGCGCAGCATGAAAATGATCCACCGCGACCGCGACTCCCGCCGCAAAGTCACGGGCCAGTGCAAAATGCTGCCTGCGGATGACGTCATGGAGATTTTCGGCAGCCGCTATTTTAAGAAATTCTGAACAATTAAGGATGTTGAGGGTTTATTCCTTGCCGGAAAGTGGTTAGGTTGGCGACAAAAAGGGTTTGCAGATGAACATCTCATCAAAACTGGATCGACTCCGGCCGTTTGCCGCCGTCTCTGCCGAGCGCATGGTCGTTGTATTGCTGCTGCTGAGTAGTCTGGTGATTGCGCTGGCGCCGAAGGGGCTGGCCGCTTTGGTTTTGCTGCTGGCCATTTGTGCCGCCGTCAATCTTTGGGCACGGGGTGAAACATTCGAGCTGCCCTTCAACACGGCCACAATCAGTCTGTTTGCGCTGGTTGTCTGGGCGGGTGTGAGTGTCCTGTGGACACAGGACATGGCCGCTGCAGGCAGGAAGTTCGGGCAATTGTTCGGGTTTTTGCTGTGCTTACCCCCGCTTTGGCGGTTTGCCGTAACCAACCGGGTTTTTTCAAGTCGGGCGGTCCAGTTGGGCCTTTTGGCAGGTTTTCTGGTCAGTTGGGGGATTGCCGCTTCTGTTGTGTTCTTTCCCGCAGAGCTTGTGGAAGGGCTTGCGGCCTTAAACGGGATACTGCAAGAGCGGGGTTTTTCGCCGGTGCAGATGCAAAATCATATAACCGTCTCCAATCGGGCCTTGACGGTGCTTGTGCCGCTGACATTTGTTTTGTTTGCCTTTTTTTCCCAACATAAATGGATATATGCCCCGGTTTTGGTGATGGTTTTTTCGATTGCCCTCAATTCCGACAACCAATCCGCCCTGATCGGTTTGATTTTGCCGACGGTCTTTATCGTGCTTGGCGGATTATGGCCCAAAATGTCGAGAAACCTCTTTGCCGCCGCGGTCTTGGTGGCTGCAGTGTTCATTGCCCCCCTGTCCGTCGTCAATTACAACACCAAACTGTCTTCGTCGGTGATGCCTGAGGCATTTGTCAAAAACGCCAGTGTCAATCAGCGGACCGACCTTTACTATGCCTACACCATGGCCTGGGCGGAACGGCCCCTTATCGGTCATGGGCTGGACAGTTCGGCCAGTGTTGATTTTGGTGACAAGGCGTATAACCTTTGGCCGGATAAGACCTTCGTCCATCATCCGCATAACTTTTTTCTGCAAGTGCTTTATGAATTGGGTCTGCCAGGCTTGATTTGCATCGTGGTGATTGTGCTGCATTTTGGTCGCCGTCTTGAGATGCTGCCTGTGACCCTTTCGGTCTTCGGTATCAGTTTTTTCGCTTATAATTTGTGGCAAAGCTGGTTGCTCAGCACGTTTGGTCTGATTTTCTTTCTGTGTGCAGCGCTATTGCCTGCCCGACCAAAAACCTCCTGAACGTCAAAAAACCGTCACAATTCCGGGCTTGAATTGCATTGACCCCCTTTGAAAAGGGTGTTTATTTATAGGCAATTATGCGTTCAATGATTGAACACTCATGCATTGTCCCCTGTGGCCGGCAAACTCAGTTTGAGCTGCAGTGCGGTAGCTGTGGACCCTCTGATGCGCAAGGCTGTGTGGCATGAAGCGTGGGCCGGTGCAAACGGAGCAGTTTCCGGAACGGGAGTTTGAGGTTTTGCGGGCCTTGGAGGCCAATCCGGAACTTTCGCAACGCCAACTGGCGAAAACCATCGGGGTCAGTGTGGGGAGCATCAATTACTGTATGAAAGCGCTGGTTGAGAAAGGCTTTGTCAAAATCGGGAACTTTGTGTCAAATCCCAAAAAATCAGGTTATTTTTACCTGTTGACGCCAAAAGGTGTGCGGGAAAAGTCAAAACTGACCCTGGCTTTTTTGGATAGAAAGCAAAATGAATATGTCAGATTACAATCGGAAATCAAACAGTTGCAGGATGAGCTGAATGGCAAAGGATAGTCTTTCCTTCGCCACGGATTGTTGGTATCTCGCGCAGCTCAAGCCCAATGGTTTCAGCAAGGCGCGGCTCAATCTGCGGCGGCAGAATTTTGAAACCTTCATGCCGCTTTGCCGCGTTACGACCCGACACGCCCAAAAGTTCAAGGAAACGCTCAAGCCCATATTTCCCGGCTACCTTTTTGTCCGGTTCGGGGCGGACCGCTCCGATTGGCGCAAAATCAACTCCACGCTCGGCGTGGCACGGCTGATCAGCTTTGAATCCTCCAAGCCGGCTTTTGTTCCTGAAAAGCTGATTGCAGGTCTGAAGGCGCGATGTGACGCAGAAGGGCGTCTTCAGCCTCCGGGTAATCTGGAAATCGGTGAAAGGGTGAGATTGGTCTCAGGCCCTTTTGCCGGCTTTGTCGGGGAAATTGAGACCTTAATCGGCGATGACAGGGTCACAATGCTTTATCATTTCCTTGGGCAGAACAGTCATATTGATGTTTCTCAAAAACATTTAGAGCGGCTATAAGTGCACCAAAAGTCTCTATGAGAAGTGAGAAAACAAAATGAGTGAACGTGCCAAAATTACTGTCGTCGGCACCGGCTATGTTGGGATGTCAATGGCGGTGTTGCTCGCGGGGCAAAATGACGTGACGGCATTGGATATTGATGCGGACCGTGTGGCGCTGATCAATCAGGGCAAATCGACTGTGGTCGATGCCGAAATAGAGCAGTATTTGTCAGAAAAAAATCTCTCCCTCACGGCGACGCTGGATAAAGTGGAAGCCTACAAGGAGCCGGCTTTTGTGGTAGTTGCCACGCCGACAGATTATGACCCCGAAACCAATTATTTCGACACAAGCTCGGTGGAAGCAGTCATCGGTGATGTGTTGGCACACACGCAAACGGCGATGATTGTGATCAAGTCAACCGTGCCCGTGGGTTTCACCAAATCCATGAAGGATAAATTCAAAACGGAACGCATAATTTTCTCGCCGGAATTTTTACGCGAAGGCCGCGCATTGTATGACAATCTTCACCCGTCGCGGATCATTATGGGCAGCGATCTTGAGCAGGCGCACATATTTGCCGGGCTGTTGCGGCAGGCGGCGGAAAAGGAGGAGGTGGAGACGCTGTTCATGCGTTCGACCGAGGCCGAGGCGGTCAAACTTTTCGCCAATACTTATCTCGCCATGCGTGTCTCATTTTTCAATGAACTGGACAGCTATTCACTGGCGCAAGGCCTTGATGCGCGCTCGATTATTGCCGGTGTGTCGCTTGATGCGCGTATTGGTGATCATTACAACAATCCGAGTTTCGGCTATGGCGGGTATTGTCTGCCAAAGGATACGAAGCAATTACTGGCCAATTATGAACATGTGCCGCAAAACCTCATCCAGGCGATCGTTCAGTCCAACACGACACGCAAAGATTTCATTGCCGACCAAATCATCGCCAAGCAGCCGCAAACGGTCGGCATTTACCGCCTTGCCATGAAGGCGGGGTCGGATAATTTCCGCTCCTCCGCCGTGCAGGGTGTGATGAAACGTATCAAGTCCAAAGGCATTGAGGTCATTGTTTACGAGCCACTGTTGGATGAAGAACTGTTTTTCAACTCGGAAGTGACGGATGATTTGGGGGGCTTCAAAAGCCGCTGTGATGTCATCATCGCCAACCGCAAGGTGGATGAATTGGACGATGTAAGTGACAAAGTTTTCACACGGGATTTGTTCGGCAGTGACTAAAATTATTCCCATCATACTCTCCGGTGGCGCAGGCGCACGCCTGTGGCCTGTCTCGCGGCGGCTGCACCCCAAGCCGTTCATGGAGGTGGCAGGCAAGCCGCTTTTGGCACACGCGCTGGAGCGTGCGGCGCTGATATCTGATGAGGCGCTGATTGTCACCAATCAGGATCACTATTTCCTGACCGAAAACCTTCTCAAGGAGATGCAGGCGGCACCGAAGGTCTCTTATCTGCTTGAGCCGAAGGGCCGCAACACGGCCCCGGCCATTGCGCTTGCCGTCCGGCACATCCAAAAGGCTTACGGTGACGATGCCGTCTGTCTGGTGTTGGCGGCCGATCATTTGATTACCGATGATGCGGCGTTTAAAACCGCGGTGGCCCAGGCAAGCGGACAAGCTGAGGCCGGCAATCTGGTCGTTTTCGGCATTCGCCCAACTGCACCGGAAACCGGCTATGGCTATCTTGAGGCGGCGGCGCCTGACAATGCGCCTCAGCCTTTGCAAAGCTTTGTTGAAAAGCCCGACCGCAAAACGGCGGAACACTATCTCGCTGAGGGGCGTTATTATTGGAACTCCGGCATGTTCTGTTTCACCGCCGGCGTGATGGCGGAAAATATGGCGGCACATGCAGGTGATGTGTGGGCGGCGTCCGAAGTTGCTTTTGCCAATGCGCAAGAAGAGGGTGACGCCATCCGCTTTGATGAAACGCGTTTCATGGCCCAGCCTGATATTTCCATCGATTATGCGGTCATGGAAAAGGCCGACAAAATCGCCATGGTGCCGGCCGGTTTCGGTTGGTCGGATGTGGGCAGCTGGGACGCCGTGGCCGGTGCGCAGGAAAGTGATGCAAGCGGCAACAGCGCGGCGGGCAGTGATCAAGTGCATTTCATCGGGGCGCACAACACGCATGTCGAAAGCACCAGTCACACCGAAAAAGCGATTGCGGCCATCGGGGTTGATGGTCTGGTGATCATCAACACACCTGATGCGCTGCTGGTGGCTGACCGCGCCAAGGCGCAGGATGTGAAACTCGTGGTTGAGGCGTTGAAGGCCGGCGCGGATGCAGAACTGACCGAATTGCCCGCCACCGTCCATCGCCCCTGGGGGACCTATGCCACACTGAAGCAGGAGGACGGCTATCAGGTGAAACGCATCACGGTGGCACCGGGGCAGAGGCTGAGCCTGCAATACCATCATAAACGTGCGGAACATTGGGTGGTGACGCAAGGGAAGGCCATGGTGCAGATCGGGGAAGAGGAATTTATCACCGGCCCCGGCGAATATCGCTATATTCCGCTGGGCGAAAAACACCGGCTGACGAATATTGGCGAAAGTGACATGGTGCTGATCGAGGTTCAGGTTGGTGACTATCTTGGTGAAGACGATATCGTGCGGCTGGACGATGTTTATGGGCGAGTTTAGGAAGGTTAATTTATGTTGAAATTTGCAATTTTGGGGTGTGGAAAAATTGCCAAACGTCACTCCGATTTACTGGGTGAAAAACAGATTAAGGGGGCTGAGCTGGTTGCCGTCGCTGACCGGCAGTTCGACCGGGCCAAGGCGATTGCAGAGGCCAAAAATGTCGCTGCCTATAATGACATGCATGACATGATGGCAAAAGAAAAGCCGGACGTGGTCACCGTGCTGACCGCAAGCGGATCGCATGCCCAACATGTTGTCGAGCTGGCCCCCTATGGTGCTGATATTGTGGTCGAAAAGCCCATGGCGTTGACGTTGGAAGATGCCGATAAGATGATCGAAGTCTGTGACCGGCATGGTGTGCGTCTGTTTGTGGTGAAGCAAAACCGCTTCAATGTGCCGGTTGTTCAGCTCCGCAAAGCCCTTGATGCAGGTCGGTTCGGTAAATTGGTGCTCGGCACTGTCCGCGTACGCTGGTGCCGCCCTCAATCCTATTATGATCAAGACAGCTGGCGCGGCACTTGGGCCCATGATGGCGGTGTTTTGACCAATCAAGCCAGCCATCATATTGATTTGCTGGAATGGATGATGGGCGATGTCGAGAGCGTTTTCGCCAAAAGCATAACGGCGCTTGTCGATATTGAGGCTGAAGATACGGCGATTGTGACAATAAAATTCAAAAACGGAGCGCTGGGCATCATTGAAGCGACCACGGCCGCCCGCCCGAAAGACCTTGAAGGGTCCCTCTCGGTTCTTGGGGAGACCGGTTCAGTGGAGATTGGCGGTTTTGCTGCTAATGAATTGAAAACATGGAATTTCTCAGAGCCCTTGCCGGATGATGAGGAGGTGTTTGAAAAGTTCTCGGTCAACCCGCCAAACGATTACGGCTTTGGTCATCAGGAATATTATCAGCATGTGGTTGATTGCATCAACGACCAGAAGCAGGCGCTGGTGGACGGCCTGCAGGGGCGTAAGAGTCTGGAATTAATCAACGCGATCTATGAGTCCATCGAGACCGGGCAAGAGGTGTTTTTGCGTTTCAATCCAAAGAACTCCCGTTTGGGGAAATTATAGATAATGAAAAAAATTACAGCATCCATTCGTGACGTCACTTGCGGTGATGGTGTGACGGTGATCGAACCGTCCAACCTTTATGAGTGCCATTTGGCGGACAATGTTTTCGTTGGGCCATTTGTTGAAATCCAAAAAGGGGTGACGGTCGGCGCGCGCACCAAAGTGCAATCACACAGTTTTGTTTGTGAGCTTGTGTCGATCGGTGAAGATTGTTTCATTGGCCATGGCGTGATATTCATCAATGACACGTTTTCTGACGGCGGTCCTGCCGGCGGCGATGCAAACAAATGGAAGTCCACCAGAATTGGCAACCATGTCTCGTTGGGCAGCAATGCGACCATTATGCCGGTCGATATTTGCGATCATGTTGTCATTGGCGCAGGTTCAGTGGTGACGAAAGACATCACTGAACCCGGTATTTATGCCGGCAATCCATGCCGTAAATTGAGGTAGTTGATTATGAATGTTCCGTTTAATGATTTGTATGCACAATATTTGTCGCTGAAGCCCGAAATTGATGACGCGATTGCGCGCACCATTAAAAACAGCGCTTTTGTCCGTGGCCCGGAGGTGCAGGCTTTTGAGGAAAACTTTGCCGAGCTGATGGGTGTTGCGCATTGTGTGTCCTGCGCCAATGGCACGGATGCGCTTTATATTGCCATGCACGCTTTGGGGGTGAAGCCCGGCGATGAGGTCATCGTGCCGGCGCATTCGTGGATCTCCACCTCGGAAACGGTCACCCAGGCGGGCGGAACGGTTGTGTTTTGCGACACCCGGGATGAGGATTTCACCATTGATGTCACCGCCATTGAGGAAAAAATCACCGACAAGACCGTCGGCATTATTCCTGTGCATTTATATGGTCATCCAGCACAGATGGACGAGCTGATGCGGATTGCCAAAAAACACAATCTCTGGGTCATCGAAGATTGCGCCCAGGCGCATTTGGCGACCTTTGACGGACAGAAAGTCGGGCAGTTCGGTGATATCGCGACATTTTCGTTCTATCCCGGCAAAAATCTCGGCGCGATGGGTGATGCCGGTGCATTGGTCACTCAAGACGACCAGCTGGCCCGGCGCGCGGCGCGGTTTGCCCGGCATGGGGGGCTGGTCAAAGGCACGCATGAAATTGAAGGCATCAACAGCAGGTTGGATGGGCTGCAGGCCGCCATACTGAATGTGAAATTACCGCATTTGGCCGATTGGACACAAAAGCGCCAGCAGGTTGCGGATACATATTTGCAGCATCTTGATGGTGTCAGTGAGCTGACGGTGCCGCAAATCGATGACAAAGCGACCCATGTTTGGCATTTATTTGTCATTCGCAGCCAGAAGCGTGATGAGATGAGGGCTTTCCTGTCCGAAAACGGCATTCAGACGGTGATCAATTATCCGGTGGCGCTGCCGTTTCTCGACGCCTATGCACATCAGGGCAACCGCACAGAGGATTTTCCCAGGGCATATCAACATCAGGGCGAAATTTTGTCATTGCCGGTTTTTCCCGACATGACAACAGATCAGATCATCTACACGACAACCAAATTGAAAGATTTTATTTTTGGTTGATTACGCCAGTCTGCGGAAATTCTGGCAGCCTGCACTGAAGGTTCTGACCGGGGCCGGCATCGCCCAAATTGTCCCTATTTTAAGCAATATATTTCTGGCGGTGGCCATAGGTGCGGCGCAATTCGGCTATTTTTCCCTGTGGCTGGGAATGGTCTATCTCGGGGCGGTGTTCTCCACATTGCGTCTTGAAAACGCGCTTTTCATTGAAGCGCAAGGCGCGGCGCGTGAAAAAAGCCTGATCGCCGTTGTTCAAATTGTTTTTCTTACCGCTCTCGGCGCGGCGCTGGTTTTGGGGGCTCTGGCTGTCATCGGGCCGGAGGTGTTACCCGATATATCCGGGCGATTGCTGAGTGTTCTGATCCCCGCCGCTGCCTTGTTGGGGCTGAACGCCATCGCCCAGGCGTTTGTCGTGTCCAACGGTGCGTATGATCTGGTCAATAAATTCAGGATTCTGCAGGCTGTTGCCGTTGCTCTGACACAATGTATTTTGGTGCTTCAAACACCGACGGCGATGTCGATGGCCTTGGGCTTTCTTCTCGGTCAGGCGGTTTGTCTGGTTTATGTCGTGCGGCAGCTGAGATCCTCCATATTGGGCAAAGCCGGCTATGACAGCCCCGTGCATTTCATTCGCACCCATTGGCGGTTTCCGGTTTTTTCATTGCCGGCGGACAGCCTCAGCAGCTTTGGCGCCCTGTTGCCGGTTGCGTTGATCGGCTCACAATATGGGGCCGCATCGGCCGGCCAGGTGGCCTTGACCATTCGCGTCCTGGCGGCACCCGTCGGGCTGCTCGGAAAAGCCATTCAGGATGTGTTCAAACGCGAGGCGGTTTTGGAGCGTGAACAGCGGGGGTCGTGCGAGCGCCTGTATTTCACCATTCTTCTCGGGGCTTTTCCGGTCATGGTTTTGTTTGTCGTGACATTGCATTATTTCGGCCCCGCCGGCTTTCTCTTGTTGTTTGGCGACGAGTGGCGTCAAGCCGGGGAAATGTCAAAATCCCTTGCGCCTGTGTTTGCGCTCAGCCTGGTGGCAAGCCCGCTGAGCTATATTGTCTATCTGGTCAACCGCCAGCACATTGACCTCGTCTGGCAGGCCGCCCTGGTTGGTTTGGTCTGGTTCTCGCTCACGCAATTTCCCGGTTTGGAGCAGTCCATACATGCCTATGCGCTGGCTTATGTGAGCATGTATGTTGTCTATCTTTTGATTTCTTATAAACTTTGCGAGATGCCGAAAGTTGAGGCCAATTAAGGTCACATCCGTGTTTTCACATATTTTATTTTGATGACCATGCCCGCCTCCTTAATCTGTTCAGACCTCAGATGGTCAATTATGGATGCATTGACCATTTTGTTGGATTGTGGATGCGAAAGGTATGATGTGTCTTTGACAACCAACGGTTTGCCTATATGAGAGTGAATAAAGCTTATGCCATGGGCTTTGCTGTTTTCCTTGCCTTGATAACTGTCAAAAGCGCTGCCCTGACAGTTGACCATTACCTGTTTCTGCATTTTATCAGAACTGTATTACTGGGTTTTGCCGGTATCTTGACTGCCTATATTGCTCTGGCATTTATCGCTCGGTCCGTAAATGCCACAGTGCTGATACCTGTATTCATTCATGTTGTATTGGTTGTTTGGGGCTTGTTGCTGTCTTTGATTTTTGGCGGTTTCAGTTTCTTCAACGCAATCAATACCAGTTCCCTTATTCTTTCCTTTTTTGTCACCATGACGTTTGCCGGCGTTATACAACAAACCAAATATGGAAAGGATGTGATCACCAACAATTCATTTCTAAGGGTTTATTTCACCTTGCAATTAATTGTTGTGTTCATTCTCGCATTTTTTCAGGAGGGATTTCCTTATTATTTGGGCTTTCAAGTAAGTTCAGAGGCCAAGGATTTTTATTCTCAAGGTTTCACGCATCTGTTTTCACTGTCACTGATTTTCTTTACTTTTGCTGCTTTTTCAAAATCTAAGACAAATTTATTTTATCTTGGCGCCTCGGTTTTATCCTTTGCATTAATGATTTTAGGGGGCGCGCGCGGCGAGGTCATTATTGCCGTTTTTGTTTTGCTTATATTCTCCCTCAGACGGAGCAGGTTTCACCATCTTGCATTTGGGTCCTTATGTCTGGTTTTGTTGATGCCGGTCCTGACCGCAAACATTGATCTCGACCAAATAGTACTTTTTGAGCGCTTTCTGGTCATGCTTGATGGTGATTTTGGAAGCCGTGATAAATTATTATTTTCAGCAATGGATTTGTTGGCTGCAGAACCGGTTTGTTTTGCTATGGGTTGTGGCTTTAACTATTTTGAAAATTACTACGGTCATCACGCCCCGGGATCCTATCCTCATAGTACAATTGTTGAGATGGCCATATCATTTGGTTTTTTGGTCACGATAATTATGGTGCTGTTGGCGCTCATTAAACTTTCGCATCTTTATTTCAGTCCAAACACCAAAGGGGCTTTGGTCCCGATTATAGCCTATGAATTACTGCGCCTTCAAAAAAGCGGTAGTATTTTGGACCCAACGGGTATAAGCCTGTTAATCGTCTTGGCTTATCAAGGGGGGCAGCTTTTGGCGCAATCCACCAGAAAAGCAGAAATCTCATAAATCTTTCTTTTTGTCCAAAAATTTCCATAACCCCATGAAATATAACTGATTATTGAAATAAAATTCAATTCAAAGTAGAAGTTAAAATAATGCGTTTATCAGGAAATAAAAATGCAAAAAATTGAATGCAGCCGCTGTGTCATGGACACATCCGATCCGTATATAGAGTTTGATGATGCGGGTGTCTGTAACCATTGCAGGCAATTTGACTCATTAGGCTGGCGCCCCGAGGGGCATGACGCTGACCTTTCGGCATTCATCAACCGGGTCAAGGCCAAAGGGGCCGGACACGACTATGATTGTATTTTGGGCTTAAGCGGCGGCGTGGACAGTTCCTATCTTGCCTTGAAGGTAAAGGACTGGGGTTTGAAACCGCTTGTGTTTCATGTCGATGCCGGCTGGAACAGCGAATTGGCGGTTCAGAACATCCAGAAAATAGTGGATTATTGTGATTATGACCTGTTCACCCACATTGTTGACTGGCGGGAGATGAAAGACCTTCAACGGTCTTATTTGCACTCAGGGATTGCCAATCTGGATGTGCCGCAAGACCATGCATTTTTTGCCACACAGTACAAATATGCCAAAAAAAATAAGATCAGCACGGTGATCTCCGGAGGGAATCTGGCGACCGAGTCAGTTTTCCCCCTGGGCTGGCATAACTCCGCGTTGGATGCAATTTCCATCAAAGATATTCAAAAAAAGCACGGGTCGTGCAAACTGACGCATTATCAGTTTCTCTCGTTCCTCGAATATTATTTTATCTACCCGTTCATTCATGGGTTTCGCATCGAAAGGCCCCTCAATTACATCAATTACAACAAGGCCGATGCCGAGGCTTATCTGGTGAAGACCATTGGTTATTCAACCTATGGCAGAAAACACGGTGAGTCCATTTTCACCAAACTGTTCCAGAACCATATTCTTCCGCAGCGTTTTGGCTATGACAAACGCCGGCCCCATTTGTCCAGTCTTGTATTATCCGGGCAAATGACGCGAGAGGCGGCTGTTTCCGAACTGAACAAGCCCCTGTATGATGAGAAAGAGCTGAAACGCGACATTGAGTTCTTTTGCCAGAAACTTGACCTGAGTGTAGATGAATTCAGCCAGATTATGGACGCACCACGGCGCTCTTACACGGATTACCGCAACTGGGATTTGTATCTGAACAGTGCCAAAGCTTTGCAAAAGTTAATCGCCCGTCTTACCGGGCGACAAATGAAATTCTACTCTTGAGCAAGCAGATACATATTTATTTTTCGGATATGCGTTTTGAGACGCGCATATTCAAAACAGCCGAAACACTCAGGGACAACGGGGTTGTCGATCATGTCATCCTGCTGGGTCGCACAAATGCCCGCGCTGATATGACTGAGACATTTGATGACCGCATTGACATCCGCCGGATGTTTATCCCGTCAGGGCAGTCCAGCCGGTTGCTTCGGATGATGTATTTCGGGATTTGGAGTTTCTGGGTTTTCCTGCAGCTGGTTCGTGAAAGACCGCAATTTCTGAACATTCATAGTGCGACATTGCTGCCATTTGCCGGCTTGCAAAAATTGATCAGCAGAAAATGCAGAATAATTTATGATGCACATGAACTGGAAACAGAAACTAATGCCCTGTCTGGACCAGCCAAGATGTACAAAATTTTGTGTGAAAAATGGTTTCTTAAACACTGCCATCATTGTTTTGTCGTTTCCCCAATGATCCGAGATTGGTATCGCAACAAGTACAAGATGGACAATATAAGCGTTCTTCTCAATGCTCCGTTGATCAAGGAAACGCCGACTGCCGGAACCGATCTTCGCAAAAAATTCAAGTTTCAGGCGATGGACTTCATCATTTCCTATGTTGGGCTGTTCGCGAGAGGGCGCGGTGTTGATTTATTGTTGAATATGGCCGACCACGCCCCTGAGCGGTTTAAGTTTCTGTTCATCGGGTTTGGGCCGGAGGAAGCGCGCATCCGAAATCATCCGCTGTTTGAAGAGAGGGTTTTTTTCCTGGAACCCCAGCCGCAGGCCAGATTGCTTGAAACTTTGAAACAGGTTGATTTTGGCTGTGCTTATTTCAGCCCCACCTGCGTCAGCCAGGATATGGCTTTGCCGAACAAGTTTTTTGAATATCTCAATGCGGGTGTTCCGGTGATTGTGGGGCCGGGGCGTCAGTTGAGGCAGTTCATCTCTGAGTATGAAATCGGCCTTGCCGTTGACGATGAGCTGAATGTTGAAACGCTCCCCGAACAGGTGAAAGAGTTTTCATTGCGCGGGAAGTTTCCGGATGAAATAAAACGCTTTTTGTCGGATTATAACTGGCAAAACAGCGCTGAGCAGATGATAAGCGTCTATAGACAGTTGGGTTGAAGTGGTGATTACGATTATCGATACAGGTCTGGGCAACATTGCGGCGGTTAAGAATATGCTGTCCTATTTGGGGCACGAGGCGCAAATCAGAAGCACCCCGGACGAAATCGCAAAATCCGAGAAGGTCATTTTACCGGGTGTGGGGTCGTATGATGCAGGCATGCAGAGCCTTGCCGATAAAAACCTCATTTCACCGCTTCAGAACCTTGCGGCTGCGGGTGAGGCTAAAATCCTCGGCATTTGTCTTGGCATGCAGCTTTTGTTCGACGGCAGCGAGGAGGGGGACACTGCCGGGTTGTCGCTTCTGGAGGGAAAGTTTGAGAGAATTCCGAGGGGGGAAGACGTCAAAGTGCCCCATATGCGCTGGAACCGTCTGGGGTTCGACGGCGCATTGAATCTGTTCTCAGATATTGGGGAGGCGAACCGCTTTTACTTTATCCATTCCTTCAGATTGCCCGCTGTTCACGCGCCTCAATTCGATGAAGTCGGCATGTGCAACTATGGTGCGCCCTTTGTTGCCGCCTTCAGGAAGGGCAATTTGATGGGGACGCAATTCCACCCTGAGAAGAGTCACAAATTCGGCCTTAAACTGCTGGAAAATTTTGGAAGAATGTAAATGCGTGAAGCACGGGTGATTGTCACTGTATTGTTGGATGATGGCGGTCTTTACAAGACCCATAAGTTCGCCGAGCCGCGTTATATCGGCGATCCGGTGAACGCAATCAAGATTTTCAATGACAAGTATATTGATGAAATGTGCATATTGGACATTTCAGCGACGCGCGAAGGCCGCGCGCCTGATTGGGATATTCTGAAACACATGGCCGCCCAGGCGTTTTTCCCTCTGTCATATGGTGGTGGTTTGACGTCCATAGACGATGTGCAAACATTGTTTTCAATCGGTTTCGAAAAGGCGGTGTTCACCTCGGCACTTTTGGATAATGAAGAGCTGGTCAAAGGCGCCGTAAAAAAATTCGGGCAGTCCGCCATCACCGGATATGTGAATGTGAAAAAGAAACTTTTTGGCGGCCATCGGGTTTTTGATTATCGAACCGGTAAAGTTCTGCCCACCTCCCTCGACACGTTTCTGCCATTTGCTGAGGGGCTGGGCGTTGGCGAAATCATTGTGAACTCGGTTGACCGTGACGGCACATTGGAGGGCTATGACTGGCCTTTGGTGGATGCACTGGGTGATGATCTGTCAACCCCGATTGTCATGTCCGGGGGGGCGGCCGGGCTTGCGGATTTCAAAAAAGTTCTGGCCGCTCAGACGGTGGACTCCTGCGCCGGCGGTGCATGTTTTGTTTTCTACGGGCCCCTGAACGCCGTATTGCTGAATTATCCTGACCTTGAGACATTGGAGGCCGACCTTGAGTAATGTTTTCCGCGAATGTCGGCGATGTGTGATGAACAACGCCATTGATGTTGAAATAAGGTTCAATGCGGATGACCTTTGTCATCATTGCCAACGCTATGACGCGACTCACCAGGACAGGCTGTTTCATGACCAGCCCGAGAAACTCGAACAGCTCATCGAAACGATCAAGAGGAAAGGGCGGGGGCGTCAATATGATTGCTTGATCGGGGTCAGCGGTGGTGTCGACAGCACTTATGTCGCGTTGTTAACCAAGCAATATGGTTTGAGACCCCTGGCGGTGCATCTGGACAATGGCTGGAACAGTGAGGTGGCTGTCTCCAACATTTTCAAATGTATGAAAGCCCTTGATATTGACCTGCACACCGAGGTTTTGAACTGGAGAGAGTTCAAGGCGTTGCAACTGGCCTTTATTCGCGCCGGCGTGCCTGATGGCGAGGTGCCGACAGATCATGCGATTTTTGCGACAATGTGGAAATTTGCCCGCAAGTTTAAGATTCCGACCATTCTTTCGGGAATGAATTACCACACCGAGTCCATCTCTGTACCCAATTGGTCTTACGGGCATTCGGATTTCAGATACATAAATGCCATAAACAAAAGGTTCGGCACCAGTGAGCTGAAAACCTATGCTCATTTCTCGCTTTGGTACCTTTTGTACCTGAACGCAACCGGTGCGGTTAAAACCGCCTCGATTTTGAATTACCTGCCTTATGACAAGCAACAGGTCAAGCAAAGGATCCAGGACGAGCTGGGCTGGGTGGATTATGGCGGCAAGCACCATGAGTCTCTATACACCCGGTTTTATCAGGGCCACGTGTTGCCGGTGTATTTCAACATTGACAAGCGATATGGGCATCTTTCTGACTTGATAAACGCAAAGCAGAAAACCCGCGATGAGGCCTTAAGGGAGCTTGAAGAGCCCACCTATCCCCTCGATATGCAGGAAAAGGACCTGGCCTTTGTAGCGTCCAAATTCGATATGGAAAAAGATGAGTTACTGGAAATTCTCAACGGCCCCAAAAGAAGCTTCCGCGATTTCCCGAACCAGCAGGGTCTTCTGACAACTTTCAAGACCGCCGTCAACACATTGCGTAAATTCGGATTGTATCCACGATGATTCAGAATATTCAGTCTTTGCGTGCCCTTGCGGTTATTCTGGTTGTTCTCAATCACAGTCTGCGAGAGATTTTCCCCGGAGGATTTATCGGTGTCGATATTTTCTTTGTCATTAGTGGATATCTCATGTCGAAGAACTTGTCGGCTGAGTTGGCCGCGGGCACTTATCGCCCTGCGGTTTTTATGGCCAAGCGCCTGTTGCGGATTTATCCGGCGATGTTTTTCACCATCGGTCTGACGCTGATTGTGTTCTCGTATATTCTGGCCCCGGAAGCCTATGCCGAACTTTCATCTTCAGCCGTTTCCTCTGTTCTGAGCGTTTCCAATTTTTATTTCTGGAAGCAGTTGGATTATTTCCAGACACTGGCGCATTTTACCCCCCTGCTGCACATTTGGAGTCTCAGTCTGGAAGTCCAGTTTTACTTTCTGATTGCTTTGACTTTTCTCATTTGTTCGCGGTTTCCAAAGGCATTGAATCCCCTGTTTCTTCTTGGTTCTCTGGGAAGTTTCGTTTTATGCGTCTATGCTTCTCATCATTACCCGGTGCCGAATTTTTACCTGTTGCCAACCCGTCTTTGGGAGTTTGGGCTTGGCGTCTTGGCCCATCGTTTTTTCATCAACCGACCAGCCCCCGTTATTCCAAAACATGTTGGGCTTCTGGGCATGTCCCTGCTGTTCGCTGCCGGCCTGTTTGCGCTCAATGACATTTTTCGAATGCCGTCATTTTTTAATCTTCTTGTCGGCCTGCTCACAGTTCTGGTCATTTTCAGCAGGAATATGTTTGGTGAAGAAACCCGTACATGGTCGCTGTTCAAATATGTAGGGGGTCGAAGCTACTCGATTTACCTTGTCCATCAGCCGATTCTCGTTTCGGTCAGTTATCTTTTTCAGCAATGGACAATCTTCACATACCTCTTTGTCTATTTGACAATATTGGCTTTGGCTGAGTTTTCCTTTACGTCCATTGAAAAAAAATTCAAATACCGCCCCGGCGCCTTTCTTCTCACCGGCGAAACGGCCCGCGTTTCCGTGATTGCAGCCCTGTTTTTGACCGGTCTTCTGGTGTCCCCAAATATCACGCCACAAAAGCTGGCATTTCTTCAACCTGAAAAAAAGGAATATATTTGTTCAGGCAATGAATTGAATTTGGATTTTGTCGATTACAGTTGTTTTGTCGGGGAGCATGCGACCGGCAAGGAAGGCAAAGGCCTCCTCATTATTGGTGACTCCCACGCCGACTCCATCGGTCATGCGTCATTGGTTGAGAAATTGCCATTCGACTATGCGGTGAGAATAAACAATTTCGACTGCCATCCGATAAGGGGCGTTTACGACAGCCGGTTTGTCAATGTCCAGCGTTGCGAGAGATATTTTAAAAACCTTGAGTCCTACATTGAACGCGAAAAGCTGTCCGTATTGCTTGTGCTTCGGTGGACATGGCGGCTATACCCTGTCGCCGGCGAAATTGAGAAACTGGAATTTGTGAACTCGGCCGGCGTATCGGAATTTAAGAGCCCACCGCGGCAGAATTTCATTTTGGTGAATTCTGAACGCGATGTCAGTGGCAAGGCCAAATCAACGGCAATTGCACAGTTTCTTCAAGGGCTGGCAACTGTAAGCGAGCGTCTTTATGTCCTTGCCCCAATCCCTGAGGCCGGTTGGCACCCCCCCATTCACAATGTATCCAATCATTTCTTTGGTGCCGGTTTTGACGAACTCAACAACCCCCTGTCCGATTATTTTGCAAGGAACAGGTTTGTTTTGAGGGCATTGGAACAAATCGCCAATGAAAAAACCCAAGTGCTGTACCCCCATGAGGTTCTTTGCTCGGATAACGACAACCTTTGCGCGGTTCAATCCAAAGCTGGATCGCTGTATTACGACGACGATCACCTTTCCGCTTTGGGTGCTGAGCGTTTGGCTGGGCTTCCATGTTAATGAAGAAAAACATTTGGGTCATCAACGCGCAGGAAAACCCCATTGAGTCCTTCGGAGAGGGCAATCAACGTTTGTGGCGCTCCAACACATTGGCGCAGGAATTTGCGCGG
>JBMHBY010000002.1:0-34665 GCA_049890195.1 Parvibaculales bacterium
TGGTGGATCCGTCAGGCCATTACGCGCTCGATTGCTGATCAGGCGCGCACCATTCGGATTCCGGTGCATATGATCGAGACAATCAACAAACTGGTGCGGACATCGCGTCAGATGTTGCATGAATTTGGGCGTGAGCCGACACCCGAAGAGCTGTCGGAGAAATTGTCCATGCCGCTTGAGAAAGTGCGAAAAGTGCTCAAAATTGCCAAGGAGCCAATAAGTCTCGAGACGCCGATTGGCGATGAAGAAGACAGCCAGCTTGGTGACTTTATCGAGGACAAAAACGCCATTTTGCCGATTGATGCGGCCATTCAGTCCAATTTGCGCGACACCACAACGCGCGTTCTGGCCTCTTTGACCCCGCGCGAAGAACGGGTTTTGCGCATGCGCTTCGGTATTGGCATGAACACCGACCACACGCTGGAAGAGGTAGGCCAGCAATTTTCCGTAACGCGCGAGCGCATTCGCCAGATTGAGGCGAAAGCATTGCGCAAGCTGAAACACCCTAGCCGGTCACGAAAACTACGTAGTTTCCTGGATAATTAAGATTTGTTAGCACGATGAGGAACATCTCATGCAGTTGACCATGCTGAAGGCAAAAATTCATCGCGCGCGCGTGACCCAATGCGACATGAATTATGAAGGCTCGATTACAATCGACCAAGACTGGCTAGATGAGGTTGGCATTTTGCCTAACGAGCAAGTCGATGTGTTGAATATTAATACGGGCGCGCGCTTCACCACTTATGCCATTAGCGCAGACCGCGGGTCAAAAACTATCGGCATAAATGGGGCGGCGGCAAGGCTGGTCCAGCCCGATGATCTGGTCATCATTCTGGCTTATGCGCAAATGGATGAAGCAGCAGCGCGGGCACATAATCCCGTGGTCTTTCTTGCCGAAAACGCTTAAAACTCTTCTTAGGGGCCTGTAGCTCAGTTGGTTAGAGCGAACCGCTCATAACGGTTTGGTCGCAGGTTCGAGTCCTGCCGGGCCCACCATCCCCCACAAAAGGAAAAAACATGCCGGTTTTTTTTGAAAAATCTGGAAACACCTTTATCGGTACAGATGTCTCCAAAAGCCCCTGGGATGAAACGGCCCTGAATGGCGTCCTGATCGGCGGTCTGTTCGGTCATCTGTTTGAGCATCATGTTGATTTTACGGCCATGAGTCCCGGTCGCCTGTCCATAGACATTCTTCGCCCGGTGCCATTGGAGACCGAATGGGAGGTCCGGCTGACCAGGCCCGGCAAAAATATTCAGATGTTTGAGGCGACCCTGCATACGGGCGGTGAGGTTCACGCGAAGGCCTATCTGTCCTGCATCCGAAAAGCCAACATGCCGGCATTCCATTCGCCGGGGGTTGACTTGTTCAACCACCCTTTGCCGGCTGAAGTTAAACCGCGTGAGAGATCGACAGATTACAGTATCTCGCCGGCCATCCATTCCTTGTCTGTGATTGACCCCCTCGATAATCCGGGGCATGGCGTTGTCTGGATGAATTTTCATTATGACATGCTGGAGGGGGTGCCGGTCACACCGTTCGTTCAGGCCTGCATGATGGCTGACATGGGGCACGGCACATCGCGGGCGCTCGATATGGACCACTGGCTCTTTATCAATATCGACCTGAATATCGTCTTCAACCGCATGCCCCAAACAAGCTGGCAATTGATTGATGCCCGTATGGAGAGCCATGGCGGGGGCAATGCCATCGCCCACAGCCGCTTTGCCGATGAAAACGGGTTTTTTGCCATGGGGCTGCAGTCCCTGTTTATTGATAAGCGATAGGGCTGTTGCGCCGGTGCGGATTTTTGCCTAGTCTTTTTTGACATTATCGGAGGAGGAGTCATGGGCGATATCATTTCAGTCACCAGTGCAGACGGGTTTTCATTCTCGGCTTATCAAGCCATGCCTGCGGGTACGCCAAAGGGTGGTGTGATGGTCATTCAGGAGATTTTCGGCGTTAACCAGCATATCCGTGAAGTGGTGGACGGCTATGCCGCCCAAGGGTATGTTGCGCTGGCCCCAGCAATTTTTGACCGCATTAAAACGGGGGTTGAGCTGGGATATGACGAGAGTGGCATGGCCGATGGCATGTCGTACGCCTTTGAACAACTCGACCATGCCAAGACATTGCAGGATCTTGCCGCGGCTGTCGCCATCCTCAAGCAGTATGGCAAAGTTGGCTCTGTCGGGTACTGCTTTGGGGGGCTGCTGTCATTTTTGAGTGCCGGCAACATTGATGCGCTGGATTGCGCTGTCGCCTATTATGGCGGCGGGATTGCCGATAATCTTGCGAGCGTCCCCAAGGCACCGATTATGTTCCATTTCGGTGACCGCGATGATTTCATCCCGATGGATCAGGTCGCGGCCGTCAAACAGGCTTTGCCGGATGCGCCGGCTTTTGTGTATGAGGCGGACCACGGCTTTAACTGCGACCATCGCGCCACGCATGACCAGGCTGCGGCGGATCTTGCGCTGGAGCGCACTCTGTCATTTTTTGCCGAACATATTGGCTAAAACCAACAGCTGAAAGTTTAAAATTCAAGTTTTTGTTGCGTTGAGAGTGCCGAAATGAAAATGCCTAAACTTACCTATTATAAAGTTCCGTTGCTCATGCCCGTGCTCGGGTTCGTGGCGCAAAGCATTGCCTTTCTGCTGGGCTGGAAATTGATTGGGGATATGAAACGCTATCAAAAATGCGTTTTGATCGGTGCTCCGCATACAAGTAACTGGGACTACATGATTTTTCTTTGGGGTATTTTGGGGTTGCGTTTGCGCGTCAATGTGCTGGCGAAAGACAGTCTGTTCTTCTGGCCGGTAGGATATTTTTTCCGCTTTTTCGGCGGCGTTCCGGTCGACCGTACCAAACGCACAAGTGCCGTGGAGCAGGGCATCGAGTTTCTCAAACAGGCTGACCGAACAGTTTTACTGATAGCGCCCGAGGGTACACGATCCTATAATGAAAACTGGAAGTCAGGGTTTTACCACATGGCCCATGGCGCCGGTGTGCCGCTGGTTCTGGCAAAACTTGATTGCGTCAACAAGCGGATTTACATCGGGGATGAGTTTGAGATGAGCGGTGACTATGAAGCCGACATCATCAGGCTGAAAGACTATTTTAAAGGCGCCACGGGTTTCAACCCGGACAATCAGGACGTTTGATAATAATGGAGGGTTACATGACAAACGCACTTTTACAACCGGTCATCATTATGGCGGCGTGGACCTTTTTGGTCATGCTGTGGATGTTCCAAAGGCGTATTCCGGCCATGAACGAGGCTAAAATTGATGTTCAGGATGCCATGCACACGTCTGATGTGGCCGGCAAGCTCCCGTCACATGTGCGGGCTGTTGGGGACAATTACAATCATTTGCATGAACAGCCGACGATTTTTTATGCCGTTGCCTTGCTGATTGCGGCTGCCGGCCATGCTGACGGCCTGTTTGTTCAACTGGCATGGGGGTTTGTCGCCCTACGGGTTGTGCATTCCTTGATCCAGAATACATACAACAATGTTATGCACCGTTTTGGCGTGTTTATCCTGTCTTGGCTGGTGCTAGGCGTTATGATTTTCCGTGAAGTCATGAACCTGTTTTGATTGGCGGAAAAGACCTGAAGGGCCGGTCTGCGCCGGCCCTTTTTGTTTGAAAAAACTTGCTTAACCGGCCTCCGCTCGGTTATGCAAACGGAAAGCAGTTATTGAGGGTGAGAGAAACATGGCTTCCTACCAATATGTTTATGTGATGGACCAACTGTCCAAGACCTATCCGGGCGGCAAACAGGTTTTGAAGGATATCCGGCTGTCGTTTTTCCCCGGCGCCAAAATCGGCATTGTCGGTGTCAACGGGGCCGGTAAGTCAACCCTGCTCAAAATTATGGCCGGCATTGACAAGGAATTCACCGGCGACGCCTGGGCCGCTGAGGGGGCCAAAGTCGGTTATCTGGAGCAGGAACCTCAGTTGAATCCGGATAAGGACGTCATGGGCAATGTCATGGAGGGCGTGGCGGAAAGTCAGGCCAAGCTTGAGCGCTACAATGAGCTTGCGATGAATTACTCCGATGAAACGGCTGATGAAATGGCCGCCTTGCAGGATGAGATTGACGCACAAAACCTTTGGGATCTGGAAAGTCAGGTCGGGCAGGCCATGGACGCCCTTCGTTGTCCGGAGGGGGATGCGGATGTCAGCACACTATCGGGTGGTGAAAAGCGTCGGGTGGCCTTGTGCAAGCTCTTGCTCGAAAAACCAGACCTGCTGCTGCTAGACGAGCCGACCAACCATCTTGATGCCGAAACCGTCGCCTGGTTGCAGCACTATCTGGTGGAGTATGCCGGAACGGTTGTGCTGGTGACGCATGACAGGTATTTCCTTGATCAAGTGACGGGTTGGATTCTTGAACTGGACCGCGGTCAGGGCTTCCCGCATGAGGGGAATTATTCAAGCTGGTTGGAACAGAAACACCTGCGTATTGAACAGGAGGCACGCGAAGACGAGGCCAAACAAAGGACCCTGTCGCGTGAGCTGGATTGGATCCGTTCATCGCCCAAAGCCCGTCAGGCCAAAAGCAAGGCCCGTATTCAGGCTTACAATGACATGCTGGAAGGTGCCGGCCGAGAAGAGGTCGGGCGGGCGCAGATATCGATACCACCTGGTCCGAGACTGGGCGGGGTTGTGCTGGAAGCAGAAGGCTTGTCCAAGGGGTTTGGCGAGCGGCTGTTGATTGATGACCTGTCCTTCAAGCTGCCGCCGGGCGGAATTGTCGGGGTCATCGGTCCCAACGGCGCCGGCAAGACGACCCTGTTCAAAATGCTCACCGGGGTGGAGCAGGCGGATGCCGGTTCCCTGAAAGTCGGGGAGACGGTCAAGCTGGGCTATGTCGACCAGAGCCGGGATCACCTGCAGGATGACAAAACCGTCTGGGAGGAGATATCGGACGGCAATGACATTATCGAACTTGGCAAGCGGGAGGTGAATTCCCGTGCCTATGTCGGGGCATTCAATTTCAGGGGCGGTGACCAGCAGAAAAAGGTCGGCCTGCTGTCCGGCGGAGAACGCAACCGGGTGCATTTGGCGAAGATGCTGCGGTCCGGCGCCAATCTGTTGCTGCTTGATGAGCCGACCAATGACCTTGATGTTGAAACGCTGCGCGCCCTTGAGGAGGGGCTGGAGGATTTCGCCGGTTGTGCTGTGATCATTTCACACGACCGCTGGTTCCTTGACCGTCTGGCGACACATATCCTCGCCTTTGAAGGCGACAGCCATGTTGAGTGGTTTGAAGGCAATTACGCCGATTATGAGGAGGACCGCAAGCGTCGGCTTGGCGCGGATGCGGAAGTGCCCAAACGGATCAAATACAAACAGTTCAGCCGCTAGTCTGGGCTTTCGCGTTTTCCTCAAGGCCTTCCTTGACCTGACGGCGCAAGTGTCCCAGAAGTGCGTTGAAATCGCCTTTGTTGTTTTTCAGCACGGATGTAAACGTGTCGCGCTGTTCCTGTGCCATCCAGACGCCCAGCACGCGGATGTCAAAAAGCTTGTAACCGCCGTTCTTCTGTTCAATCAGCCACCAATCAAGCGAAATCGGTTCGCGGCCTGAGGTGAATGTGATCTCGGTTTCAACAATCACATTGCGCTTTTTCTGCTGGCTGCCTTTGATGATGATTTGTTCATCGGAATAATCACCCAGTCGGTTGGCATAAACTTTGATGATCAGTGTCTCCAGCAATTCCTGGTAGGTTTCAAAGTCAGTCTTGCTGACCCGCCGCCCTTCGGCCCCCAAAGCAAAGCGACCGATACGGCGCAAATCAGCGCGTTCGTTCAGCATGGAGGTGAATCTCTGCTCGCGTTCCTCACGGCCGGACGCAGTCGTCAAAATATCGATGACTTCATCAGCGGACTCCCGCACAAAGGCCTCGCCGCCGGCGGATTGGGCGGCGGCCAAACTCAAACTGCCCAACAACAGGGCGATGGCGGCGATGATGCGTGCATTCAATGTTTTCATTTTCTTTATGCCCTATTTAAAATCTTTTTCTTTGTTGTCTGAAGCGTCATCATAATAACCGTCTTCATCATCAAACATGTCCAGATCCGGGAGATCGTCAATGTCAGTCTTGCCGTCCTTGATTTCACTGGCACGGTTTTGCAGATAGAGGCTGCGGACCGAGGCGTAATAATCGATTGAACTTTTTTCAATCTCATCCAGCAGGTCAAGCCCTTCATGGCGGAAGTGCAGACCGTTCAGGACCGTCGCGCCGGCATATTCAGAGTCCGTGACACCGGCCTCGTCCCAAGCGTTGCTGTCCAATGTGGTTGTGCCGACCTGTCCGGCCCCGTCACGCAGTGTGGTTGGGCCAAGAACGGGAATGAAGATGTATGGCCCAGGGCCAACGCCATAATGCCCCAAAGTCTGTCCGAAATCCTCTTTGTGCCGTTCAATCCCCATAGCGGAAGCGACATCGATCAGGCCGGCCAGGCCAATGGTGGAGTTGATGCCGAAGCGCGCCAGTGAGGCGCCTGCTTTTGTGAATTTGCCTTGCAGCAGATTGTTGACCATGGAAAACGGCTCGCCCAGATTGCTGAAAAAATTACCGACACCCTGGCGGGCCGGCTCCGGCAGTATCCCATAGGCTTTGGCGGCCGGCTTCAGCACCGCCCTGTCAATCGAATTGTGGACATCAAACATGACACGGTTGACAGGCTCCAAAGGGTCATAGGTGCCATTGGAGGTGGAAGCGCAGGCGCTCAATCCAAATGCCATGAAGAAAATCAACAGGAACCGGGAAAATTTGGTAGTCGTCATGTCTGAACTCAATTTGTTTGAACACGCTTAGTGTATGGAGTTATACGGCAAAAATAGGGCGGTTTTAAAAAATTGAAAAGATATTCTTGATATAAAATAATTTATAATATAAAGATATGTTTATATCTGTAGGGAGTTTATGGTCATGGAACGTTTACTGACTGCACTGCGAGGAGCTGGTGAGCAAACCCGCTTGCGACTTCTAGCTGTTTTGGCGCAAGGTGAGCTGACTGTCAAAGAATTGACGCTGGTGCTCGGCCAAAGCCAACCGCGCATCAGTCGTCATTTGAAACTGATGACGGACGCCGGGCTGATTACACGTTTTCCGGAAGGGAGCTGGGTTTTTTACCGGGTTGCGGAAGCCGGGGAAGCGGCGCATTTGGCGCGTGATCTTGTCAAGTTACTGCCCAAAGACGATGCCGTCTTGCTGCGCGATAATGAACGGTTGGAAGGTGTGAGGGCGCAACGGGCGCAGGCGGCCCAGAGTTACTTTACCGCCAATGCCGCCAACTGGGGTCGATTGCGGGCCTTGCATGTGGCGGATGAAACGATTGAGCGGGTTATGCTGGACCTCGCCGGCGACAGAACTTACGCCAATCTGGTCGATTTGGGCACCGGGACGGGCCGCATGCTGGAACTGTTCGGTCAAAAGGCTGAGAAAGGTGTCGGCTTTGACGCCAATGCGGATATGTTGTCACTGGCCCGCACCAATCTGGACCGTGTCGACATGCAGCATTTTCAGGTCCGCTTGGGGGACATCACCAACCTTCCCCTGAATAACGGTGAGGCTGATCTGGTGCTGATGCACCAGGTTCTGCACTTTCTTGAGGATCCGGCGGCGGTCGTGTTTGAGGCTGCGCGTATTTTAAGTCCGGGTGGCACCATCATCATCGCGGATTTTGCCCCGCATAACCATGAGCATCTGCGCGAGGAGCATGCCCATCGACGCCTCGGTTTCACTGAACAGGAAATCGTCAATCTGCTACGTGATGCCGGGATTGAGGTCAAGCGGCCTTTGCTGCTTGAAAATGATCATCAGCATGCGGATGCGGGCCTGTCGGTTTATCTCTGGTCAGGTCAGAAACAATCCGCCGCAGAAATTGAAGCATACTCATTGGAGGTGACAGGATGACGAACTATTCATTTGAATTTTTCCCGCCGAAAACCGAAAAGGCGAACGAAAACCTCTGGAACGCCATTGAACGTCTGGCACCTTTGGACCCTGAGTTCGTCTCCGTGACCTACGGTGCCGGAGGCACAACCCGCGAGCGCACCCATGATTGCGTCAAACGTCTGGTTCAGGAAACTGATTTGAAACCTGCGGCGCATTTGACATGCGTATCGGCCACCCGGTCGGAGGTTGATGAAGTGATAAACGCCTATGCTGAGGCCGGCGTTCGTCATATTGTCGCTCTGCGCGGCGACATGCCTGATATGGGGGCTTATCAACCGCATCCTGACGGCTATGCCGGCTCAGTGGAGCTGGTCTCGGCGATTGCCAAACGTGGCGGGTTTGACATCACGGTCAGCGCTTATCCTGAAAAACACCCCGAATCGGAAAGCCTGGATGCCGATATTGATTTGTTGAAGGCCAAGATTGACGCCGGGGCGACCCGCGCCATCACCCAGTTTGTGTTTGAGACCGAGCATCATCTGCGGTTCCGTGACAAGCTGGCAGCTGCCGGCATTTCCATCCCTGTTCTGCCCGGAATCATGCCGACGACGAATTTCACCGGTGTTCTGCGCATGGCGGAAAAATGCAACACAAGTGTGCCGCAACACTTGATTGATTGTTTTGACGGTCTGGACGAGGATGAAGGCACACGGCGTAAAATTGCCGCAACGGTCGCCGTTGACCAATGCCGCCGCCTCGTGGCAGAAGGTTTTGACCATCTGCATTTCTACACCCTGAACCAAGCAGATTTAACTTTCGCGGTATGCCGCATTTTGGAAATGGATTGCCATGCCCTGGACACGTGACACCAGAATCGAGGCTCTGAAAGAGCATATAACCAAGCGAATCCTGATGCTGGACGGTGCCATGGGCACCATGATTCAAGGCTATGATCTGCAGGAAGCTGATTTCCGAGGGGAGCAGTTTGCCGATCATCACATGGATTTGAAGGGCAATAATGACTTGCTGACCTTGACGCGCCCGGATGTGATTGCGGAAATCCACGCCGCGTTCCTCGAGGCGGGCAGTGATATTGTCGAGACCAATACGTTTTCCTCAACCACCATTGCCCAGGCTGACTATGACTTGCAGTCTGTCGCCTATGAATTGAATTTGGAGGGTGCGCGGCTGGCTCGGCAGGTCTGCGACAAATTTGAGGGTCAAGACCCGTCGCGACCACGGCTCGTTGCCGGTGCCTTGGGGCCGACCAACCGCACCGCATCCATATCCCCGGATGTCAACGACCCCGGCCATCGGAATGTCACTTATGATGAGTTGCGCACGGCCTACGCAGAGGCCACCCGCGGCCTGGTCGAAGGGGGTGCTGACATTATCCTGATTGAAACCATTTTTGACACCTTGAACGCCAAAGCCGCCGTCCATGCCGTGCAGGATGTGTTTGAGGAGACCGGCATCACCTTGCCGATAATGATTTCCGGCACGATCACAGACAGGTCGGGTCGCACGCTTTCAGGTCAGACAACCGAGGCGTTCTGGACATCTCTGCGTCATGCCAAACCGTTTGCTGTCGGCCTGAACTGCGCGCTTGGGGCTGCTGAAATGCGCCCCTATGTGGCTGAAATCGCAAAAGTGGCGGATACCCATATCTGTATCTACCCCAATGCCGGCCTGCCGAATGAATTTGGGGAATATGATGAATTGCCGGAACAGATGTCAGCCGTCGTCGGTGAATTTGCTGAGGCCGGGCTGGTCAATATTCTCGGTGGATGCTGCGGCACCACGCCGGCCCACATTGCCGCAATTGCGGATGCGGCCGCCAATCATGCGCCGCGGGAGATCCTCAAACAGGAACGCCGCCTGAAGCTGTCGGGTCTGGAGCCTTTTGTGCTGACGCAGGACATTCCGTTCGTCAATGTCGGGGAACGCACCAATGTCACCGGTTCAGCGAAATTCCGCCGGTTGATTACGGAGGAGGATTATGAGACGGCGCTGGATGTTGCGCGCCAGCAGGTTGAGAACGGGGCGCAGATCATCGACATCAATATGGATGAGGGCATGCTGGACTCCGAAGCTGCCATGGTGCGCTTTTTGAACCTGATCGCCGCCGAACCGGATATCGCCAAGGTGCCGGTCATGATTGACAGTTCGAAATGGTCAATCATCGAGGCTGGGTTAAAATGCGTCCAGGGCAAGGCTGTGGTGAACTCCATTTCCCTGAAAGAGGGAGAGGAGGCGTTTTTGGCGCAGGCCCGGACCTGCCTGAAATTCGGTGCGGCTGTCATCGTCATGGCATTTGATGAGGACGGGCAGGCGGACACGGCTGACCGGAAGTTTGAGATTTGCGAACGCTCCTATAAATTGCTTACCGAAAAAGTCGGTTTTCCACCTGAGGACATCATTTTCGATCCGAATATCTTTGCCGTTGCCACCGGTATTGAAGAACATGACAATTACGGCAAGGACTTCATTGATGCGACAGCCCGGATCCGTGAGAACCTGCCGCATGCCCATGTGTCAGGTGGGGTGTCGAACATTTCCTTCTCATTCCGTGGCAATGAGCCGGTGCGCGAGGCCATGCACTCGGCGTTCCTTTATCATGCCATCGGGCAGGGCATGGATATGGGCATTGTGAATGCCGGCCAGCTTGCGATTTATGAGGACATTGATGAACCGCTGAGGGAGGCGGTAGAGGATGTTTTGCTTAACCGCAGAGGCGACGGGACTGACCGCCTGCTTGATATTGCAGAAAAATACCGCGGCCAAAAGGGGGAGGCGCGGGTCGTGGATCTCAGTTGGCGTGAGCTTCCGATTGAAAAGCGGCTGGAGCACGCGCTGGTCAACGGCATCGGCGATTATGCGGAAGACGATGTGGAAGAGGCGCGCCAGCATTATGAGCGCCCGCTGCACATCATTGAAGGGCCGTTGATGGATGGCATGAATGTCGTCGGTGATTTGTTCGGTGCCGGCAAAATGTTTCTGCCCCAGGTGGTGAAATCCGCCCGCGTCATGAAGAAGGCCGTGGCTTATCTCGAGCCTTTCATGGAGGAGGAGAAAAAGCAAAGCGGTGCTGATAAAGTGGCCAATGCCGGCAAGGTGCTGATGGCGACCGTCAAGGGTGATGTTCATGACATCGGCAAGAACATTGTCGGGGTTGTGCTGCAGTGCAACAATTATGAAGTCATTGATATGGGGGTCATGGTGCCGGCGGCGGATATTCTGCAAAAGGCCAAAGAGGAGAATGTCGACATTATCGGCCTGTCCGGGCTGATTACGCCGAGCCTCGATGAAATGTGTCACGTCGCGGCTGAGATGGAGCGGCAGGACTTTGACATACCGTTGCTAATCGGCGGGGCGACCACATCAAAAGTCCATACGGCCGTCAAAATCAATCCGAATTATGCACGCGGGCAGGCCATCTATGTCACGGATGCCAGTCGTGCTGTGGGTGTGGCCTCAACCTTGTTGTCGGAGGAAAAAGGGCCGGCATACAAGGCTGAGATCCGCGCCGATTATGAGAACATGGCCGCGGCCCATGCGCGTGGCCGCGAAACCGCCAAAAGAGTGCCGTTGGCCGAAGCGCAGAAGAATGCCTTTGCCCCTGATTTTTCCGAGCACACACCGGTCCGACCGAGTTTTCTGGGCACCAAAGTGTTCGAGGATTATCCCGCGGAAGACCTGCGTGACTTCATTGACTGGACACCCTTTTTCCAAAGCTGGGATCTGCATGGCACCTACCCGGGTATTTTGACCGACAATGTGGTCGGGGAGGCGGCAACCGGTTTGTTCAAGGACGCCCAGGACATGCTCGACCGGATGATTGGCGAGAAATGGCTGACCTGCAAGGCTGTTATCGGCTTCTGGCCGGCGGCGCGGGACGGTGATGACATCATTGTCTATGAAGATGAAAGCCGCCAGACAGAACGGACGCGTTTACACAGTCTGCGTCAGCAAATGGAGCGCAAAAACGGTCGCGCCAATTTTGCCCTGGCCGATTTTATTGCGCCGTCTGATGTCGCCCCAGACTATATTGGCGGGTTTGCCGTCACCTCCGGTCATGGCGAGGATGATGTCGCCAAAAAATTCGAGGAGGCCGGCGACGATTACAGCGCCATTATGTCCAAAGCCCTGGCGGACCGTCTGGCGGAGGCGTTTGCGGAACGCATGCACCAGCTTGTGCGCACACAATACTGGGGCTACGCGTCTGAAGAGGCCTTGGACAATGAGGCCTTGATCCGGGAGGAATATAAGGGCATCCGTCCGGCGCCCGGCTATCCGGCGCAACCCGACCATACCGAGAAAGAAACCCTGTTTGAGCTGTTGGACGCCAAAAACACGATTGACGTCGAGTTGACGGAGAGTTTTGCCATGTGGCCCGGGGCTGCAGTGTCAGGGCTTTATTTCAGCCATCCGGACAGCCAGTATTTCGGTGTCGGCAAAATTGACCGCGACCAGCTTGAGGACTACGCCGCGCGCAAGGGCATGGATGTTGAAACCTGTGAGAAATGGTTGTCACCCATCCTCTCCTACACCCCCTAGGGCATAGTGCAGCCAAGTTTGCACTCGCTTGGGTTCAGCGATTCATTTATGCTCCAATCATAAATTTGAGGAGCCGTTTTTGTCTATTTGGGGCAAAATTGCTGGAGCTGTCGCCGGTGCTTATGTTGCCGGGCCTGTCGGAGCGGTGGCCGGAGCCGTGGCCGGGCATTTGCTTGTGGACAAGGAGCTTGAGCGGGACGTTGCCTTCACCATTGCGTTGATTGCGCTGTCCGCAAAAATGGCGAAGTCCGACGGCATTGTCTCCCCGGCTGAGGTCAACGCCTTTTATCAGATTTGCCGTGTGCCGGATCGTGAACAGAAAAATGTGGAACGCGTCTATAAGCTTGCCCAGGAGGATGTGGCCGGTTTTGAGGTCTATGCCCGACAGGTTAAATCCATTTTCAGGGACAATCCCCGCGTCTGTGAGGATGTGCTCGACGGATTGTTCCATATCGCCTATTCAGACGGCGACCTGCATCCGGCTGAGGAAGACTATCTGAAACGTGTCAGCGATATTTTCGGTCTCGACAGAACCGATTTTGACCGCATTCACGCGCATCATAATGAGGAGGTTCAGGACCCCTATGCTGTGCTGGGGGTCGCCAAGGGTGCCAAGGATGAGGCGGTGCGCGAGGCGTGGTTGAGGGCCGTACGCGACAACCATCCGGATCAGCTGCAGGCCCGCGGGGTGCCCCAGGAGATTATTCATTTGTCCAATGCGCGCATGGCCAGTATCAACAATGCCTGGGAAATCATCAGGCGGGAACGGGGGATTTGATGTCACAAGAGGAAATGAAAAAGCAGGCTGCGTTAAAGGCGCTGGATGAGGTCGAAAACGGTATGAAGCTTGGTCTCGGGACCGGATCAACCGCCCGCTATTTTGTCGATGGGCTCGGCGAAAAGGTGAGGGCCGGGCTGGAGGTGGTCTGTGTGCCTACCTCAGAGGCGACACATGCGCAGGCCGAAAGCCTGAACATTCCCCTGGCGGATTTGGGCCAGTTGAAAAACCTCGACATGGTGGTTGATGGCGCCGACGAGATTGACCCTGCGCTCAATCTGGTTAAGGGCGGCGGCGGCGCGTTGCTGCGGGAAAAAATTGTGGCGGCGGCGTCCGGCCGGATGGTGGTCATCGCTGATGAAACCAAATGGGTCAAAACTCTGGGGGCCTTTCCCCTTCCGGTTGAAGTGAACAGCTTTGCGCATGAAGCCAGTGCTGCGGCCGTCGGGGAGGTGTTGAAGGCGACCGGCCACAGTCCGGATCTGGCATTGCGGCTTGACGCGGGCGGAAATGTTTTTAAAACCGACAGCGGGCATGTGATTTATGACTGCCGGTTGCGGGAAATTCAAAACCCTGCCGGTTTGGCAGCGGCTTTGCTGGACATACCGGGTGTCATGGAGCACGGCCTGTTCATTGGAATGGCGGCGAAAGTTTATCTGGCCTGCCGCGATGAGATCAGGGAAATTGAAAGTACACCATGAATTTTGACTATGATTTGTTTGTCATCGGAGCCGGCAGCGGCGGTGTCCGTGCTGCCCGCATGAGCGCCGCGCACGGTGCGAAAGTGGCGATGGCGGAGGAGTACCGGGTCGGCGGCACCTGCGTGATCCGGGGCTGTGTGCCCAAGAAGCTGTTTGTTTATGCCAGTCATTATGCCGAGGATTTTCACGAGGCAGAGGGGTTTGGCTGGACGGTCGGTGAGACGCGCTTTGATTGGGCGAAACTTGTGGCAAACAAGGATCAGGAAATTGACCGGCTCAACAAGATTTACATCAAAAACGCCGAGGCTGCCGGCGTTGAGATCATTCAGGCACGCGCAGAACTGGTTGACCGCAACACCATCGCCATTGACGGACGCGAGGTGACGGCAAAATATGTTTTGCTGGCCCCGGGGGCGACTCCGTTCATTCCAGACATTCCCGGTGCCGAGCATGCCATCAGCTCCAATGAGGCGTTTCATTTGGAGGCTCTGCCCGACAAAATCGTCATTGTCGGCGGCGGTTACATTGCGGTTGAGTTTGCCGGCATTTTCAACGGGCTGGGTGTGGATGTCACACTGGTTTACAGGGGTGATGAAATCATGCGCGGCTTTGACGCCGACATCCGCCGGCATTTGCGCGAGGAGATGGTCAAGAAGGGCATCTCGGTTCTGCTCAACACGGATGTGGTGTCAATTGCCCGACAGGCTGAAGGCCATGAGGTGACATTATCTGATGGCACCGGTCTTGCCGCCGGTCAGGTCATGTACGCCACCGGGCGTGTCCCGAATGTCAGCGGTCTGGGACTGGAAAAAGCCGGGGTGGAAACCCATGCCAATGGTGCCGTCAAGGTTGACGCTTATTCACAGACCTCGGTCGACAACATTTATGCGGTCGGGGATGTCACGGACCGCGCCCAACTGACCCCGGTCGCCATCCGCGAGGGTGCGGCCTTTGCCGAGACCGTTTTTAACAACACCCCGCAAAAGGTTGACCATTCCATCATTCCGACCGCCGTCTTCTCCCAACCTCCGATCGGGACTGTGGGCATGACGGAAGAGTCGGCACGTGAAAAGTTTGATGTTGATGTGTACCGGTCCGTGTTCCGGCCGATGAAACACACATTGTCCGGCAGTGAAGAAAAAACCCTGATGAAACTGCTCGTCGACAAGGCCAGCGACAGGGTTCTGGGGCTGCATATTGTCGGGCCGGACAGCGGTGAGATGATACAGGCTTTCGGCATCGCCGTGACCATGGGGGCGACCAAGGCCGATTTCGACGCGACCGTTGCCGTGCACCCGACCGCGGCGGAGGAGCTTGTGACTATGAAAACCCCGGTAGAGGCTTGAACCGTCATGAGGTTTTCATTCTTTCGAGGTAAAAAGAAAAGCACCACCGGACCAGGGTTGGGGCTGTGGCTGATGTCGCAGGGGCTGATCCTGTTTCACCGTTATCTCCGCTTCACATCCGTCAGCCGCCAGATCGGTCTGGAGCACATGCAGGCTTTGGATGAGTCCAAAAAAGGGTTCGTCCTTGGTGTCTGGCACGGAAATTTCATGCCTGTGACGATGGGCTTTTTCCGCAAAATCACCAATCAGTCAACGGTGTTGACCTCACGCAGCCCCTATGGGGCGTTTTTGACGCCGTTCGTGTATTATCTCGGATACAAGGTTCTGCGCGGTTCCGGCACCGGCAAGGCGGCCAACAAGCCCAAAAAGAAAGAGAAGGGCGGCAATGAGGCTTTTCACGAAATGCTTAACATTCTGGGCCGCAATGAAAACATCATCATGACAGCGGATATCGCTCCTGGTCCCGCTTATGAGACCGGTGAGGGGATTGTCTTGCTGTCGTCGCGTTCAGGGTGTCCGATTGTGCCGATATCAGCCGCTTATAAGCGGTACAGGTTTTTTCCCAGATCCTGGGACAAGTTTCAGCTGCCGCTTGGCTTCTCAAAAAATGTCGTGGTCTGGGGTGAGCCGTTTTATGCCAAGCCGGATTTGTCACGCGACGAGGTGGAGGCTGAACGTCAACGCCTGACCGACCACATGAATTCAGTTTTGCAGACGGCTTATCAAGAGGCCGGTTTGCCTCTGCCGTTTGACATGTCAGGCGGGGATGAGGCTTAGGCGACCTTGCGGTTTTTGCTGTCGGCCTTCAAACCTTCGGCAATCATAAAGGCCAGTTCAAGTGCTTGACTGCCGTTCAGGCGCGGGTCGCAATGTGTGTGATAGCGACTTGACAAATCCTCTTCGGAAATGGCCTGTGCGCCACCGAGGCATTCTGTAACATTCTGGCCGGTCATCTCAAAGTGAATGCCGCCGGCATGTGTGCCCTCCGCCTTGTGCACCTGCATGAAGTTCTGCACCTCGGCAAGTATCCGGTCAACCGGGCGTGTCTTGAAACCGTTGGAGGCCTTGATGGTGTTGCCGTGCATCGGGTCGCAGGACCAGACCACGATGCGGCCTTCGCGTTCCACGGCGCGGATCAGGGCCGGAAGGTGATTTTCGACATTTTCATGCCCGAAGCGGCTGATCAGGGTGATGCGGCCGGGTTCGTTGTCCGGGTTCAGCTTGTCGAGCAGGACAATCAGTTCCTCCGGGTCAAGGCTTGGGCCACATTTGAGACCAATCGGGTTTTTGACCCCGGAGAGGAACTCGACATGGGCACCGTCCGGCTGACGTGTCCTGTCTCCGATCCACAGCATATGTGCTGAGGTGTCATAATGATCGCCGGAGGTGCTGTCGAGGCGGGTCAGGGCCGACTCATAGCCGAGCAACAAAGCTTCATGGCTGGTGTAGAAGTCAACCATGCCGAGTTGCGGCGTCGTCCGGCTGTTGACGCCGCAGGCATCCATGAAGCTGATGGCCTCGTCAATCTGTGTGGCGATTTCCTCATAGCGTTCACCCTGCGGGCTGTCAGCGACAAAGCCCTGGTTCCAACGGTGCACTTCATTGAGGTCGGCATAGCCGCCTTTGGCGAAGGCCCGCAGCAGATTGAGGGTGGAGGCCGACTGCCGGTAGGCGGAAACCTGTCTTACCGGGTCGGGGACGCGGGACTCGGCGTCAAATTCTATGCCGTTGATGATGTCGCCGCGATAGCTCGGCAGTTCCACACCGTCAATGGTTTCTGTATCCGCTGACCGCGGCTTGGCAAACTGCCCGGCCATGCGGCCAACTTTGACAACCGGCATTTTGGCGCCGAAGGTCAGCACTGTTGACATTTGCAGCAGGACGCGGAAGGTGTCGCGGATGTTGTCGGCATGATGTTCCGCAAAACTTTCCGCACAGTCGCCGCCCTGCAGCAAAAAGGCGCGTCCCTGCGCGACTTCGCCAAGCTGGGCCTTCAACTGACGCGCTTCCCCGGCAAACACCAGCGGCGGGAAACCGGCCAGACGGTTTTCGACGGCCTCAAGGGCGTCGCTGTCCGGATATGTGGGCACTTGTTTGATCGGGAAAGTGCGCCAACTGTCTGGGGTCCAATTCTTGCTCATCTTCTGCTCTCAGATTATCGTCCGTACGAGACTGTCTTGCCATACATATAGCGGTTAAAACCCTTGAATTAAAGCCTCTTGCCGGGCTGACATGAAAAATAACAGAAAAATTGCGCAAAAAACCCTTCAGCCGCAGTTTTTTTACGCTTAACACTTGATTTTCATGGGTTTTGGTTGTTCTGGGCAGCCGCAGAGGTTACATAATCACTATGACAGACAGGCTTACAATCATCATGGCACAGCTCAACCCCATTGTCGGGGATGTGGCCGGCAATGCCGCCAAACTGCGAGATGCCTATGCAGAAGCCGCCCGGGAGGGGGCTGATGTGCTGGTGGCGAGTGAGCTTTTTTTATCTGGCTATCCGCCTGAAGACCTTGTCCGCAAAGCCGCTTTTCTGGATAAAACGAGGCTGGCGGCGGTCGAATTGGCTGGCCTGACGGCGCAAGGCGGTCCGGCCATGATTTTCGGTCTGCCTTGGCATGATGAAAAATCCGGCAAGCTGTTCAACAGCGTCATGGTGGCGCAAAATGGTGATTATGTTCTGCGCCACAAGGTGCATCTTCCCAATTATGCCGTGTTTGACGAAAAGCGGCTGTTTGACACGCCGGACATGCCTGAGCCGGTCAATGTTAAAGGGGTTTTGGTCGGATTTCCGATTTGCGAGGATGTCTGGTTTTCTGATGTCAGCGGTCATTTGGCGGCGCGGGGGGCGGAAATGCTCATTTCCCCGAACGGGTCGCCGTTTGAGTGCAATAAACATCACCAACGCCTTGCGCATGTGGGGCAAAGGTGTCGTGAGGCCGGCCTGCCTTTGATGTATGTGAACCAGATTGGCGGACAGGATGAGCTTGTCTTTGAGGGCCGCAGTTTTGTCATGCTGGCGGACGGCTCTGTCCCGGTCGAGGCGCCGTCATGGCAGCCATGTGCACTCAGGACGGAATGGGAAAAGACCGGTGCGGGCTGGATCTGCCGCTCTGAGGTTTCGCAAGCCGAGATGTCCGAATTGGAATCCATTTATCAAGCAGCGGTTCTGGGATTGCGCGATTATGTGGAAAAAAACCGGTTTCCGGGGGTGCTGCTGGGACTTTCCGGCGGTGTGGACAGCGCCATCTGCGCGGCCATTGCTGTTGATGCGCTGGGTGCCGAGCGTGTGCGCTGCATCATGATGCCGTCAAAATACACCTCGCAGGAAAGTCTGGATGATGCCGCCGCCTGTGCCAGCCTGCTCGGTGTACATCTGGATGAGGTGTCGATTGCCGGCAAGGTTGAGGCCTATGATGAGGCGCTTGCAGACTTGTTTGAGGGGCGCGCACCCGACCTGACGGAGGAGAACATTCAGTCGCGCATACGGGGCACTTTGCTGATGGCTGTCTCCAACAAATTCGGCGACATGGTTGTCACCACCGGCAACAAATCCGAAGTGTCGGTCGGCTATGCGACGCTTTATGGTGACATGAATGGCGGTTACAACCCGATCAAGGACATTTACAAGATCGAGGTTTTTGACTTGTGTCGTTGGCGCAACGCAAATCATCCCGCCGGCGGTTTGGGGCCGAAAGGCACAGTCATCCCGGATAACATCATCAACAAACCACCCAGCGCCGAATTGCGTGAGGACCAGAAGGACGAGGACAGCCTGCCCCCCTATGAGGTGCTTGACGGCATTTTGCATGCTTTGGTGGAAGATGAATTGAGCTTTGACGAGATTGTCTCCAAGGGTTATCAAGCTGAAACCGTCAAACGGGTTGAGCATTTGCTGTATATTTCAGAGTACAAACGGCGTCAGGCGGCGCCGGGAGTCAAAATCGGTAAACGGAATTTTGGCCGGGACCGGCGCTATCCCATCACCAACGGTTTTCGTGACGCCCGTTTGAAAGATTAAGGAAAGACATGACAGTTCTTACGCGTTTTGCCCCGAGTCCGACCGGAAAAATCCATGTTGGTAATGCCAGGACAGCCCTGTTTTGCTGGCTTTTTGCCAAAGCCAATGACGGACGGTTCATGTTGCGCCTTGATGACACGGACGCCGAGCGGTCAACCGAGGCTTTCGCCCAAGGCATCATTGATGATCTGGCATGGTTGGGGCTTGAGCATGATGTGACGGCCAAACAATCTGAGCGGTTCGGGGAATATGATGCCGTTTTCGAAAAACTCAAGTCTGACGGCCTGATTTACGCCTGCTATGAAACTCCTGACGAATTGGAGCTGAAGCGCAAGCGTCAGCTGTCACGTGGCAAGCCGCCGGTCTATGATCGCGCTGCGCTGGATTTGTCCACCGAAGACATTGCGGCCCTGGAAGCGGAAGGCCGCCGGCCGCATTACCGGTTCAAGCTGTCAGGTGAAACGGTCATCTGGGAGGATCTTGTGCGCGGGACGCAGAAAATTGACACGGCCAGCCTGTCCGACCCGGTTCTTGTGCGGGCCGACGGCACTTACCTCTACACCTTGCCGAGTGTCGTCGATGACCTTGAGTTCGGCGTCACCCATGTCATCCGCGGCGAGGACCATGTGACCAATACGGCCACCCAGATTGAAATCATTGAGGCTTTGGGCGGCGATATTCCGGTTTTTGCCCACCACCCCCTGCTGGTGATGGCGGACGGCAGCGCCTTGTCGAAACGTCTGGGGTCATTGTCTTTGGAAAGTCTGCGCGAGGCGGACACCGACCCGATGGCGATCAACAGTCTGGTGGCGCGTTTGGGCACCCCGGACCCGGTCGAGGTGCGGACGTCACTGTCTGAACTGGCCGAAGGTTATGACCTGAGCCGGTTGGGGCGTGCCCCGGCCCGGTTTGACCCGGACGAGTTGAAGCGCCTGAATACGAAAATCCTGCATGAGGCCTCCTTTGCGGATGTAAGCGACAAGTTGGCTGAACTGGGGGTCGGCGGTGGCGCCGAATTCTGGGAGGCAGTGAAAGGCAATATTGAAAACATTACGGATACGCAGGCTTTGTGGGCGATTGTTGATGGTCCGGTGACGCCAGACATTGATCCAGAGGATGCCGATTATGTGGCGCAGGCTCTGGCGGTTTTACCGGCGGAGCCGTGGAGTCTGGAGACATGGGGGGAGTGGACCGGAATTTTGAAGGAACAGACAGGGCGCAAAGGGCGGGCCTTGTTCATGCCGTTGCGTAAAGCCCTGACCGGACAGACGCAAGGCCCTGAAATGCAGAACCTTTTATTGCTTATTGGGGCGGAGCGTGCAAAGTTTCGTCTGACAGGTGCTTAGGTGCAGGTGCATAGGTAAGGAACAATGACCACCCCAACAAACCAGTCCGAACGCGAACGGCTCTATTTGTTTGACACAACACTGCGCGACGGCCAACAGGCCGCCGGTGTGGATTTTTCGGTGGATGACAAAGAGAGTATTTGCGCTCTGCTGGATGAGCTGGGGCTGGATTATATTGAGGGCGGTTATCCCGGCGCCAATCCGACCGACACAACATTCTTTGCCAAACCCCGCAGGTTTTCCAATGCCATGTTGACGGCTTTCGGTATGACCAAACGCGCCGGGCGGTCGGTTGAGAATGATCCCGGATTGGCGATGATACTGGATGCTGAGGCATCAGCGGTCTGCCTTGTCGCCAAAAGCTGGGATTATCATGTTGAGGTGGCCTTGGGCATCACTGAAGACGAAAACATCCAGTGTATTCGCGAGAGCGTCGAGGCGATTGTCCGGCGTGACAAGGAAGCGATGATTGACTGCGAGCACTTTTTCGATGGTTTCAAGGCCAATCCGGAATATGCGTTGGCCTGTGCCAAAACAGCTTTTGATGCCGGCGCCCGCTGGGTCGTCCTGTGCGATACGAATGGCGGGACATTGCCGCATGAAGTCCATCGGATTGTCAGTGAGGTGACACAGCACATTGATGGCGCACATCTTGGTATTCATGCCCATAATGACACGGAAAACGCTGTGGCAAACTCTCTGGCGGCGATTGATGCCGGTGTCCGACAGGTGCAGGGAACACTGAACGGACTTGGCGAGCGGTGCGGCAATGCCAACATTGTCTCCATCATACCAACCTTGCTGTTGAAACCGGATTATGCTGACCGCTTTGAAACGGGCGTGACGCATGAAAGTCTGGCAAACCTGACACGGGCCTCGCGGCATCTGGATGATATTCTGAACCGGACGCCCAACCGCCATCAACCCTATGTCGGCGACAGCGCTTTTGCCCATAAGGGGGGCATTCATGTTTCAGCGGTGATGAAAGACCCGAAAACCTACGAGCATGTCGTGCCGCAAGCCGTCGGCAATGAGCGCAAAATTCTGGTGTCTGACCAGGCCGGTCGCAGCAACATTCTGGCGCGTCTCGAAACAGCCGGCATTGAGACCGGGGACCAGGGCGCAGTTGACCGTATTCTTTCCGAAATCAAGGAAAAGGAACTGGTCGGCTACAGCTATGACAGTGCGGGAGCCTCCTTTGAACTGCTGGCGCGCAGCGTGATGGGGACTGTCCCGGAATTTTTTGAGGTGGTGTCTTATGAGGTCAGGGTCGCCAATCAGGGCGGTGCGATTGAGGAGAGTTCCGCTACGGCAACCGTGACTTTGCGGATTGACGGGGAGGAAATCACCACTGAGGGTGAGGGGAACGGACCGATCAATGCACTGGACAGCGCATTGCGGGCCGACTTGCGCCGATATGCGCCGTATCTGAAAGACCTCAGATTGACTGATTACAAGGTCAGAATTTTGAACACCGGCACCGGTGCCGTCACCCGTGTAGTGATTGAAAGTGGTGACGGAAAGGCAAACAGCTGGCGCACGATCGGTGTCTCCGAAAATGTGGTGGCAGCCAGTTTCCGGGCCTTGCACGATTCCATCATCTACAAATTATGCCGCGAGGGGGTGTCCGCTAATCCTGAGAGTTAGGGTTGGCCAGGGCGTCAATCGCAGCCTGTGCGCCGGGCACCAAGGTGAGCCTGTCCAGTGTCCCGGGATACAGGAACCCGGCTTCAGCCATGGCTGCCAGCAGTGAAATCAATGGTTGCCAGAAACCATCCTTGTCAATCAGGATGAGCGCCTTGTCATGCTCCTTCAGAATGTTCATCGTCAGCATCTGCATCAATTCATCCAAAGTGCCGACCCCGCCGGGCAGGACGATGAACGCATCAGCACATTCTGCCATGACGCGAATGCGCTCACGCAGGGTTTCGGTCTCAATAATTTCGCTGATGGCGTCAAATTTGACCTCCCTGCGGTTCAAAAAAGACGGGATGACGCCTTTGACATAACCGCCATGCGCAAGGGCGCTTTTGGCCAAAACGCCCATTAACCCCACTTGTCCGCCGCCATAAACCGTTTTGAGGTTGTTTTGCGCCAGAAGCCGGCCGAGGGTTTCCGCCTCAGCGGCAAAATCAGGCGTGTTCCCGCTTCGGGAGCCGCAGAAAACGCAGACGGAGGTGATGTTTAACATAATGAAGCACTCCTGAAGGTGTTTTGATTATGATGCAAGTGATATGATTCTTCACCACTTTGCGGATAAATATGGTATCTAAAGTATAAGAAAACGATCCAATGTTGATTGAAAGTAGTGAACAATGCGCGCAATGACCTCTGTATTGGTTCCCATCCATCCAGAAGGGTTTCGTTTTATCGGCATTTTTGCCGCCGTCACCTTCGTCTTGTTTTTTATCTCATCATTTCTGGGTTGGATCGGCATTGTCCTGACCTTGTGGTGTGCCTATTTTTTCAGGGACCCCGCCCGCACTGTCCCGCAACAGGATGGGTTGGTGGTGTCACCTGCTGATGGCGTCGTCAATATGATCACGGAGGCAACGCCGCCGCCGGAACTTGGTCTTGGCATTGGTACCCGGACACGGGTTTCGGTTTTCATGAATGTGTTTAACTGCCATGTCAACCGGCTTCCGCATGAAGGCGTCATCAAGATCTCGCGTTACCGGACCGGGAGGTTCCTGAACGCAGACCTCGACAAGGCCAGCGAAGCCAATGAACGTCAGTCCTTGCTGGTGGAGCTTCCAGATGGCCGGGACATGGTTGTGGTCCAGATTGCCGGACTGGTTGCGCGCCGGATCTTATGTTGGGCCGAAGAGGGCGAAACCCTGCGCACCGGTGAGCGTTTTGGTCTGATACGTTTTGGCAGCCGTGTGGACATCTATTTGCCGGATGGTGTGCAACCTAAGGTTGCTCTGGGGCAGCTTGCGATTTCCGGTGAGACGGTTATTGCAGACCTCAACAGCAAGGATGGCCCGCTGCAAGGTGAAGCCATCTGATCAAGATGCAAAGACAACCCATTACACAAAGGCTCAAGGGCAGCCGTGACCGGGGCGAAAAGAGGATTTCCCTCATACGCCTGGTGCCGAACGCCGTGACCGTTTTGGCCCTGTGCTGCGGGTTGACTGCTGTCCGTCATGGGCTTGATGGCCGGTTTGAAGCCTCAGTGACACTTTTGTTCATTGCGTCATTGCTCGACGGCATTGACGGGCGTATTGCACGGTTGATGAAAGTTGAGAGCAAAATCGGCGCACAGTTGGACTCGCTGGTTGATTTCCTGAATTTCGGTGTGGCGCCTGTATTGCTGGTTTATATGTGGGGTATGGCCGATATGGGCCGTCTGGGTTGGTTGGCGATGCTGGCTTTCACGGTCTGCACAGCTTTGCGGCTGGCCCGGTTCAATGTTCAGGCCGGGGATCCGGACCGGCCGGTCTGGCAGGACAATTTTTTTACCGGCATGCCAAGCCCTGCTGCAGGCATGCTGGTTTTGGTGCCGTTGATCCTGGAATTTGCCGGGGCGCCGGGGGTGAAAAGTCATTATGTGCTGATCTGCCTGTATACGATTGGTCTCGGCGCTTGCATGGTCAGCAACATCCCGACGCCGTCGACGAAAAGGCTGTCCTTCAGTCTTAAACGGCGTCAGGCCCTTTTCGTCTTGCTGGCGTTCGGGCTGCTGGCCGGCACATTGCTGACCTTTCCGTGGGTCGGACTGCTGTTGATCGGGGCCATTTATGCGCTGAGCCTGCCGGTGGCGGCATGGCGTTTTTATCAACTCAAGTCAAAAAACGCCGCCTGACCTATTCGCCGGGCGAACCGGCCCTCTGGCGCACTTCCGCTTTGAACGCCTGCCATTTCGGCGCCAGTTTTTCCGGCAGAATGATCATCAGGGGCAGGATGGCAAGGGCGATGACGGTCGAGAAGGTCAGGCCGAAACTGATGGCAAGGGCGGTGTCTTTCCACCAAAAGGAAATTGGTGAACCAAATTCGATGGTTCTGGTCAACACATTGATACTGACACCGATGGCAAGCGGCAGCATGCCGAAGACGGTTGTGCCTGTTGTGATTAAAATCGGACGCAAACGCTGGGCGCTGGCCTTGAGGACAGCCTCCTCCGCGGTCGGATAATGCGACCGCAGGCGTTGATAGGTGTCAATCAGAACAATGGCGTTGTTGACCACAATGCCGGCCAGGGCGATGATCCCCAAACCGGTCATGATGACAATGAATTCACGCTGCATGATGATCAGCCCGACCAGCACGCCAAAACTGGATAACACAGCCATTGACAGGGTCAGGGTCGCAAAATAGAAGCTGTTGAATTGCATCAACAGAATGATGAACATCATGGACAGGGCTGTGACCATGGCGCCGCCGAGGAACTCCGCTGCAGCTTCCGACTCCTCGTCGCTGCCACGAAAGCGATATTCGATCTTGTCCGCAAAGTCCTGTTGGACAACCCAGTTCTCAACCAAATCAACGGCTTTTTCAGCGGCGATTTTTTGTCCCGTATTCGGGTCAACCAGTGTGTTGGCCTTGAGGGTGATTTGACGTTCGCCGTCAAGACGGTCAATTTTCACCTTTCTTTGGGTCGCCTTGCGCTCAATGAAATTGCTGATTGGGATTTGCCCGCGGGGGGTCATGATCCGCAGACTGTCCATATTTTCAATATCCCGCATTTCGTCAGGATACCGGATCCGGATGTCCATTTCCTCATCCGCGTCAAACGGACGGTAGGTGCCGAGTTTGGTGCCGTTGGTGATCATCTGGACCATGCCGCCGACGGCGCTGACATTGGTCCCGAACCGCCCGGCCTTCTCCCGGTCAACATCAATGATCCATTCAATGCCGGGCAGGGGGAGATTGTCCTCAATATCCGTCAGGACGTTGGTTTGGGCCTCAAAGAAAGCGCGGCTGCGGCGGACGGCATCCTCAAGGGCGGCATAATCAGGCGAGCGCATTTGCAGCTGCACATCCTTGCCGACCGGCGGCCCCTGTTCGGTTTCCCCGATCTCCACAATGATGCCCGGGAAACCTTTGGTTTTTTCCCTCAGCAGGTCAAGCAATTCAAAGGAATTCAAGTCCCTGACCTTGTAATCATTCAAAGAGAAATAGATTTGTCCGACAACATCAACAGGCACCCTGTCATCGCCGCTGTTGGAGGCATATCCCAGATTGGGGTTGATCTGGGTGACGGTTGACTCAATCCCTTCGACCGACATGACGATCTGTTCCACCTTTGACGTCAGAGCCTCGGCGTCCTGCAGGGAGATGTTGCCGCGTGCGCGTACCATCACCACCCCTTCATCCACTGGGATTTCCGGAAAGTAACGTGTGCCCTGTCCCACCGCGCCGTACAGGAAAAAGATGCCGACAAGCAGACCAAGACAACTCAGGGTCCAGCGGCCGGGATATTTGAAACTGGTTTTCAAAAACCGGATATAGCGTCCGGTGAAACTGTCCATCGACTCCAGATCAGCGCCGCTGCCGACAGCGAGACTGCTCATGGCTTGCGTGTTCTTGACTTCGGTCTGCCCGAACAGTCCGCCCAGAACAGGCAGAAAGAGCAGGGCGGCAAACAGCGAGGCAATCAGGACGATGATCAGGGTGATCGGAAAGTATTTCATGAACTCCCCCGAAACCCCCGGCCAGAAGAGCAGCGGCAGAAATGCGACCAGGGTCGTCGCCGTTGAAGACAGAACCGGCAGGAACATCCGGCTGGAGGACATGGCGTAAGCTTTTTTGCGGTCAACGCCCTCGGCCATTTTCCTGTCTGCGTATTCGACAACCACGATCGCCCCATCGACCAGAAGGCCGACAGCCAGAATCAGTCCGAACATGAGGACAATATTGAGGGCATATCCCATCATGTTGAAAATGAGGATGGTTGCGATAAAACTCGATGGAATGGCAATGCCGACGAGTATTGACGACCGGTATCCCAAAGCGGCAATCACCAGCAGCATGACCAGTATGATCGCATTGGTGATTGAGTCGCGCATATTGTTGACCATCATTGTCGCCACCGAGGAGCGGTCAAAGCTGAACTCCAGCTTGATTTCCTCAGGCCAGTCCTGCGAGAAGGAGAGGCTGGTCTGCTTGACGTCCTCTATCATCTGCAGAAGATTGCCGTTCATGCGCCGTGACACCTGAATGATGGTCGCTGGCTGGCCATTGAACCGGGTGATGGTTTTTTTGTCGACATAGGTGCGTCTGACTTGGGCAATGTCACCGAGCGACACAACGGCATTCCCGTTCACCTTGACCGGGATGTTCCGGATATCTTCACGGGATTGGAAAAGCCCAGGCACGGAGATGGTGTAACGCCCAAGTCCGGTGTCAATTTCACCGGCCGGAATGACGCGGTTGTTGGCGCGGATGACATTATAGAGGTCATCATGTGTGATCTGGTAACTTTCCATACGGACCGGATCGACAATGACCTCCAACAACTCTTCGCGGTATCCCAGGATACTGGTTTCCAGAACGGTATTCAGTTTCTGGATTTCATCGCTCAGCTTTTTGGAGTTGCGGATCAGTTCCCGTTCGCTGATATCGCCATAAAGCGCGACAAACAGGGCGGGATAGGCGGTTGCGTTGATTTCCTTGACCAGCGGCTCCTCGGCTTCCTCGGGGAACTCCTTTTTGGCCTGATCCACCAATGCCCTGACATCAGCCAAAGCACTGTCAATATTGTGATTGACCTCGAACTCAATCAGTACAGCGCCGTAATTTTGGGCGCTGAACCCGTAAATTTCCACCAAACCCTCAATCTGCTGAAGCTCAACCTCCAACGGCTTGGTGATCAGGCGTTCGGCGTCGTCCGGTGAAATACCGGGATAGACGACATTGACATAGACAAATGGGATTGGAATGTCCGGATCGCTCTGCTTGGGGATGGTGTACATCGAGATGATGCCGCCAATCAGAATGCAGGCGAGTATGGTCAAGACGGCGCGGGAGCGCGAAATGGCGTATAGGATGAACCGTTCGATCATGGTCTAGTCCTGGGGTTTGGCCACTTTGGTCTTCTTTATTTGAGGCTGGGCGGACCTGGACACCTCGACCCTCTGCCCGTCTTTGACAAAATTCTGGCCGACGGTGATGATTTCGGCTTCCCCCACAAGCCCGACGACAAACAGACCGCTGAGATCATCGGACAGAATTGTGACCGGGGTGAATTCGACAATGTTGTTTTGAACGACATTAACCCCGACAACGCCGTCAGTGCTGAGGGATATGATGCTGTGCGGGATCAGATAGGCTTCACGCTGTTTGCCCGTGAGGGTCACTTCAGCGCTGACGCCGTCGCGCAGGAGATTGTCTTTGTTTGGCACCATGACCTCAATTTTGAAAGTCCGGGTCCGGCGGTCAGCCTGGGATGCGACATAAGTCAGCGTGCCTTCAACCGTTTCTCCTGTGACCAGTTTGACACGCGCCGGCCCGCCGGGTTCAAGCGCGCTGATTTGGGTTTCCGAAACCTGGGCTACAACAATCAAAGGGTCTTTGTTGACGATCGTCCCGCAGGATTGCCCAAGAGAGATGAAATCACCGACTTCCAGCGGTTGATCATCATAAATCCCGTCAAAGGGGGCTTTGATCCGGGTGCGTTCCAGTTCGACCCGGCTTTGTTTGTGGAGCGCCACGGCTGTGTCGTAGGCGGCTTTGGCCGCGGCGGCACGGCTGATGGAAAAATGCCCTTTTTCGACAAGCTTTTGCGCGGCCTTGTAATCAATTTCCCGCGCCCGCATCAAGGCCTCCGCCTCCTCAAGCCGCGCCTGACGGGCGTCAACATCCAACTGGCACACGACCTGTCCGGTTTTGACAAAAGCGCCTTTGAGAAACGGCAGGGCTTTGATGGTGCCCGGTGTTTGCGCAACAAGCTGAACTGTCCTGTCAGCCTCGGTTGCGCCTCTGACCACAATGATTTCGGCTTGGCTGAAAGGTTTGAAAACCTCGGTGCGCACGATCAGACGGTTGGCCATCTTGTTGCGTTCTGAAACTGTTTCCGGCAACTCAAGTGCCGGACCGCTGGGGATCAAAAAACCGCTCAAAGACCACAGGCTGACCAGCAGCGCCAGAACCACGGCAAGTTTACCTTGGTCAGGCAAAGCACGGTAAAACGGAAAACGATTGAGAAAGTCGAAGTATTTCAGCATGGCGCTCTTTGCTGGGGTAATGTTTCATCTGCTAAGGATATGAGACTTTACGATAAAACGACCGTATTGGCTTTAATTTATTTTATTAATCGTGACGAAATCAAAGGCCTTAAAACTATAGCATTTTCAATGTGAATGTGCCTAAATAATCACAACGACACCAGTCGATCCCCTCTTGGAGGGTGCCCTTACACTGACGGAGCTTAGGCTCATGGATGAGATGCGACAATCTGATCAGGTAAACCCTGATGTTTTTCCTGAAAAAGGCGATAATCCGCCCCAAAGATGGAAAAAAAGACGCCCAAATAGATCCCGAAAAAACACTTCAAACACCAAAGGCGGTGACACTGGGCAACCGCTTTATGCAGCCATAGATCTGGGAACCAACAACTGCAGGTTGTTGATTGTCACGCCGGAAGGCAAAAATTTCCGTGTTGTTGACTCATTTTCACGGATTGTCCGGCTCGGTGAAGGGTTGGACAAGACCGGCCGGCTGTCGGAGGAGGCAATGGACAGGGCGCTGGCGGCATTGCGTGTCTGCGCCGGCAAAGTCAGGAAATATAACGTCAAAAGAATGCGTTGTGTCGCGACTGAAGCGTGCCGTGATGCAGACAATGGCGCAGAGTTCATTGCCAGAGTCAGCAAGGAAACACGATTGAATTTTCAGATTATTGGGGCGCGGGATGAGGCCGAACTCGCCTCAGTCAGCTGCGGCGCTTTGTTTGACAGGAAACGCCCCTATGTGATTGTGCTCGATATTGGTGGCGGCAGCACTGAAATTTCCTACCTCAGGCTGGAAAGTGGACGCTTCGAACTGAAGGACACAAGAAGTTTTCCGCTGGGCGTTGTGCGCTTGGCCGAACGTTATGACGGTCGGCATTTGAGTCAGGCGGATTACGATCAGATGCGTGAAGAGTGCGCCCACGCCATTCGGGATTTTGTCGAAAGTCAGAGCTGGGTGGAGGATTTGTCAAAGCTGCAGGTGGTCGGGACGTCAGGGACCGTCACCACGCTGGTGGCCATCCAGCTTGGTCTGAAATATTATGACCGTAGCCGTGTTGACGGGACATCCATGTCTTTGAATGCGGTGCGTGACGTCATCAAGCGGCTTTTGGGCATGTCCCGGAAACAGTTGGCGGCCCAACCCTGCATAGGTCCTGACCGTGCTGATCTGGTGTTGACGGGGTGTGCCATATTGGAGGCGTTCCTGGAGTTTTACCCGGTGCCGAGCATCAAGGTGGCTGACCGTGGCTTGCGAGAAGGCATTTTGTTGCGGCTGATCCGAAAAGACCAAAGGGGCAACCGCAAGGGACGTAGGAAAATGCCGCCCCGGAAACAAAGCGGAAAGGCTGTTGGACATGCCAAAAGATGAGCAAGGTCGCCAGGGGCGGATTAAAACCCGCGTGAAGACGGCACGTGGCCGGAAAATATCCTCAACCCGCTGGTTGCAGCGCCAGTTGAATGATCCTTATGTGGAACAGGCCCAGAAGGAGGGGTACCGGTCGCGGGCCGCCTATAAGCTGACGGAAATGGATGACCGGTTTGGTTTGCTGAAGCCCGGCCATTGCGTCATTGATCTTGGCGCGGCGCCCGGTGGTTGGCTGCAGGTTGCCGTAGCCCGGACCAAAGCTCTGCAAAACAAGGGGTTTGTGGCCGGAATTGACCTGCTTGACATTGAGCCGGTCCAGGGTGCGGCGTTTTTGAAAATGGATTTTCTGGATGATGCGGCGCCGCAAATGGTCAAGGATATGGCGGGGCGGGGCATTGATACGGTTTTGTCCGATATGGCCGCGAATGTGACCGGTCACCGCAAAACGGACCATTTGCGCACGGTTGCATTGGCCGAAGCGGCAGCCTGGTTTGCGTTTGAAAACCTGAAGCCCGGCGGGAGCTTCTGCGCCAAAGTGTTCCAGGGCGGTGCAACGGGTGACCTGCTTGCAGATCTGAAGCGCAATTTCACCAAAGTTGTTCACATGAAACCCAAAGCCAGCCGTAAAGAGTCCGTTGAGCTTTATGTCGTCTGTCTGGGCTTCCGCGGCTGAACTGTCCACATGGGCAAAATAAATTCGTTTTTGGACAATAATTTTTTGCCCTTACGGGCAAAAAGGTGTTAAGAAATGGCGTCAAACTAGACAAGCACATTCGTGCATTGAAACGATTCGGAGTTTGACACATGTTCCGCGAAGCCCTGACATTTGACGACGTGCTGCTGCAGCCGGCAGAGTCCGCAATTCTGCCGTCACAGGCCGATACATCGACACAATTGACCAAAAGCATCAGCCTTGGCATCCCGCTGTTGTCCGCCGCCATGGATACCGTGACTGAGTCGGAGCTTGCGATTGCCATGGCCCAGGCAGGCGGCATCGGCGTCCTGCACCGCAACCTGACCATTGAGGAGCAGGCCGCTGAAGTCCGCAAAGTGAAGAAATTTGAAAGCGGCATGGTGGTTAATCCGGTCACGATTGCGCCCACAGCCAAGCTGTCGGAGGCGCTGGACCTGATGAAGGCCAACAATATTTCGGGCATTCCAGTGACGGAGGCCAGCGGTAAGCTGGCAGGTGTGTTGACGAACCGGGATGTCCGCTTTGCCCGCAACGCCAATCAGCCTGTGTCTGAATTGATGACCAAAGAGGATCTGGTGACTGTGAAAGAGGCTGTCAGCCAGGAGGAGGCGCAGAGACTCTTGCATCAGCACCGGATTGAGAAACTCATTGTGGTGGATGATGCTTATCACTGTATCGGGCTGATCACCGTCAAGGATATGGAAAAGGCCCAGTTGCACCCGAATGCCGCAAAGGATCCACATGGGCGGTTGCGTGTTGCAGCGGCGTCGACAGTCGGGGATGCCGGATTTGAACGCTGCTTGGCATTGATTGATGCCGACGTCGATTTGCTGGTGATTGACACGGCGCATGGTCATTCCGTCAGCGTGTCGGCTGCGGTTGAGCGTTTGAAAAAGCATGACAGCAATGTTCAGATTGTGGCCGGCAATGTTGCCACTGCCGCCGGCACCAAAGCCTTGATGGATGCCGGGGCGGATGCCGTGAAAGTCGGCATTGGTCCGGGCTCAATCTGCACCACTCGGGTTGTGGCCGGGGTGGGTGTGCCGCAATTGACGGCTATTCTGGACGCTGTGGACGCGGCGCAAAAGGCCGGTATCCCGATTATTGCCGACGGTGGCATCAAATATTCCGGCGATTTGGCCAAGGCCATCGCTGCCGGGGCATCCGCCGTCATGATCGGATCTTTGCTGGCCGGCACGAGCGAGTCACCGGGCGAAGTGTTTTTGTACCAGGGACGGTCCTACAAGGCCTATCGCGGTATGGGGTCCGTCGGAGCCATGGCCAGGGGGTCAGCTGACCGCTATTTCCAGCAGGACATCACCGACGACATGAAACTGGTGCCGGAGGGTATTGAGGGTCAGATCCCGTTCAAGGGGGATGTCAGCGAAGTCATCCATCAGCTGACCGGCGGTCTGCGCGCCGCTATGGGTTACACCGGTTCCGCCACCATTCCGGATCTGCACAAGCGCGCCGAATTTGTCCGCATGACGTCCGCCTCGTTGCGCGAAAGCCATGTTCATGATGTCGTCATCACCCGTGAAGCCCCCAATTACAAGGGCACAGGGGTCAGTTGAACCAAAGGATGCACGTTATCATGAAAAAAACATTCCCGAACAGCTTGCTGATTTTTGCCCTGATGCTGGTGTTGGCCACCTCTGTTCAGGCGGCTTCCGTCAAAAACCAGAGATTGTCGGCTGTGATTTTGGCCTCAGCGCAGGCTTTGGCGGATGACGGTGACTATCAGGGGGCCGACCGGCTGTTGACGCAATCCATGTTGGCGGACCCTGCCAATGACGCCGCTTTTGCCCTGAAGGGGCGCGTTCAGATATTGCTCGACAACCCGAAAGAGGGACGGCGGCTGCTTGATCTCGCTTTGGACATACGGCCTGACAATCAACAGGCTGTATTGTGGGCGGGACAGGCGTCGGTCTCGCTGGAGGATTTTGAAGATGCGCAGAGCCGGGCGGAGCGGCTGCAGCAACTCTGCGGCGCCTGTGATGTCCATACCTCACTGGTTGCGGACATTGCGGCTGCGAAAAAAGCGCTGGGCTCAGAGGATGGTCCAACAGCTGAGGATGAAGGGAAAGAGGGTCAGTAGTTTATGGATAAGGTTCTTATTGTTGATTTCGGCAGCCAGGTCACCCAGCTGATTGCCCGCCGCGTCAGGGAAAGCGGGGTCTATTGCGAAATCATCCCTTTCGGCAAAGCCGGTGAAGCCTTTGAAACGTTCAACCCGAAAGCCGTGATTTTGTCCGGCGGCCCCAACAGTGTGGCGGATATGGATACACCGCGGGCGCCGCAGAACATCCTCGACAGCGGGCTGCCGATACTTGGCATTTGTTACGGTCAGCAAACCATGTGCGCCCAGCTCGGCGGTGCGGTTGAAACCTCCGATGAACGCGAGTTTGGGCGGGCCATGTTGAAACTTGAGGCCGACTGTCCGCTGTTTGACGGCATTGCCGCGCCGGGCGAAGAAATCCAGGTCTGGATGAGTCATGGTGACCGCGTCAGCCGGATCCCGGACGGGTTTGAGATTGTCGCCACCAGTGAAAACGCCCCATGCGCCGCCATTGCAGACGCAGAGCGTAAATTTTACGCCGTACAGTTCCACCCTGAGGTTGTCCACACGCCTGACGGCGCCAAAATGCTGCAGAACTTCACCCACGCCATCGCCGGCTGTTCGGGTGACTGGACCATGGCGGCCTTCAAGGACAATGCCATTGCCCGTGTGCGGGAGCAGGTTGGGACAGGTCGGGTGATTTGCGGTTTGTCCGGCGGGGTGGACAGCTCGGTTGTCGCCGTGCTGTTGCATGAAGCCATCGGCGCGCAGCTGACCTGCGTTTACGTTGATACCGGCATGATGCGGGCCGGGGAAAGCGAAGAGGTTGTCTCGCTGTTCCGTGACCATTACAACATCAAACTGGTCCACAAAGACGCCGCCGGGCTGTTTTTGGGCAAGCTGGACGGTGTGACCGACCCTGAGCGCAAGCGCAAAATCATCGGCGCCACCTTCATTGACGTGTTTGAGGAGGAGGCCAAGGCCGTCGGCGGGGCTGACTTTCTGGCCCAGGGGACGCTCTATCCGGATGTGATTGAAAGTGTGTCCTTCACCGGCGGGCCAAGTGTGACAATCAAGAGCCACCACAATGTCGGCGGTCTGCCCGAACGCATGAACATGGATTTGGTGGAACCTTTGCGTGAACTGTTCAAGGATGAGGTGCGGGCATTGGGGCGCGAGCTTGGTCTGCCGGAGGCCTTTGTCGGGCGCCATCCGTTCCCCGGGCCGGGGCTGGCCATTCGCATCCCCGGTGAGATCACCTCAGACAAGCTCGACATTCTGCGCAAGGCCGACAAGATTTATCTGGAGGAAATCCGCAATGCCGGCCTGTATGATGACATCTGGCAGGCATTTGCTGTGCTGCTGCCGGTGCGCACGGTCGGCGTGATGGGCGACAGCCGGACGTATGATTATGTCTGCGCATTGCGGGCTGTGACCTCAACCGACGGCATGACAGCGGATTATTACCCTTACAGCCATGAGTTTTTGGGCCGGGTTTCGACCCGCATCATCAACGAGGTGCGCGGCATCAACCGCGTCGTCTATGACGTCACATCCAAACCGCCCGGAACCATTGAGTGGGAATAGAGACGTTTATCATGTCGTTCCCGCCCTTGACCGCCCCCCATGGGTCGCTACATTGCAACGCATCAGAATTGAAAAATAAGTGGAGGCCATCATGACAACAGCATTGACCGTTTACCTGTCGGGGGA
>JBMHBY010000003.1:0-430627 GCA_049890195.1 Parvibaculales bacterium
ACCCTTCGTCTTTCTCGGTCTTCTTAAAGTAAGGCTAACATTGACCCCTCGGTCGGGCAACAAGTAGTGAGCTTTGGTTGTCTTTGGTCCTTGGTTACCCTTTAGTTGCCCCCTATTGGTGAAGGGTGGGTGGTTATTATCACTATAAGTCAGACACCTAAGTCATGCTTAGGTAACACTCCAAGTCTTAAGTAGCCGCTGGGTCTTTAGTGCATCCTATGTAACTACCCCAAGATTGCTGAGGTATGCCGTGGTAGGCTCTAGGTAGCCCCCGGGTATACTGGAACGCGTAAGAATGAGAGCAGAAGACTACCAAGCCATACAGCAGGCCAGACCTATGGCCTTCAGGTATAAATCATCCACCACCACCTCAAAGGCCTTTGCCAATGAGGTAACCGATAGGCTAACCAAGGTGGAGGAACGCAAGAGACGGCGAAGGGCGACTGATCAGTTTGCCTTTGAGCTGGCGGTCGACCTCATCACAGCTGATCTGCTGTTTGGGTACTTCGGTAAGCGCTCCAGCTGGGTCTATCGATCACTCCATCGCGAGAGCTTCAAAGGAGAACCCGTTAAGGCAGACACCTTCAACGCTGTCATAGGCTCACTGATGAAGCTGGGGCTAGTCGAACAACACAACGGGGGCAACCTGAGCAACCCATTCAACAAGCAGGACGGCAAACCAACCTTCATGCCCGGCTTGGCCAGTCGCTTCAGAGCAACCCAGGACCTCTTGGGCCTTGCCGCCTCTCTAGGCCTCACACAGGAGAGCTTACGAAAGCATTATGAATTACAGATGCCAAACAGCGTCATTAAGTTGACGAAGCAAAGCGTCCGCGCCGGTCAGAACAAATTAAAGGGGCGAAGGCAGACATTCAGGCATACCGAGCAAACCAGAGCTATGGCTGCTGAAATCAAGGCCGTTAACAGCTATTTAAACCGGCAGCGATACGAAGGAGGCATCTTCAGCGGGCTTCGGCGTGTCTTTAATGAGGCCGACGCGCCAGGCTTTAACTGGGATCGGGGTGGTCGCCTCTATGCTGTCGGCGATGAGAGCTACCAGATGATGAAGAAGCGCGACCGCCTTGCCATGCGGATCAATGGTGAACCGGTGGTCGAACTTGATGTGAACGCAAGCTTTCTGAGGATCTTCGCCTCTATCGTTGACTATCCTGTGCCAGAAGGCGACGACATTTATGCAGGCAGCGCCCTGCATCGCGACATTGTCAAAGCATGGGTCACGGCCACGCTGGGCTACAAAGGCTTTCATAAACGCTGGCCTGTGCATCTGGCGCAAGACCTTAGAGACAAAGGTCACCTAACAGACCGAGGCCCGACAATGATGCAGACGGAAGAAGCGGCATGCGATCTGCTGCCTGTGATGCGGTTGTGGCCGCAGTCTGGCCTCAGCTGGGGTAATCTTATGTTCAAGGAAAGCGAGAGTATGCTCTTTGCGGTGAGACATTTGATCTTCGAGGAGGACACGCCGTGTCTACCTGTCCACGACAGCCTGATTGTTCCGGCATCAGCCGAGCGAAGAGGCCTCGCGGCACTCGAAGCCGGCTTTATTTCTCAGACTGTCTATTCGCCGGTTTTCAGCGTCTCCAGACCGCCTTCAGAATAGCCCTATAAGGCCCATAGCGACCCATACAGAGGCGGTAAGAAAGGCTGATATGCCTGCCTAGCCACCATATCAAGAAAGCCTCTAACTACCCGTTTTATTCTACAAATATATGCTGTAGAATCAACAAATTTCAGACTGCGAAGCCATACCGCAGAGGGGGTGGTCTGTCACAGTGGTGTCACAGTGGATTGGCCTAGGCGGCACTTTTGGCTTGAAACGCGAGCCGTCTCAAGCTATGCATAAAGCATTGAAAACAGGCTGTTTTCTATTGGCTCTAAGGGCCTTCACCCGAGGTTACAGCTGCTGTCACGCTGCCCTCCGAAGGCAGAGGTCAGAGGTTCGAATCCTCTCGGGTGCGCCATAACCCTTTTAAGCCCCTGGCTTTATGGAATATGGCAGGCATGGTCCCAGACCCCTGTCCACATCTGACTGAAATTGCGCACGCCTTAAACGACCAGCAACACCGCGCTGACCAAAATCGTGCCGAGGGTGCCAAGCATTGAGATGGGACGGAACACGATGGGCAGGCTCCGCGTGACAAGCATCACATAATGCAACACACGCGACACCAGAAAGACCGACCCCAATATCATCAGCGTGCCGTCCGGCAGGCCGTTCAACTCATTCAGCAACAGGAGCAGCAGCGCAATCGGTACGTTCTCGATGAAATTGCCGTGCCCGCGGATGCGGTTGCGCAATTCAGGATCGCCACCATCACCCAAGCTGATCTTGCTTTTCAGGCGGTAGCCACCGACCCGCAGAGTAAAGATCACATGCAGGACACCGAAAATGGCGGCAAAAAGCAGTGTTGTTTCAATACTGAATGATGTGCCCATAAGTTCCCCCTTTTTTGCAACCCTATTTCAAGCAATGACATTTCAAAACTGTTTTCAACAGAAAAACATGTTTGACGCCGGAAATCGATGCCGATGGTATGGATATGCAGGAGGGAAATTCTTATAAACAAAACGTACACTTATCTGTGAGACTGTGAGGTGATGTATGCCAATAAGCGAAGAAGACCTTTCCAAAGCCCGCCTGGCGTGGGGCGACGGCCTGATCGCCATTTCCAAAGCCTATGAGGCAACAGGCATTGACGCCGCCGCAGCGGTTGCCGGTGACGTGTTGGACACACTGTACGGTTATGCATTGGGCCCGGTTCTGTTCAAGCCAACATTGAGCGGCGGCCCCCAAACCTTCCGCCCGACCAAACAGGGTGCCTTGTCCTATTTTATCGGCCATGACCCGAATTATCCGCAGGATGGTGGTTTTGGCATCAAACATTGGCGGGCGTTCAGTTCAGAGACATCCGCCGTCTTCATTGAGGATAATGTCGCCATGTGGATGGGGTGGGTCACCCTGACCGACAAAAACGGCGACATGGTGAAGGTTGACAAAAGCTGGGGCTACCGAAAAGACGCAGACGGCGCATTAAAAATCGTTCTGCACCACTCTTCCATACCCTATGCGCCGTAAACACGCTTGTTGTTTCGCCGCGTCTGCGCTGGTCCGCAGGCAAAGCCCGCCATCATGGATAATTACACATTCAAGATTGCGTCAGACTGACTGAACCATTTCTTTCCGGTTAATATTTTTGTTTATTTTCGCATTTCAGCCGTTAAGCTGAAAGAAAACAAACCGGGAGGAGTAAACATGTCTGAGCAAACGCAGGAAAACCAAACAGCGTTCCAGAAACTCTACACGCCGCAATCCGAGGAATACCTCCATGATTACCGCGATGTCGTCAATCGTCTGTTTGAAAACACCGATGAGCGCATGGGCTGGTATGACCCATGGCAGGCCTGGATCGTCACCTCGCATGAATTGTGCAAGACCATTTTGGCGGATGAACGCCTGACGCCTGATTTCATGAACTGGAAATTCGCGCCGCCGGAAGCGCCGCAGGCGGACAAAAACGATTTTGAGATCATGCTGGACCACAGCCTGTTCCGCCTCGATCGCCTCGATCACCGGCGGGTGCGGCGGCTGGCCTCAAAAGCGTTTTCGATGAGCCAGACCGACAAAATTGTCTCGGGCATTCAGGACATCATCACGGACGTGTTTGACGGGCTGGCCGGTCAGGATGTCTTTGATGTCGCCTCCACCCTGTCGGTGGACATTCCGCGCCGGTCCATCGCCAAGCTGGTCGGCATTCCGCCGGAACAGCATGAAATCTTTGACAGGCTCGGCTGGGCCATGGTGCGCTATAACGGCTTCACCACCACCCCGGAGGACCGCGCCGAACTTTTGAAAATCGCCCTGACCGGTGTCGCCATGCTGCAGGATTTGATTGCTGCGCGCCGCGCCGCCGAGGATTGCGGGGATGATTTCATCGGTGTGCTTTTGAAGGCGCAGGAAGGCGACGACCGCCTCAATGACTGGGAGGTGCTTGGCATTGTCGCCGCAATGCTGGCCGCCGGCAGCGACACGGCCAGCGACATGCACCCGTCCGTGCTCTATGCCCTGCTGGACAATCCCGACCAGTATGAAAAGCTGAAACAGGACCCCTCACTGGTTGACAATGCAATTGTCGAAGCTTTGCGCTATGAGGCTTTCGGGAAAACCGGTTTGCACCGCTATGCGCTGGAGGATGTAGAATTTGAGGGCATCACAGTCAAACGCGGCGAACAGATCATCATTGCCGGACAGGCCGCCGGGTTGGATCCGGAGCAATGGGACAACCCGCAGGACTTCGACATCAGCCGCGACCTGAACGGCAACATCGTCTTCGGCACCGGCGCCCATGTTTGTGCCGGGCTGTTCCTGGCAAAATCGCAGGCCCGGCTGATGCTGCATGAATTCATGAAACGTTATCCCGATGCGGAGCTGCAGGAGCGGCCTACCCGTGATATTGACCATTACAATGCGCGCCACATCACCAAATTGCTGGTCAAGACCAACGCCTGAGGCTGTCAGGCAAGGGTTTCAGTGATGCAGCGCAAGGGGGTACAGGCCCTGAACCGCCGCCTGCTCGACAAGTTTTTGATAAACGAAAGTGAGTGTGCGCCCACCGAAACAAGGGTGCCGGCAGACATTTTTTTCGATCCGGCGCTATTCGTCAGGGAAAAAGAGCTCCTGTTCCGCACCACCCCGCAGCCGATCGCCTTTTCGGCTGAAATCCCGGAGCCGAACTGCTTTCTCGCTCTGGAGGTGTTGGACATTCCGGTTGTGTTGACACGCAATCAGAACGGTGTTTTGAAAGCTTATCTCAATGCCTGCCCGCATCGTGGTGGGAAAATCGCCTGCGGGGCCGGTCAGAAAAAGCTGCTGACCTGCGAATTTCACGGCTGGTCGTTCAGCCCTGACGGGGATTTGGTCGCACGACCGCAGGAGGACTGTTTTTCCTCGGATAAATCAGAGCACGGCCTGAGCGAGCTGCCGGTTGCCGAGCATTGCGGCATTGTGGTTTTGGGACTGAACCAGTCTGTCCGCGTTGACCCGGAACAGGCCGGCTTTGAATCGATTGTTGAAGAATTGAGCGATTACAGTCTGCATAAGTATAAGTCGCTTGACCGGCGCACTTATGAGGTCGCCGCCAATTGGAAACTGGTCAATGATTTGAGTCTTGAAAGCTATCACTTTCCGGTTCTGCACCGCGACAGCGTGGCCACCGTCCTGTCCGCCTCCTCGGTTTTTGACACTTTTGGGCAGTGCAGCCGCTGGGCCTTCCCATGGCTGACCATAGGCAGACTTGAAAAACTTGCGGAAGAGGACTGGCCCGACACCCTTGAAGGATCATGCACCTACACATTGTTTCCCGGTGTCATGGTGATTTTGAACAGTTCAGGCGCACAAATGATCCGCGCCGAACCGGGCGACCATGCCGGGCAATCGCGGGTGCACTTTGTCGGCCTGGCGCATCCGGACACGGATGAAAAGGAGGCCAGACAGGGCTTTGAATTCGGCGGCAAGGTTTTTGTTGAGGAAGACCTGCAGGCAGCGGAAAACTGCCAAAAAGGCCTTGGGGTGTCCCGGAGGGACCTGATCATCGGCACCAATGAGCCGTTGCTGCAATTCTGGCATGATTTGTGGGCTGACAGCACGCCCTGACCCGTTCGGCTTGATTTCAGCCCTGTGCGTCAACTGCCTCTGGGTCAAAAGCGGCCTGGATGCGGGCGCGCAAATGCTCTGAAGCATCCCCCCCGGCCGTCAATTTTGTATCCCCGGCTTCAATGATGTTGCCGTGGGTATCGACGGCACAAATGCGGTCGACCGGTCTGCCGGAGATGCGGCTGACACCTCTGACGACATCGCCGTCAACCACATGCCTTTGGCTCCAGTGCAGCATGGCGACAATCACCGGCCATAAATCCCGGCCCTTATCGGTCAGGCTGTAATCCGCCGCACGCTTGTCGTCAGCCTGGGTCTGACGTTGCAGGATCCCGGCCTGTACCAATCTTGAAAGTCGGTCCGACAGGACCGCCCGCGAAATGCCGAGCTGCTGGCGGAACGCTTCAAATCGTGATTGACCATACATGACCTCCCGGACGACCAGCAGAGTCCACCAGTCACCGATTTCATCCAAGGCTTGTGCCAAAGGGCACTCGTGGTCGGAAAATCTCACCTTACTCATTTTCACTTTACTTTTTCGTTGCCGTATAATAAGTCTGTTTAACAGACTTATTATTGTTTGCATAGTGTTTAAATATCTGGGGGAAGCCATGATTACATTGTGGGGAGCCGGCACCACGCGCACCTTCCGGCCGATCTGGATGGCGGAGGAGTTGGGGTTGACTTACGAACTGCACCCGATTGGTCCGCGTACCGGTGAAACACAAACGGCTGAATTCAGTGCTTTGACCCGCAAGCAGAAAGTGCCCTTCATGATCGATGGTGACGTGAAGCTGTCTGAAAGCCTGACCATCTGCCGTTACCTGCGGGAAGCCTATCAAGGAAATGACGTGTACCTGCCCCAGAAGCTGGAGGAGCGTGTCAAAGAAGATGAGTGGTGCAACTATATTTACGGCGAAATTGACGAAACCGGGCTTTATGTCATGCGCCGACACGGTGATTTGAGCGACATTTACGGCGCCGCACCTGATGTCGTCGCCACCACGCGCGACTATGTCATCAAACATCTGGGCGTTGTGGCGCATTATGTGGAGAACCGGGACAGCATTTTGGACGGCGGCTTTGGTGTCGCTGACATTGTGTTGATGTCGTGTCTCGACTGGGCCAGGTTTTACGGCCTCGATTTGCCGCTTGGGCTCACTGCTTACCATAAGGGCATCGCCGAACGGCCTGCTTTTCAAAAGGCCATGACCATCAATTACGGAACATTAGCGGAGGCAATCAATGGGACCACTTGAAGGAATTAAAGTGCTTGATTTAACGAGCATGGTCTCCGGGCCGATGGGGGCCATGATGCTGGCCGACCAGGGGGCGGACGTGATCAAGGTGGAGCCGCTGCACGGTGAGCAGCTGCGCCACATGGCGCCGCCGCACAACGGCGTGAATGCCGCGTTCTTCAGCTGTAATCGCGGCAAGCAATCCCTTGCCATGGATTTGAAATCGGCAGAGGGCAAAGAGGTTCTGATGCGACTGGCTGAAGAAGCAGATGTCTTTATGCAGAATTTCCGGCCCGGCGCCATCGACCGGATGGGGTTTGGTGAAAATGTCCTGCGCAAGCTGAATGACAGACTGATTTATGTCTCAATCAGCGGCTTTGGTGAAAATGGCCCCTACGCCCAGTCGCGGGTTTACGACCCGGTCATACAGGCGCTCTCGGGGGCCACCGACATTCAGGCGGATAGGGCCACCGGCCGGCCGCAAATGTTCCGCATCATCATTGCCGACAAGGTAACCTCGCTGACCAGCGCGCAAGCCGTCTCTTCCGCCCTGTATGCACGCGAGAAATCCGGAAAGGGACAGCACATCCGGCTGTCCATGCTAGATACAATGCTGTCGTTTTTCTGGCCCGAGGGCATGGCCGGCATGGTGTATGGCGAACAGGAATTTGATATTCGCAAGCTGCAGGGCACTCAAGACCTCATATACAAGGCCAAAGACCGCTACATAACCGCCGGCGCCGTATCGGATGCGGAATGGGCCGGTATGTGCCGGGCCCTGAAACGGGAAGACTGGCTCGAGGATGAGCGCTTCAACAGCTCACAGGGCCGCATGATGAATGCCGAGGCGCGCAAAGCCCTGACTGCCGAGGAGATTGAAAAGTGGGACAGTGAGGACCTGCTCGCCCGTTTTCAGGAAGAAGGCGTACCCAGCGCCCCCTTGCTGGACCGCACTGAACTTTTGCAACACGAGCAAATTATGGCAAACGGATCAATCGAAAGGACTGTTTATGAAGCTTTCGGTGAGGTCCGGCAGGCCCGCCCGGCAGCGCAATTCGACCGAACACCGAGTGAGATTTCACGCCCGGCCCCGAAACTCGGGGAACATTCCCGCGAAATTCTCGACCGTCTGGGTTACGCTCAAGAGGCCATCGACAAAATGGTTGCGGACGGGAAAGTCATCATATCCGAATAGGGGGACAAAAAAATGAGCACACAAAAACCAGTTTGCCTGGTCATCGGCGCCGGTGCCGGCATTGGCGGCAATGTCGGCAGGAAATTCGCACTCAACGGTTATCATGCAGTGCTCGCACGGCGTAGCGACCAGGACGGCCTGGACGCACTCGTGGCGGACATAGAGTCAGCCGGAGGCAGTGCAACCGGACATTTGTTGAATGTCGTCGAGGAGGACAGCATTGAAAACCTTGTCGCTGATATTGAGAAGACCATTGGCCCGATAGAGGTGGTTTTGTTCAACCTCGGCGCCCAAATCGGCAACCGGTCACTGGATGACACATCCGTCAAAACCTTCACGCTGGGGTGGCAAATGGCAACTCTGGCCTTGTTCCGGCTGGCCAAGGCGGTGTTGCCGTCCATGGTGGCCCGCGGCGGCGGCACTGTGCTGGTCACATCAGCAACAGCGTCGGTGCGCGGCAATGCCGGTCAACACTCCCATGCCGCAGCCATGGGGGCGCGGCGGATGCTGTGCCAGACATTGAATGCCGAATATGCCGCCCAAAACATTCATGTCGCACATATACTGGTGGACGGCGCGGTGGACGCGCCCGATACGCTCGGCAAAATGCTTGGCCCGGATATGTTTCAGAAATTGCGCGAAAGCCGCGGGCTTGAGCATGACGGCTTATTGCTGCCGAAGAAAATGGCGGAAACCTATTTCCATATCGCCCAGCAGCACCGCTCCGCCTGGACCCATGAATTGGATCTGCGGGCCTATTCAGATCTGGCCTGGTGGAACCATGCCCCATAAAGGAAAACTCTGGAGGAGAACATGACCCTGACTGTCACCCCAACCGGCGCGGCCTGCGGCGCCCATGTTACCGGCCTTGACCTGACCCAGGACATCTCGACTGATCTGGCGGCTGAATTGCGGGCGCATTGGCTGGAACACAAAGTGCTGGCCTTTCCAGACCAACCGTTGAGCAATCACGACCTTGAGCGCTTTACACTGGCGTTCGGCGCCTTCGGAGAGGATCCGTTTTTCGGTCACATTGACGGCCATGAACACATCGCCGCCATATCGCGCCGGGCCGATGAAAAAGCCCCCATCTTTGCTGAGTTTTTTCATTCCGACTGGAGCTTCATGGACATTCCACCGGCCGGCACCTGCCTGTTCGGCATCACCATTCCGCCGGTTGGCGGCGACACGCTGTTTGCCGACCAGGTTGCCGCCTATGAGCGCCTGCCCGATGCCCTTCGTGATAAGGCCGACACCTTGATGGCCGTCCATTCGGCCGAATTGGGATACGCCCCCAATGGTGCCTATGGGGATAATGAGGGAGAACGTGACCGCTCCATGAACATAATCTTTAGCGAAAACGCCCGGGAAAAACGCGAGCACCCATTCGTGCGCACGCATCATGAAACAGGCAAAAAGGCCCTGTTTTCCTCACCCGCCTATATTCAAGCCTTTGCCGGTTATGAAAAGGAGGAAAGCGATGCTTTGCTGATCGAGTTTTACGGCTGGCAAAGCGATGAAAGCCTTGTCTATTCGCACAAATGGGAAAAAAACATGCTGGTCATGTGGGACAACCGCTCTGTGCTGCACGCCGCCACCGGTGGTTATGATGGCCATGACCGCCTGCTGCACCGCACGACGATCGCCGACACACGGTTTTAGACGCCGCCGCAACTTTTATGCATCTGGAGTTTGTCATCACCCAACTCCATGCTACAGTTTTGGGATTGAATTGGCCGAAATCAAATCAAAGAGCCAATTTCAAAAAAATTTATGCGGAGGGTTGGAAAATGTCAGCAACGGAATTGGTGAAGACACAGTTCAGCAAAAAATCAACAGCCGAAGATGTCACTGAAGGCGTCGATTTGTCAGGCAAAACCATTCTTGTCACCGGGGTCGCCTCAGGCCTTGGTCAGGAGTCGATGCGTGTTCTGGCGTTGCGCGGTGCGCATGTGCTGGGTCTCGACCGCACCTTGGAAGCCGCTAAAGCCGCCTGTGAAGGTGTGTCAGGAAAGGCAACCCCGTTTGAATGCGACCTGGCGGACCCGGAGTCCATTGTCGCCTGCACCAATGCCATATCCGAGCAGTTTAAGTCCCTTGATGTCATTCTCACCAATGCCGGGATTATGTGCCCGCCTTATACGGTCGTGGACAAATACACTGAGCCGCTTGAAATCCAGTTTGCGGTCAACTTCCTTGGTCATTTCATTCTGTTGAACCGGTTGATGCCTTTGGTCGAGGCCGCTCCATCCGGCCGGCTGGCGATTGTCGCCAGTGAGGGATACACCACCGCACCGCGCAAAACCGGCATCGCCTTTGAGGATCTGAGCTTCTCCAACGGCTATGACGCCTTGACCGCCTATGGCCACTCCAAGCTCGCCTCCATGCTGTTCAGCAAGGAATTGGCACGCCGCTATCAGGGGACAAACATCACCGCCAACTCCATTCACCCCGGCGTGATCCGGACCAATCTGGCGAGTGACACGGAGAGTTTCAAAGTCAAACTTATCTCCATGTTCGCCGGGCCGTGGACGCGCACCATTGCGCAAGGGGCAGCCACCCATTGCTTTGTCTCAGCCAATCCAGCCTTGGATGGTGTGAGTGGTGGACATTTTGCCGACAGCAACCAGAAGGAGCCGAAAGATCATCCACTGGTCAACGACATGGAACTGGCCGGAAAGCTTTGGGATAAGGCGACGGAACTGGCAAAAGGGTATTTGCTGAACCAGTAATCACACCTGAAGCCGTTGCTTGACGCTTAATCCGGGGCCGCCCCATGACCAACACCGCACAAACCCGTGTTCGCATTCACAAAGCCCGCCATTATGCGTTGGGTGTGCTGGTCGCCGTTTACACGTTCAACTTCATCGACCGGCAGATTTTGTCGATTCTGATTGAACCGGTCAAGGCCGATTTGGGTCTGTCCGACACCGCCATGGGGCTTTTGACGGGTTTTGCCTTTGCCGCTTTTTATGTGACGCTGGGCATTCCGATCGCCCGCTTTGCCGACCGCGCCAACCGCCGCAATTTGATTGCCGGCGCCATTTCCATCTGGAGCCTGTTTACGGCATTGTCAGGGCTGGCGCAGAATTTCTGGCACCTGCTGATTGCGCGTATCGGGGTCGGGGTCGGTGAAGCCGGCTGCTCGCCGCCTGCCCATTCAATGATTGCCGATTATTATCCGGCCGACCAGCGGGCCACAGCACTTGGCATTTATTCGCTCGGCATTCCGTTCGGCATCATGTTCGGCCTGTTCGCCGGCGGCTGGATCAATGAGTTTTTCGGCTGGCGCATGGCTTTCTTTGTGGTCGGGCTGCCGGGGCTTTTGCTGGCGCTTCTGGTGCGCTTCACCCTGACCGAGCCGCCGCGCGGCATGGCGGAAGGGCGCACCGACAAGGGTGAACAGCCCGGTGTCCTGGAGACACTCAACTATTTGTGGCAAAAAAAATCCTTCCGCCATATGTCGTTCGCAGCCGGACTGGCCGCTTTTGTCGGCTATGGCTTCATCACCTGGGCGCCGGCCTTTCTGATCCGGTCTTTCGGCATGAGCACCGGCGAGGTCGGCACCTGGTTCGGGCTTATTCTCGGCATTCCCGGCGGCATCGGCATCGCGCTAGGCGGCTATCTGGCCGACAAGACGGGGGCCAAAGACCCCAAATGGTATCTCTGGACAACAGCTCTGGCCCTGCTGGTCATCTGTCCGTTGAATGTCATTGTGTTTCTGGCAACCGACTCCGTGACGGCGTTGATTGCCATGATCATCCCCGTTCTGCTGAGTAATTTCTATCAGGCGACAACCTTCAGCCAGACACAGGGCATATCCGAGCTGCGTATGCGGGCCATGGCGGCGGGGATTTTGCTGTTCATCATGAACATTATCGGGTTGGGGCTAGGCCCTCAGCTGGTCGGCCTGGTTTCCGATCTGCTGAAAGACACGTACGGCACGGAAAGCCTCCGCTATGCCCTGCTGATCTGCGGCTTGGCGAATCTGTGGGCGGCAGTGCATTACTTCATTGCCGGGCGGCATCTGAAAAATGACCTGGTGACTGAGGGCTGACACCTTCCGCCTCAGCCCCTTCGAACAACCCATACACACACCACACGGGCAAACGTCACAGGAGAAAAAATTATTTTTCTGTTGTAATTGATAATCATTCTCAGTATATATGCACATGATAATGATTATTAACAAGGTCTGCCGTAATGATACAAATAAGAACGGCCCGATTATGGGTGTTGGCTGGATTCATTCTTTTGAAGCCGGATTTGGCGCAAAGCCTGGATGAAATTGTTGTAGAAGGTCAATATTTATACACCGATCAGGTGAATGCACTGAAAACACCGGTGCCGATTCTTGATGTGCCGCAAAGCTTGTCAATCATCACCGGAGCAGAAATCAAAATGCGCGGCTTCCGGGAGCTTGCCGATATTGTCCGCTACACGCCGGGCGTCAACACCTCACAGGGCGAAGGCCACCGGGATGCAATTGTCTTCCGTGGTGTCCGCTCCACGGCTGATTTCTATCTGGATGGCGTGCGCGATGATGTCCAATATTACCGCTCGCTGTACAATCTGGAGCAGGTTGAAATCCTGCGCGGTCCGAACGCCCTGCTGTTCGGGCGCGGCGGCACCGGCGGCATTGTCAACCGGGTGACCAAAAAGGCTGTTCTCGGCGACCGTTTCGGCAGCTTTGACGCCGGTGTGGACACATTCGGCGCCTTTGATCTGGCGGTTGACTACAATGTCGCCACCGGGGACGATTCCGCTTTCCGGATCAATGTCCACGCTGACTCGCTCGACAATGACAGGGACTTCTACGACGGCGACCGCTACGGCATCAACCCGACTTTGAAAGTCAATTTGGGCGAGGATACGAACCTCGACCTTTCCTATGAATATGCTGACCATGAGCGTTTCATTGACCGCGGGATCCCGACACTGAACGGCCGCCCGGTTGAGGCGCTGAAGGATATCGTATTCGGGACCGCAGACATCAACACCACCTCGTTGGAGGCACATATCCTGCGCGGTATGGTGAGCCACAAATTCTCTGACGGCATGAAAGGGAACCTGACGGTTCAATATGCTGACTATGACAAACGCTACCGCAACCTTTACGCCGCCAATTATGACGGCACGCATGTCACATTGGACGGCTATGATGACCCGACACAGCGTGAAAACCTGACCATCTCAGGCAATCTGGTCAGCGAATTCGAAACCGGCTCCATGAACCACACCCTGTTGCTGGGTCTGGAATATATCGACACGCAGTCCAAGAACCTGCGCACCAACACCCTCTTCTCCTCCTCAAGTGATGACCAGGAGGTTTTCAGTGTCTCCCGACCGCTGGACATCAGCACCAATGCCGATGGGGTCGCCACAACGGTTGACTTCACCACTGACCTGAACAACCAGACCAAAACGGACATTCAGGTCACATCCTTCCTGATTCAGGATCAGATTGACGTGACGGAGAAGCTCAAAGTCATGCTTGGCGGCCGTTTTGACGGTTTTGACATTCAGGTGGATGACATCAAAAATGCATCATCCGAAAGCCGCAAAGATGAGGAATTCTCTCCCCGCGCCGGCCTGATTTACAAACCGCAGGAGAATGTGTCCCTCTATGCCAGCTACAGCGAGAGCTTCCTGCCGCGCTCGGGTGAACAATTCAAAAGCCTGTCAGCCTCCAGCGCACGTCTTGACCCGGATGTCTATGAAAACCGGGAAATTGGCGTCAAATGGGACATCACCCCTGATTTCAGCTTCACGGTCAGCTATTTTGACAGCGAGCAGACGCGCGCGGCGCGTGACAGCATCACCGGCGAGCAGTATGAGGTTGTCGGCCTGCAGGTTGACGGCTTTGAGCTGGAGTTCAAGGGGCAGATCACGGACCAGTTCTCATTGACGGGGAGTTACAGCAATCTGGACGGCAAAACCGGCAGCGGCGGGCAACCGCGTGAAATTCCGGAGTCAACCTACGCATTGTGGGGCACCTATGAGGCCAATGACAGGTTCGGATTGGGCTTGGGCGTGACCTATCAGGGTGAGTCAAACATCGGAAACAACAACCCGTCACGGGTTCTTCCGGATTTCACCCGCATTGACCTTGCGGCCTACTATCACCTGTCAGAGGACACAACCGTTCAGCTGAATGTCGAAAACCTGACCGATGAGCTGTATTTCCCGCATTCACACAGCAGCCATCAGGTGACCGTCGGCGACCCTCTGAATGCACGCCTGTCCGTGAGCAGAGAATTCTGATCTGTTTACTTTCATCCGCTCACCCCTATGAGCCGAAAATCCATGCCTGTCCTTTCAGGGCATGGCTTTTCATTTCATGGCTGTCACGTCATATCCGTACAGCCAGGCAAACCGGCGGTCGATTATCGCCGGGCTGAGTTTGCCGGCCAGCCACATCGGCCCGTAAGTGGCAAGCCGACCGGCCAAGGCACGGCGGTGAAACAATCCGGCATTGGCGCGGGCCGCCGCCTGCACCTTTGATGTGCGCGGGTGCCTGAGCCTTTCATAAGCAGCCAAGGCGGCCGGAATGTCTGCATGACGGCTCATGCTGTCGGCGAGCACATAGGCATCCTCCAAGGCCTGCACCGCGCCCTGCGCCATGAAGGGCAGCATCGGGTGACAGGCATCACCCAGCAGCGCGACCCGCCCGTCTTGCCATGTGTCCAGTGGCGCGCGGTCAAACAACCCCCACTGATAATGCGTGTCCGCCTGTTCGATCAAACCCGTCACCGCAGGATGCCAGCCGGCAAAATCCGCCAGCGCCTCGGCGCGGGTGCCCTGCGCCGTCCAGCTTTCCTCGCGCCAGTCTTTACGCTCAACCACGCCGACAAAATTCGCCAATTCCCCCCCGCGCAGACGGTAGGTCACGGCGTGTCGGCCTGCCCCGACCCAGACACAGGCGGTCGGCGGGGGCGGTGTGGTAAGGCGGTCCATCGGCACGACCATCCGCCATGCCACATGTCCGGTGAACCGCGGCGCCGCGACACCCAACATCTGGGCCCGGACATCGGATTTCAGCCCGTCTGCCCCAATTAGAACATCACCGGACACCGTTTCACCGCTGGCCAGCGTCACCTGCACGTCACCTGTATCCTGTTGATGGGTGACGACCTGTGCCCCGGTTCTGAGTGCACCGGGCTGGCGCTCGGACAGGGCCTGCGCCAGAACAGACACCAGATCGGCGCGGTGGAGGTGCAGATAGGGTGCGCCATAGCGGCTTGGATAATCCGTCATCGGATTGGTGAAAATCACGCGCCCGCTTTTCCCGAACCGCATCTGGCCGGCCTCAGGCCGGCAGGCCAATGCCGCAGCCGCGCCCTCAAGGCCGAGGGCACGCAACACCTTCACCCCGTTCGGGCTGATCTGGATGCCGGCGCCGACATCGGCAAGGGCGTCCGCCTGTTCCAGCACCACAACCCGCCAGCCAATGCGGTCCAGACACAGCGCGGCCGCCAGCCCGCCAAGACCGGCCCCGACAATGATTGCTGTTTTATGCCCGTCCTGCATGTCAGACATGGGCGGATGAGACTGTGAACATGCTGGTATCCTGATACGCTTTTCCCGACAGGGCAAATCAAAACGCTTAATGCAAATCCCGTAGCATAACCAACAGTATTTGCAACCGGCTTTCGGCTTGCCGCAACCGGCGGCAGGGGCTATGGTTTGAGCCGCTTCCAGCACTCAGCGCCCGTAGCTCAGCTGGATAGAGCACTTCCCTCCTAAGGAAGGGGTCGGAGGTTCGAATCCTCCCGGGCGCGCCACCTTATCCCCGCCCCTGTTGGCGCCATTATAATGGTCCCGAGCAACAACAGGCATGCGGCACCACCTGATGGACAGATCCTCCCCGGCCTATGAAAAGGCCTTCAATCATTACCTGCGCACCGGCACGCCGGTCGCACGCACGCTGAAACAGGCGCGCCCGACCACCCATTACATTTGGCGCACCCGCCGCGACAGCCGCGTGCGCCCCAGCCATGCCGAAAATGACGGCAAAGTGTTTGCCTGGAACAACCCGCCACCCACCGGCCACCCCGGAGAGGATTATGGCTGCCGCTGCATCGCCGAGCCTTATTACGGGGATATTCAGGAGACCTTGTCGCATATTCTACACGACATCCAGACAACCGCTCCGCGCTGGGAAAGCCATGATATGATTTGGCACTACTATACTGGTGACGGCAAAGCGGTCACCCTGCCTGAGATTGGTCATCTCCGAGAGGTTGCCACACATTGGTCATATAGGCTGAGGATACTAGACCGCTGGAGCAGACAGATTATCGGTGAAGCAAGGAAGTCTGATGAGGGTCAATTTACAAAATCTTTTTCGCGCGACTATGGTTTCAGTGGAGTGGAATATCCCCACGGTGACGCCAGAGTCATGGGTGATTTTTCCGGAACGGTATATGAAAATAATGGCCTGCTGACCATTTCTGGCAAAACGGACTATCATTTTGTTGACAGATTTAGCGACCCAAGCAACACCAGAGAATTTGTCGCCTGGATACGTGAAAGCCCCCGCCACATACGGCGGTTGATTGAAACAGTCGCCAATTATTTCGGTCTTAGGGAAGGTGAGTTGAGCCCTTCCATCAAGATTGACCCGGATGATGTTGACAAGTGGTTTTTCCTGCTGACAGAAATTGGCGGCACCGCCTATGACATTACGGGAAGCTGGACGTCAGACCTGCGAGCTGTCATATTGAAAGACAGCAGGCGGAGCCGGTATTGATAATAAAAACAATAAAAAGACTCAGCTGGAAACTTTATAAGGGCTTCTGTTTTTTCACGGGCACCTTGTTGGTGATTTACCTTTTTTGTTGTGTCTGATGTACATTTCCAAAGGGTTTGAAAGAACCTATTTGTCAGAGGATGTTTACATCGTAAAACGCACAATCTTCGCAGATTATGATGATGTTCAGATTCGAAAAACCGATGGCGAATACCTTTTTGAAGGGAAAGTATGGGACATTTGTTTTAACGCAAACTACATGGAGGTCAGCCCGTTTCAGTCGCGTCACGGTTTCATTTATGTCGTCAAGGAAAACAGGAAAATTCTTGAGACAGACCCTGATTATCCTGAAACCCGGCGTCATTCAAACCTGTATGCACCCGATGGGGGCTGTGCGGCAAACTATTGTTCCGGGGCAGAGAGATCCAGGATGCGGCGTACCATCATGAGCGCAAATAACGGGAGATGTCATCCTGCAGTTTCAAAAAAAATTTAATCGAACTTTGACCAAAAAAGAACATAAGCCAGAAGTGGAAACAGCAGGATAAACCCCATGGTGAGGGTGCTGAACCATCTGCCCTGAAACGCACGGCCCATTTCGCGGATTTTCCTGTAGTGCCGGATGCGCCAGACCATTTCCCATATTCCGACATAGACACCGGCATAAGCCCAGCCGAAACCGAGGGCCATGACATTATTTGGCCCACTCGGGCTGAGGTGATGTTCACATGCACGATGGGCTTTTGGATTATCAAAACCCGGATAGCCGCTGTTTCTTTGGCACTCATGGTAATTCTGGAACTCTATATGTTGGCTGGCTCCAAGCGACAGGTTGATAAACACATAGCCCAGCGCCACCGCCGCCAGCACCCGGAGGACATGTGATGTCAGCGTCCTTTCAGGGCCGACGGAAAACAACAGGCCCGGCGGCGTCAGCACCATCAGCCAGAACCAGATGTTGAACGGGATTTCGGTCAGATATTTGTAGATCTCATAAATGGGAATTTCCATGTTTTCCTGCGCCGTTTGCGGCGTCCTTATTTTTGTTATTTTCACGCGGCATGACACCACTGACCATAGTGAACACACCCATCATGGCGATTTCAAGGCGCCGCCGGGCTTCTATCTTTCAATAAACCTCAGGCGTCCGCCAGACAGGACTCAATCGTCCGGTTGAAGCGGTCAAGCGCGCCTTCAAACCGGCCAAAGGTCAGATGCGTGTTGGCGCCGCTGTCGAGATTGGCGTAAATGCTTTCGCCAATGGCGAAGTCTTCGCTCAGCGTCGTCAGGGTGATGGCGTGGTTGCGCTCCCAATGCGCCGTGTCCGCGGCCTGATCCTGCGGCACCAGCGTCGCCAGCCGCAGGCGGGTCTCGCCCGCCGCGACCGGTTGCTGGCTGACCCAGACAATATGGTCCTGCTGAACCAGCAATTGCGAAGCCGGAAACAGCGTATAGAGCACATTGGCATGATCACGCAGACGCCAATTCTGGCGGGTTTCCGGGGTCAGCTCGGTCAGCGAACTGCGCGCCAGTATGGAGCGCATGTGCGGGCCGAAACAGCGGTAACTCGACAGATTGTCCTCAAAATAGGGGCCGATGGTGGCGCGGTGCGCGACCTTGAAATGATAGGCCTCAATGCCGCCTTCCACCAGAATCTTCCAGTTGGTGCGGCGCAGCTCTTGGGTCTCATGCACAATCGCCATATCGGCCATGCCCAGCGCCGTCAGATCCCCCGCCAGCCCGTCAAAGGCGGCGGCAAAATCAATCTCCTGATCCGGCGACGTCTCCGGTGTCAGGACCACCCAGATGAAACCGAACAGCTCGCGCACCGGCAGGCGGGTCAGCCCCAGCGCCGCCTTGTCCTGATCGGGGAAGCCGGCGTCAAAATGCGGCGCCGCGACCAGCGCCCCCTGATTGGAGTAGGTCCAGGCGTGATAGGGGCAGGAAAAGCGTTTTTTGCACCCCTCACCGTCCTCCACCAGACGGGTGCCGCGATGCCGGCAGACGTTCAAAAAGGCATGGATATCGCCCTGCCCGTCACGGGTCAGCAACACCGAGCGCCCCATCAACTCGCGGCTGACGAAACTGTCGGGTTCGGGCAGTTCGCTGACATGCGCCGCGGCCAGCGGCACACGGCGGAAAATCATGGCCTGTTCCTTCGCAAACCGCGCCTCATCCGTGTAATGCGTCACCGGGACACGCACAGCCTTTTCATCCAGAAACGCCGACTGTTCGGCCTTGAGCGCCAGCAGCTCCTCAATCAGTTCACATTGCGTTTGATGGTCCACAGCCCTTCCCCCGGCTCAACAGATTTACGGTTTTTGCATCAGCTCAATCAGCACGCCGCCCATGTCTTTGGGATGCAGAAACACAATCGGTGTGCCATGGGCGCCTATGCGCGGCTCACCCAGCACACGCACACCCTTGGCCAGCATCTCGTCACGCGCAGCCACCAGGTCATCAACCTCATAACACACATGATGCTGGCCGCCGGCCGGGTTCTGCTTCAAAAAATTGGTGATGGTGCTGGTCTCGTCAATCGGCTCAATCAGCTCAATCTGGGAATTCGGCAGATCAACAAAACAGACCCAGACGCCCTGCTCCTCCATGGCGAATTTCTCACCGATTTTGGTGGCACCCAGGACATCGCGGTACATTTTTGCGCTGTCATCAATGGAGGGTGTGGCGACCCCGACATGGTTCAGTCTTCCAATCATGGTTTTTCCTTTTTCATTGTCTGCAAAGGCAGGATATTTGACCATCATCTAGCCAAACCAGCAGAGCGGCGTCAAGGGGCGTCAAACGGAATCCGCTCTGGCGTTGACCGGCATATTTCACTAGACTTGTCGCAATCACACCGCAGAGCCGGTCGAACAGGATCAACCGGCATGGGATGGTGATTTCGGGAGGGGAAACATGTTTCAACCAAAAGCCTTTATCGGCCTGGCCGCCTTGACCGCCTTGGCCGCCATCCTCATCACACCGGCCGCGGCCGAGCAACGCCAAACCCGGCTTTTGTGGGGAGACACGCATCTGCACACCTCCTATTCACTTGACGCCTATCTGCTCGGCAACAAATCCGCCGACCCCGACACCGCCTACCGGTTTGCCAAAGGCCTGCCGGTCGTCCATCCCGGACACCGCGGGCGGGTGCGCATTGACCGGCCGCTTGACTTTCTGGTGGTGACGGATCATGCGGAGTTTTTGGGCGTTTTCGCAGAGATTGACCAAGGCAATCCGGAACTGTTGAGTCAACCCATGGGCCAGGATATCTATCAGGGCCTGCGCGAAGGCCGCGAGAATGAGATTTTCTCCAACATCATCAACATGGCTGCGCAGGATACGGACAGCCTTGGCATTTTAAATGCCGAGTCGATCCGCCGCTCCATCTGGGGCCGCATGGTTGATTTCGCCGACAAGCACAATGAACCCGGCACCTTCACCAGCTTTGCCGGCTGGGAATGGAGTTCCATGCCAAACTCGGTCAATCTGCACCGCATCGTCTTCACGCCTGACGGCGGCGACAAGGCCAAAAGCTATTTGCCGTTCTCCTCGATCGACTCGACCAAACCGCGTGACCTCTGGGCCTGGATGGACAAAACCGCCCAAGCCCATGATACGGATTTTGTCGCCATCGGACACAATATGAATCTGTCACTGGGGCGCTTCTTCCCTGAAGTTGATGAGAGCGGCAACCCGGTTGACCGCAGCTATGCCGAAGCCCGTGCCCGCTGGGAACCGGTCGAGGAGGTCATCCAGTACAAGGGGGACAGCGAAACCCATCCGCTGCTGTCGCCTTTGGATGAGTTTGCCGGGTTTGAAAAGTATGAACATCTGCTCGGCCCGACCAAACTGGAGGACGGCACCATCTCCATCAAGGCCACCCCGGCCATCGGCGCCTTCATGCGGCCGGCGCTCAAGCGCGGCCTGGAACTGGAGTCCAAAATCGGCATCAACCCCTATAAGTTCGGGGTTATCGGCGCGTCTGACAGCCACACCGCCCTCGTCAGTGTCGAAGAGGAGAACTTTCACGGCAAATACGCCAATGACAGCACACCGGAAACCAAGCATTTGCCGACTGTGCCGACCTCGGTCGGCTGGGATGCCGCCGCACAGGGCCTGTCCGCGGTCTGGGCTGAAGAAAACACCCGTGACAGCATCACCGCCGCCTTCCGCCGGCGCGAGGTTTACGCAACCTCCGGCCCGCGCATCGGCTTGCGCGTATTCGGCGGCTGGAACTTCACAGCCTATGACGCCCGCAAATCCGATCTCGCCGCTGTCGGCTACAAAAAGGGCGTGCCGATGGGCGGCGAGTTGAACGGCACGGAAAAAACCAGAAAACTGACCCTGCTGATTCATGCCGCGAAAGATCCCGTCGGCAATGACCTGGAACGGGTGCAGGTCGTCAAGGGCTGGCTTGACGAAAACGGCAAAGCACAGGAAAAAATTTATGAGGCCAAACGCGCCAACGTCACCAAAGCGGAGGTTGATCTGGCCGCCGGGCAGACCAGGCATGAAGGCGGCGCGAAACAGTTTACGCTGACCTGGCAGGATCCGGATTTCGACCCCGAGCAAAACGCCTTTTATTATGTCCGGGTTCTGGAGATGCCGACCTACCGCCACACCATACTTGACGCCATAGCCCTTGAAGCGGACCCTGAGGTTACAAAACATGAAACCGTCATCCGCGAGCGGGCCTATTCGTCACCAATCTGGTATAATGCGAACTGACAGGACCTGCTGACGGTCCACGGCACCGGTCTCACATGAAGTTTCGTAAATGGCTGTATGACCGGGCAGCCGGTACATAGGAGGGTAACAGATGACATCACAGGACAATCGCACCGCCTATTGGCGCGCCACCTTGCGCCTGACCCTCGGGCTTTTGATGGTCTGGTTCGCTGTTTCCTATGGCGCCGGCATTTTGTTCCGCGACACACTCGACAATTTGTCCATTGGCGGTGCACCGCTTGGCTTCTGGTTTGCCCAGCAGGGCGCCATTTACTGCTTTGTCGCCCTGGTTTTTTACTACTGCTTCGCCATGCGCCGCCTTGAGCGCAAATACGGCATCGAAGACGACAGCAATTAGGGGGCCGGTCATGGGGCAGGATTTCTGGACATATTTTTTCGTCATTGTCACCTTCGGGCTGTATATCGGTATTGCGGTGAAATCGCGCGCCGGCTCAACGGATGATTTTTACGTCGCCGGCCATGACGTGCATCCGGTGATGAACGGCATGGCCACGGCAGCCGACTGGATGTCCGCCGCTTCGTTCCTGTCCATGGCGGGCCTGATCGCCTTTCTCGGCTATGGCGGGTCGGTCTATCTGATGGGCTGGACCGGGGGCTATGTTTTACTGGCGCTTTTATTGGCACCTTTCCTGCGCGAGTTCGGCAAATTCACCGTGCCGGATTTTGTCGGCGACCGCTATTATTCCGGTTTTGCCCGTGTGGTGGCTGTCATCTGCGCGCTGTTTGTATCCTTCACTTACATTGCCGGTCAGATGAAAGGCGTCGGTGTCGCCTTTTCCGGATTCCTCGGCGTGCCGGCCAATGTCGGCATTTTGATCGGCATGGTGGTTGTCTTCTTTTATGCCGTGCTGGGCGGCATGAAAGGCATCACCTATACTCAGGTGGCGCAATATTGTGTTCTGATTTTCGCCTATACGATCCCGGCGGTTTTCATCTCCCTGATCATCACCGGCATGCCGCTGCCGCAAATCGGCTTTGTCGCCAACATTGCCGGCAGTGACACGGCAATGCTGGACAAGCTGAACACGGTGCTCACGGATCTCGGGTTCACCGAATACACGCAAAGCACCAAATCCATGATGGACACTTTCGCCATCACCGCCGCCCTGATGTTCGGCACAGCCGGCCTGCCGCATGTCATCATCCGTTTTTTCACGGTCAAATCGGCACAGGCGGCACGGATTTCAGCAGGCTGGGCGCTGGTCTTCATCGCCATTCTCTACACCACGGCGCCGGCGGTCGGGGCGTTTGCGCGGCTGAACTTCATCGACACGGTGAATGAAGCCCATTACACTCCCCGGCAGGATGCACAGGTCAAAACCGTCCCGGACTGGTTCAAAAACTGGGAAAAGACCGGCTATGTGAAGTTCGAGGACAAAAACGGCGACGGCGTTATGCAGTATCGCGGCCCGGCTGCGCCTGACGGGATGGAGAATGAGGTGACGGCCAACCGTGACATTTTCGTTTTGGCCAATCCGGAAATCGCCCGACTGCCGGCCTGGGTCATCGGCCTTGTGGTCGCCGGAGGGATGGCGGCGGCCCTGTCAACAGCGGCGGGTCTGCTCATGGTCATCTCATCAGCCATCAGCCATGATTTGTGCCGCAAGACCTTTTTCCCGGCCATGAACGACCGCACGGAACTGGTCATTGCCCGCGTCGCCGCGGCCGGGTCAGTTGTCGCTGCCGGCCTGTTGGGCATTTATGCCTCCCAACTCGGCTTTGTGGCACAGGTGGTCGCCTTCGCTTTCGGGTTGGCGGCGGCGTCGCTGTTCCCGGTCATTTTCCTCGGCATCTTCTGGAAACGCATGAACCGGGAGGGCGCCATCGCCGCCATGCTGACCGGCCTGGTGACGACCTTTTCCTATATTGTCTATTTCAAATTCATGGGCGGCACGCAGGATCAATGGCTGTTCGGGGTTTCGCCGGAGGGCATCGGTTTTGTCTTTATGGGGCTGGCCCTGTTGATTGGCGCCGTTACGGCCTTGGCGACACCCCCGCCGCCTGAGGACGTACAGCAACTGGTTGAGGACATCCGCATCCCAGGCGGCAGCAAGGCTTAAGCTGCTTCTACCGCACAAAAAGAAACGGGCGTACCGAAGTACGCCCGTTTTTATGTCCGAGAGCCGATCGCTTATTCGGCGGCTTCGGCGTCAATATAGAACTGTGAGAAATACTCACGGAACCGCAAAATCGGGCCGTCACCGTCACACAGAAGCGGCTTGGGACGATATTTCTTGTTGTCCCACACAATCAGGTCAACGGACTCAAAACCGGCGGAGTCCTCTCCTTCAGCCTCACCGATGGAGTGGTGATAGAGATGCTCGGCAATGGCGGCTTCATTTGATCCTTCATCATATTTTTTCCAGGTGAAGGCCATGCGGGTGCGGGTCAATTCAGCATTGACCGGTGTGGACATGGCAAACATCAGCATGGCAACACCTTCCTTGCAGTGACGGGTTTCAGAAATACCCGGACCATAACCGGTGCCGTAAATATAGCCTTCCATGATGTCATATTTGGAAATCGCGCCGTCATATTCGAACTCAACACCCGGAATGATCGGTGCGCCGTGCAGGAACTTCAGATGCGGGGTGTCCACACTGTTTTCCGCGATTTCCTGAATGCAGGTCCCGATGTCCCAGGCGTGGTAGCGGACCTCCACATGGGCGTCAGGGTCTTCAAACTCCGGCACAACCGGCAGATCCCAAAGCGGGGCCTCCTCATTCGGATGATACCAGGCAAACACCATGCCGTATTTCTCGACGACCGGCAAGGCTTTCAGCACAGGCTTCTTTTTGCAGATGCCGGGCATGACCTTGCCGTAGGGGATTTCCTTGCACCAGCCTTCAGTGTCAAACTGCCAGTGGTGGAACGGGCAACGGATGTTATTGCCGTGGACTTCGCCGCCATGGCCCAGATGAGCGCCAAGATGCGGGCAATATGGATCGGTCATGCCGACTTTGCCGTCTTCGCCGCGGAACAAAACCCATTCCTTGCCGAAAATCTGCTCTATCTTGATTTCACCCGGTTGGATTTCATGTGAATACTGCACACAAAACCAGCCATAGGGTATGGGGAACGGGCATCTTTCAAGCTCGTCCCCGGTTTGGATTCTTTCCAGATCAATTGGTGCGTTCATTTTTCTCTCCTAGCTTTCAATCTTTTCAGGTGTTAGCGGGGTTGCAGGTCGGCGCTCCCCTTTTACTTTAACGGCAAAGCTCATGGCCGGGCCGGGGGTGGGCGCTGATTTTGTCTTCAGGGTATACCCGGGCGGGTCCAAAGACAAGTCCAGACGATGGAACAGTCTCGACATGATGGTGCCCATCAAAACTTCAGCCAGATTTTGTCCCAGGCATGTGTGCGGACCACGCCCGAACGGGGCGTAAACGCCCGGTTTCATGTGCTCTTTGCGGTCATCGCTGTAACGCATTGGGTCAAACTTCTCAGGTTCGGGGAAATACTCATCCATGAAATGCGGGACGGAGGTGCCGATGAACATCATTTCACCTTCAGGAATCTTATACCCCTCAAACTCAAAATCCTTGGTGGCGGTCCGCATTTGGGCCACCGCAATCGGCCACATGCGCATCGCTTCCTTCAAACAGCCTTGTATATAATCAAGCCCCCTGATATCCGCCTCCGTGACCGTATCCTTGGCATACAGCGCATCGGCTTCAGCCTGCACCTTCTCCAACACGCCGGGTGTTTTTAAAATGGCGTATGTGCAGGCCGCGATGGTATTGGCAACCGTGTCCAGACCGGCGACATAAGGTCCGGTCAGCATCAGAATCAGGTCTTTTTCCTGAATGAAATCCGGATAATCATAATGCGCCTGCACCACGTCACCCAGAAGGTTTTTCGGCAGCGTGCCCTTTTCCGCATGGGCCTTGAACTCTTCAATCATGCCCTCGCCCAGTTCACGGACCCGCTTTTCAGCCTTCAGGAACTTCGGGGCTTTGAGGAAAAACTTCGGCTTTACGCGAGTGACCAGCACATTTAGCAAGAACAAGATGTTTGTTCTGATGTCCTTGACATATTCGAGCGGCGCATGTCCGGCCATGATTTCGCCGATGACCTGGACAATCATATACTGGAACGCCTCAACGACCGGAACAGAGCGGCCATCAGTCCAGTCACGGGCAATGGAACTGTCAACAATGCCGGCGACCTCGTGATAGCGCCCGGCCACCGCCTCGCGGGAAAAACCGTCACGCATAATGGCCCGCAAACGCTGGTGCTCCTCGCCATCCAGCATGGTCAGCAACTTGTCGGAGTTTTGATAGGCCGCCATGTCACCCCAGAATTCCCTGGAACGCAGACATTCACGGCCTTGGCGTGTGGTCATCAGCTTGGCGGCTTCCGTGCCGGCAATGACAATCTGCTTGCGCCCGAACACGTTGACCCGATAAGCCGGCCCATATTCACGGTAGCAGCGGACAAAAAACTTTGCCGGATCTTTTGCCATTTCCAGCGTGTTGCCGATGAAAGGCAGACCTTTGACATCCGGCACGGTTTTACCGGCGGTCGGATTGTCACTTGGCTTCTCGATGACTTCGGACATGGCGTTCCCCTATTCCTAATTTCCGAATGTCGTTCATTTAATGACGGAAATAGGGTGTTGTCAATGTTTTGCAATCCTGCTGGCAACAAATCCCCATATCCCGGAATTATCTTTTCATCGACACAATGTCATTTGCGCCGTAAGCTGAATTCAAAAAAGGAGTTGGAGGATGACCCAAACTATAAATCCACAGCCTCATCCCAGCAAATCAGTTCAGGTGATGGGCAGAAAAATGGCCTATGTGGAACTCGGAGACCCAAATGGGCGACCGATTGTGTTTCAACACGGCAATCCGACCTCATCCTATCTCTGGCGCAACATCATGCCGCATGCAGCCGAGTTGGGCCGGTGCATCGCCCTTGACCTGATCGGCATGGGCAACAGCGAAAAACTTGAGGACAGCGGCCCGCAAAGTTACAGCTATGCAGAGCACAACACATATTTCCGCGCCGCTCTGGAGGCTCTGGGCATTGAGCGGGACATTGTTTTTGTCATTCATGACTGGGGCTCTGCGCTCGGTTTTCATTATGCATCCGACCACCCGGAACGGGTTTCCGGGATTTGCTACATGGAAGGCATTGTCCGGCCGTTTCCCAGTTTTGACGACTGGCCTGAAAATGCGCGGAACATCTTTCAAGTCTTCCGCAGTCCGGACGGCGACGTGGCGGTGCTTGAGAAGAATGTCTTTGTCGAGGGTGTATTGCGGGCTTCAATCACCCGCGACCTGTCGGATGAGGAAATGGCCGCCTATCGCGCCCCCTATGTGCAAACCGGGGAGGACCGGCGCCCGACCCTGAGTTGGCCCCGCCAGATTCCTATCGGCGGAGAGCCGGCAGATGTGACTGCGATTGTGCAGTCCTATGCTGAGGCCATGGCGCAAAGCCCGATTCCAAAGCTGTTCATCAATGCCGAACCCGGCTCGATATTGACCGGTGCCGCCCGCGACTTTTGCCGCAGCTGGCCCAATCAGAGCGAAGTGACCGTATCGGGTCTGCATTTCATCCAGGAAGACAGCCCACATGAAATCGGCGCCGCGCTGGCGGACTGGATTCGGGAAGAAAATGTTTGATGGCCAACAAAAGGGCTGGTTATTCATAATCCATTGCCATATTGTGTCGCTATGAGGGCTGTGCAAAAAATCTCCGTTTTCCTGCTGCTGATCCTGCTGGGCGGTATGGTGCATGATGTCCAGCACAGGCTGGCAGATTATGACCCGCACCATGTTGACCTGCAGGCAGATCACGAAGACTGTATTTTGGCGGCGCAGACCCTTGATTTGGCCATGGCGCCAAGCCTTCCAACGCCGACTTTTACCTTTGCCAAATCGCGCCCTCCTTACACGGCCCGCCTGACCGGCAGTCTCAGCTGGAGCCATTACCAAACCCGCGCCCCCCCTATCCTGAGCTGAAAAACCCATTTTTTTCAAACTCTAGGACAGAACCAATGACTAAAAACTCCGTGAGCCGGAAGGCTCTATACGTGCTTGCTGCAGCGACCTGCAGTGTGCCGGCAACAGCTGTTTCACAAGAAAACAGCATTGACGAAATCATCATCCGCAGTGCCCCGTTTCAGCAAAAGGCAACGGACATCATCTCAACCACACACTCTGTCGGGCGCGACACCATTGACGCACTGACAGGCAAACCGATTGGAAGCCTGCTGCAGAGCCTGCCGGGCGTGGATGTGGCCTCTCACGGACCGGCTGTCGGACGCCCGGTCATCCGGGGCCAATCCGGATACCGCATTGCCGTTCTGGAAAACGGTTTGCACGCCGGCGATGTTTCTGAGACCGCCAATGACCATGCCAATAGTGGACTGGTCTATGACCAACAGCGCATTGAGGTGTTGAAAGGGCCAAGCGCGTTGCGCTACGGACCCTATGCCGGCACCGGCATCGTCAACAGCTTCAGCCGCAGCCTGGACTTCAGCACGGAGGAGCAAAGCAGCGTCACCGCATCCTACGGCTCTGTTGCCGACACCGAACAGGCCGGTTTTTTCACCAGACAGGCTGCCGGCAATTATGTCGGAACCATCTCCGGCTTTTACAGCGACAGCGGCAACATCCGCATCCCCACCCATGCCGAGAGCACCGCACAGTTGGCCTCTGAAGGCGAAACGGGGATTGATGCGGAGCAGGATGCGGAAAACACATCCAGTCGTCTTGAGGAGCTGAAGGCCGGTCTGGCATGGAGCGGCAGTGACCGGCGTTGGGTTTTGAATGTCGGACAAACCACGCAGGAATTCGGCATTCCGGGCCATCATCACCATGAAGAAGAGCATCACGATGAGGATCATGACGAGGATCATGACGAGGAGCACGGCCATGAAGAGGAAGAGGGCGCCGTTCGCCTGGACATGGAAAGAACCTTTGCCACCCTCATTTATGAGTATGACCTCAAGGCAGGGGCGGATCCGCTGCGCCTGAAATTCGGTTATACGGACTACACGCATACCGAATTCGAAGGCGATGAGGCCGGCACAAAGTTTGATAAACAGCAGGCTGAAATCAAACTTGATATGCCTTATGCCGGCTTGGCAGGCGGCGATGGTCTGTTTGGCGCCTCAGTGCGCACAGCAGAGCTGGAGACCAGCGGAGATGAGGCGTTTCTGCCTTCTGTTGATCGGGAGGACTACGGATTGCATTTGATTGAGCGCTTCTCGTCAGGTGACTGGAAAACGGAACTGGCGGCACGGATTGACAGCACCAGCTACGACACCGCCCAGACCAGCAAATCCTTCGACACCATCAACCTGTCCGCCGGCATCGGCTATCAGTCGGATGCCAACAGCCTGATCGGCGGCTCCCTGTCGTGGAGCGAGCGCCCGCCGGCCCCGACCGAGCTTTTTGCAGACGGCATGCACGCCGCCGTCAGGCGCTATGAGCGCGGCGATGCCAATCTGGATGTTGAAGAGTCTGTGGCTGCTGAGCTGTATTATCGGGCAAAATGGGGACACGGCAACATCAAGGCCGCCCTGTTCATGAACGATTATGACAGCTTCATCTTCCTCAAAGACAGCGGTCAGTTGTCCGGTGATGAGATCATTTATGCCTACAGCCAGGGCAAGGCGGAAATCACCGGTCTGGAAATCGGCTACACTTTAACCGGCAAGGCCGCCTGGGGCAACTGGCGCACCGAGCTTGGCTATGCGCATCTGCGCGGCGAAGAGGATAACGGCACGCCGTTGCTGTATATTCCTGCCGAAAAGCTGACAGTCTCTTTTGCCGCAAGCAAGGGTGCTTGGGATGCCGGCTTTGACGTCATTGCAGCCGAGCGGCAGACCCGTGTTCCGGCCAGCCAGATGCCGACAGACGGCTATGTCAAACTCGACGCGGGTCTGAAATGGACACCGGAGGGCGTTTCCGGCCTGACCGTCATGCTTCAGGCGGAAAACCTGACCAATGAGGAAATCCGCCATCACAGCAGTGCCTTAAAGGATTTGCTGCCGGAACCCGGCCGCAATTTCATCCTGCGCACCAGTCTGGATTTTTGACGGGGAGCTGACTTAACTCGCGCCGCCTTGCGCATAATGTGCATGGCGCAGGGCGGCGACGAGCTCGTCACGCAGATGACGCGGGTCAATCACACGGTCATAGGCCACATTGTCCGCCCCGGCCCAGGCCCCAGCCGACAACTCAGCCAGCTTCTGCGCCTCAGCCTCGTCAAGGCCGGCGGCGTCCGCCCCGCCCTTGACCGGCATCGCCCCTAGCGACGCATTGGGAAACGCCAGTGTCATGGTCTGCCCGTCAAACGGGTTCATGGCCATCAGAGATGAGCCGAAGCCGAAGGCTTTGCGCAATGTGACATGCAGTTTTGGCCCGGTCAGCCCGGCTTGTGCACGATAAAAGGCGGCGGAGGCTTTCAGGGTTCCGGCCTGTTCGGCTTCGGCGCCCGGCATGACGCCGGGTGTGTCGCACAAAAAGACAACAGGCAGCGCGAACGCCCCTGCGGTTTCGAGAAAATGCGCCGCCTTGCCGGCCGCCTCCCTCGTGATTGCCCCACCCATGACAGCCGGCTGCGAAGCCACCACCATGACCGTTTGGCCGTCAAGGCGGGCCAGAGCTGTGCTTATGGAGGAACCATAATCCGGCTGCAACAGCATCACCGACCCCTGATCAAAGACTTCTGCAAGCACATCGGCCATGTCATAGGGCTGCATCAGGTCGGGCGGAATGATGTCGAGCAAATCCTTCGCCGCATCGTCCCCCAATGGGCCTTCTTTCCGTCGGTTGCAGAAATACCCAATATACTGTCGCGCCATGTCCAACGCCGACACATCATCCTCCGCCAAGCCATGCGCCATCCCGCTGATGGTGGCATGCATCCCGGCGCCGCCAAGCTCCTGCGGTGTCACTGTCTGGCCGAGCGCCGCTTTGACCAGTTGCGGCCCGGCGGAAAACAGGGCCGCTTGGCGGGTCATGATCACATAATCGGAAAACACCGCCGCCAAGGCACCATGGCCTGCGCTGGCCCCCAGGACAACCGATACGACCGGTACACGACCCTTCAACTTTGTCAACATCTGCAGATCGTTCGGTGTGCGCGGATAGCGCTCCAAAGCGTTGTCCGCCCTTTCACCGGCGCCTTCCAGCAGCATGAGGAACGGTCTGTTTTCCTGCAAGGCCAGTTCGGCGAACCGCAGACGCTTGGCGGCCCCGACATGCCCGATGGACCCGCCTTTCACGGTGAAGTCCTCAGCCATGACAAGGACAGACTGCCCGTCAATCGTCCCGTATCCGCCGATCAGGCCGTCCGCCGGGACAGCGTCACCGGCCGGTGGCGCCCCGCCCCCCAGAAGGCCGATTTCAAGAAAACTCCCGTCATCGAGAAGCTTGTCCAGACGTTCGCGGGCCGTCAGCCGGCCTGCGGCGTGCTGCTTCTTGACTTTATCTGCACCGCCTTGCTCGGACGCCCCCCGGCCCCGGCGGTTCAGTTCCTGCAACCATTCTTTCCATGTCGGCATATGTCCACTCTCAACACCAATCGCGGTCTAGTGCGGCCCGCGACAACTGTGTCAGTTTAGCTTTTCCAGAGCCAAAAGCCCAAGCGGAAAGTGGCCGGGCATCCTTTGTTACAATTATGCAACAAAGCATGATCATCCTTAAAATGACACAGGCGTCACCTTTCTTTTCACCTGTTTTTTTGTTATAAATTCGGATGTTGCGTTTCATATTTTTTGGAGTTGATTATGAAAAAGTTAGTAACGATTTGCGCCATCAGCCTTTTGACGCTGCCGGCCATGGCTCAGGATGCTGAAAATGAGGCTCTGGGCAGATCCGACGCCTTCGGCGGCAATGAGGCGGCCATTTCGTCTGACTCAGACAATGGTCTGGGCGGCGAAACATTCACCAATGATGAAGCTTTTGGCGGTGGGGATCTTCCGCCCGTGGTTGAAGCCGGCCCGATGGACGGCCCAATGGGTGACCCCATGGGCGATATTGCACCACTTGAAGATGTAATCAGCGGCATGTCTGAAGCTGAATTCTCTCAGTTTGAGCAAGGCATTGAAATGGAAGGCGGGTTTTCAGACGATGTCGGCTTCGCGCTGGATCAGGCCTCCATCAGCCAAGCCCTTGAAGCCGGTGTCATCACCCAGGAACAAGCTGACACAGTTGGTCAGCTCGTGGAACTGGTCGAAGCCAATTCCGAAAGCTTTGACTTTGATCTGGAGCAGATGATCACAGAAGAATTGACCTCCGGCGATCTCGGCGGTGACGAAGCCCTGCGCATCCTGCAAACATTCAATACCCTGTCCGATGCCGACAAGGCGATCGCCGGCAGCGCGGATTTCGATCCGGCCCGGGACTACGAGCAGCTCTCTGCGGCGGGTCAGGAAAGCATTGCAGGGTATTTCCGTCAGGAACTGCAAATTCAGGGGGCTGAAAACCCTGAACAACTCGCCAATATTCTTGACGCGGTTGGTGTCGATGACATTTCCCAACTGGACCTTGAGCAACTTTCACAGCTCGACGCACAAGCCCAGGACGAGTTGATCAACGAGTATCTCGGTGGAGAAATCCCTGAGGGTGTTGACCCGACAGGTGCCGGTGGTGCAGCCGGCGGGCCGGACCCATCTGGTGCAGGTGGCGCAACCGGCGGGCCGGACCCATCTGGTGCTGGTAGCGCAACCGGCGGATAATCAACAAATCCATTTTTAGGCGGCCTGTCAATCATGTCAGGCCGCCAGCCTATCTATATACAGCGCCTTGAGCGCCAGGAGTTATCATGAAATTTTTAAAGTTTTCAGCCCCTTTGGTGGCTTTGAGCATGGCTTTTGCCGGCCCGGCTTTGGCCGTCACTGAACAAGAGGCCCTCTCACAGCCTAGAAATGTCGAACTGAACCGCGCCTTCGCCCTTGAGCAGCTTGCGGCGAATAACCTTGAGGCAGCCCTGGCGGCCTCCGAACGCGTCATCCGTGCGGCACCCGCTGATCTGGACGCCCGCTTGATGCGCGCGCAAATCCTGATCAAAATGGGCCGTGGCAAGGAATCGGTCAAGGATCTGCAGACCTTGGCCAAACTGCCGCTTCCGGCCAACCAGCTGAACCGCATCAATGCCATGCTGCGGCGTCTGGATCGGGCCTACAAACCACTCGAAATGAAGGCTTTTGTCCGTTTCGGAATCAGGGATACGGACAACGCCAACAGCTATCCTGAAGGTGGGAAATTCGAAGCCATATCAACCGGGGGTACGGTTGCCGAGTTTGACTATACCGACATCATCAATGACCGGGAAAGCAAGCTGAGCGACACCATCATGAACGCCACGGTCGGCGTCAACGGCAAGTACAAATTCAGTGATGATGTGCGTGATTATATCTACTTTTCAGCCCAACGCGCTTTCAACAATGGTGACAATACCGTGCAGACGGACTCCAACACCACATCCGCCTCCGTCGGTTTGCGTATGACCCGCGGCCTGAATGATCTGGATGTCGGCGCCGGTTATTCCAAGGTCAACCAGGTCAACAATACATTCACCCTTGGCACAGACCCGGCTTCCACCGTGAACGTGAATTCCGACGTCGAGCTTATGTCCCTGTCAGCGACCTATACGCGTCGCCTGACAAAAGGCACACGCTTCTTCTACAATGTCGCCTATTCGGAGCTTGACCACTCCAACACCGCGAGCGCAGACCTTTATGACTCAGACAAGGTTTCCCACACCGCCGGTGTGCTGATGCCGGTGTTCAATGTGTTCTTCCTGCGGGCCTCGGTCAATTACGCCGAACGTCGCGCCCGTCTTGACACTGACGCCGCCAAATCGCGGACGAGCCGTGACACGGAAGGCTACAGCGCCAGCGTTTATTATCAGCCGTTTCAGGGTCACACAATCAACGCGTTTTATAATTTCAGCGAGTCTGATTATTTGCTGAAAGTCTCCTCAAACCCGCGTCTGCGCGCTGATGAGTCTGAAATTATGGGCGTGAACTACTCATTCCAGGGTGATTTCATCCATGAATTGTTTGAAGACTGGAAAATGACGGCGTCCTATATGGTTCGTGAAACTGACTCCAACATCATGCTTTATGATGTGGAATCCGAGACCTTCAACTTCACGATTGAACGTCAATTCAAGTTCTAAGCGTTTCCAACTGAAATCAAGAAGGCGCGCTCACCCGGGCGCGCCTTTTTTCATGGGTGAAAGCCGGCCTGTAATTGCTAATGCGTTGCAATCTTATAACTTAGAAGAATTCTAAAAAACTTGATTTTTCAAATCCCAAAGCCTATACTTTTGATGAGACAAATTTCGTTTTGCCAAGGAGAAATACCATGAAAGGTAATCCTGACATCATTAAGCAACTCAACATCATTTTGAAAAATGAGCTGACCGCCATCAATCAATACTTCCTGCACGCCCGCATGCTGAAGGATTGGGGGTTCGAGGCGCTTGGGAAAAAAATATATGATGAAAGCATTGGCGAAATGAACCATGCCGACATGATCATCAACCGCATTTTGATGCTGGAGGGTCTGCCCAACCTTCAGGATCTGGGCCTGTTGAAAATCGGCCAGAACGTCGAGGAAATGTTCGAAGCTGACCTGTCGGTTGAAATGTTGAACCAGTCCTGTCTAAAAGAGGCGATTGCGCTGTGCGAAGCCGACCGGGATTACATCACCCGCGAGATTTTTGAGAAAATCCTCGATGATACGGAAGAGCACATTGACTGGATTGAAACCCAGCAAAGCTTGATTGAGAAAACCGGATTGCAGAATTATCTGCAGGAACAAATCGGTACGGGAGACGGCGCTTAGGGCTGATTATTCCGCCGGGTAGGTTTCCGATGGGGACGCCTTGAGCATCTCCCACATCCGTTCCATGCAGCGTCCGCATTGCGGCTCGTGGCCGCATTCAGCATATATGTCCAACGGCGATTTGCAGCCACGGCTTATGGCCTGACTGACCTGTTGATCATTGATGGCATTGCAAATGCAAACGTACATTATGCGCTCCTGGTGCGAATGATTATCATTTACACCAGAATAACAGGCTGTTCAAGTGAAAAAACATGCCGGACTGCGGTGTCACCCCAGATTCATGATGACGTTCTTGACCTGGGTATATTGTTTCAGGGCCATCATGCCCTTTTCACGGCCAATCCCGCTTTTTTTATACCCGCCAAGCGGGTGTTCGATGCTTGGCTCCAGATAATAATTCACATAAATCTGGCCGGCCTGCACCTGTGCCGCCACGCGATGCGCGCGACCGAGATTTTCAGTGAATATGCCGGCCGCCAGCCCGTATTGGATGTCATTGGCAATGGCGACCGCCTCTGCCTCATCGACAAACGGGATCAACACGCCGACAGGACCGAAAATCTCCTCTTGGGCGATCCGCATGGCATTGCTGACATCTCCGTAAAGGGTCGGCTGGATGTAAAAGCCTTTCTCCAAACCCGTGCCGGTCGCTTTGCCGCCACCGGTCAAAAGGGTTGCCCCGTCCTGTTCGGCAACCGCAAAATAATCCAGCACTTTACGGTACTGCATTTCATTGGCGATCGGGCCCAGCGTCGGCAAATCATTGTCTATGCCGACCGGCATGGCCTCAAATGCCGCCGTCAATTTGGCACTGACCTCATCGTAAATTGATTTTTGTATCAGGATGCGTGTGCCGGCCAAACAGACCTGCCCGCTATTGCCAAGGCAACCGGCCACAATCGAGGGCAGCACCTTATCAAGATCAGCATCCTCAAACACAATGGACGGGGATTTGCCGCCCAGCTCCAGCGTCACCGGCATGATTTTGTCTGCAGCGACACCGGCAATCTCCTGACCGGTGGGAATTGAGCCTGTAAAGGCGACTTTCGCCACTGCGGGGCTGGACACCAGAGGCGGGCCAACCTCAGCGCCCAAGCCGGTGATGACATTGTAAACCCCATGCGGGAGGCCGGCTTTGACGGCGAGTTCGGCAAACTCCAGTGCCGTGACCGACGTCATTTCACTGGGTTTGTGAACGACAACATTGCCGGCGGCAAGGGCCGGTGCCGTGGATCGTGCAGCCTGGTTCAAAGGCAGGTTCCACGGCGTGATGACCCCCACCACACCATAGGGCTCATGGGTCGTGTAGCTGTGCTGCGCCGGCCCGACCTGAATGGTGTCCCCGTGTATGCTCGGCGCCAGCCCGCCATAGAACTGGAAATAATTGGCGGCGCCGAGTATCGGCCCAAGGGCGGCGGCGGCGGGCTGCCCCATCTCAATCGATTCAAGTCTGGCAAACCGCGCCGCCTCGGCCTCCAGGGCGCGGCCGACGCTGATCAGGATTTTCCCCCGTTCCAGCGGACGCATCTGCGCCCATTCATCATAGGCGTTGCGGGCCGCTTCAACCGCGGCGTCCACATCAGAGGCCGTCCCCTTTGCAATGCGCGCCGCAACGGATTGATCACAGGGGTTGATCGAGACAATATGGTCTTGACCGGCCGGGTCGCAAAATGCGCCGCCGATAAAATGACCATAATGATTTGCTTGATCCACTGCCATCTCCCTGACTAACGGCACCCCGTCAAAGCACAGACGCCGTGCTCAGACTATCACAATCACGCAGCCGGGGAGACATTTTCCAGGCTCTACGGCATGCCGGATAAACGGCCGGCATATCAGCTGATGCTGATTTCATCCTCAATGTCGCGCAACCGATCTTTGCCGAAAAACATTTCGTCACCGACAAAAAAGGTCGGCAGGCCGAACAGCTTGCGGTTGACCGCCTCTTCCGTATTCTTGATCAGGCGTTCCTTGACCTCCGGCTGCTGCGCCTGCTCCACCAATGCCGCCCCGTCAAGGCCGGCATCCGTCAGCGCCTTCGCGGCAATATCGGGTTCATCCATTTTCAGCCCCTGCTCCCAGATCGCCTTTTCGGTGACGCCAATAAAGCCGGCCAGGTCGCCGCTCATCTCCACCGCACAGGCCATGCGCATCAGCATCAGCGTGTTGAGCGGGAAATGCGGATTCAGCTTATAATCATGAAGGCCGTGTTTTCTGGCAAAACGGTCGATCTCCATCATGTCATAATCAAGACGCGGCTGCACATTGGCGAAAGTCAGCCATGGTGCCTGATTGCCGGTGGCCTTGAAAATGCCCCCGAGCAGACACGGGCGATACACCAATTCAGCACCGTGCTCGGCACAAACACCGGGCAAAACCTGGTTGGCGAGATAGCTGTTCGGGCTGCCGAAATCGTAATAAAATTCAACTTGTTTGGTCATGGTTTCCCCTCCGTTTGCCTAAGATGCCTTGGAAAAGCCGACGAGACGGGCATTGATGATCTCGTCCGCCTCTTTCATGATGCCGTTGATCAGATCCGCGCAGGTCGGAATATCATGGATAAGGCCGGCGACCATGCCACAGCTCCACGCACCGGCATCCATGTCCCCCTCCTGCATAATGCGCGGGTAAACGCCGGCAACCTCTTCAATAATGTCCTCAAACTTAAGATCAGAACCGAGTGCACGCTCCTTCTCAAGCAGACGTTCAACGGCCTCATTGGTCATCACCCGCTCCGTGTTGCGCAAGGGGCGCATCACCAGCCGCGTGTCGAGTTCACTGGCCGCGACAATCGCCTGCTTGACGTTCTCATGGACCGGCGCCTCCTTGGTTGCAATGAACCGCGTGCCCATGTTCATGCCCTGCGCGCCCATGGACAGCGCTGCAACCAGGGAGCGGGCATCGGCCATGCCGCCGGAGGCGACAAACGGGATGTCCAGCTCATCAGCGGCACGGGGCAGCAAAATCATGTTGGGAATGTCATCTTCCCCGGGGTGTCCGCCACACTCAAAACCGTCTACGGAAACCGCATCACAGCCAATATCCTGCGCCTTCAGGGAATGGCGGACGGATGTGCATTTATGGATCACCTTGATACCGGCGTCCTTGAGATGCGGCAGCACTTCAGATGGGTTGCGTCCGGCGGTCTCAACAACCTTGACGCCGCCGTCTATGATTGCCTTGACGATGGCCGGATAGTCCGGCGGGGTCAGGGTCGGCAGAAACGTGATGTTGACGCCGAACGGTTTGTCAGTCATGTCGCGGCAACGCGCAATTTCATTGGCAAGGGCTTCCGGCGAGGGCTGGGTCAACGCCGTAATGATGCCCAAACCGCCGGCATTGGACACCGCTGCCGCCATTTCGGCCAGTCCGACATAATGCATGCCGCCCTGGATAATCGGATGCTCAATGCCGAACATTTCAGTGATTTCAGTTTTCATAATCTTCCCCTTATGCGTTGGAACTCCCGGCGGCTGTGACGACCATCCACCGGATTACTTTAATGTGACCATATGCCCCTGCGACGGATCAATGCCGTTGGCCAAGGCTTTTTCAAACAGCGCGACCAATGCATCTGTGCCGGAATTGTCCCGCACTTCCAGTCCGCTGCCCAAGTCAGACAGGAACCGCTCCATAGCGACACCAATCCGGCTTTGCAGACCGTCCGCCCCCCATTGCTTGACCATCTCCTGTGCATAGGCGGGTGCAAAAAACACTTTTGGCTTGGGGCCGGGCAAATCCGGATCCAATGAACCCCCGGCGTCCCAATGGGTGATGCCGACCATACAGGAGTCCTGTAGCCGATCCCCAAAATGTTTGTGCAGGCGTGACACCAGCCCGGCATTTCCGGCCATGTCGATGAAATTGACGGACGGCACATCCAGACCCTCCAGGTCTTCATAAGCGACCGTCTGGTCATAAAAACCCAAAGTTTCGACAAAACTGCAATTTGCGGGGCTGGTCAGGCCAATAACCTGAATGCCGTCGCGCTTGGAAAGAAGCTGGGCCGTTCCCATGGCGGTTTTGCTGGAGGCACTGGAAAGCACGACAGCTTCGGCACTGAAAAAATCGTTTTCCGCCTGGAATGTGTCGAGCAGGAAAGAGGTTGAGAACAGAGGCCGGAACAGGGCAATCAAAGCCTCCTTGTCCGGGCTGTAAGACGGGTCAGCATGGGTGAACACATATTGATTGTAAATCGGGGCGCGTTCACTGCGGTGCGCCGCCACATCCATGAAGGATTGCGCCGTCACCCGGCCCGGCTCAACAATCAGATGCGTGGCCATGGGCAGATAACCATATACGCGCTGGCCGACCTCCACCCCCTCACACTGCGAAGCCATCACATCAGCAAACCCCCAAACCGGAATCCGGCCCCAACCGTCCTCAGCCGGAAAGAAATCCCAATAGCCGAATATGTCGGCGGACATGGCATAGGTCACATTGTTTGCAGTCAGGGCAAAATGGGCAATTTCCAGCAAAACCTGTCCCGGCGCCAAGGCGGCGGCATCCAGTTTCTCATCTGCAAAGCGATGCGCTGTCACATCATTCTTTTTCACTTCAAATGTACGGCAGGAAATTGTCATGAAACTTGGTCCTCCAATCCGTTCACCATAATCACATTGCCGGTGCTGGCGGCGAGCCTGTCCTTGGCGATTTCCTGATAGGCCGGAGACGTCATCCACGCCATTGCCGACTGCTTGGACGGGAATTCGATCAAAACGCAACGGGTTGCCGTCCACTCCCCCTGCAGCAGGGTCGGCGCTTCGTCCACGCTCAACAGCCGTCCGTCAAACTGCTCAAACACGTCCATAAACCCATCCTCATATTTTGAGTAAAGTTCACGGTCGTGGATTGCGAATTGCGCAATTATGTAAATGCTCATGATTTTACCCCCGAAATATCTTACAAAGCTAACCAACAGGGAACAACACAAAAAAGCCCTGAAACCACCCCGCTGGCAGGGTTGACAAACAACGTCGGACTCATAATCATTGAAAGCTCAGGGGACAGGGTTTTCAAACCTTGAGCGTTTCATCAAAAACGGGAGATGGAGAAATGTCGGACAGTCTTTTCCCACAGGGGGCGACACTTATTTTTGGCGCAACAGGCGGCATAGGGCAGTTTGTCACCAAGGAATTCGCCAAAGCCGGAAGTGACATCGCGATTATGTGGCGTTCACGGGAGGAAACCGCCCAAAACCTTGCCAAGGACATTGAGGCTTGCGGGCAAAAAGCCACGCTCCACCAATGTGATGTGAAGGATACCGCCGCGTTGGAAAAAGCGGTCATGGAAGCGATTGAGGCGCATGGCCGCATTCACACAATGGTCTGGGGGGCCGGGCCGCTTGTGGAACAGGTGCTGATTTCCGAGTCGACCCGCGAGCAGTGGCGCAATGCCGTTGATACCGAGGTCCACGGCTTTTTTGATGCCTGCAAAACCCTGTTGCCGCATCTGAAGGAACAGGGCGGCGGCTCGATTGTGCATCTCGGCTCCGCCGGTGAAAACAGTTTCCCCGAACGCGATTACCTGTCGGTCTCGCCCAAAGCCGCCAATGAAAGCCTGATCAAGGGCATCGCCCGCGAAGAGGGCAGGTTCAATATCCGCGCCAACAGCGTGCTGGTCGGGGTCATTGAGGCCGGCATGTTCCTGGAACTGAGCGAACAGGGCGTTTTCGATGATGTCTGGGTCGAGGAGGTTCAAAAGGGTCTGGCCCTGAAACGATGGGGGCAACCGGAGGAAATCGGCCACGCAGCTGTTTTTCTCGCCTCCAACAAGGCGCAATATGTCACCGGCCAGCAGATTTCTGTCGCCGGCGGCTATGGCCTTTAGGCGCCGGCCATGGCCTCGATTTCCGTCATTGACGACGCCTATATCCATGCCGCACCGCCGGCTGTTTACGCCGTCATCACCGATTACGCCAGAATGAACAGCTGGTTTGCACAATGCGCCTGTACGGTGGAGGGGGACAGCCCCGTGCACGAAGGCACTCTGGTGCGCCACGCGGTCGGGGAAAAGCGCGTGCTGACCCGCTTCACGCGGCGGATTGACAAAATGCTTCAAAATGAACGGATTGAGGAAAGCTATATTGACGGGGATCTGATCGGCACCGGCGTCTGGACGTTCACGCCTGAGGGGGAAGGAACCCGCGTCGCTTTTGACTGCCGCGTGAAAGGCAACAGCCTGATGTCAAATTTCGGGCTTTGGTTGACCGGCTCCAGAATGCACAGCAAATTCTACCAGGACATGTTCACGGACCTGAACGCCCATCTGTCCAAACAGGGCTGACGATTTCAACGCATATCGGTCGGGTTCAGCCGGCGATTATAGGCGGCGCGGCGCGCCCGCAACTGCGCAACGCGGCTTTTGGGTTTCATCACAGGGTGGCCCTCCGGCAGATGGTCCCGTAATTCCGACAAAGGCACCCGTTTAACCGAGGTCTTTGGAACTGGGCCGTCAGGCGACTGCCATCTGGTGAAAACACCGCCCCGAGGGTGACCACTGGCGTCCAGCCAGTTCGGAACGCCGGGGTCAGTCATGGCGATGACATAACGGTAAACACCGTCAGCATCCAAATGGGCTTGGGCGTTGTTATAGGAGACCAGGCGCGACCCATAATCCAACGACTCGCCCCAAAGGTTTCCCAACTGGATATTGCTGTAAACGACGTCCAACTGCGGAATTTCCAGAATGACCGCTTCGTCCTCATCAACCTGATACTGCATGGTCGCCGTGAAATTGGTCGGGAAGCCGCCATCCTCATTTCCGGAGCGCTTGGCGCCTGTCTCCAGCCTGTTGACCGGTGCATTGGCAATCACGTCCCGCCAGATCTGCATCTGGTTGCGGACCACCATGCCGTAGCCAAGACCGCGCTTGGACATCATCTCCATGTCAAAAATGCGCGGGTATTCAGGTGTATCGGGTGTCGGGGACAACACCTCCACCCGCAGGCTGGCCTCGACCGAGGTCAGCCAGTCTGTGTTCAGCTGCCGGATCAGGAGCTGCGCCCCCCCATCAGCCATAATCGGCATGAAGTTCGGGTGATTGTCGGGGTTTTCCGCAGCCAGAAGAATCTCAAAATCGCCGTTTTCATCAAGAACCAGACCACCGGACTCCAATGTTCCGCCGGCATTGAAGCCGCCCGGTCCGATATTCATGACCTGAAAGGTGATGTAGGCGACCGTGCCCCGATTGCCGGCGACCTTGTAGGCATAGCGTCCGGAAAGCGGATACACCATATTGTAGGTCGTGTCGGGGTTGTCAAAGCCGTATTTGCACAGCCGCGACGGACAGCGCGAAATGATTGGTGCCTGCGGCCCATGGTCGGCCAGAAACAGATTGTTGAGCATCTCAATCCGCCGCAGCGCATAGCGGTATCCGGTGGCCCGGTCGACACTGCCCGGCTCGGTCTGTTCTTCAACATAAGCGCCAGCCGCCCCCAACGCCGCCACCACTGAGTCATAGCCAACCCCTTCATCCAGACGCGTCGCCGTCGAAACCAAAAGCCCGGGCAGGCTGTTCAAAGACAACACCAACACCAGCACCAAAACCAAAAGAACGGATTTCAGGCGATGGGCGTATAACCGGTCATAAATGTTCTGCAAACTGTCTTTCATGAAAACCCTTTATTGCTTTTCCAAACGGGCGGCCTGTTCCGGCGTAAACCAGATCGGGGAGGACCAGGCCATTTCATAAATCATGTCCGGCATGGTGTTGGTGCAGGTTTGAGGACGTTGCGCATCAGGCTGGTCCGCACATTGCTGCGCGCTCCAGCGTTGTGAGGGGGTTTCGACGGCCCGCAGATAATAATAGCTGGGCACGGACGGGTCATAATCTGGATCTGTGAAGACCGCGCACAGACGGTCGCCGCCACCGCCCTCGATATCTATGACCTCGGCGTGCTTGGCGCCGTCCGCGTCCACATAGCCTTTGATCAACTGCAGCCGCGCCAGCGGGTTGCTGAGCGGGTCACGTCTGGCCTCCAGCCAAAAGCTGACCCCCTGCTCCTGTGCAGGCAGTTCCGACCCCATCGGGGTGCCCTGTGCATAGGCGATCTCCAGCGCGTCCGCCCGGTTGCACATGTCCGCCGGAAACGTGCCGGCAAAAAACCTCGGCTCAATGCGCGGACCGGATGTGGCGAATGCCTCTCGCCGTTTCATGCCGTGGAAGATTGCATCACGTGACCTTTCGGTCGCGTAAACACCGGCCAAACCGCCCGGGTTTGAGACCAGCCGGTTAAACCGCCCCAACGCCGCCTCCTCCAGACGGCCTTCAAGCGTCGTTTCATAAGCGATATGACCGTGCCAATTATCCTCCGCCACATGCCCGGCCGCTCCCAAATGCGTGTCCGTGCTGCCGATAAACCCGAAGCTGTAGGGGTTGACGCCATGCTGAGCCTGCTCAACCAAGCCCTCAAGCAGGGCGCCGCGGGCAAAGTCACGCGACGACAGGCAATAGCCTTTGTAGAAATTGTCGCTTGCGTCAAAATCAGCATCGGAACATTCCGGGCTGTTGGATTTGAAAATCAACGGCGTGTAGCCACTATACTCGATTGTGGTGATTTCATCCCCAAGCTGGCGGATCGCCTCGACATCACACAGCTCATCCACATCCCCCAGAATATCGGTCACCCGGTTCAGGCATTCGGACGTCCCTTTGTGTTGGGTGATTTCCATCAGCCGGTCAAAAGCCCGCCGCAGCTGGCGTCCGGCATCCTGACTTGCGGCCGAATAGCCTTCCAGCTCCCGCGGGTTGAAGGCATTGCCGCCAGCAATATTGGAATTGTGCGGTATCGACAGCACATCGCAGTCCTCCATACCGTTGCGGCACACCTCCTCGTAAAAGGACAGCAGGGCGGGCGGGCGATGGAACTCGCGCACGGTTGCGGCCAGGTCAGGGACAGCGGCGTTTTTATAAATCGTGTTGCGGTGCAGGTGCATGGCATTGGTGCTGCGCGTATATTCATAGCCGACAAAGGCCGTAAACCCGCAGGCCGCGCTTTTGTCATCGGCCGCTTCCGCAGCGTCTATAATTTGCTGCCAAACGCGTTTGTCAGCCTCCACACAGTCCGCAAAGTCTTCTCCACAAACCTCGGGAAAGCGTGTCGGGCGCGGCTTGGCGGCCTCACTCATGAAAACCCGAACCCCTTTTTCACCGCCGGCCCTGAAGGTTTGGCACAAACCACTGTCATATCCGGGAAAGGCCCCTGGCGTGCGGCAGATATACCCCTCACCGAACGTGTCGGAATGGTCCGTGACCGCCACAAAATCAAGCGGGCGCATCAGCTGCAGGGATTTCTCCGTCCCACCATCCGGTGACGGCAACACCACGCGCTTCCCTTTGGCGAAGCGGTAGGCATCCCTGGGCATCAGCCGCGTCCCGTCGGGGTAGGCATCCGCCGACAAGGCAGTATGCACATGCAAGTCACCAAAATAGGCTTTTTTGGTCGGGTGCTGTTCGGCGCACGGTGTCCGCGCCTCGCTGTAGTCAAAACCAGGGTTAAATCCGAATGCATATTCCGCCGGGCTGGATTTTACCGAGGTCGGCGCTTGGATCTCCAATGACTTGTCGAGCGGATATTTGGTAATGTTGCCCAGGATGATATACCCACCCACAAGAACAATCAGGGATGCGACAGCAATCAGGGTTTTGCGGTATTTGATGGTGGACATGGTCTAGTCCAAATTCCTTTGCAGGCTTTCAATCAGCAGTTTTTTCATCGGCTTGACCCAACCCTCTTTGAGCTTGGGGCTGAGCAGGCCGGCCGCCTCCAGATCGTCACAGATCCGCATCTGATGGCCGAGGTCGAACATGTCGTGCTGGTGCGAGAACATGCCGTCGCCGGCATAGGTGATGAACGAGACGCCCGGCGACTGGAAATACTCGCCGTTTTCACGCCGCCCGGGGCCGCGGTTCCACCAGCGGGTGATGATCTTGTCGCCGTTGATCGCATAGCCCTCATACGGGAAGGTCCATTCCTCAAACCCGCCCATATCATCTCCATAATGGGTCGCCTTGATTTCAGCCCGACCGACCGCCTTGGTGACACGCACACCGGCATACTCGCAAATGTACTCGGCATCCTCCGTATAGGTCTCATCGACATAAAAGGTCCAGTCCGTCACCTCGGACGCCTGGTCGTGATGCGATATGAGCCGTTCTGCGGCGGCCCTAACCTCGGCTTCTGAAAATTTACCCATTGAAAGTCACTCCCTCCTAAAGACGACTCACGTCAGGCCTGTACCTGACATGCCGCGACAACCTGCCTGATGGTGTCCTTGATGCGGTTGCGGCCATAACCCAACTCACCGTTTTCAGGTTCAAAACTGACCGTCGCATTGCGGCCGGCAAACATGATGGCGTCCGGCAAAAGCGGATGCTCGTCAGCCAAAACAGGCAGATCCTGCGGATTGCCGACCGCATCACAGAACATTTCAAAATAGGTCTTCCAATCGAGGTTCTCATCCCCGATCAAATAAGCTTTGCCGTTTTTCCCGTCCTCCAGCGCACCCAGGATCGCCTCGGCGCAGGACAGGCTGGAAATATGGTTGGTGCCGCCCTGCGGCGCAAACAGCGGCACGCCCTCCATCTGCCCGGCGGCATAACCGACAATGAATTGCAGATGCTCGACCGGCACACCCGGCACGGTGCCGAGAATGAACGGGGCGTTCAATACACAGACCTTGCAGCTGTCATCCGCCAGCGTAAGCGCCGCCTGATCGGTCAGGTGACGCGAGCGGACATACGTGTTGGTCTCAATCTTTTCCGGCGACACCAGCGGATAAAAGCTGCTGACATGCACCAGCGACTTGATGCCACCGGCTTTTGCCGCCGCCATGAAGGCCGGCGCCCGCTCACCGTTTGCCAGAAGGTAAAATTCATCATGGTCAGCCCCCTCCGGCACATAACGGATGTCAGCGCCGGCTGCAAAAACCAGCGCGTCAAAGCCGTCAAACATGGCCGGATCGGCGTCCTGATTGACATAATCATGGCTGATATGAGGGAAATCCGCCGCAACGCCGGTTGTTGCCGGTTTGCGCGACATCAACGTCACCTTGTGACCTTTTGATTGCATCAGGCGTGCCGTTTCCGCACCGACCAGACCGGTTCCGCCTGCTATAAGCACTTTCATTGTTGCCTCCTATGCTGTTTGCGGCGGTCTTTGCCCGCCGCAGAGAATATCCGTCACCTTTTCCGTATCCATATACTCTTTGAGTTTGAATATCTTGCCGTCTTTGAAAAGGAACAGAAAATGGTACTGGTTACGATACATCTGGCCGGACACATGCCGGCCTTCGCTGAAAGCCTCGACCGCCACGCGGTCCCCTTCCGCCGTCATGCCGGTGATTGTGAACTTCAGACCGTCCGGGAAGGTCTCGTAAATCTGCCCTGCAAACGCCTTGATTTCGGCTTTCGAGGTGTCACCGGAAATCAGGGTCTCCCCGGATGTCCAGACCCCGCCATCATCATGATAAAGGTTTATGAACCCCTCCACATCGCCTTGCGACATGCAGCTGATGAACGTTTCCACCGTTTTTTTATTCTGGGTCCCAGACATGCCTGCCCTCCGCAACATGTTCCCAAAAGTATATGACTGCAATCCGGACTTGGCGAGTCTTATATGAACGGCGTTCGGAAATCAGTCCCCCGACGGCTTGAATGGTCCGGGCGCAAACAGTTTAAGCAGTTCATATGACGGGTCAGCGGTTCCGGGCACCCCGATATGCACCCCGTCAATCATCGGGTGGTCCAGCATGACCGCTGACGGGTCACTGACATAAACCCAGTCGGCGTCGATTGACCGGCTGAGGAACTTCCACACGCCGTCCCGCTTCTCATATTTGTCGAAATAACGCCCGCCGATCAGCACATCAAACCCGGCAGCCTCCGGTTCGGGCTTCACCTTGTGGAAGGCGATGATGTAGGTCTCGCCCTCGGCATAATCTGGGCGGCTGTCGTCAAACAGGATGTTGTGGGTCGTCACATTGTGATGCAGGATGGCCATCGGCTTTTGGATTTCCGGCAGCATGTCGATGAACTCCATCGCCGCCCCTTTGAAAAAGCTGCCATGATCATCATAGGCGTCCTCATGATAAAGCGAGCGCATCAACTCATGGTCATGCCGGTCCGCAGCGCGGCAATAGATCTGCACCAAATCACGGATGGCATCCTTGTCAAGCAGGCGTTGAAGTTGGGCATTTTGGTCCATTGCGGTCTCCTCCGGGCAGGTGTCAAAGGTCGTTGCGCATGTGCTGTGGCAGGGGTGACTCATTGCGGTTTTGGCGCGACAACATGGCGATGCTCCAACGCAGGGGCAGCAGGTTGACGAGATAGCACAGCGCTTTGTAGAACCCGCCCATCACATAAACCGGGCCTGCGTTGTCCATGACCCGACGGAAGCTCTCCCGGCAGATTGCGTCGCCATCCAGCCACATATATTTCGGCATTTTGTCCATGATGGCACGGTTGCCGGCCACATCATGAAACTCCGTATACACAAAGCCCGGACACAGGGCCTGCACATGCACGCCATACTGCTTGTATTCGCTGTACAAAGCCTGTGAAAATTTGACGACATAGCTCTTGATCGGCCCGTAAAGCGTGCCGTTGGGCACACCGGGAATGAGACCGGCCACAGACGCAACATTGACAATCCGTCCATATCCGCGTTTGCGCATGTGCGGACCGAAAATATGCACCAATTTGCTGGGGGCCGTCAGCATGACCTGAAGCAGATCCGCCTGCGCCTCCCAGCGGGCCATGTCAAAACCGCCCGGGACTGTATAGCCGGCATTGTTGAGCAGAAAATCGATCTGCAAACCGGCCTGCTCTATATCATCGGCCAGCTTTTGCGGCGTTTGCGGGTCGCTGAGGTCATGGGCAAAACAATGCACAGCAATCTGATGGGCGGCTGTCAATTCCGCCGCCAATTCATCCAGCCTGTCCTTGCGCCGCGCCGTCAGAACCAAATCAAACCCGTTTTCGGCCAATACCCTGGCATAGTGCAGGCCAATGCCCGCTGATGCGCCCGTCACCAAGGCCGTTCGATTTGTGCTGTCGCTCATCATTCCCCTCCCATTACCTGCAAAAAGCTTAGGCACGAAAGCACGCGGAGACAAGAAGGAAATCAAACCCGTAAGTGCAGAAACATAAATCCGCCCTTATGGGGAGTTATCCATAATTGCCGGGGAAAACGGTTGACAGACGCGCATCTATGTTTTTTTCTGAACGGAGTTCGGAAATTATTTCTAATGAGTTTCCAGGGAAATATGAGAGGGGTAGAAAATGTCTGACAAAAAAACAGCATTCATCACCGGCGCGGCCATGGGCATGGGTGCACTGATGGCCAGAACCTTGGCCGACCGCGGGTGGGAGGTCTATGCCGGTGTGGTTCCGGGCGCGGACACATCCGAACTTGTGCCACATGACGGCGTCACAGCCATTGAGCAGGACGTCACCGACACTGACTCGGTCAACAAGAGTGCGGAGGAGGTCGACAAGCTGCTGGACGGGCGCGGGCTGGATCTTCTGGTCAACAATGCCGGCATCGCCAATATGGGTATCGGGGTCATTGAAGGTTGCGACATAGAACGCGGCAAATTCATGTTTGAGGTCAACACTTGGGGGCAGGTGCGGGTCGTTCAGGCTTTTCTGCCTTTCATCCGCCGCGGCGAACCGGGCCGGGTCATCAATTACGCCTCGGGCGCGGTGCGCGCCAACCCTCCCGGATCCGGGCTTTACAACATGTCCAAACATGCCGTCAGCGGCATGACCCTGACGATGCGACATGAGTTGGCCTGTTTCGGCGTTCAGGTGACCTCCATCGAACCGGGTTCGGTCGATACCCACATGACCAAAGACCCCTATGAAACAACCAAAAACCTTTGGCGTGAAATCCCCAAGAAAGTGGCAGAGGTCTATCAACCCTATCTTGAGGAATGCACGACCAAGGTGCTGCCCAGCAATATTGTCGAGAAAGGCAATAAGCCCGAATACATCGTCAACACCGTGCTGGACCTTCTGAAAGTCAAAACCTGGAAGCCAAGCTACATGGTCGGCAAGGATGTCAGAGGGTTTACGCTGTTCCAGAAGCTTCTGCCGGCTTTGACATTTGAGAAAATCATCCAGAACGAATTTAAGGTGCCGAGGAAATCATGAGCAACATCACATCGCAATTCGCCAAACTCAAAGCCGGCGCCGTCGCCATGCGGACGACATCTGCGGCCGAACGCAACGCCCTTTTAAGGAAACTCTGGGAGTCGCTGGTTGACCATCAGGAAGAGATTTTCGCCGCCGCCAAGCTGGAGCGCCGCAGCCATAAGCTGGATGCCGCCGCCGAGCTGGTCATGATCAAGGGGGAAATCGATTTCATCGCCAAAAACCTGAAAAAATGGGTGAAGCCGAAAAAGGTGCCAAATTCCCTGGCGACCATGGGCAAACGCTGCGAAATCCGCCATGACCCAAAAGGTGTGGTGCTCAACCTGTCGGCCTGGAACGCGCAGATTGCTGAATGTTTCATACCGGCCATTGCCGCGATTGCCGCCGGCAACACCATCGCCATCAAGCCGTCAGAGCTGGCACCGCATTCGGCGCAGGTTGTTGAGGATATCGTCAATGAGGTGTTCACCGACGAGCAGGTCGCCGTTTTTCAGGGTGACGCAGCTGTTGCACAAGAGCTCTTGGCCCAGCCTTTCAACCATATCTACTACACGGGCGGCTATACGGTCGGCGCTCTGGTCATGAAGGCCGCCGCCGACCATTTCGCCTCCATCACCCTTGAAATGGGCGGCAAATCACCGGTCATCATCGACAAATCGGCAAATCTCGACGACACCGCGACCAAGCTGTCCTGGGGTCGTGTCATGAATGCCGGCCAGGTCTGCATTGCGCCGGAATATGTCGTCGCCCATGAAAGTGTGGCCGATGAGCTTGTCGAAAAGCTCAAGGTCAAAATGGTCGAGCAGTACAACCCCACCGGGGCAGGGTTTGAAAACTCCGAAAACATGAACTGCATCATCAATGACCGGCATCACCAACGCATTGTCGGGTTGATTGACGATGCCGTTGCCAAAGGGGCGACGGTTGCGTTCGGCGGCAACAATTTCCCCGAGTCACGGATCATCGAACCGACCATTCTGACAAATGTCAGTGAGAACATGGACATCATGCAGCAGGAGGTTTTCGGGCCTGTGCTGGCTGTGATGACCTTCAAGGAGCGTGAGGAACTGCCGGAGATCATTTCGCGGCGCCCGAACCCGCTCGCCTATTACGTCTATTGCACCGACAAGGACAATATCGATTATTTCCTGAGCATCTGCAATTCAGGCTCGGCGGTCGTCAACAATAACTGCATCCAGTCGGGCACCAACCCGCATTTGCCGTTTGGCGGCACCGGCGCGTCCGGCATGGGGCGCATCGGCGGCTATCGCGGCTTTGAGGAAATGTCGAACGCCCGTTCCGTTGTGCATCAGCCGCTCGACCGGTTCCGCAATTTCCTGATCAATCTGCCGCCTTATTCCAAGCGCTATGAAGGGTTGATCATGAGCGGCATCAAAAAATAGGTCGGTCACGACCCTGGCCGCGCCCTCACCTATTCCTCAACATAGGTGAACGGGCCGGGCACATGTCCGCCGCCTAGCTGGTAATGGGTCAGATTGTGATTGTCCTGCAGGAACACCTGCTCATACACACGTGTATAGCGTGAGCTTTTGATGCGCCAGTTCCCCGCATCATCCAGCATGTATTCGTCAACATACTCCGACGCCCCGACCGTCACCTTATTGTCTTCGGCCAAATTCATCGCGTAATCCACCAAGCGCCACTGGCCTGTCGCGGTGGTCGGGGACACAATGTCAATCACCGGCATGGTCACAGAGTGGCAGGACACCAGCTTGTCATGGAAGGCGTATTTCATGGCGGTCAGGATTTCCTCCCGCCCGGTCGCGGAAAAGCGATAGCTGCCGCCGAAATAATCAATGCTGGCATCCTCGGTGAAAATGCGCTCCAACACAGCCAAGTCGCAACTGTCAATCGCCCGGCAATAGCTGTATTTCACACGCTTGATGCGCTCCATTTCTACAAGATCCATTTTTAACCCCCTCTCGCATGAGCCCAAAATATTGTTTAAATCACCATAAATACTGTAACCTCAGGACAGGAATGACAACAATAATCGTTTCCAATTTTCCTGATAAAAACACGACACCGGAGTTGAAAAATGTCGCGCAATCAAATCAAGCAAGTCAAAACGGATCCAGACCCGTTTGAGGCCTTTAACCTGTCGCAGGCCATCAGCTATGGCAATTTAGTTTTTGTCTCTGGTCAGGCGGCATTGGATCTGGAGGGCAATATTGTCGGTGCAGGCGATTTCGACCTGCAGGCCAAAACCGCTTTTGAAAACCTCAAAACCGTTCTGGAGGCCGCCGGCAGTTCCATGTCTCAAGTGCTGAAAGTGACGATTTACATGAAGGACATGAGCCAGTTTCCAAAGATTATTGCCCTGCGGGAAGCCTATTTCACCAAGCCCTATCCGGCCGACACGATTGTGGAAGTGTCGGCACTGGCACTGCCGGAGCTTGAATTTGAGATTGAGGCGGTCGCCGCCCTTCCCTGAACCAAAACGGCAAAAAACCCGGCAGTCCATCTGCCGGGTTTTCTGTTGGTTAACGTTGCTTGATTGCGGTTTACTCGCTTTGCTGCACTTTCGCGCCGGCCTCAAGCATGGCCGTAATCATGTCGCCCATGAACATGTTGGGCTTCAGATACCCCGGACGGCTGTGCGTCAGGTTCAGGTCCAGGGCCAATTCTGCAAGCTTATAGGTCAGCGGTCCCGGATTGATGATCGGCACACTGACACGCTCGGCAAGCCAGGCATGGCTCTGGTGCATGGTCGTTGATCCCAGCATCAGCGATTGCGCGCCCTCGTCAATGGCTTCCTCACAGGCGGCCAGCAGTTTCGGGAACACATCCTCCTCCTTGCCGCCCAGCAGGTTGGAGACATCCGGCGGGACGTTGATGGACTTGATCGACACACATTTGTGCTCCAGCCCGTATTCACGCAGGGTCTTCTTATAGAGGTTCTTCCAAGGGTCCCATTGCGTGATCACGGAGAAATTATCCGCAAACATCAACGCCGTATGGAAACTTGCCCGACCCGGCCCGATGACCGGAATATCCAGGACGGAGCGCAGGGCATTCATGCCCGAGTCGCTCATCGTATCAATGCACAATGCATCATAACCCTCATCCTGTGCCGTCATGCCGGCTTCAAGAATGGACAAGTCCGCCAAAACATAATCATGCTGGCTGTCATAGAGTGCCGGTGACGCCTTGACGCCTCGATAGTCAAATGTGATATCCGGGCTGATTTCGACGGAGGCCAGCTGCAGACGCCGGTTTTCCATGCCGATTTCATCTAGGGGGAATGGTACGACGACCAGAACTTTTCTTTCAGACATCTTCAAAACCTCTCTTCGTTACGCCTGCATCTGTGCCCGCTGTTTCGCGGTCGCGTCAGCGTCAATGTCACATGCTTCATTCAAGATTACACCATAGGCCTCTTTGGCGTGGTCACGGCAATAGAACCCGTCCAGCACATCATCCCGCACCTGTTCGGGCGCCCGTTCAAGCGGTGAGCCATAGCCGCCACCATTAGGAATGCTGATCTCAACCACATCGCCTTTCTTGACCTGTACGCCGGAAAACTTGGCGTGCAGGCTGTCACGGTTTCCGGGGTCGGCGATGTTGTACACCTCAACCTTGCCGGTCGCGCCCTCACCGCCGCCAAACAGCCCCCAAGGGGTGTCGAGATGGCGGTCCGACTCATGGGTGATGATGCCGTCGGTCAGGAAGCGCTGTGACCGCACCAGCCCGATGCCACCACGGGTTTTGCCCGGACCCGGCGGGATGTCGTCCCGCAGTTCATAGCGGTCGCAAATCAGCGGCAAATGCATGCCCAGATCCTCGATCGGATTGTTTCGGACATTGGCCATCAGATTGTCGATGCTGTCAGGCCCGTCACTTTCGGGACGTCCGCCATAGGCACCGCCATTGACCTCAAGGAACACCCAGTAATCATTGCTGTCGGGCAGAATGCCCGAGAAGGAGATGAAGCTCAAAGACGCGGAATTGCCGGCCGTGCTCTTTTCAGGCAGCACATCGGCCAAAGCCTTGTAGATCAGGTCAATCATGCGCTGACACTGTGTAAAGCGGGCTTCGGCGGCGGCGGGGAACCGCGGATTGAAGATGGTGCCCTCCGGTGCCGTGACCGAAATCGGGCGGAATGAGCCTTCATTGGCCGGCAGATGCACATCATGGACGGCCGGGTCAAGCAGCAAAGCCCGGAACGCAAAGAACGCCGCCGGTTTGGTGGAGCCGTCAAACGGCACATTCATGGCCGTCGGGGCCTGTTCCGCCGAGCCGGTCAGGTCCACCTCGACCGAGTCCCCCTTGATCTTGACACAGACCTTGACCGGCACCGTCTTGTCGCGGTCCTGACCATTGTCATCCAGAAACCCCTCGGCACGATATTCACCGTCCGGAATCTTGGCGATTTCCGCCCGCATCAGGTTTTCGGTATAGGTCATCAGCTGGTCAAATGAGGTCAGCATGGTCTCCTTGCCATACTGTTCGAACATTTCCAGAAAATGCTTGGCACCGAGTTTCACCGCGGCGATTTGCGCCTCAATATCACCCTCGGCCAGATAAGGGGTACGGGTGTTGTCGAGAAAATATTTCCAGATGGCCTCATTGCGCACACCCTCCTCATAGAGTTTGACACCCTTGAACAGCATGCCCTCAGCATACACATCCGGAATATCAATGATCAGGCCTGGTGTGGCCGCGCCGATATCAACATGGTGGGCCGTATTGGCTGAGAAGCCGACCAGTTCGCCATCAAAAAACACCGGCATCACGACACAAATGTCGGGGGAGTGGCTGGCACCGTAATAAGGATGGTTGTGAATGACAATATCGCCGGGTTTCCATTCACCGGACATGGTCTCGGCGATGCCGCGCAGATAACCCGGAATGGATCCGATGTGCAGGGGCGAGGTATCAGACTCGCACAATGTGTTGCCCTCTGCATCAAACAGCCCGGCGCCAAGGTCTTGGCTTTCCCGAATGATGGAGGAATAGGACATGCGGTAGAGCACATGCCCCATTTCTGCGGCGATGGTGTGCAATGCGCCGTCAATGACCTGCAATGTGACTGGATCGACTTGTTGTGACATGTTTCTCTCCTTTACGCTTCAGCGCGTATCTCAATATTCCCGAATTTATTGATTTCAGCGCTGTAGGCTGGCGGGACAAGGGTTGTGGAATTGTGTTGTGAAATGATGGCCGGTCCCTGGATTTTGTCACCCATTGACAGTTTCGACCGATCATATCGCGGGGTGTCAACCTGCTCGCCTTTGGCGAAAGTGGTTGGCGCCGAACCCAGCAAGGCCCCCTCAATTCCGCCAGAAGCGTTGGCCGCCTCAGGCCAGACCAGCGGCTCGGCTTTGCGCGTTCCAAGGCAGCGCAGGGTGATCATCTCAACCTGCTGATCGGGGAAGGCGTGGCCGTATTCAAGCTCATGCGATTTGTGGAAAGCCTGTTGCAGCTCGGCAAGGTTGTCCTGCGTGACAGGGTAATTGTCTATATTCGCACGCAGTTCAAAGCCCTGCCCGACATAGCGGCATTCGGCGATCAACTCAAAATGCAGATCAGATTCGTCAAAACCGTCCTGCGTCAGCTGGTCGAGTGCCTGGGCGCGGATCTGTTTCAACGTGGCGTTGATTTTATCGTAATCATCGTCCGTCAGGTTCGACAGGTTTTTGATTTGCGTACCGGAGAATTCATATTGCGTGTCCGTCAGCAACATGCCGATGGCCGCATTGATGCCCGGCTCCGGCGGCACGATGACGGCTTTGGCGCCGATGATTTCAGCCAGCGCAACCCCGTGCAGCGGACCGGCCCCGCCAAACGGCGACAACACAAACTCGCGTGGGTCAATCCCCCGTGCCACGGAGTTGGCCCGGATTGACATGGCCATGTTGGCGTTGATGATTTCGAGAATCCCCAGCGCGGCCTCCTCAACACTCATGCCAAGCTTCTGTGCGATGTGCTCGTCAATAGCCTTGTAGGCGAGGTCATAATCCAGTTCCAGACTGCCGCCGACCAGGGATTTGGCGTCCAGGCGCCCAAGCACCAGATTGGCGTCGGTCACGGTCGGTTCAGTGCCGCCGCGCCCGTAGCAGGCCGGCCCGGGGGTCGCCCCGGCAGATCGCGGTCCGACCCGGAAGGCGCCGCCAGTGTCAATGAAGGCAATCGATCCGCCACCGGCACCGATGGTGACAAGATCCATCATCGGGGCCAGCACCGGATAACCGCCGACATAGCAGTCTCGCGGGTTCTTGATTTTGATGGCGTTGTTGTTGACCACGCTGATGTCGGCGGAGGTGCCGCCAATATCAATGGAAATTACATTCTGCTCGTCCGACATGTTGGCCGCCCAACGCCCCCCGACGACCCCGCCGGCGAGACCGGACATCAAGATGGAGACCGGGCGCGAAGAGGCGGCGGGAACAGTGGAAACGCCGCCATTGGACTGCATGATCCGCAATCCCGCCTTCATGCCCATATCCTTGAGCTTGCTCTCAAGATTGGTCAGATATTTTGACGTCTTCGGCCCGACAAACGCATTGATGGCTGTGGTCGAGAAACGCTCATATTCACGCATCATGTTCACCACCTCACTGGAGCAGGAAACATAAACCTCCGGCCAGATTTCCTGGACGATCTGCTTGGCGCGCTTTTCATGCGCATCATTGAGGAAAGAGAACAAGAAACAGATGGTGATGGCCTCCACCCCCTGCTCCTTGAGCTTGAGAACGGCGGCCCGCACCTCATCCTCATCCAGCGCCACCTCAATGTCCCCGCCTGGCGGCAGGACACGTTCGGTCACGGCAATACGGTTGCGTCGCCGCACCAATGGTCTGGACTGCCAAGGCACATCGAAATGAAGTGAAAAGTTTTCTGGGCGCTGCAGCCGACCAATATGCATGATGTCGCGGAACCCTTTTGTCGTGATCATGCCGACATTGGCGCCGTTATGTTCAAGGGTGATGTTGGTCGCCACGGTAGTGCCGTGCAGAACAAGGTCGATGTCCTCTGCGGCGATGTCGGCAATGTCGCAAATCTGTTTGATGCCGTCCACAACGGCTATTGATTGATCCTCTGGGGTTGAGGGCAGCTTATGCACCACCACTTGCGGCTCTTTGAGGCTGTCATCATTATTGACCAAAATCAGGTCCGTAAAAGTGCCACCAACGTCAACGCCAACTCTAATCATTTTCTTTCCTTTTTCATCATCATCAAATTTGCTAATACTTGAGTTTGTATATTTGCAGCGATTTATTTCCATACTTTCATTGATACGGACCAATTAATCAACTATTAAAAATAATCAGGGAGAAAAAAATTAATGACACGATATGAGGAAATCGCGACGCTGTTCGAAAATGACTTCGAGAACAACAAATACAAGGTGGGTGACAAACTCCCGACTGAAGAGGTCATGGCAAAAGAATATCAGGTCAGTCGCTTCACCATCCGCGCCGCCATGGAGACACTGCAGCAAAAAGGCTTCATCAGCCGGCGCCGGCGCCATGGCACGATCGTGACGTCAACCAAACCAAAGGCATCCTTCGTTCAGGAGATGAACTCGCTTGACGCTTTTCTGCAATATGACGCCGACACAATCCTTATGCCAGTGGGCAAAAAGAAAATGACCCTTGATCATGCCATGGCGCGTTTCCTTGACACCAACCAGGGTGAGGAATGGACACATATTGAAACGATCCGCTACAAGAACGGGGACACCCCCGTATGCTGGACGGATCTTTATGTGCCGCAGGACATCGCCGGCATCGCTGGGAAACTTGGCAAGACCTCCACCCCGATCTATCGCCTGATTGAGGAGACCTTCAATGTCAGGGCTAAGGACATCAATGCGGAAATCTTTGCCGGCATTCTGGACAAACGCAAAAGCAAGGCGCTGAATGTAGAGGACGGCAGCGCCGCCATGATCATTATCCGTCGCTATGTCGATGAGGACGGCAAACTGTTTGAGGTTTCCGTCAGTGAACATCCAGCCGGCCTTTTCACCTATTCCATCAACCTGAACAGAAGCACTTAACCATGAGCGAAACCCCGCGCAGCACCACCCAGTCCCTGATCCGCAGCTTTCTTTTTGTCCCGGCCAATCATCCGGACAAGGTTGCCAAAGTCTTTCATTACGGCGCTGATGCCGTCATTCTTGATCTCGAGGACGCCTGTGCCGAAAAGGACAAGGCGGCGTCGCGGGCGGTTGTTGTCGAAGCGCTCAAAAATGACCGCCCCTGCAAAGGCTATGTCCGTGTCAATGCAATAGACACGTCATTTTGTTTCCGTGATCTGGACGCGGTGGTCGGCCCTTGGCTGGACGGCATTGTGATCCCCAAAATCGAACGGGCGGAGGAGCTTTATGCCGTCGATTATATGGTCGGGCAATACGAGCAGGAGCGTGACCTGCCGCATGGGTCCATCGACCTGATGCCGATCATCGAAACGGGACTGGGGCTTGCCAATCTTGATGAAATATGCGCCGTCCAGTCCCGCATCCGGCGCTTTTCTTTCGGAGCCGGGGACTTTACCCGCGACATGGGCATCAAATGGAGCCCGGATGAGGCTGAACTTGCCTACACGCGCAGCCGCATGATTCACATCGCCCGCGTGCACAATCTCGAAGCTCCGATTGACACGGTGCACATTGATCTGGCGGATGAAGACAGCTTTGCGGCCTCGGTCGCCACCGGCGTCAAATTCGGGTTTCAGGGCAAATTGCTGATCCACCCCAAACAGGTCGAACGCGTCAATGCCTCCTACATGCCGAGTGAGACGGAAATCAAACGTGCTGAAAAAATCGTCGCGGCCTTTGACGCCGCCGAAGCGGACGGCTCCGCCTCTATTCAGGTTGACGGCTATTTCATTGACTATCCGATTGTCGAGAAAGCCCACGCCGTGCTGAACCTCGCACGCCAGGCCAAAAAACTCTAGGCTTTGCCCTTCAGCCAGTCCGACAGAACCTCTGCGGTGTCCGCCCCCAGGGCACGCCCCGCCCATTTGATGGAGCCCGGCGTATCGGTCAGGCGCGGAACCACATTTGGCAACGCCAGAGTGCCGGCCCGGTCATCCTCAACATAGGCGATGTTGTCGCGCGCGGCATATTGGGCATCGTCAAATATTTCGTCAATGCTATAGACCGGCCCGCATGGGACCTCTTCTGCTTCACAGATTTTCAGGATGTCATCACGGTCCATGCTGGTTGTCCAGTTGGTGACAAAAGCATCCACCTCGGCACGCCGGGCCTCGCGCTTCTGGATGGTTCCGAAATCTCCATCTCCCGTGACATCCATGCGGTCCATGGCTTTCGCAAGACGGCCGAAAATCTTGTCATTGGTGCAGGCAATCGCCAGCCATTTGCCGTCTTTGGTCGGATAATGGCTGTGCGGCACGGCATTGACCGTACCGGCGCCCATACGCTCGCGCACAAAGCCCTTATGTTGATAGGCCGGCGCCAATTCGTCCAAAATCCGGAAAATGCTCTCATAAAGTCCGATGTCAACAATCTGGCCGCGTCCCGTCTTCTCGCGGGCCTGCAGGGCCACCAACACGCCCAAAGCGGCATAAACCCCGGACATGTAGTCCGACAATGTTGCGGTCCCCGGTGAGGCCGGCGGACTGTCCGGCTCGCCGCACAAAAAGGAAATCCCGCTGAACGCATTGGCGATGCGGCCGAAACCGGGCCGCGCACTCAATGGCCCTGTCTGGCCATAAGCCGTCACGCGAGCAATGATAAGGCGCGGGTTGATGGCCTGCAACACATCGGCACCCAGACCCCATTTTTCAAGCGTACCGACCTGAAAGTTCTCACACAGAATATCCGCTTCCGCCACCAGCCTTTTCAGGGTGTCCGCGCCTTCCGGGGAGCGCAGGTCCAGCTCGATGGACCGCTTGTTGCGGCCCTCACTCAACCAGACCAGCGTGTCACCACAATCCGTCATGGTTCCGAATTTACGCACCGGATCGCCGCTGCCCGGCAGTTCAACCTTGACCACATCCGCCCCGAATTCAGCCAGAAAGGTGGCGCAGTAGGGACCGGCGATGAAAGTCGCCAGATCGAGGACTTTCAGGCCCTCAAGCGCTTCGAGTGTTGTGGTGGGACTATCGGTTGATTTTTGCTGTTCCATGTGTCAAAACTCTTTGGTACGGACTTTTCCAGATTTTCCAAACGTATATATTAACTTATATTGAATGTCCAGATATTGAGGTTCACCATGTTTATGTCAGCAGAAGAATACCGCGAATCCCTGAGACAACGCTCTCCGCGTGTCTTTTTGGGCGGCGAACAAATTGATAGCGTGGCTGATGAGCCAAGACTCGAACCCGGCATCAACGCCACCGGACTGACCTATGATTTCGCGCGTGTGGAAGATTACAAGAAAATCATGGTGGGTGAAGGGCTGGACGGCAGGCCCACCAACCGCTTTTTGACGCTCAACAAATCCCGGCAGGATTTGATCAACAAGCTCGAAGCCATCCGCCTGACCTGCCAATATGGTGGTTGCACCCAGCGATATTTGACACAAGACGCCTTCAACGGACTGTGGGAGGCATGTCACCGCATCAGCGCGCGCACCGGCAATGAAAGCCTGGCCCGCCTCGAAAACTACATTCAACACGCCCAGGACAATGACCTCGCCATCGGCGTTGCCATGACCGACGGCAAAGGCGACCGCAGCCGCAAGCCGGCGGATCAGGAACAGCCGCTTTCCTTTGTCCATGTCACAGAGCGCAGGGCGGACGGAGTGGTCATATCCGGCGTCAAAGCCATCATCACCGGCGGTCCCTACATGCATGAACTGCTGGTCATGCCATGCCACCGCATGCGCGAGGAAGACAAGGATTTCGCCATTTCCTGCGCCGTGCCGATTGATGCTGACGGACTGACCATCGTCACCCGCCCATCCGGCCGGCCGGGCAACGCCGCCGCCCCGTTCAGCGCCAAATTCGCGCAATCCGTGGCGGTCGCGCATTTTGACAATGTGTTTGTGCCGATGGAGCGGGTGTTCATCAACGGTGAGTATGAAGAAGCCCACATCATGACCACCCATTATGCAACCCATCACCGGCACAGCTGCATCGGGGCCAGGGCCGGTTTCGGGGATCTGCTGATCGGGGCCGGTGCACTGGTTACTGAGGCCAATGGCCTTGATTTTGAAAAATCCCATCACCTGCGCGACAAAATGGTGGAACTGATCAAAATCACTGAAGGCTTTTATGCCTGCGGCATCGCCTCCTCAACCTATGCCGAGGAGGACCCGTCCGGCACATTCCGACCGGAACAAATTTACGCCAATATCGGCAAGCTTCTGCTGGCCAACCAGATTTACGACATGCACCGTCTGGCTCATGACGTGTCAGGCGGCATGGTTGTCGCCCTGCCGACCCCGGATGAGGACCATAATCCGGAAACAGCCCCGATGCTGTCTGATCTGTTGCGGGGCCGGGCCGACATCCCCTACCAACATCGCGCCAATGTCGCACGCTTCATTGAAGACATCACCGCCTCAGAAACCGGCGGCTGGTATTCCGTCATCAGCCTGCATGGCGGCGGTTCACCGGAGGCCATGCGGATGGAAATTCTGCGCAACTATCCTGTCCGTGACCGGGTTGAATTGGTCCAGTCCCTGCTAGACCGCAGCGCCCTGGATCTGGGGCAAGGCCCATCTAAGGACAAACAACCCGGCCGGTGCTGCACCAAAGGGTGCGCCGAAGATGATGTGCCGGCTGACCCCAAGCAGGCCGGGTAGTTTTTTTGCACAGCCTTGCGCTTCTTTTTGAACCCCATATCTGGGTCTTTGCCGCGCTGGGTGCAGGTCTTGGGCAAGCCCTTCGCTCCGTAATACAAAAACATCAGCGCGAGGGTCTCGGCCTTTATGGCAGCGCCTATGTCCGCTTTGTTTTCGGCATACCTGTTGCCTGGCTGCTGCTGTTCCTTGTTGTCGACCCTGTGCCGGATTTGACCGGCTTTTCGATTAAGTTTTATGGCCTGCTGCTGGCGGCAAGCCTGATCCAGATTCTGTTCACCATCCTGCTGGGTCATGCCTTTGAACAGCGCAATTTCGCCACCTCCATCACCCTGTCCAAAACCGACGCCATTCAAGCCGGCATTTTTGAGTTGATTTTTCTGGCCGTCTTGCCCGGACTGAATGTCGTGGCGGCCATCCTGCTGGGTCTGTTCGCTGTCGCCCTACTGACCCTGTCCAAAAATGCCGGGCGTCTGCCTTGGCGCGACCGGTTTGAAATCAACTCCGTCATGTTGGGTCTGGCCGCCGGCTTCTGCCTCGGCTTTTGCTCGGTGCTGTTCAGGCTGGCCATGGACACCCTGCCGGAACTGGCGTTTCTGGACCGCGCCATTTTGGCATCCACTTTGGCGATCAGCCTTCAGACCATCATTATGGGTGTCGGGCTGCGGATCTATGCGCCGGATGAGCTGCGGGCATGTCTGCGCAGCGGCTGGAAAAGCCTGCCGGCCGGCAGCATTGCCGCCGTCACCACTTTTTTGTGGTTCCTCGCCTTTAATGAAAAAGGGGTTGCACCGGTACGGATGCTCGGTCATGTCGAGATCCTTTTCAGTCTTCTTTTCGGCAGCCTGTTTTTCAAGGAAAAGGTCAGCCGGCCTGAAATGGTCGGTATTGTCCTGATCATCATCTCGGTTGTGATTTTGTTAAGCTGACCAGTGCTGCCGCACCACCAAAGCGCTGAACACCGCCAGTCCGATAATCACGCCGTAAATCGATTTTTCCGGCTTCCACATGCAAACCAACATGGCGAGGGTGAAGGCAAACACGCGGTCAAGCAAGGCCGTATGCGCCAGCGCCCCGGACGGGAACACGACAATCCTGAACATCAGGCCGGTGATCATGGCATAGGCGATGGAATTGATATAGATGAACACCCTACTGTCGGTTTCAATGTAACGGCTCAACGCAACACCAAGAAACCGCCAGATGAATGTTCCGGCAACCGCCACACCAAGCAACACCCAATGCTCAGACGGTCCGCTCATCGCGCATCCTTTTGACAATCAGTTCATGCAGGGCCAACGCCGCGCACCCTGCAGCGCCGGCAAGCAAAATGCTCCACTCCCCGGCGAACGGGTAGCTGATTGGCCCGACGGCGCCGCCGGTCAGCGCGGCAACCAGATAGGGTGTATGGCGGACGGACAGGACCAGTGAGCTGAGATAAAGCGGCATAATGAACAGTGGAATGGCCATCATCCATAGCGGAATGAAGGGATGCAGGAAAAAGCCGAGAGTCACCCCCGTCACGACCATCAGCACAAGGGAAACGCTCATTCCCTTGAAATAGGCCAGCAAACCGGGGGCATGAAACCGCTTTTGGGCGGCCGCGACTTCCGTCCAGCTGGTCGGTGACAAAAACTGGGCCAGGAACAGCTGACGGAAAAACCCTATCTTCTGCCCGTTGAAGTCCATCAGCGTGACCGAGGACAACACAATCAGAAATGTCCTGATATTGGCCAAGGCAATGGCGACAAACATCAGCACCATATCGGCGTTGGCGGATAACAGCGTCACAAACACCATCATGCCGGGCATACTCCAGGTGGACAGAGTTGCGGCGATGGCAAGGTCAAAGCCGATGCCCATATCATGCGCAAATGTGCCAAAGCCGGCCATGGTCGCCCCCATGGCCATGCCGGGCAGAAAGAAACCGCGCCGTAAGCCCTGCCGTGAAGCGGAGGGCTGGTCATGCCCCTGCGCCGCCGCCCGCTCGGCCTTTAGATCATTTTTTGCCAAACAAAGCCTCGCGAGCATCCTCATCGGGATTGCCGATTTTCATGACATCAGCCAAAACCGCCATGCCCTTCTGCACGGCCGGGCGCGCCTCAAGCCGTTCGACCCAGGCTTTGACATTCGGGAAATCCCCGAGGTCAATCTCATGCAGGTCCCGCACTTTTGCGGCACACCACGGATAGGTGGCCATATCAGCAATGGAATAGGCGCCGGCGAGATAGTCCCGGGTCGATAATTCCTTGTCCATCAGGCCGTAAAGCCGCACGGTTTCATTAAAGTAGCGATCGATTCCATATTGAATCTTTTCTGGCGCATAGCCCTTGAAGTGTCCGCATTGTCCAAACATCGGCCCAACATTGGCGCATTGGAAAAACAGCCATTGCAGAACAACCGACTGCTCGACCGGATCCTCGGGCAGAAATCTCCCCGATTTCCGCGCCAGATAAATCAGTATGGCACCGGACTCGAAAACCGTGTGCGGCGTCCCGCCCGGCCCGTCATGGTCAACAATGGTCGGGACACGGTTGTTCGGATTGAGCCTCAGGAAGGACTCTTCATGCTGGTCCCCCTTGAGGATATTGACGGGCTTGACGTCATAATCCAGACCCATTTCCTCCAGCGCCACACTGGCCTTATAACCGTTCGGGGTCGGCCAAAAATAAAGATCAATCATGCATTTTTCTCCGCCAACGCCAGACAGTCGCGGACAGCCTGCTGGCAGCGTTCTGCACTGTCATCACCTTCGAAATCCCTGTTGTAATGCGACTGCACGGATGGGCGCTGAATCGCCTCATCATACCAGGCGGACAGGGCCGGGCGCCCTTCGCGCCAATCGTAATTCGGGTAGATCGGGTCTTTTGCCTCATAAAACTCGGCCCGGAAACCGATATAGCTGATTGCATGGAGCATCGAGGCGTGGCCGACATCAAATTGCGCCCAGCCCTTTTCCGCATCCCGGTCAAGTTTGTCCAGACCCCGGTTGAATTTCGGCCACAGCCATTCAAACAGGTTCATGCTCCATTCGCTCTCCGGCTTCCATTGCTCCATCACCATTTGCACCGTGTTTTCGAAAATGGTGTCGCACAACGCCAGACGGCTGACGGCATCCCAGCGGGCCGGGCCGGGTTCGGGATACATTTTATGAGCCTTGGATGTGGCATCCAGATATTCGCAAATGGCCTGGCTGCCGTAGATCGGCTGCCCCTCATCGGTCACCAAGGTCGGCACTTTACCCAGCGGGTTGATGGGTGTGATGTCATAAGCGTCCCCGCAATCCTCACCGGCATTGTTTTTGAACGGAAACGTCGCGACACGATCGAGATCATCCCAATGCCCGCATTCATGGGCCGTGACCAGAACCTTGTGAACAAATGTGTGAAATGGTGAATAAAAAAGTTTCATTTTGCCAAACCTCCCAAAACTAAGCTTGCGCACAGCGCACTATCAACTATATTACATTGGTACGGACTATTTAAAAGAGTAAACTTATGGCTTCATACATAGATGAATTCACACGCCCGATTGACCTATGTCCACAAAGTACAGCACTGATTGTGGTGGATATGCAATATGCAAGTGGCAGCCGCACCCATGGGCTGGGGAAAATGCTGGGCGACCAGGGCCGTCTCGACAGCGCCCAATACCGCTTTGACCGTATTGAGAACCTTGTCATCCCCAACAACCAGAAACTGCTGGCCTGTTTCCGCGAGGTCAAAGCCAAGGTGATTTATCTGACGGTCGGCAGCGTCATGTCCGATTACAGCGACGCACCGGCCCATATGCGCCGGTTTTACGAGGCCACGAATAATCATGAAGGCACCAAGGAGCATGAAATTGTTGCCGAGTTGACACCGCAGGCCGATGAACCGGTCTTCAACAAGGTCACAATGGGCGGCTTCGCCTCAACCGGGCTGGGGTCTTACCTCACCACACATGACATTGAGTCGGTCGTCGTCACCGGCGTGTCCACCAACAATTGCGTCGGCATGACCGGCATGGAAGCCGCGGATCGCGGTTTTGGTGTTGTGCTGGCTTCGGACGCCTCCGGCACATGCAGTGACGCAATGCAATCCGCATTTGAGGGCACGTTTGAACGGCTTTGGGGCCGGGTAGCCCAGACCCAATCGATCATCGAGGAAATGAAGAGTTAAAAATGGTAGAAAAAAGTTTTCAAACACGCGAACTGCATGACTGTTTCGGCGCCGAGATTTATGACGTCAAATTGAGTGGCGGCATTTCATCGGCGGATCTGGCCCAGATCAAAGCCCTTTGGCTGCGTTATGAACTGCTGTTGTTCCGGGCGCAGGACATGTCCAAGGATGATTTGGTCAACTTCTCCCGCTTGATCGGGGAGCTTGAAATTCATGTCCGCACCGAATGGTTGAACGAAGACCATCCTGAAATTCTGCAGATCTCCAATTTGACCAAAGACGGCAAGCCTGTCGGGGCGCTGTCCAACACCGAGGTCGGCTGGCATTATGACCAGATTTATCTGCCGCGTCCGGCGCTTGGGTCCCTGCTGTTCTCCGTCAAAATCCCCCCTGAGCGCGGCGCCACCTATTTTGCCGACATGTCGACGGCCTATGAACGTCTGCCGCGAGCGCTCAAGGACATTGTCGACGGCCGCCTCGCCGTGCAGTCTTACGCCAATTTCAATGCGCAATTCTCAACCAAAACCGATGAAAAGCAGTCCAATCTGACGCCCGACATCAAACAGCCGCTGGTCAGGACGCATCCGATTTCCGGCCGCCGCGCCCTGTATCTGTGCCCCGGCATGACCACCGCGATTGTCGGTCTGCCGGCAGATGAAAGCGCCGATGTGCTGGAGCAGTTGTTCGCCTGGACCATCCGGGACGATTTTGTCTACAAGCATGAATGGGACCTCGGCGATGCCCTGCTGTGGGACAATGCCTGCACCATGCACCGGCGCGAACCGTTTGACTCATCACATGAACGCTTGATGTACCGCACGACAATCCTGCCGCAAGAGGAGCGTGCCGTCCCATTTTAATGATGCAATTATGCAACATAAATGCAGCACCTAGCTTAAAAGCAAGTAAAGGACTGGACTTAGAAAGTATACAATCTAACCTTATTATAATTGTTTCGGAGGGAATATATGTCCGAGAAAAAAATTAAAGTCATCGTGCCGATCCCGATGGATCAAGCCGGGGTTGACAATCGTGCGGAGCAACTGCCAGACACGGTTGTCAGAAAAGGCTTCCGGCCGGTGTTTGAAGCCGTCAGTTGGGGTGCGGCGCTCGGCGACAGCTATCACGACATGATGTTGATGGATTGGACCGTGTTCCAGGCCGGGGTCAAGGCTGAAGAGGAGGGCTTTGCCGCGGTTCTGATTGATACGGTCAGTGACAGCGGCCTGCGCGCCCTGCGTTCCCGGCTGACCATCCCCGTCATTGGCCCGGGTGAGGCCGCCTTCATGGCCGCCATGATGCTGGGCAAAAAATTCTCTGTTCTGACCATGTGGCCGGAATGGTATCCGCTATATGAAAAAACCCTGACGGAATACGGTTTCTGGCACCGCGTTGCCTCTTTGCGGTCCATCAACACGCGACCTGATCTGTCGGAATTGTTGGCCGGCAAGGAAGAGGTGATTTTCGAAAAGCTGAAGGCTGAGGCCGACAAAGCCATTCATGATGACGGGGCAGATGTGATTGTGCTGGGCTCCACCACGATGCATCAATCAGCCGCCTATCTGACCGAAAATCTTGATATTCCACTGATTAATCCAGGCCTGATCGCCTACAAGTTTCTTGAGGTGCTGCTGGAACTGGATTTAACCCATTCCAAAAAAGCGTTTCCAACCCCCGAAGTCATGAATGATGAGGGCATTCTGAAAGGAGTTGAATAATGAGTGACTGGTCAGAAGCCGGGCCGGGGCAAACCCCCCTGCCTCACCCGTTTTATGTCGACATTGTGACCAAAAGGTACTTTGACGGCGTGGACAACAAGGACATGGAAAAAGTCCTGAGCTGTTTCACTGAGGATGCCGTGTTGCAGGAGGTGACATCCAACACGGTGCACACCGGACGCGACACCGCCATCCGGTCCATGTTTGAAAAGCTGTTCAATGATTTTGACCCGATCTGGCACGGCAATTTTGTCCACACCGCCGATCCGCAGTCAAATTCCGTTTGTTCGCAGTTCACGGTCCTGATCACACCGACCGGTCAGACTGAGCCATTGCGTTATGAAAACTGCAACCGCTTTTACCTGAAAGACAGGTTGTTCCACCGCGTTTATGTCTATATGAGCGGCGACAACCTTTTGAAAGAAGGAGACTGATAATGCAGTACGAACCGACTCTTTCGCGTGACGAATTGATTGACCTTGCCATCAACAAATATTTTGGCAGCGTCGATAAAAAGGACATTGAAGCGACCCTTGCGTGCTTCAATGAAGAGGCACTGATGTGCACACAAACCAGCTTCGACAGGCATGCCGGGAAACCCGCAATTCGCCGTATGTTCGAGGATTTTCTGGGTGCATGGGAAACCATTGTGCACCGGGACTTCACCTGTACGGTGGATGAAATAAACGGGCGGATCACCGCCAGTTTTATCGCCGATCTGACTGATGCAGACGGCAATGTGACCACTTTCCACAACACAAACTTCTGGCGGATCCGCGACGGGAAATTCCAGGAGGTTTATGTTTACTTTAGTGGGGAAAACGTTCTGGTTTAACCGCCGGGGCAAATTTGGAGGAAAAAATGACATTTTCTAAAAAACTACTCTTGGCATCCGGGTTGGCGACTGTGCTGACCAGCATGCCTGTCTATGCCCAAGGCATTGACGAAATTGTGGTGACGGCACGCCGGCAAAATGAAAGCCTGCGTGATGTGCCTGCATCCGTGAGCGTGATCACGGCTGAGTCCCTGGAGCGTTCCGGCGCGACAGTGGCTGAGGACTTCGTGCAATTGACACCTGGTGTCACCATTGTGACCGGCACAGCAGAAGCCGGTGACACGCAAATCAACATTCGCGGCATGAACGGTGCCCGTGACGCTGAAAGCTCTGTGGCTTTGGTTGTTGACGGCATTTTGAAAACCAACACCGCCCAGTTGAACCAGGATCACGGCACCATTCGTCAGGTTGAGATCATGAAAGGGCCGCAGGGCGCTTATTATGGTCGTAACGCTGCCGCCGGTGCGATGATCATTTCAACCCAGAAGCCGACCGAGTCGGCTGAAGGCAACGTCAAGCTGAGCTATGGCGAAGACAGCACAATCGGCCTGTCCGGTTATGTCTCCGGCCCGCTCAGTGACAATGCCGGGTTTGTGCTGTCCGCCAACTACACCGAAACGGACGGTTTCTACCAAAACCGATACCTGAATGATGATGTTGTGGACAATGCGCAAGTATCCGGTCTTGATGCCCGGGTCATGGTTGACCTCAGCGACGCAACGTCACTGGATCTGAAAGCCCGTTTGGCACGCGTGGACAGCGCGTCCATCAACTTCCGCGCGGCCTTCCAGCTGCCTGCCTTCGGTGCCCCGTTCACCCAAAACGTCAATGACATTGACTTTGAGGAAAACGGCAGCGCCTATTACGGCAACATTGTCCCGACCAACGAACAGAACACCATTGAACTGTCAGCCAAACTCGAACATGAAATGGACGATATGACACTGACGGCCTGGATGCTGTATTCCGACGTTGAACAGGACCTGATGGCTGACGGCACATCCGCTGACTTCAGCCGCTACAACCTGGCCGCTGTCGGCGGCACAGCTGACGCGACGGCTGCACGGGCCGCCTGCTTGGCCTCAACAACCGCCCGGACCGGCTTTGTCATCAACGCCCCGGGTCAGATTGGCGGTACATTGGGCCCATACTCACCGACCACCTGTGACGGGTCTCAGTACCAGGAACGTGAGCAGGAAGATCTGAGCTTTGAGGTGCGCCTGTCCTCCAATGACACGGACGCCCTGCAATGGCAGGCCGGTGTTTATTATCTGGACATTGAGCGTCGCGTGGGTGTCAGCCTTGGTGCCGATTTGGGCCAAGGTGTGCTGTACAACCTGTACAATGCACCGGGCACAACCAACCCGACGTCACAGCTCTTCCATGACCAGTTCAACACCGAAGTCATGGCCGCCTTCGCGTCTTTCGACTATTCCGTATCCGACGACCTGAACCTGGGTCTGGCGCTGCGTTATGACGTTGAGGACCGTGAAGTTCAAAACCTTGTGCCATTGGTCGCTGATCCGATCACCGGTGGCGCCCTGAACCCGGGTCAGGATGTTGACGGTGACGGTGTGCTGACGGCCATCGCCCCGAACAACAGAGAGTACAAGGAGTTCCAACCGAAACTCTCCATGAACTATGCGGTGAGCGATGTCACAAACATCTATGCCAACTGGGGTGTCGGCTTCAAGTCCGGCGGTTTCAACAACTCCGGTGCAGCACAGATCATCACGGATAATCTGGTTAACGGCCCGACGCTGCTTGAAGGCGGTCTGGTCAACGTTAACTCTGAAGTCGTCATTGAAGACAACTACAGAAAAGAGACCTCCTCCTCACTGGAAGCCGGTATCAAAGGGACCTTGGGTGCATTGACCTATGACCTGGCAGCCTATTACACGGAAGTTGAAGACATGCAGTTCTTCGAATTCTTTGTCGGCGGCTTTGGTCTGTTGCGCGTGGTGAACAACATTGACGAAGTGGAAATCACAGGTCTGGAAGCCAGCCTTGATTACGAAGTCAATGACCAGCTGTCCATATTTGGTTCCGCCAACATTCTGGACAGTGAAATCACCAGCAACAATGCCCGCCCGTCAACGGTCGGCAACAAGTCGCCTTACACAGCCGAGTACACTGTGAACATCGGTGCAGACTACATTCAGCCCCTGTCAAACGGCATGGACCTGAATGCGCGTCTGGACTACCGTGTGACCGGCCCGACTGTGTTCCACACAGTCCAAGGCACGACAGCCAGCCTGTGGGGCAGCTTTGCACCGTCCGACTTCTCCATTGCGGAGCGTGACGAGTATGGTGTCCTGAACGCCCGTATCGGTCTCAGCAGAGACCAGTGGAGCCTGACGGCCTATGCCCGCAACCTCACAGATGAGAAGTTCCTGGCGGAAGTCATCCCGGCTGCTGAATTTGCCGGCTCCTTCGTCTCACCCGGCGCCCGCCGCCGGATGGGTGTGGAGTTCAGCTACAACTTCTAAGCTGAGTTGAAACTAAGAAACGCCCCTGTCGCAAGACGGGGGCGTTTTTTTATGTCTGGGCTTCGGCTGAGAATCTAAAGCTGGGCGCGCAATTGCTCGAACGTCATCACCTCGCCATATTTACAGCCAAAGTCCGACAAATTGGCGCGGTGCGCTTCAGCGTCCCGGTCGCCGCTGCCGTCCGAGATGATGACGGTCTTGAACCCGCCCTGCAACCCGTCGACCGCCGTCGCGCGGACACAGCCGCTGGTCGTGAACCCGACGACAATCAAGCTGTCAATTGAGGCCGCCTCCAGCTGCTGCTGCAGGTCTGTGCCATGGAAACAGGAGGCATGCCATTTCTCGACCAATTTGTAATCCGCCGGCAGATTGAGCCGGGGGTCCAGTTCAACCATGGCAGACCCGGCGGCCAGTATGTTCAGGGCCGGAATTTTTGCACGAAACACAGCCGCCTCGCTCGGGTCCTTGTAAACAACCGACGAACAATAGACCGGCCACCCATGCTTGCTGGCCTCTTCCAACAGCTGATTGATCACGACAATTTCAGCCGAAAAATCTGCCCCCAGTGGCGACTGCGGGTCGGTGAAGCCATTGCTGGCGTCCACAATAATCAAAGCCGGTTTATCACCAAGTGCGATTGACTTGGAACCGAGCTTTTCATTACTCATTCAGCCGCCGCCTTCATCATGTTTTTGGGGTCCTGCGGCGCGGCCAGGCCGGTTTCGGCTTCGCAATTGGCCCGCAGGGTTTCAATGTCCCCGCCGAAGTTGAACAACGGGATATCATCTCCGCGCTCCGCAATCATATCCGCCCGGCGTTTTTCTGTCGCCACCGCATCAACGGCACCATCCGTGACAATCACACCATAATTGGCGGCCGCCCCGTCAACCGTGACCAGCCCGGCCTCAATATCGGCAAGGATCCGCTCCGGTTCGCGGGTCAACGGATCCCCGACACCGCCGCCGCCCCATGTGTTGTAGAGCAGCAGGTCGCCTTCGCGCACCTGAATACGGTCGCATTTGGAGGTCAGGATTTCCTCGCTGCCGTCAACACGCTGCAGCACCTTTGTGCCCCGCGCCCCCGGTTGGGCACCCTTGACGCCCCACGGATAGGTCAACCAGCGGTCATCATGAATGGAGATCTGGCCGTCCTCAAGGAACCGGTAGCCCATGCTGATGCCGTTGCCGCCGCGGTTGTAGCCGGCACCGCCGGAGTCCGGAATGGACTCATAAACCTCAATCCGCAGCGGGAAATAAGCCTCGATATATTCATTCGGCACATTGGTGAAGCCCGGCCAGAGGGAGTGGCCGTCCGGCCCGTCACCCACAGGTCTGGCCGGAATGCCGCCAAAGCCGATCTGGAACAACTGGAACCATTCACCGTTCTTGTCATAGCCGGAATACATCAAATGCGGGCTGTCCGAGAACCCGGCCCCGCACAGGAAGTCCGGGTTGCCCTGACCGAGCAGGCCGCTGATGACGTCAAAAATCCGGCCCAGTGCATGCGTCCGGCATGACAGAGCGGCCGGACGTCGGGGTTTCAACAAACACCCTTCCGGAATCCTCACATCCATGAAGTCATAAAAGCCGTCATTAAACAGGATTTGCGGGTCAAAGGCGGAAATCATGAATGTTCCGCAGAACATTTTGAACATTTCCTCATTCAGGTAGAAATTGATGGAGCTTGGGCTTTGCGGATCGGTTCCATCAAAGTCAAAAATCACCGTATCGCCTTCGCGCCACATGCTGCATTTGATCTTATAGGGCCCGTGACCCGTTCCATCATCGCACAGATAATCCTCAAAATGCTGCTTTTCCTCTGGCACAATCATCTGAATCAGCTGCTTCATGGCGCGGCAATTGCGTTCCAGAAGCTCATCAAGGGACGAATAGAACACATCATCCCCGAAGCGTTCCGCCATTTCAATACAACGGCGCTCCGCCATGTTACAGGCCGCAATCACACCATTGAAGTCCCCGCGGTTCCAGTGCGGCATGCGCGAGTTCCGCAGGACAATCTTGAGAATATCCTCCTGCAACTCGCCCTTTTTGAAGATTTTGACCGGCGGAACGGCCGTGCCTTCCTCAAAAATCTCCTGCGCGTCAATCGGGAGCGAACCGGGGACCTTGCCACCGACATCGGTCATGTGACCGAAATGCGCGGCCCAACACAAATGGCGCCCGTCCTTGAACACCGGTTTCATGACCAGCCAGTCATTCAAGTGACTGACGGCACCGGCGCAGGAATAGGGGTCATTGGTGAAGATCATGTCGCCTTCCTCAATCTCGCCGTCATACACATCCATGAAACCGTGAATGAAGGAGCCGAACTGGCCGACCACCATTTTGCCCTCGACATTGGCGATCATCGGGAACGCATCGCCCTGCTCGCGAATGCCCGGCGACATCGCCGTGCGGAACAGTGTTGCGTCCATCTCTTCGCGGGCATTGCGCAACGCGTTTTCAATAATGTCCAAGGTCACCGTATCAACATCAATCTTGTTGAACGGGGCGTTGTTGGTTTGAATGATTTTCCCAGCCATAATGATTTCTCCTATGCGCTCGGCTTGATTAACAGATTGGCTTTGTCGTCAACATCGGCCTGAAGCCCCGGCAGGACAACAGTTGTTGAGTCCATTTCAGTGATCACGGCAGGCCCGGGAACACTGTGGCCGGGCGACAGTTTGGCCCGGTCGTAGATTTTCGCGGCATGGGTTTCGCCGTCATGGTAAATCTCATGGTCGTCAACGACAGCGGCCTCGACAGAACCGTCCCCGGCCCCTGTATCAGACAGCGAGATGTCCGCGGACGGGCCTTCCACAACGCTTCTGAGGTTGACAAACTCCTTTTCAGAGTCGAGGCGGAAGGTGAAGAGCTGCTCATGCAGATCGTCAAAGCGGGCCGCCAAGGAGTCCAGGTCGCCTTTTTCCAGCTCTTCAGCGGAGACAGGAACCGTCAAGACCAGACCTTGGCCGGCATAACGCACGTCAATCTGGAACTCTGACGTCAAATCCGCATCAGACAGGTCGGCTGAGGAACCCGCCTCGCCGCTGAGCATGTCGTCACGGGCCGTCTTGTCGAGCTCCCTGAGGTCAGCCAACACGTCTGCGGCCTTGGCCTTGCCCATTTTCAGGATGATGGTTTTCGAGTTTTCCCCGCGCAAACGCGTCGTGGCATCCCCATAGGCGCACAAAATACCCGGGCCCGGCGGGACAATCACCGGCCAGGCTTGAGTCAACATGCCCAAAGCACTTGCATGCAAAGGTCCGGCACCGCCAAACGCCATCAGGGAAAAGTCCCGCGGGTCATAGCCCTTTTCAACAGACACCAGCCGCACCGCGCCGAACATCCGTTCATTGACAACTTTGATGATGCCCTCTGCGGCTTCCTGAATGGACAGACCCAGTGCATCAGCAATCACCTGCATGGATTTTTCCGCCAGATCCTTTCGGATCTCCATATCACCGCCGAGTTTTTGTGAAGCCGGAAGATAGCCCAACACCACATTGGCGTCGGTCACGGTCGGGTTTTCACCGCCTTTGTTATAGGCCGCCGGACCGGGCACCGCACCGGCCGACTCCGGACCGACCCGCAGCGCGCCCGTCAATTCGGGAACATGCGCTATCGAACCGCCGCCGGCACCGACCGTCCGCACATCCAGCGAACTGGCGCGCACCGTCACGTCTCCGACGGTGGTTTCGCGCCGCACCAGCGCCTTGCCGTTTTCGACCAATGCCACATCGGTGGATGTGCCGCCCATGTCAAATGTGATGATGTTGTTGATGCCGGCCTGCTCGCCGACCCAGATGGCGCCGGAAACGCCGCCGGCCGGTCCGGACATCAGCAGATTGACCGGATAGGCCGAGGCGGCCGCCGAGGTCGACAAACCGCCGTCAGAGCGCAAAATCGACAGCTTGGCGCCGCCCATTTTTTCATCCAGTTCACTTTGCAGATTGGAGATGTAATTCTCCACTTCCGGGCGCACATAACTGTTGGCGACAGTTGTAACGGTCCGCTCATATTCCTGCATCTCCGGAATCACTTCACTTGAGATCGAGACCGGAATACCGGGCATCTCCTCTTGAACAATCTCGCGCAGACGCACCTCATGGGCATCATTGGCAAAACTGTTGATCAGGCTGATGGTCAAGGCCTGAATATCTTTGCCCTTGAGTTTCTGGATTTCGATGCGGGCCGCCGCCTCATCCAGTGTGCTGACAATTGCGCCATCCGCACCGACACGCTCCGGCACTTCCACAGTGCAGTCCAGCGGCGCCAGCGGCGGTGATTTTTGATAGAAAATCCAGCCCCCAAGACCCCCCGGAACAAAAGAGCGGGCGATTTGCAGAACCTGCCGGTAGCCGATGGTGGTGATCAGGCCAACCTTGGCGCCTTTGCCGGTCAAAACGGCATTGGTCGCCACCGTCGTGCCATGTGTCAGCTGTTCAATCTCTTGCGGCTCCACACCAGCCAGATCACAGGCTTTCATAATGCCGTTCAGGACACCAATCGAACTGTCCTCAGGTGTTGACGGGACCTTTGCCGTATAAAAATTCCCCGTATCCGTATTTATCAGCAGAACATCGGTAAATGTACCGCCAACATCACATCCCAATCTATAACTCACCGAAACCTCCTCGGAACCAACGTCCTGTAAATCTTAACTGTCCATATATTTTTGTCGAGACTTAAACCAGTTCGACATGCGCCCACCGACACACAGGCCGGTCAAGTCACCGGCAAGGGCCGACGCCTCCAGCAGACATGCTTCGTCAATGCCCGTCTCATAACCCATTTGATGCAGCATGGAGACCAGATCCTCAGTGGCCATATTGCCGGCCGCCCCTGGTGCAAACGGGCAGCCGCCCAAACCACCTATGGAGGCGTCAAACTTGCGCACACCGCATTCCAGCGCCGCAAACGCATTGGCCAGCCCCATCGCCCGCGTATCATGAAAATGTGCGGAAATGCGCGAAATATCGAACTCCGCTGCCAGACGGGTGAACAACGCCTTGACCTGACCCGGATTGGCCGCGCCAATGGTGTCGGCGATGATGATTTCCTGCGCCCCGGCGTCAATGAGCTGACGCGCAATCGCGACCACCGTCTCAACATCCACCAACCCTTCAAACGGGCATTCAACCGCTGTGGCAATATAGGCCTGCCCGGTCACCCCGTCCTCTTTGGCCTGCCGCAGAATGGCACAGGACTGCTCCAGCGTCTCCTCAAGACCCATGTTTATGTTTTTGCGGTTCATCGTGTCTGATGCCGCCGGAACGACATTAATGACTTCAGCACCGGCCGCCTTCGCCAATTCATAACCGCGCATATTCGGCACAAGGACACTGACCAAAGCTTCCCGCCCGGCAAGGCTCTGCACTATCTCTCCGGCCCCCGCCATGCGCGGCACAGCCTTCGGGTTGACGAAACTGGCCACCTCGATTCCCGGCAGACCGGCATTGAGCAATTTGTCAATCAAGGCAACCCGGTTTTCAGGCGCCACCTGAACGGCCTGGTTCTGCAGACCGTCCCGCGGCCCCACCTCATTCACAAAAACGAAATTTTCCTGTGTCATCATGACCTCCGGTTTCAGCTTCCTGTTTCTTCTTCTTGTTCAAAATCCGCGCCGAGCCAGTCTTTCCAGACCTCCTGCGTATGGGCACCCAAAAGCGGCGGCGGTGAGTAGTCCGCACCGTTTGTGTCCGACAGTTTGATCGGATTGCCGGGCACATTGGCCGACCCGCCTTCAGGGTGATGCAGTTCCACAACCATGTCACGCGCCAAAATCTGCGGATCACGCAGAGCCTGTGCAACGCTGTTGACCCGCGCACATGGAATGCGGGCCGCCTCCAGTTGCTCAATCCAAAATTTGGCCGGCTTGGTGGCGGTGACGGCGTTGATGCGTTCCTCGATAAACGCCTTGGCCTCCAGCCGTTCCGGGGCGTGGTCATATTGGCTGTCCCGCAACACATCATCATCCAGCAATTCCACCAGCGGCCCCCAGAAGGTGTCGCCAATCACGGCAATGACAATCAAATCGTCCGCCGTCTTGAAGGTGTTGTAAGGCACATGGACAAAATGCGAATTGCCCAAAGGTTTTGGTTCAAACCCGGACATGGAGTACATGGTCGCCATGTAATTGAGCATGCTGACCTGGCAGTCCAGCATGGATATATCTACATGCTGGCCTCGGCCGGTGACACTGCGGGCGTTCAATGCAGCCAAAATGCCCATGACGGCAAACATGCCACCACCCAGGTCACCAATCGGAATACCGGCGCGGATGACATCATCTTCACTGTTGCCGGTGATCGACATCCCGCCGCCCAGCGCCTGTGCGATTTGGTCAAAAGCGGGGCGCTGATAAGCCGGCCCACTTTCCCCGAAACCGGTGACCGTGCAGGTGATGATGCCCGGATTGTGTTGGGACAGGGTGTCAAAATCGATACCAAGCTTTTTGGTCACGCCGGCGGAGAAGTTGTTGATGACGACATCCGCCGCCTTGACCAGCTGATAAAATTTATTGCGCCCCTCATCCGACTTCAAATCCAGCTCTACACTGCGTTTGTTGCGGTTGAGGGTGAAAAAATACGCGCCCATGCCCTTAATCGAGTTGTTCGGGTCTTTTTCAAGCAAACGGCGGGTGCCTTCACCCTTTCCGGGAGGCTCCACTTTGACGGTATCCGCCCCCAAATCCGCCAAAATCATGGCGCCATACGGTCCGGAGAGCATGTGTGTCAGATCTATAATACGTACGTTTTCTAATGGTTTTTTCATAGCCAGGCTCATTTTGTATACAATTTATATAAATATCACGCCGCCGCCGCATATCAAGGGGTTTTTGTGTCATTTTTTGTAATTTTTGTTGTAAACCGCGGCGGCTGCGTGAATGTGGCCTTCCATGATGACCTGCGCCCATTTTTTGTCTTTGGCGGCAATCGATGCGACCATGCGCCTGTGATCCAGATTGGACTGGGTTATGCGCGCAACATCATAGCTGTTGGCGGTTTGATAAACGACCGGTAATGGCGAAACGGTCCGCATAATATCGCTGAGCCGGGGGTTGTCTGCAATATCGTATATCAGTTCGTGAAATTGTTGATTATTGTCGAGAAACAGCGGCACCAGCTTATTCAAACCCGGTTTTCGGGCCATAACCGCCTCAAAATCATCAACCAGCGCGCCGAGGCTCTTGACCGCCGTCGGCGTCGCTTTTTCCGCGGCCAGACCGATAATATAGCCCTCCATGACCACACGGGCGTTAAACACCTCTCTGACCTCAAGCTCAGACCAGGTTTTGACCCACGCGCCCTGGTTTTTGCGGATGATGATATACCCCTCATAAGCAAGTTTTTTAAGCGCATCGCGCACCGGTGTCCGGCTGACCGAGCAGATTTTAACCAGTTCCTCTTCATTCAGCTTGCGGCCGGTATCCAGACGGCCATCGACAATGGCTTCCCGGATCAAACTATAGGCACGTTCAGAGGCAGCTGACATAATCTCACTTCATAAAGGTGACAAAATTTTCCAATGGCTCGCGTTCGGTCACCAGTGTATTGACGGGTGCGTCCGGATCAACATAACCGAGGGCCATGCCACAGTAAAACAGCCGGTCATCGGGCAGGTCAAGGAAAGACCGGATGGTCGGGGTGTAAATCGCCCAAGCCTCCTGCATGCATGTGCCGAGGCCGTGCTCCACGGCCAGCAGCGCCAATGTCTGCATATACATGCCGATATGCGCCCATTGATTAGACGCCATGATGTTGTCGAGCGAAAAAAACAGCCCGACCGGCGCCCCGAAGAATTCCCAGTTACGGGCCTTGACGGCGGCGCGCATCAGTTCCTCATCCCGTGAAATGCCCAACAGGTCATACATGTCGCCGGCGGATTTGAAATTACGCGCCTGATATTTCTCCGGCATGGGGTCGGGATAAAAATTATACTCCCCGCCCTCCCCGTTTGGATTGGCTTCAATCGCCTTGTCCATCACGTCTTTCAGCCGGGTCAGGCTGTCACCGGTGACAGCATGGATATACCAAGGCTGCAGATTACCGCCGGACGGCGAACGGCTGGCCTTTTCCAGCAGGCTGTTGAGCAATTCCTCCGGCACAGGCTTGTCAAGAAACTGACGAATGGACCTTCTTTCACCGACCGCTTGAGTGACATTCATATCGACCTCCTACTGACTTTTTATCCTAAACAATGACTGATGGGCATTAGATAGATTTCGTGGAAAAATGTCGATAGACAAAAGGACAGTGTGTTCCTAAACTCCGGATAAATTTGCAAAGGGCTCAGAATGGGTGAGTACAAATTCTCCGACAACCCGCATAAAGGCAACACCGGCGTCAAACGTGCCTGGTTCGCCCTGCTGAACAGCCTGTCCGGTTTCAAATTCGCCTGGCGGGAGGAAAGCGCCATCCGCCAGGAGTTCATCATCTCCTGCCTGCTTGTGCCGCTGGCGGTGTTTCTGCCTGTGACCTTGATTGAAAAAATCTTGATGCTTTTCAGTGTTGTGCTGGTCTTCATCATTGAACTTCTGAACTCCAGTGTCGAAGCCGCCATTGACCGCATCTCACTTGAAAAACACGGCCTGTCCAAACGGGCCAAGGATTACGGCAGCGCCGCCGTCATGTTGGCCATGTGCCTGGTCGGGCTAGTCTATGGGCTGGTGCTGCTGAATTATCTCAACCTTCTGTAATCTGTCCCCGCCGCATGGCCGGCTGGTATGCTGAACTTTCCCGCGCCTGACAGGAGACAGCATGACCTACCGCTTCGGAACAGGATCCCTGACGCAGCTGAAAAGCTGCCATACGGACCTGCGCACAATATTGGACACCGTGATCAATCACATGGACATCACCGTACTGGCCGGTCACCGTGATGAAGTCATGCAGAACAAACTTCAGGAAAAGGGGTTGAGCCGCCTGCGGTATCCGCTGAGCCGGCACAACCAAATCCCGTCCATGGCGGTGGACATCGCCCCCTACACCCCGCTGGCGGAGAGCGGGGTGGAGTGGGACGACCGTGAGGCTTTTGCCTATATGGGCGGTCTGGTGCGCGGCATTGCTGTCATGATGAGACGCGACGGGCACATCAAGCATGATCTGGTCTGGGGCGGCGACTGGAACGCCGACGGGCGGGTCCGCGATGAAAGCTTCCGTGACCTGGTGCATTTTGAGCTGCGCTGAAGCGTCAAAAACTGCACAAAAAAAGAGCGGGGCAAGCCCCGCTCTTTCTGTGTTTGGTGTCCGTCAGGCTTAGAAGTTCTGACGGATGGCAATGCCGTATGTGCGCGGGGCACTGACATAACCGGAGAAGCTGCCCTGTTGCGCCGTCGTCGGGAAGGCGGAAATCAGGAACTCATCATCGGTCAGGTTACGCACCCAGGCACGGATCTCCCAGCCATATTTGGTGTTCTCGACGCCATAGCTGGCATTGACGAGGCTCACCTCACGGCTGGCGACGCTGGCGGCCACATTGTCCACGACCTGCACATCATCCTCATAGAGATACTCGACGCGGAAATAGGCCTCCTTGTCGGCACCCATTTCATAAGCGTAAACGGCGCCAAGGTTGGCACTCAGCTCGCTGACACCGGCGGGCGCCTGACCTGTCAGATCCGGAAGCGCATTGTAGGTCTCATATTCCGGGTCGATATAGGTGGCGGAGGCCGTCACGGTCAGGTTTTCGCTGAGCGCAAAGGCGGCGTCAATCTCGGCACCTGTGTGAACCTGCAGACCGGCATTGATAAGGGCAAAGCCTGTGCCGGTGAACAGGTTGGACTGGAAGCCGTCAATTTCCTGCTCAAACAGAGCCACGTTGACGAAACCGTTATCCAAGGTCTTCTTTAGGCCGATTTCGATGTTCTGGGCCTCTTCCGGCTTGGCCGAACGAATGGTGCGCGCATCAACCGACATGTTGACGGATGTCGCCTTGAAGCCTGTGGAATGGCTCACATAAATGCTGGTTGAATCATCCAGCTCATAGGTGAAGCGCAGGCTGTGGGTCAGGTCGTCTGATTTGAAGACACCGGACTCATTGGCGTTCGGGTAGTTGACGAACGGCGGGAAGAACTGCAGGGCAGCCAGCGCCGGGTTAACCGCTGCCAAAGGCAAGGCACCGAAGGGGTCATCAATGTCAACGTCAGCAATCACGGTTTTTTCATCTTCCGTGTAGTTCAGGCCGACAGAGACTGTCAGATCGTCTGAGATGTTGTAGTCAAGTGTACCGAACAGTGAAATCGCTTCGTTCTGCATGGTGAAGTATTCACCCTGCAGACCTTGACCTGTTTGATACCAGGTACCCGCCAGAGCGTCTCTGGCAGCCTGTAATGCGGGAACGGCGTTGACCGTCGCTGTATCGGCAATACCAGTTGCTCCCGGTGCGATGCCAGCACCAATAAGTGTGAGTGTCGACGCCAGACCAGTTATATTCGTCGTGTTTTGGGTCGCACCAGCCAAAAGAGCATTGACATACGGATTCATGGCCGGACCATAAATGACATCACGGAAGTGTTTCACATCTTCATCGAAGTAGTAACCACCAACCATCCATTGCAGGTCGCTGTCATTGTCGGACGACAGACGCAGTTCCTGGGTGAAGGTCTCAAACTTGTCGAGAATTTCATTGCGGCCGAGCGCGTCAGCGATGTTGAAGTCGCCGTCGGTTTCAGAGTTCACAACCTGCTCACGATAGGATGTGATGGAGACGAACTGCATGCCGTCCATGTCAACGTCAAACTGGGCGGAAATGCCTTTGCCTTCCAGCTCATTTGTCGGGTTGCGCGACAGGGCGATTTCACGAACATCGTCCCCGACCGGTGGGGTCGGTGTCGAAAGACCAAGCGGTGTTCTGAAAGCGGCGCCAATCATGTTCAAACCAGCTGTAGCCGCACCGGACTGCAGCATGGAAGCACCACAGCATTTCTCATCTGTTGAGTTGTAGTCGGCAATCACCCGCAGGGTTGTGCTGTCGGTCAACTCGGACAGAAACTGAGCGCGGATCTGCATACGGTTGCGCTCGTTCAGTTTTTCACCATTCGTGATGTTGGTGTAGTAACCGTCATTCTCATTGACGCTGCCGGTCAGGCGGAAGGCTGTGGAGTCACTCAACGGACCGGAGACAGTCCCTTTCAGTATGGTGTTGCCATAATTGCCGAAATTCGCTTCAACCATGCCGTTGAACTCGTCATCCGGCAGAGCGGTTGTGATGCTGATCACACCGGCAGACGCGTTTTTGCCGAACAGTGTGGATTGCGGGCCACGCAGAACCTCAACACGCTCAACGGTCGGCAGGTCAGCCAGGGACGCACCTGAGCGTGAGCGATAGACACCGTCAATATAAACGGCCACAGACGGCTCAATGCCCGGATTGTTGGCGCCGTTGCCGAAACCACGGATGATGAAGTTGGTGTTGGCGGAGGACTGCAACTGGGAAATCCGCAATGACGGAACAACCGTCTGCAAATCCAGCAGGTCAACAATCTGAGCCTGTTCAATAGTTTCACCGGAAGTCACCGTCACCGCGATCGGCACTTCCTGCAGAGTTTGTTCACGCTTTGCCGCGGTTACGACAATTTCGTCAACATTGGCAAGAGCAACCTGTGTCATCGCCAAAGATGCGATGAGGGTTCCCGTAGCCGTTGTTTTGGTAAATTTGAGCGTCATTAGCCCCTCCCCAAGTAAAAACAAATAAGTAACTCATGTTTTAAATTACTGTTCACCATCTTCAATATTTTAAAACCCCTGTAAAGCCCTGTTTTGACGGCAAATTTATATGTTGCAATAATGCAACTACTTTTCTGTCCCTTTTTGTCAGTGAACCTCAGATTGCCCCCACTTTAAAACGAAAAAAATTGGGGCTTCCCGGTTTCTACAGGCTTGACTTGCGGTTTCCAGCCTGTATATTGCCCCGAAATTGCGTCACCCGTGTGGTTGGCGGATTTATTAATGGTTCATTTCCGGCTCATGCCGGCCGCCTGCGGAAATACAGTACGGGCGGGAAATAAAGGAATAAGCCCATGTATGCGGTTGTTCGTACCGGTGGCAAACAATACCGGGTCGCCAAGGATGACGTGATTGAACTGGAACGCCTTGACGGTGAAGCCGGCGACAAAATCAAGCTGACCGACATTTTGATGGTCGGGGAGGCCGGCAAAAAGCCGACCATTGGCACACCTGTCGTCAAAGGGGCCTCGGTCACAGCCGAAGTGCTTGACCAGACACGCGGCGACAAGATTGATGTCATCAAGTTCAAGCGCCGCAAGAATTATCATCGCCTGCACGGGCATCGTCAGGATCTGACGAAGGTCAAAATCACGGCGATTTCCAAGGCGGCCGCCAAAAAGGCCGCCCCGAAAAAAGCGGCTGACGAGGAAGCCGCTTCAGACAAGGAGTAAAGGCACATGGCTCACAAGAAAGCAGGCGGTTCATCCCGCAATGGTCGCGACAGTGCCGGCCGTCGTCTTGGTGTCAAGAAATTCGGCGGTGAGCATGTCATCCCCGGCAACATCATCATTCGCCAACGCGGCACCAAATGGCACCCCGGCGACAATGTCGGTATCGGCAAGGACCACACAATCTTTGCCCTGATTGAAGGCAAGGTGCAATTCGGCAAAGCGCGCGGCGACCGCACAACGGTTTCGGTCACGCCGGTTCCGGAAGCCGCAGAATAACCATCGGGCGTATTCGGCGTCCGTCGGGCGCGCCATGATGTGAAACAAGGGAGATGGCCGCCATCTCCCTTTTTTAATGTGTTGATGTGAAATAACGGTAAACTGCAGTCATGAAATTTCTGGATCAGGCCAAAGTATATATCCGCTCGGGCAATGGCGGCGGCGGCTCCGTGAGTTTCCGCCGCGAGGCCCATGTTGAATATGGCGGACCGGACGGCGGCGACGGCGGACGCGGCGGACATGTCTATGCCGAATGCGTCAACGGATTGAACACACTGATCGACTACCGGTACCAACAGCACTTCAAAGCCGGCACCGGCGGTCACGGCATGGGCAAAAACCGCTCGGGCAAACACGGGGATGACAAAATCCTGAAGGTCCCGGTCGGCACGCAGATCTTCGCTGAGGACAATGACACATTGATCGCCGACCTGACCGAAGTGGGCCAGACCGTCCTGCTGGCGGAAGGCGGCAATGGCGGCTTCGGCAACGCCCGTTTCAAAGGGCCTGTCAATCAGGCCCCGCGCCACGCCAACCCCGGACAGGACGGCCGTGATGCTTGGGTCTGGCTGCGCCTGAAGCTGATAGCGGATGTCGGACTGATCGGCCTGCCCAATGCCGGCAAGTCAACTTTTCTGGCAGGCTCCACGCGGGCCAAGCCGAAAATCGCCGATTACCCCTTTACGACCCTGCATCCGAATTTGGGGGTCGTGGGCGCCAAAGGGCGGGAGTTTGTCATGGCGGACATTCCGGGTCTGATTGAGGGCGCTTCAGACGGTGCCGGCTTGGGACATCGGTTTCTCGGTCATGTTGAACGCTGCACCATGCTGCTGCATCTGGTGGACGGCACCCAGGATGATGTGGTGGAGGCCTACCGCGTCATCCGCAGCGAACTGGCGGCCTATGATGCCGGGCTGGCCGGTAAACCGGAGATTCTCGCCCTCAACAAATGCGACGCCTTGACTGACGCCGAGATTGAGGACAAATGCGCCGCCCTGAAATCGGTTTTTGCAGGTGCGGTTTGGACCATATCAGGCGCAACTCGCGCCGGAACCGAAGCTCTGCTGGCGGCGATGTTGACCCGGTTGGATGATTCTGCCCAGAATCAAGACCCCGCAGGGGAAAAGGCAACCGCAGGCTGGCGGCCTTAGGAGACGTATCATGACCAAGCCAGTAAATGCATCCGCCCATGCCGCCCTGAAAGAGGCCGGCCGCATCGTCATCAAGGTCGGTTCTGCGCTGCTGATGCAGGACGAGCACGGAAACCTGCGCCGTGACTGGATGCACGCCATGGCGCAGGACATTGCGAGTCTGCAAAATCAGGGCAAGGAGGTGACGCTCGTCTCCTCAGGCGCCATCGCGCTGGGGCGCGGCGAACTTGGCCTGACCCGCAACACCTTGACACTGGAACAAAGTCAGGCGGCGGCGGCCACAGGCCAGATTGCTCTGGCTCAGGCCTGGCGTGAAGTGCTGGCCGAGCAGGGCTGCAGTGGGGCGCAAATTCTGTTGACGCTGGACGACACCGAACAGCGCCGCCGTTACCTGAATGCCCGCGGCACACTGAACACTTTGCTGGGGCTGAAAGTCGTTCCGATCATCAATGAAAATGACACCGTGGCGACACAGGAAATCCGCTATGGCGACAATGACCGGCTGGCGGCACGGGTCGCCGCAATGATAACCTCCGACTGCCTGATCCTGCTGTCGGATGTGGACGGGCTGTATGCCGACAAAGACCGCATCGGTGACGCCGATGCGCATATTGCGGACGTGCAACATTTGGGCGAGGAGATTTATGCCATGGCCGGAACCAGCGAAAACAGGTTCAGCAGCGGCGGCATGATCACCAAATTGGAGGCGGCGCGCCTGGCAACCCAAGCCGGCGCCCACATGATTCTGGGCGATGGCCGGCCAAACCACGCGCTTGGCGGCCTGGTCGACGGGACCAGCAATTGTACATTTTTCCGAGCCCATCACAGCCCGCATGCCGCCAGAAAATCCTTTATCGCCGGCAGTCTGCAAAACGGCAGCCGCGTGCATATTGACGCCGGGGCCGCCGCGGCATTGCACAAGGGGAAAAGCCTGCTCCATATCGGGGTGACGCGCATTGAAGGCCAGTTCGAACGGGGCGCCTGCGTTGCTGTCATTGCGGCGGACGGCACCGAGATCGCCCGCGGCTTGGTGGAACATTCTGATGCGGCGTCCCGCACCTTCATCGGCAAACAAACCGATGAAATCGCTGCAGAATTGGATTATTATGGCCGGACGGAATTAATCCACCGCGACAATCTTGTTTTGACACACAAACAAGAGGATGAGGCCAGCAGGAGAGGGACAAAATGACAGACAGCCTTCAGCAGACCATGAATGATATTGGCGCCCGCGCCGCCACTGCAGCACGTCGGCTTGGAACCGCCACAACCGACCAGAAAAACGCTGTTTTGCTGGAAGCGGCCGCACAATTACGGGCCAATGCGCAGACCATTCTCGCCGCCAATGCAACCGATATGGAACTGGCCAAGGAAAAGGGGCTGAACAATGCCCGGCTTGACCGCATCGCCTTGGATACGCAGCGGTTGGAAGGCATCGCCAAAGCCCTGGAGGAGGTTGTTGACCTGCCGGATCCGGTCGGGGACACCATGGCACGCTGGGACCGCCCGAACGGGTTGGATATTGCCCGCGTACGCGTGCCGTTGGGGGTCATCGGAGTGATTTATGAAAGCCGGCCCAATGTCACGGCAGACGCGGCGGCTTTGTGTCTCAAATCCGGCAACGCCGTCATTTTGCGCGGCAGTTCGGAAATCCAGAATGCCGCACAAGCCATCACTGACTGTTTTGCTGCAGCCTTGCAAGAAACCGGACTGCCGGAGGCCTGTGTTCAGCTGGTGCCGACCCCGGACCGGGCCGCAGTCGGCATGATGCTGGCCGGGCTGGACGGGACAGTTGACGTGATTGTGCCGCGCGGCGGCAAAAGCCTGGTTGAACGCGTCCAGAATGACGCCCGTGTGCCGGTGTTTTCGCACCTGGACGGGATTTGCCACACCTATGTTCATGAAGCCGCCGATCTCGATATGGCGAAAGAGGTCAGCCTCAACGCAAAAATGCGGCGCCCGGGCATTTGCGGTGCGACCGAGACCCTTCTGGTTGACCGCAGCTGCGCCACAACGCATCTGGCGCCTTTGGTCAGCAATCTGCTGGAAGCCGGCTGCGCCGTACGCGGCGATGAGGCTGCTCAAGCGGCGGATAACCGCGTCACCGCAGCCAAGGACGAGGACTGGGACACGGAATATTTGGACAGCATCATTTCCGTCAAGCTGATTGACGGCATTGGCGAAGCTGTTGACCATATCGCCCGACATGGGTCCGGCCACACCGAGGCCATCATCACCGATGACACGGAGGCCGCAGAGCAGTTTCTCAACACGGTGGACAGCGCCATCGTGATGCATAACAGTTCGACCCAATTCGCCGATGGCGGTGAGTTTGGCATGGGGGCCGAGATCGGGATTGCGACGGGTCGGTTTCACGCCCGTGGACCTGTCGGCCTGGAACAGCTGACCACATTCAAATATCAAGTGCGCGGCAGCGGCCAGACACGGCCGAAATAATATGGTCAAACCGTTTCTTTCCGACGGCATGAAAGTCGGCCTGTTCGGCGGTTCCTTCAATCCGCCCCATGCCGGACATGCGCTGGTCAGTGAACGGCTGAGGGCCCGGCTGGGCCTTGATCTGGTCTGGTGGCTCGTTTCGCCGCAAAACCCCCTGAAAAAAGAGGCGCCGGAGAGCTCCGCCATGCGGATTGACGCCTGCCGCGACATTGCCGGCCCACACAAGACCTATATATCGGACGAAGAGACGGGGCTGGGATCAGCCTACACGGCCAACACCATCCGCACTTTGAAAAAACGTCACCCCAATGTGCATTTTGTCTGGCTGATGGGCGCCGACAGCATGTGCGGCATTCACCGTTGGCGCGATTGGCAGGCAATTTTTCAGCAAATCCCCGTCGCCGTCTATCCCCGCCCCGGCGCAACCGTGCGCGCCGGTCTCGGTCCGGCCGCGACATGTTTCGCCCGCAACCGCATCCACCCTGATGATGCGGCCAGCCTGGCCGGCCGGCCCTGCCCGGCCTGGACTTTGCTGGAAGGTGTGATGAGCCCGCTGTCCTCCACGCAGATCAGGTCCGGCCGGTCTGCCCGAAAGAAGTGATTGAAAAGTTTTCTGCCCGTTGCTAAAAAATAAATGAAGAGGTGAGACCCTGAGCGATTTGACCCATAACTCTCAAAAAAACCACACCGCTGACACAGCTCCGCCGTCGGCCCCGATAGACCCCGACCATCTCATTGAACTTGTCTTGAGTTCACTTGATGATGACAAAGCGGAAGACATTGTTCAGATAGATTTACGCGGCAAATCCGCCGTGGCGGATTATATGGTCATCGCCTCCGGCCGGTCACAGCGACATGTCGGTGCCCTGTCCGACCTGCTGATGCGCAAGATGAAGAATGTCGGCGTCAAACAGGTTCAGGTTGAGGGCCTGCCGAATTGCGACTGGGTGCTGGTTGATACCGGGGATATCGTCATCCATATTTTCCGGCCTGAAGTGCGCGAATTCTATAATCTCGAAAAAATGTGGCAGATGGATGTGACGGAGCAGGACGCCGGCACCGGACTGCCGGCTGCCGACTGAAGGCCGCCGCCATGCGGATACAGATCAGCGCCATCGGCATCGGCCGGAACACTGCTGAAAATGACCTGATCAGATCCTACCTGAAACGTCTTGAGACGGCCCGGACACTGGGTATCAACCATATTGAAATCCAGGAAATCAAAACCACCAAACCACGGTCGGGGGAAAACCTCAAAAAAGCCGAGGCGGAAAAGCTGCTGGCCGGTCTGCCGACAAACTGCCGTCTGGTGGCCCTGGATGAGCACGGAAAAAACTTCACCAGCCCGGAACTGGCCGATTATGTGCAAAACTGCCTCGCGGAGGGGGAGCAGACTCTCGCCTTTGTGTTGGGCGGGGCCGACGGGCTGGACAACAGCCTCCGTGAACGGGCCGATTTGAGGCTTTCTCTCGGGCGCATGACATTTCCGCATTTGCTGGCCCGGGTTTTGCTGGTCGAGCAATTGTGGCGCAGTGTCTCGATCCTCATGAACCACCCCTATCACCGGGCATGATCGGCGGACTCATGGCAAGAGGGCTGAACATATCCAAATTTATGGTCTTGCCCGGCATCCTGTTCGGCCTTGCCGGTTTTCTGCTGGCAACTGAGACCGGGCTGGCCAATGACGTCAAGAACCTCAAACAGGTGGAACAGGAAATCAAACAACGCGTCAAAAGCCAGGCCGCACTCGAGCAAAAGGCGAAGGCTTTGGAAACCGAGCGCGAACGGCTGCAGCGCCAAATCATCGTTCTTGCCGCCAGACTGCAGGACAGCGAACGCAAGCAAAATGACCTGGCCGACGACATCCGGAAACTGAATGCCAGTGAACAGGAGATGCTGGAACAGCTGACCAAGGACCGCCGCAAGCTCGCGGAAGCACTTGCAGCACTGCAGAAATTTGAAACCCAGATGCCGTCGGCCTTCACCATCAGCCCTGATGACGCCTTGTCCGGCATCCGCGGTGCCATTGCCATTTCCAGCATTGTGCCGGCGCTGCAGGACACCGCCGACAAACTCAAGATCCGGCTGGAGGAACTGGCGACAGTGCGTCGGCACAAAAACCAACGCCAGACGGAACTGGAGCAGGCAAACCTCTCTGCGGAAGCTGACAGACAAAGACTGGCCGGGCTGGTGGAGGAAAAACGCCGGGATGCCCGTCGGACCAGAGAAGCCATTGAACAGGAAAAAGCTGCCATCAATGAACTGGCGCGCAAGGCCCGTTCGCTGCGCGATCTGGTGGACCGGCTCGAAAAACGACGTACACAGACCACAGGCTACGCCAGTTTCAAAAACGCCAAGGGCAAACTTCCCCTGCCCGTATCCGGCCGCCTGATGAACCGGCGCAAGACCGCGGAGGCGAATGAAGATCTCGGCCGAGAAGGGCTTTATGTCCGCACCAAGCCAGGCATGTTGGTCACGGCGCCGTTTGACGCCGACATTCTTTATGCCGGCAGATTCCGGGATTACGGAAACATTCTGATCCTTGGGGTGGGTGAGGGCTATCACATGCTTTTGTCAGGCATCGGGCGCATTGATGCCGAGGTCAGCCAGCAGGTTCTGGCCGGCGAGCCGCTCGGCAACATGCAGACGCCAGGCAATGACGGCTCTGTGCAAGAAACCCTAACGCTTTATATAGAAATTAGGTATAAAGGTAATCCGGTTACACCCTATCGTTGGTTCTCTTCCAAAATCTGAGGCACGCCTGATGAATCGCCGCAAAAACATAAAAAATGTCATCAAAACCGCTTTTGTCGGGCTGATGCTGTCCGCCTTGGCCGGCCCGGCCCTTGCCGCACCCCCCGCCCTTGCCGAAATGCGTGAAGCCCTGCGGCTGCACAACATGCAGGCCCAGCAACTCGCCCAAGGCGCCGACGAAGCATCCACTGCGGGGGATGAGGCGGCGGCCACGGATGTGCCGGACATATATGAGCAGCTTTCCCTGTTCGGCGATGTCCTGCAGCAGGTGCGCGAAGGCTATGTCGACCCGCCGGAAAACGAGGAGCTGATTGAGGCGGCACTGACCGGCATGCTGACATCCCTGGATCCGCATTCGGCCTATCTGCCGCCCAAAAACTTTGACGACATGCAAGTGCAGACCAAAGGCGAATTCGGCGGGTTGGGCATTGAAGTGACGATGGAAAAGGGTGTGGTCAAGGTTGTCGCCCCGATTGACGACACGCCGGCCCAGCGCGCCGGCATGCTGCCCAATGACCTGATTGTCAAAATCGACGGTGAAGATGTGCTGGGCATGACGCTGTCTGAGGCCGTCGACATCATGCGCGGCGAGGTTGGCACCAAAATCGTCATCACGGTCGTGCGCGACGGCGTTGAGGACCCGTTTGACGTCACCATCATCCGCGACATCATCAAGATCCGGGCTGTCCGGGCCAGGCTTGAAGGCGACAAGCAGAACATCGCCTACATCCGCGTCACAACCTTCAATCTCAACACCACAACCAATCTGCGCAAGGAGATGTCGGCCCTGTCCGCTGCCGTGAAGGCTGAGGATTTTGCTGGTTACATCATTGATTTGCGGAACAATCCGGGCGGCCTGCTGACCGAGGCGATCAAGGTCTCGGACACATTTTTGAGCAAGGGCGAGATTGTTTCGACCCGGGCCAGAAAAGCCAGCGACAATGCCCGCTTCAACGCCCGCAGAGGCGACCTGTCCAAAGGGGCTGTGGTTATGGTTCTGATCAATGGCGGCTCAGCATCCGCTTCGGAAATTGTCGCTGGGGCGCTGCAGGACCATCACCGGGCCTTGATTGTCGGCACCCAGTCCTTCGGCAAGGGATCGGTCCAGACAATCATGCCGCTGTCCAATAACGGCGCCCTGCGCCTGACGACGGCGCGTTATTACACACCGTCCGGTCGTTCCATTCAGGCCACCGGCATCAGCCCGGACATCATCATTGAGCAGGAAATCCCGGAGGACATGAAGGGGTTTGAAGGCCGGCGGGAAGCCAATTTACGCGGCCACCTTGAAAATAATACGCAGGACGCCACCCCCAAAGACGGCCCTGAGTCAGAGGCTGATTCAGAGCCAGAGGCGAAGCCTGAAACGAGCAGCAAGACTGACGCAGAAACAGGCGCGGATGACCAGACACCCGAACCGAGTGAGGAAACCGGGGAGGATGCAGAGGACGAGGACAAGCCCTCCATCGCTTATGTGCCGCGGGAGCTGGAGGATGATGTGCAACTGCAAAAGGCCATCAAACTGATGAGCGACATGCACCAAACCCGCATGGGGCTGGCTGCGCAGGCAGACGCACTCTTGCCCTGACAGCTGTGGAGTCTGACGGATGAGTGAGGAACTGGTTTACCGCCCATGTGCCGGCATTGTTTTGATCAACCCGGACGGGCTGGTATGGACCGGCAAACGCGTTCAGGGCAATCTCCCGGATGGATCAATTCTTTGGCAACTCCCGCAAGGCGGCATTGACGAGGACGAGACACCGCTGCAGGCCGCCATGCGGGAACTGAAGGAGGAAACCGGTGTCTCGCGGGCCGAACTGATCTACGAACTCCCCTACTGGCTGACCTATGACCTGCCGCCGGAGGCGATTGGTGTGGCGTTGAAAGGCAAGTTCAAAGGCCAGCGGCAAAAATGGTTCGCCATGCGCCATCTGGGCGATGACAGCGACATCAACCTTGAAGCACATCAGCAACGTGAATTCGAAACCTGGCAATGGCGCAAACTGTCCGATTGTCCGGACATGGTCGTGCCGTTCAAACGGCAGGTTTATGAACGAATTGTTGCCGGGTTCAGTTGTTTTTGTGCTTGAATGGGCGCATGAAATCCGATTTGAAGAGTCCAGACACCATGAAGTCCGTTTTGCCGGTGATTGCGTTTGACGCATTCGCAAAAGGCACGCCAACGGACCGCCGGCAAATTGCAGGGGAAATTCATGAGGCTGTCCTCAATACCGGTTTTTTCCATCTGGACGGGCATGGCATGGACGCCCCACTGGCCACCGCCATGTCTGCGGCAGACTGGTTTTTTGACCTGCCTGAGACGGACAAACAAGCCATTGCGATTGAAAAAAGCCCCTGTCACAGAGGATGGTATGCCATAGGCGGCGAGAGGCTTGATGCCGTCACATACCCGGAGGGTGATTTCAAGGAGGGGATAAAAATCGGTCACGACCTGGACTCCTCACACCCTTTGGTCGCCGCCGGCCTGCCGCTGCATGGCCCAAATCAGTGGCTCACGGAGGATACCGCCCTGGGGCCAGACTGCCCGGCCCGCATGTTCAACACCTCCATGCAGGCCGTCTATGATGGACTCAGTGATGTCTCCAGGACCCTGATGCAGGCCTTCGCCCTGGGCCTGGGCTTGCCGGAGACCCATTTTGACCGTTATCTGGAAACCCCGATGGCGACCTTGAGCCCGATCCGCTACCCGCCGCTGAACGCCTCGCGTGAACGGATCAGCGCCGGCGCACATTCCGACTTCGGCTGCCTGGCCCTGTTGGCGCAAGACGATACGGGGGGGCTTGAAATTCTGCACCCCGATACCGGCTGGATGAACGTCCCACCCCGGCCGGGCAGCCTGCTTGTGAATATCGGGGACATGCTGTCGCTGTGGACCGGTGGTCTCTACCGCTCCACCATGCACAGGGTCCGCAACAGATCCGCAAAAAACCGCACCAGCATGGTGTTTTTCTTCGACCCGCAACATGACACGCCACTTGACATCATCTGCCCGGGTCAGCCGGTGCAGGCGCCAGAAACAAGCTTGACGGCACTGCAACACCTGTTGAACAAGATCTCATCCAGTTTTGATTATGTGGATTTCGATGCCTGATTTTATCCTGACCATATCCTGTCCCGACCGCCCCGGCATTGTCGCTGCGGTCAGTCTTGACAGGACAGTCAGGCGCATGATCGAGTCGCAGGTTCTGGCCGATGCCATAGCAGCGCATACGGAGCGGCGCATTCTGCTCAACGGCCACAAGACCGTTGTCTTCACTTGAGTGGGGGGGTTAAAGTTCGGCGCGCAGGCTTTCGAGCGCGTCTGACACGGCCATGTTGCCGGCTTCCTGCGCCTGCTTGATTTCAGCGTCTATGTCGGATTTGGTCAGGCCCTCAACCGCCAGAGCCTTTTCCGCCAGCAGGGTCAACCCCTCCGGCGTGACGTCAGCAAAGCCGCCCTGCACAAAGAAGCGGGACGGCTTGCCGCCGTCTTCGACGGTGACAACACCGGGACGCAGCACAGACATCATCGGGCTGTGGTTGACCAGCACCCCGAAATCCCCTTCGGTGCCCGGGACGCTGACCATGTCCACCTCGCCTGAAAGCAACAGCTTTTCAGGGGAAACCAGATCAAATTTAAGCTTGTCGGCCATAGTCCGTCCAATCCTTGATTAATCCGCTCAAGCGGCTTCAGCGGCCATTTTTTCGGCTTTCGCGATGGCCTCTTCGATGGTGCCGACCATATAGAAGGCACCTTCCGGAAGATGGTCGTACTCACCGGCGCACAGGCCTTTAAAGCCTTTAATGGTGTCCGCCAGATCGACCAGAACACCCGGGGAGCCGGTGAACACCTCGGCCACATGGAAGGGTTGTGACAGGAAGCGCTCGATTTTGCGGGCGCGTGAGACGACAAGCTTGTCCTCTTCCGACAACTCATCCATGCCGAGAATGGCAATGATGTCCTGAAGCGACTTGTAGCGCTGCAGGATTTCCTGCACCTGACGCGCCACCTCATAATGCTCGTCGCCGACAATGCGCGGCTCCATGATACGCGACGTTGAGTCAAGCGGATCCACAGCCGGGTAGATCCCTTTCTCCGCAATCGAACGGGACAAAACTGTTGTCGCGTCCAAGTGGGCGAAGGACGTGGCCGGGGCCGGGTCAGTCAAATCGTCAGCCGGCACATAAATGGCCTGCACGGAGGTGATTGACCCTTTGGTTGTTGTGGTGATGCGCTCCTGCATGGCACCCATGTCCGTGGCCAATGTCGGCTGGTAGCCCACAGCGGACGGAATCCGACCCAACAGCGCAGACACCTCTGAACCGGCCTGCGTGAAGCGGAAAATATTGTCGACAAAGAACAGCACGTCCTGGCCTTCATCGCGGAAATGCTCGGCAACAGTCAGGCCGGTCAGGGCAACACGGGCCCGCGCACCGGGCGGCTCATTCATCTGACCGTAAACCAGCGTACATTTGGAACCGTCACCGCCCTTTTCGGAGTTCACACCGGACTCGATCATTTCCCAGTACAGGTCATTGCCTTCACGGGTACGTTCGCCCACACCGGCGAAAACGGAATACCCGCCATGTGCCTTGGCCACGTTGTTGATCAATTCCATGATCAGAACCGTCTTGCCCACACCGGCACCACCGAACAGTCCGATTTTACCGCCTTTGGCATAAGGGGCCAGAAGGTCAACAACCTTGATGCCGGTAACCAGCATTTCGGCTTCGGTTGACTGCTCGACAAATTCCGGGGCCTCCTGGTGGATGGCGCGTGACTTGCGGGACGAAATTTTGCCCGCATCGTCAACCGGTTCGCCAATGACGTTCATGATGCGGCCCAAAGTGGCCTCACCGACCGGCACCTTGATCGGGTTGCCGGTGTCCTCAACCTCCTGACCGCGGACTAGACCCTCAGTGGAGTCCATTGCGATCGTCCGCACGGTGCGCTCGCCCAAGTGCTGGGCGACCTCAAGCACCAAACGGTTGCCGTCATTCTTTGTCTCCAGGGCGTTGAGAATTTCAGGCAGTTTGTCGTCAAACTGCACGTCAACAACAGCCCCGATGACCTGGGTGATTTTACCGACTGTTTTCGCTTTTGCCATTTTTCCGTTCCTCTGGCTGGTTCATCCTGTGCCGACCCTAAAGGGCCTCTGCACCTGAGATAATTTCAATCAATTCTTTGGTGATCTGGGCCTGACGTGACCTGTTATAGGTGATGCTCAGGCTGTCAATCATGTCACCGGCATTGCGCGTGGCGTTGTCCATGGCGCTCATCCGGGCACCCTGTTCGCTGGCGGCGTTCTCCAACAGAGCGCGTAAGATCTGGATGGCGATGTTGCGCGGCAGCAGGGCGTCCAGAATTTCGCTTTCCTCGGGCTCATAATCATAGGCCGCACCGCCCAGTTCCGGTGTTTCCGTTTCATCCAACGTCGCCGGAATGATCTGCAGGGCGTCGGGTTTTTGTGAAATCACATTCACAAACTCAGAGTAGAACAGCGTGCAGACGTCAAACGCACCATCGTCAAACATGGTGAGGATCTGGTCGGCAACCTGCTGGGCCTGATCAAAACCGACGGACTTCAACCCCTGAAAGGTAATGGTCTCGAGCATGTGCTCTTCGAGATCGCGTCTGAGTGCATCGGCCCCTTTGCGCCCGACACACAAAATCTTGACCGTCTTGCCGTCAGCCTTCAAGGCATGTGCCTTTTCCCGCGCCAGACGCGCAATCGAACTGTTGAAACCGCCGCACAAACCGCGCTCGGCGGTGGCAACGACCAGCAAATGGGTCTTGTCAGTGCCGGTCCCCGCCAGCAATGGCGAGGCCCCCGGCTGACCGGCGACACCAGCCGCCACATTCGCCAGAACCGCGCTCATGCGTTGGGCGTAAGGGCGCGCCGCTTCCGCCGCCTCCTGGGCACGACGCAGTTTGGACGCAGCCACCATCTGCATGGCCCGCGTGATTTTCTGCGTGGCCTGCACACTGGCGATGCGGTTGCGAAGTTCTTTGAGTGAAGACATTGTGTCGTTGGCTCCGTAACACCTAAGCGGCGAAGTTCTCCGTATAGGCTTCCACCACGCTTTTGAGCTTGGCTTCCGTCTTGTCGGACAGCGCCTTTTCATCGCGGATGGTGGCCAGAAGTTTCTTTTCCTTGCCATGCATCAACGCCAGCAGGCCTTCTTCATAAGCACCGATTTTGGCAGTCGGAAGCTGGTCAAGATAACCGTTCACCCCGGCATAAATGACCACAACCTGCTCCTCCACCTGCAAGGGTGAAAACTGGTTCTGCTTGAGCAGCTCAGTCAGACGTTCACCGCGGTTCAGCAGTTGCTGGGTGGCGGCGTCAAGGTCGGAACCGAACTGGGCAAAGGCCGCCATCTCGCGATATTGGGCCAGTTCACCCTTAATCTTGCCGGCCACCTGTTTCATGGCCTTGACCTGGGCGGCTGAGCCAACCCGTGACACGGACAGGCCGACATTCACGGCCGGTCGGATGCCCTGATAGAACAGGTCGGTTTCCAGAAAAATCTGGCCGTCAGTGATGGAAATCACATTGGTCGGGATGTAGGCGGACACATCATTGGCTTGGGTTTCAATAATCGGCAGTGCCGTCATCGAGCCGGAGCCCTCATCGTCATTGAGTTTGGCGGCGCGCTCCAGCAGGCGTGAATGCAGGAAGAAAACGTCGCCCGGATAGGCTTCACGGCCCGGCGGGCGGCGCAGCAGCAGGGACATCTGGCGGTAGGCCACAGCCTGCTTGGACAAATCATCATAGGTGATCATGGCGTGCATGCCATTATCGCGGAAATATTCCCCCATGGTGCAGCCGGTGAACGGCGCCAGATATTGCAGCGGCGCAGCCTCTGAGGCCGTCGCAGCAACAACGATGGAATATTTCAGCGCATCATTTTCTTCCAGTGTCCGGACAATCTGGGCCACTGTCGAGCGCTTTTGGCCGATGGCGACATAAACGCAATACAGTTTGGCGCTTTCATCATCACCTTCATTGATGGCCTTCTGGTTCAAAATGGCATCAACAGCAATCGCTGTTTTACCGGTCTGGCGGTCGCCAATAATCAATTCGCGCTGACCACGCCCGATCGGGATCAAGGCGTCAACGGCTTTCAGGCCTGTCTGCATCGGCTCATGCACGGATTTGCGCGGGATGATTCCCGGTGCTTTGACATCCACTTTCATGCGTTTTTTCGTCTTGATCGGGCCTTTGCCGTCAAGCGGGTTGCCGAGCGGATCAACCACCCGGCCCAACAATTCCTTGCCGACCGGAACCGACACAATATCGCCGGTCCGCTTGACCGTATCGCCTTCGCGGATTTCACGGTCGGAACCGAAAATCACGGCACCGACATTGTCTTCCTCAAGGTTGAGAGCCATGCCACGAATGCCGCCCGGAAATTCGACCATTTCACCAGCCTGAACATTGTCCAGACCGAAGATGCGGGCGATGCCGTCCCCGACGGACAGAACCTGACCAATCTCGGAAACTTCGGACTGCTTGCCGAAATCCTTGATTTGTTTTTTCAAAATTGACGTAATTTCTGATGCTTTAATATCCATCAACCGGCCTCATTCATGGCTTGTTTTAGTGAATTCAGTTTGGTGCGCAGGGAGCCGTCAACCATCTGGCTGCCCACTTTGACAATCAGACCGCCCAAAATGGAGGGGTCAATGACGGCAGTGATGTCCACATCCTTGCCGTAGGCTTTTTTCATCTGTGTCTTGATCGACTTGGTTTGTGCGGCGGAAAGCTTTTTGGCCGACACCACCTCAGCGGAAATCTCCCCGCGTGCGCGTGCCTCCAGACGGGCATAAGCCGTCAGTATCGCCGGCAGAGAAAACGCCCGGCGGTTCTGGATGACAAGCCCGACAAATTTGGCGACCGTCTCTGCGATTTTGGCTTTTTTCAGCACTGCCTGAACAGCCTTATCCTGCGAAATAGCGTCAATCACCGGACTGCGCAGGGCCTGGTCAAGCTTTTCATTGGCTGAGATGATCTGCGAGAGTTTTTTCACCCCTGCACTGATGCGCTTTTTTTCTGCCGCGCTGCTTTCCTCTGCAAGGTCAAACAGAGCGTTTGCATAACGTTCAGCAATTGTATCAACGATGCTTTCCTGAGCCGACACTGAACCGTCCTACTAACTTGTGACTTGCGGCGCATGACCGCAAAAAGATGAATCCTTGGGATGTGGAACTAGCACAGCAAAGCGCCCTATGCAATAGAGTTGTCGGCCTGAAAACATGTCATTTTGGCACAGGCATCCAGCCTGTTCCCCCGCGCATGCCCAGACCGGGACACGGACGGTTGCCGAAACCGTTTACCGCCTGCGCAGTTCAGGTTTTTTATAAGTTAAATCAGCCGCTTAAGAAAAGACTGGTTGTCGTCGCCGGTCTTCTCCCATCCAGGCAGAGACCCATTCGGGTGTTTCACCCGGCTCGGCCGGTCACTTATCCGCCAAACAATCCACAACTTCAGCATTCAAAAAAAGCTATACGGGTCAATATCCACTGTACACCTGATGTTGTGGCGCTTTGGACTGAGGGACAGCCAGTCATTGATGAAACCCTGCAGGCCATTGCGGTTGCGGCCATGCACCAGAAACCGCAGCCGGTGTTGACCGCGGATCCGGGCAATCGGGGCCGGGGCGGGTCCGAGCACCCGGACCGTATCACTGATTGGGGCTTTTTGCGCCAGCATACGGGCATGGCTGTTAACAGCCTGCAAATCCGGTCCTGACAAAATGATCCCGGCCAGACGGCCAAAAGGGGGCATCGCCGCCAGACGCCGCATCTCCGCCTCACGTTCCAAAAAGGCGTCGCGATTGCCGTCGGCCAGTGCCTGCAGCACCGGATGATCCGGCGCATATGACTGCAGCATCGCCTGACCCTCCGCCAATTCCCGCCCGGCCCGACCGGTCACCTGCGACAGCATCTGATAGGTCCGTTCCCCGGCCCGCAAATCACCGGTGCCCATACCCAAATCCGCATCAACCACACCGACAAAACCGAGTTTTGGGAAATGATGCCCTTTTGCGACGATCTGGGTACCGACTATGATGTCTGTTTCGCCCGCGGCAATCCTTTCCAACGCCGCCCGCATGGCCTGTTCGCCGCTGACAAGATCAGAGGACAGCACAGTGACCCGTTTGTCGGGAAACAGCCCGGCAATCTCTTCAGTGATGCGCTCGACCCCGGGGCCGCAAGCGGCCAGATGGTCGGTTTCCCCGCAGGCGTCGCATTGTGCCGGCAACGGCCGCTCATGCCCGCATTGATGACAGGCCAAAGCGCGTTTGAAACGGTGCTCAACCAGCCAGCTGTCACAATCCGGGCAGGCATACCGATGACCGCAGGACCGGCACAGGGTCAACGGGGCATAGCCGCGTCGGTTCATGAACAGCAAAGCCTGTTCGCCTTTATCCAGTGTCGTCTTGACCGCCTCCAGCAGAACCGGCGACAGCCATTGTCCGCGTGGCGGCGGCGCAACCCGCAAATCCACAAGCTGGATGTCCGGCAACTGCCCTTTTCCGTGCCGGTTGGGGAGCTTCAGACATTGATAGCGGCCCTCTTCGGCGTTGATGACGGTCTCCAGAGCCGGCGTGGCCGAGGACAACACCACGGTCGCCGCCGACAGTCTGGCGCAGACAACAGCCATGTCACGTGCATTGTAAATGACGCCGTCCTCCTGCTTGAAACCAGCATCATGCTCCTCGTCCACCACAATCAACCCCAGATCCTGCCATGGCATGAACAGGGCCGAGCGTGCCCCGACCAGGACACGCGCCTCGCCTTTCGCCACGGCGCGCCAGGTTTGGCGGCGTTGGGCCGGGGTGAGGCCGGAATGCCAGAGCGCCGGCGCACAGCCAAAGCGCACTTCAAACCGTTTGAGAAATTGTGTCGTCAACGCAATCTCCGGCAGAATGACCAGACTTTGACGGTTTTGGGACAGGGCTTCGGCAACCGCCTCGAAATACACCTCCGTCTTGCCGGACCCCGTCACCCCGTCCAGCAGACAGGGCGTGTAGTTTTTGCTTTTGACCGCGGCCGTCAAACGGGTAACGGCCGCAGCCTGTTCCGGTGAAAAATCAATCTGCAAAAAGTCCGGGTCCGGTTGAGCCGTTTCCCCTGTGGGGAGCGGTCGCTTGATCAGCCCGCCCGCCTTGGTCAATGCCGGAATAACCGAGCTTGAAACCCCGGCACGCGCGGCCAGTGCACCAGCCGTCATCACGGCATCCGCGCCGGCCTCGGCAAGGGCGTCCAGAACTTTTCTGCGCGCTGCGGTCATACGCTCAGGACTGGCCCCACTTAAGCTGTATCCCATATTTTGTGAAACTGGTTCGAAGGTTTCTTTGGCCGGCAGAAACATCCGCAACACCTGTCCAGGCGGGGACATGGTGTACTGGGCCATCCACGCAATGAACTGGCGCAGGGCCGGTGCCAGAGGCGGCATGTCAAACCGCTGCTTGACGGCACGCAATTTGTTCTGCGGGGGGTCAGCCTGCGTCCACCGGCGCGGCGGGGACCAGACAACACCCGTCACGGTCTGGCGTGCAAGCGGGATGGACACAAAATCACCCGGTGCCAGCACCAAACCGTCCGGCACACCATAATCATAACACCCGGTGGCGTCTGAAACCGCCCGCGGCACCATGACCGAGACAATATCCGTGAAGGCGGGCTGGTCCGCCCGCGGCACATCCGGCGGAAACAGACCGGCCTGAGGGGTGCGGTCTGAGATTGGTGGTGTTTTCTTGCCCGATGCATTCATACCCAGACTGTCCTCGAATCGACGTCATTTGCCAAGGCGTAAATCGCATGAGCAGATAAGGAATGGCTTGCCGCTTCACCAAAACATGTTTTAATAAGCCATCAGGAGGCAGTCATGAAATTTTTTGTAGATACCGCAGACACGGGCGACATCAAGGAACTCAACGCAACCGGGCTGATTGACGGGGTGACGACCAATCCGTCCCTGGTGGCCAAATCCGGCCGCGATTTCAAGGAACTGGTGGCCGAAATATGTGACCTTGTTGACGGGCCGGTCAGCGCTGAAGTGACCGCACTGGATGCCGACACCATGATTGCTGAAGCCAAGGAGCTTGCCGCGATTGCGGAAAATGTCTGCATCAAAGTCCCTTTGACGTTGGATGGCCTCAAAGCCACCCGCGCCATCACGGATATGGGGCGGGCGGTCAATGTGACGCTGTGTTTTTCCGCCAATCAGGCTCTGATGGCCGCCAAAGCAGGGGCGGCTTTCATTTCCCCCTTTGTCGGGCGGCTGGATGACATTGGTGCCAATGGCATGGGTCTGATTGCCGATATCCGCCAGATTTACGACAATTATCCGGATCTGGAGACGGAAATTCTGGTCGCCTCGGTGCGCTCACCGGATCACATTCACCAATCCGCGCTGATCGGGGCCGATGTCGCGACTGTGCCCCCCGGCGTATTGCGCAGCCTGATCAAGCACCCGTTGACCGACAAAGGTCTGGACGCGTTTATGGCGGATTGGGCGGCGACAGGCCAAAAGATCGTCTGACCGGGCGCATGACGTTCACTTCAGCCGCGCCGAAACTTGCAGAGCAGGTGCAGGCATGGCTGCAAATGCTGGGCTCACAACGCCGCGTCAGCCCTCATACGCTTGATGTGTACCGGCGGGATCTCACCCAGTTTTTAAATTTTTTCAACAGCTATGAAACGCGTGAGGCGGAGCTGGCGGATTTTGCATCCCTGCAACTGCGCACCTTGCGGGCATTTCTGGCCCACCGGCGTGACCAGGGTGTCAGCAGCCGGGCGCTGGCGCGCAACCTGTCCGGCATCAAGTCCTTTGTCCGGTTTCTGGAGCAGACCGGCCACACGGTCAGCCCGGCCTTTGCGCAGATAAAATCCCCGAAATCGACCCAAAACCTGCCGCGTCCGGTGGAGCCGGAGGACGCTTTGGCGATGCTGGAACTGGCGGGGGACCTGGCGGGGGAACCGTGGGAAGGCGCCCGCGACCGTGCACTTCTGATTTTGCTGTATGGCTGCGGTCTGCGCATCTCGGAGGCCCTGTCCCTGACTTTCAGCCAGGCGCCAAAAGCAGGGGACATGCTGCTGCGCATCACCGGCAAGGGCAACAAACAACGTGAGGTGCCGCTGCTGCCGGTGGTGATCGACTTGGTGCAGACCTATCTCAGACAGGCCCCTTTTGTTTTTGAGGCGGAGTCACCCCTGTTCCGCAGCCGCCGCGGCAAACCTTATTCCCCGCGACTGGCGCAGATGATGGTGGCGAAACTTCGGACTGCCCTCGATTTGCCCGACAGTGTGACACCGCACGCTCTCCGCCACAGCTTTGCAACACATCTGCTGGCCGGTGGCGGGGATTTGCGCACCATCCAGGAGCTGCTCGGTCATGAAAGCCTTGTCTCCACGCAGGTCTATACAAAAATCAAAGACAGCCAGATAGAGCGCGAACACGCCAAGGCCCATCCACGGGCGAAGCGCGACTAATCCACAGATTTACATGTGCAGAGCTCGGCCCTCAACATCCAAAGCCGCCTCTTTGACAGCTTCAGTCAGTGTCGGATGCGCATGGCAGGTGCGGGCAATGTCCTCTGAACTGGCACCGAATTCCATGGCGACAGAGGCTTCAGCAATCATGTTGCCGGCCTCAGGCCCCAGAATATGCACGCCGAGCACACGATCCGTTACAGCATCCGCCAGAACCTTCACGAACCCATCTGTGGTGCCGTTGACCTTGGCGCGCCCATTGGCCATGAACGGAAACTTGCCGACCTTGTAGTCCTGACCGGCCTCTTTCAGCTCCTCCTCGGTCTTACCGACCCAGGCCAGCTCCGGCGCGGTATAGATGACCCCCGGAATGACGTCATAATTCACATGGCCGGATTTGCCGGCCAGATTTTCCGCCACGGCGACGCCTTCCTCTTCGGCTTTGTGAGCCAGCATCGGACCGGCAATCACATCCCCGATGGCATAAATGCCCGGCACGGAAGTCGCAAAGTGCCCGTCCGTCTCAATCCGGCCACGGGCATCCAGCTTAACCCCGACACCTTCCAGACCCAGACCGTCCGTGAACGGGCGGCGACCGATTGCCACCAACACTTTCTCCGCTGACAGGGTTTCAGCTTCACCCTCACCGGAAGCCGGTTCAATCGTCACTTTGGCACTGGCCTTCAGCTTGTCAACTTTGGTGACTTTTTTGCCGAGACGGAAATCCATGCCCTGTTTTTTCAAAACCCGTTGAAACTGTTTTGCGGTTTCAGCGTCCACGCCCGGCGTGATGCGGTCCAGAAACTCCACAACCGTCACCTGTGTCCCCAGACGCGACCAGACCGAGCCAAGCTCCAGCCCGATGACCCCGGCACCGACAATGATCATGCTTTTGGGCACAGACTGGAAATCCAGCGCCCCGGTGGAGGAAACAATCATCTCCTCGTCAATCTCAACCCCGGGCAACGGCGCAACGTCGGAACCGGTGGCGATGACGATGTTTTTGGTCTGCAGGGTTTTTGTGCCGCCATCATTCAGGCTGACCTCAACCGTTCCGGCGCCTTTGACGGCAGCCGCACCCATGTAATCTTCCACCTTGTTCTTCTTGAACAGGAACTCAATGCCCTGCGTGTTGCCCTGAATGCCGTCCTGCTTGTAAGCCATCATGGCGGGCACATCGACCTTGGGCTTGCCAAGCTGAATGCCCATTGCCGCCGCATGGCCGGCCTGCTCGAACGCCTCAGATGCATGCAGCAGCGCTTTGGACGGAATGCAGCCGACATTCAGGCAGGTGCCGCCATGGGCACCACGCTTGTCGACACAGGCGACCTTCAATCCAAGCTGCGCCGCCCGGATGGCGCAGACATAGCCGCCCGGCCCGGATCCGATTACAACCAAATCATAAACATCTGACATTTTTTTCTCCTAAAGCCCCAAAAGCAGACGCTCTGGGTTTTCAATACCTTCCTTCACCCGCACAAGAAATGTAACCGCCTCTTTGCCGTCAACAATGCGATGGTCGTAACTCAGCGCCAGATACATCATGGGGCGGATAACGATTTCACCATTCACCACGACCGGACGCTGCTCAATCTTGTGCATGCCGAGGATGCCGGATTGCGGGGCATTCAAAATCGGCGTCGACATCAAGGAGCCATAGACCCCGCCATTGGAAATGGTGAAGGTGCCGCCGGACAGGTCAGCAATGCTCAAGCCACCTGAACGGGCCATTTCGCCATATCCGGCAACGGTTTTTTCAATCTCCGCAAACCCCATATCCTGAGCGTTTTTGATCACCGGGACAACCAGCCCCTTATCCGTGCCGACGGCAACACCCATATTGACATAATGCTTATAGACAATCTCATCGCCGTCAATTTCGGCGTTGACGGCAGGTATCTCCTGCAGTGCCGTGACACAGGCTTTGACGAAGAAACTCATAAAGCCCAGCTTGATGCCATGCTTGGCCTCAAATTTCTCCTTATACTCGCTGCGCGTCTCCATCAGAGCACCCATGTCCACCTCATTGAACGTGGTCAGCATGGCCGCTGTGTTCTGCGAGTCCTTGAGGCGTTTGGCGATGGTCTGGCGCAGACGGGTCATGCGGACACGCTCCTCCCCACCCTGCACCGGCTGGTTGGCCGGGAGGTCGGGCAGCGGGGCGGCAGCGGTGCTGGCCGGGACCGCGTCTCCGGAAATGGCGTTCAACACATCGGATTTGGTCAACCGGCCGCCTTTGCCCGTTCCGGCGATTTTGGACGGGTCCAGGCCGTGTTCGTCAATCAGCCGGCGCACAGAGGGGGCCAGCACATCACCCTGGTCGGCGGCCGGCACCGCTGCCGGCGCCTTCGCCTCGGTTTGCCGGGGCGCTTGCGGTGCCGCCCCTTCGCCTTCCTCAATCGAACCGAGCATGGCACCGACTTCAACCGTCACACCATCAGCCGCCAGAATATCCCCCATCACACCGGATGACGGCGCCGGGACCTCAATCGTCACCTTGTCGGTTTCCAATTCACACAGCGGTTCGTCAACCGCGACCGCCTCGCCCGGCTGTTTGTACCATTGCGCAACGGTGGCTTCCGTAATTGACTCACCCAGAGTCGGAACGCGGATTTCCTTTGTCATGACATCCTCACTCTTTGACCTTGCCATTGGCTTTCGGGGTTTTTCCGTTTGCGGTGGCCTTGGCGAACACCTGCTCAACAAATTGGTCACGTTCGGCCAGGTGGCGGCGCATCAGCCCCGTCGCAGTGGAAGCGGACGCTTTCCGACCGACATAGACCGGGCGCTGATGGGCCGCCTCCAGTTCCAGCAGCACATCCTCAATGAACGGCTCGACGAAACTCCAGCCGCCCATATTACGCGGCTCCTCCTGACACCAGAAAATCTCGGCATGTTTGAACGGCTCGAGCTCAGCCTTCAAAGCGCTGTGCGGGAACGGATACAGCTGCTCAATACGCATCAGATAAACATCATCAATACCCAGCTGCTCGCGTGCTTCATACAGGTCGAAATAGACCTTGCCCGTGCACAAAACGACCCGGCGGATATGCTGCGGTGCCTTCAGTGTATTGTTGAGACGCACATCCCCGTCATCCCACAACACACGGTGAAATGTCGAACCCGGTTCCATTTCCTCAAGCCGTGAGATGCATTTTTTATGACGAAGCAGGGATTTCGGCGTCATCAGAATGAGCGGTTTACGGAAATTCCGGTGCATCTGGCGGCGCAGAATATGAAAATAATTTGACGGTGTGGTCACATTGGCGACCTGCATATTGTCTTCAGCGCACAGTTGCAGATAGCGCTCCAGCCGGGCCGAACTGTGTTCCGGACCCTGACCTTCATATCCATGCGGCAACAGCATCACCAAGCCGGACATGCGCAGCCATTTTGCCTCGGCGGAGGAAATGAACTGGTCAATGATGACCTGGGCACCATTGGCGAAATCCCCGAACTGCGCCTCCCAAAGAACCAGCGCATTGGGTTCAGCCAGCGTATAGCCATATTCAAACCCCAGAACGGCGGCTTCTGACAACATGGAGTTGATGACTTCAAACCGGGCCTGACCATCCCCGAGATGGTTCAGGGGTTTGTACTGGTTTTCATTCTCCTGGTCGGTCAACACGCTGTGGCGTTGCGAAAAGGTGCCGCGCTCACTGTCCTGGCCGGACAGACGAACCGGAAACCCCTCGCGCAACAAGGTCGCAAAAGCCAGGGACTCGGCTGTGGCCCAGTCGACCCCCTCGCCGGTTTCAAACATTTTGCGCTTGTTCTCAATCTGGCGTTTCAGGGCGCGGTGCAGATTGAACTCTTCGGGCACTTGTGTCAGCGCAGCGCCGAGTTCGCGCAAAATCTTGCCGTCAACACCGGTTTCCCCGCGGATCAATTCGCCCTCCTCCTTGCGCCGCAGGCCCGCCCAGCGGCCATCCAGCCAGTCCGCCTTGTTGGGCTTGTAGTCGTTGGCCGCCTCGAAATCCTCCTCCAGCAGGGCACGATATTCCGTCACAGCCTGATCGGCCTGCTCCTGTGTGATGATGCCTTCCGCAACCAGCCGCTCGGCATACACTTTGACCACCGACTCGTGCTTTTTGATTTTGGCATACATGATCGGTTGCGTGAACGCCGGCTCATCACCCTCATTATGCCCAAAACGCCGGTAGCAAAACATATCGATGACCACGGGCTTGAGAAATTTCTGGCGGAATTCAGTCGCCACCTTCGCAGCATGAACCACAGCTTCCGGGTCGTCGCCATTGACGTGGAAAATCGGCGCTTCAACCATTTTTGCCACATCTGACGGATAGGGCGAAGAGCGCGAGAAACGCGGATTGGTCGTAAACCCGATCTGGTTGTTGACGATGAAATGAATGGAACCGCCGGACTTGTGCCCGCGCAGGCCGGACAGACCCAAACATTCCGCAACAATCCCCTGCCCGGCAAAGGCGGCATCACCATGCAGCAGCAGTGGAATCACCGTGCCGCGATCAGCCAGTGCCTCGCCATTGTTCAGGATGTCCTGCTTGGCCCGGGCCTTGCCAAGGACCACAGGATCAACCGCCTCCAGATGTGACGGGTTCGGGGTCAGCGACAAATGCACGACATTGCCGTCAAATTCGCGGTCGGCTGACGTCCCCAAATGATATTTGACATCGCCGGACCCCTCAACGTCTTCAGGGTTGGCCGAGCCGCCCTTGAATTCATGAAACAACGCCCGGAACGGTTTTGCCATCACATTGGTCAACACGTTCAAACGGCCCCGATGCGGCATGCCGATGACGATTTCCTTGACACCCAGATTGCCGCCGCGCTTGATGATTTGCTCCAGTGCGGGAACCATGGCTTCGCCACCGTCCAGACCAAAGCGTTTGGTGCCGGTATATTTGACATCAAGAAACCTCTCAATGCCCTCCGCCTCGACCAGTTTCTGAAAAATCGCACGCTTACCCTCATTGGTGAACTGGATTTCTTTGTCCGGTCCCTCCATGCGCTCCTGCAGCCAGGCCTTTTCCTCCGGATTGGAGATATGCATGAACTCCACCGCGAAATGACCGCAATAGGTCCGCTTGAGAATGTCAACCATCTCGCGCACTGTGGCGATCTCCAGACCGAGCATGTAGTCAATGAAAATCTCGCGATCCATATCCGCCTCGGTAAAGCCGTAGGAGGCCGGATCCAGTTCAGGGTGATAACCGGGCGGCTCAATGCCGAGCGGGTCAAGGTCTGCGGCGCGGTGGCCGCGCACCCGATAGGCGCGGATCATCATGACCGCGCGCACCGAGTCCAATGTAGCGTCGCGGAGTTCATCCGCCGTCAACTCAGCGGCATCGGGTTTCGATTGCTCATGGTGGCGGGCAATCTTGACGGCCATTTCCGCACCATCAACATGCCAGTTGCTGTCAAAAGCGGAGGTCAGCTCATCTTCGCCGGTCCGCGACCAGTTGCCCCGCTCCCAGGAGGCCCGCGCCGGGACCGCCGTATCGTTCAGGCTGTCAAAATAACTGCGCCATTCCGCACTGACGGATGTCGGGGACAAGCGGTAGCGTTCATATTGCTGTTCAATATAAAGCGCATTGGCGCCGTCCAGAAAAGCCGTTTCATATCGGCCTATACCGGTCGCCAAATTGTTTTCCTCATGCTTGCTCACTTTTGTGCCTCTTAAAGTGTGTACCAGCAGATCTGCCGCTTGTCCCTCATCCGTTGGGTGTCAGCCTTTCAAAACCTCCACCAGTGTCGTGCCCAGCGCTGCCGGCGACGGGGACACCCGTATCCCGGCGGAGCGCATGGCCTCCATCTTGTCCTCGGCACCGCCTTGGCCGCCGGAGACGATTGCCCCGGCATGACCCATTGTCCGCCCGGGCGGAGCCGTCACGCCGGCAATAAATCCGACCATGGGCTTTTTCACCTTGGACTGCTGCAAAAACGCCGCCGCCTCCTCTTCGGCCGAGCCGCCGATTTCGCCGATCATGATGATTGATTCCGTCTGCTCATCCGCCAGGAACATCTCCAGACAGTCGATGAAATTGGTGCCATTGACCGGGTCGCCGCCAATACCGATGCAGGTGGACTGCCCCAGTCCGGCGGCGGTCGTCTGCGCCACCGCCTCATAAGTCAGCGTCCCGGAGCGTGACACCACGCCAACACTGCCGGGGGTGTGGATGTGGCCCGGCATGATGCCGATCTTGCATTCACCAGGCGTAATCACACCGGGGCAGTTCGGCCCGACCAGTCGGGTTTTCGACCCCTGCAGGGCACGCTTGACCTTCACCATATCCGCGACCGGAATCCCTTCAGTGATGCAAACGGCCAGTTCAATCTCGGCAGCGATTGCCTCCAGAATGGCGTCAGCCGCGAAAGGCGGCGGCACATAAATGGCGGATGCAGTGGCTCCGGTCTGGTCAACCGCATCAGCCACCGTGTCGAAGACCGGCAGGTCGAGATGGGTTTGCCCACCCCGGCCCGGGGTAACGCCGCCGACCATTTGGGTGCCATAGGCAATGGCCTGCTCGGAGTGGAAAGTGCCCTGGCTTCCGGTGAAACCCTGGCAGATGACTTTCGTGTCTTTGTTGATCAGAACTGACATTACGCGGCCTCCTTCACAGCTGCGACAATTTTCTCAGCAGCATCGTCAAGGTTGTCGGCCGGAATGATCGCCAGACCTGAATTCGCCATTATCTCCTTGCCAAGCTCCACATTGGTGCCTTCGAGCCGCACCACCAGCGGCACATTCAGGCTCAGTTCCTTGGCCGCCGCCACCACGCCCTCGGCGATGATGTCGCACCGCATAATACCGCCGAAAATATTGACCAGAATGCCCTCGACATTGCTGTCGGACAGAATGATCTTGAAGGCTTCGGTGACTTTCTCCTTGGTCGCCCCGCCGCCGACATCGAGGAAATTGGCCGGTTCAGCACCATAGAGCTTGATGATGTCCATTGTCGCCATGGCCAGACCTGCACCATTGACCATGCAGCCGATGGTCCCGTCCAGGGTGATGTAGTTGAGGTCGAATTTGGATGCCTCCACTTCGGCCGGATCCTCTTCGGACAAATCCCGCAACTCCACAATATCGGGATGGCGATACAGTGCATTTCCGTCAAAATTGACTTTGGCATCAAGACAAACCAGATCACCGGCACCCGTGACAACCAACGGGTTGATCTCGAGCAGGCTCATGTCCTTTTCAACAAAGGCGGTGTACAGATTGTTGATCAACTTGACGCCTTGTTTTACCTGGTCCCCCTCCAATCCAAGCGCATAGGCAATCTGGCGGCCATGATGACCGGAAATGCCGCTGGCCGGGTCAACCGACAGGGTGAGGATCTTTTCAGGGGTTTCAGCTGCAACCTCCTCAATATCCATTCCGCCTTCGGTGGAGGCGATAAAGGAGACACGTGAGGTGGCCCGGTCAACCAGAAGGGAAAGGTACAGTTCACGGGCAATGTCGGAGCCATCCTCAACATACACACGCCCGACCTCTTTGCCCTCCGGGCCGGTCTGATGCGTCACCAGGGTCATGCCGAGCATGCGGTCAGCTTCAGCGCGCACCTCCTCAATCGACTTCACAACCTTGACGCCGCCGCCTTTGCCACGGCCGCCGGCATGAATTTGTGATTTGACGACCCAGACCGGTCCGCCGAGTTTCTCTGCGGCTGCCACCGCTTCATCCGGTGTAAACGCAACGCCTCCGTCAGGTACAGCAACACCGAACGCCTTTAGGACCTGCTTCGCCTGATACTCATGAATGTTCATTAACCTAAATCTCCTGATCAAAAGCCTTGCCCGTATCGGGGGCGGCAAAACTTACCCTCATGCGCAGATTAGGCAAATTTGGTGTCCGCCAACAAGCGAAACAGACAACAGGATCAGAAAAATAAGGTATTTAGGAAGAAAATTATCAAAAAAGCAATAATAAGTCATACTTATTCACTTTTCTGCGGAAACCCTGCGGTTACAGGAAGGGGTTTTAGGTTAAATGGAATAAAAAACCCGGAACGCGACAAATTTCGCGGCCCGGGTTTGTTTGTTCATCCCCTCTATGGGTATTATTTCAGTTTGGGGTCAATCTTCTTGCAGGCCGCTATCAACCCCTCAACCGCTTTGACGGATTTTTTAAAACCCGCACGCTCCTTGGCATCCAGCTTGATTTCAACAATGCGTTCCACACCTTTTTCACCAATGACCACCGGCACGCCGACATACAGGCCTTTTTGACCGTATTGGCCGTTCAAATGCGCCGCACAGGGCAGAACCCGCTTTTGGTCTTTGAGATAACTTTCCGCCATTTCAATCGCCGCAGCGGCCGGGGCATAAAAAGCGGAGCCGGTTTTCAGCAGGGCCACCACCTCAGCACCGCCGTCACGTGTGCGTTGGACGATTTCATCGAGTTTCTTTTGGGTTGTCCAGCGCATTTTGACCAAATCCGGCAGCGGAATGCCGGCAACCGTGGAATAACGCACGCTGGGCACCATTGTGTCACCGTGACCGCCCAATACGAAAGCGGTCACATCCTTGACCGAAACATTGAACTCCTCGGCGAGGAAATAGCGGAACCGCGCCGAGTCCAGAACGCCGGCCATGCCAACGACTTTGTTCTTGGGCAGGCCGCAGGCTTTCTGCAACGCCCAAACCATCGCGTCCAGCGGATTGGTGATGCAGATGACAAAAGCTTTCGGAGCATATTTTTTAATGCCTTCCCCGACCTGGCGCATGACCTTCAAATTGATTTCCAACAGATCGTCCCGGCTCATGCCCGGTTTGCGCGGCACCCCGGCGGTCACAATCACCACATCAGCGCCCTTGATGCCGGCATAGGATTTGGTGCCTTTCAGATTGGCGTCAAAATGGCTGACCGGGGACGACTCGGCGAGGTCAAGGGCCTTGCCCTGTGGAATGCCGTCAACAATATCGAAAATTACAACGTCACCAAGTTCTTTCAGGCCGGCGAGATGGGCCAGCGTGCCGCCGATCTGTCCGCCACCGATCAGGGCGATCTTTTTACGTGCCATGGGGGTGCTCCATTTCAGTTAGGTAAATGCTGCCTGTCGATAGCGCGAAATGACGGAAAACGCAAGGTCTAGTCCGCAGCTGGGACAGGCTCATCGACAAGATGCTTGAGCGCCAGATAGTCCACAGACTGCATTTCCATCAAGCGTGATACGGTGCGCTGAAACTCAAAGGCGGCATCGCCGGCGGGGTAAAGCTTATCCGGCGCGTCATCGCTGGTGGCCAGCAGTTTGACCTTGTGTTCATACAGGGCATCCACCAGCGTGACAAACCGGATGGCCTCATTGCGCTTGTCCGGTGACAGGCGCGGAACATTGTCAATCAGGATTGTGTGATAGGTTTTCGCCAGCGCCAGAAAATCCGCCGCCCCAAGGGTTGCCACGCACAAATCGTCAAAACTCAGCCGCGCCACCCCATTGGCCTGACGCGGGATCGGCAAGTTGCGGCCTTTGACGGTCAAGGTGGTGCTGGCGCATGGCGCCCCAGCGGTCAATGTCTCGAACCGCTCATCCAGAAAAGCGCGCGCCTTGGGGCCAATCGGGGTCATCCAGACCGGCTGGCCCGCCAACCGCGCCAGACGGTAATCGGTCGGGCTGTCCAGCAGCACAATCTCAAGCTTCTGCTCCAGCAGCTCTATGAACGGGACAAATCGCTGCCGGTTCAGCCCACCCTTATAGAGATCCCGCGGCGGCCTGTTTGAAGTGGCGACAACCGTCACGCCGCGCTCAAAAAGGGCTGTGAACAAACGCCCCAGAATGGACGCATCGGCAATGTCCTTGACCTGAAATTCATCGAAGCACAGCAGGTGCGCCTCCCGCGCAATCTGATCCGCCACAGGCGGAATCGGGTCATCGCCGTTGGCGCGCCCGGCCTTCACCCTCTGGCGATGGTCAAATATCCGCTCATGCGTCTCCTGCATAAAGGCATGAAAATGCACCCGCCGCTTTTTCGGCACCGGCGCATCGTCAAAAAACAGATCCATCAGCATTGATTTACCGCGTCCGACATCACCGTGAATATAAAGACCGCGGACAGGTGCCCGCTTTTTGAACCGCGCCAGCAGACCGGCGGGGCGCACCGCCAGATCCTCGTGCAGACGTGTGAGGGCACGGGCTGTATCGCGTTGCGCCTCATCCCCACGCAGGTTTTCGCGGGTGATCATGTCCTCATATTTTTGCAGCGGGGTTTGATGACTCGTTGGCATAATTGGGTTTTAAAGCCAAACGCGGGACAGGGCAATGGCGGGCTGACAGAGTTCAGCCGCCGCGGGTTTCCGCCGGGCCCGGCCACAACCAACGGGCCGCAAAAAACGCCAGCACCGCCCCGGCACATTGCGCCAGCCAGAAACCCGGCATGTCGAGCGGGCGAATGCCGGAAAAACTGTCCGTAAAGCCACGCGCCAGCGTAACCGCCGGATTGGCGAAACTTGTGGACGCCGTAAACCAGTATCCCGCCGTAATGTAGAGTGCAACCAGCGACGCCACTGCCTCCGGCCGGTGCCGGAGGCCGCCAAGGATAGCCAGCAGCAGCCCGAAACACGCCACACCCTCAGCCAGCCACTGGCCGGCGCCGGTGCGGGCGGTCGATGCGGGCGACAACAGGGGCAACTCAAACATGGCATGGGCCAGCATGGTGCCGGCCACGCCGCCCGCGCATTGAACCACAACATAAGCCAGCATCATAGCGGCCGTAAGTTCGCCGCGCAGGGCAAATACGAGACTGACCGCAGGGTTGAAATGCGCGCCGGAAACCGGTCCGAAGACTGTGATCAGAACATAAAGAATGCCTGCGGTGGCCAATGTGTTGCCGAGCAAGGCAACCCCGTCATTACCACCGGACATGTTGACCGCCATAATCCCTGAACCAACCACTGTGCAGACCAACAGCAGGGTTCCGAGCGCCTCGGCAAAAAGCCTTTGTGCCGTCATTCCTTGCCCTCTCCTTGCAGAAACCCATCAATCCGTGTCCGGATCATCGCCAGCACCTCCGTGAAATGGGCACGGGTCGCCGTTTCCGTGCCGACGAAATGCGCCGGATCGGGGAAGGGCCAGTGATGGGTCACGGGATGGCCGGGCCAGACCGGACAAGCCTCCCCGGCTGCGTTGTCACAGACCGTGACGATCACGTCCATGGCGGGACCATCAGCGAAATCGTGCCAGCTTTTGGAATGGAACCCCTGACAAGGCAAGCCATGGGCCTCCAGTGTCGCCAATGCCATCGGATGCACCTGACCGGTCGGCGCGGAGCCGGCGCTGTATGAGCGCCAATGCCCGGCCCCGGCATGTTGCATATAGGCTTCAGCGAGAACGGAACGGCAGGAATTGCCGGTACATAAAAACAGAATGTTTTTCATGATGCCTGCGTAAAGCCGTTTTGTGACAGTTTCATGAAGTCTTCGGCAGAATCAGACTTCCCGTGTCACCATCATTTTCTTGATCTCGGAAATCGCTTTGGCCGGAGACAAACCTTTCGGGCAGGCCTTGGCGCAGTTCATGATGGTGTGGCACCGATAGACGCGGAACGGATCCTCCAGGTCGTCCAGACGTTCACCGGTTTTTTCATCACGGCTGTCGGCCAGCCAGCGATAAGCCTGCAACAGCACGGCAGGGCCGAGATATTTGTCGGAATTCCACCAATAGCTCGGGCAGGAGGTGGAGCAGCAGGCGCACAAAATACACTCATACAGCCCATCCAGTTTTTCGCGGTCCGCACGCGACTGCTTCCACTCGCCCTCCGGTTCCGGCGTGTCAGTCTTCAGCCAGGGTTCAATCGACTGGTACTGGGCGTAAAGATTGGACAAATCAGGGACGAGATCCTTGATCACCGGCATATGCGGCAACGGATAGATCTTGATGTCCCCCTTGACCTCATCCAGCCCTTTGGTGCAGGCCAGCGTGTTCTGCCCGTCAATGTTCATGGCGCATGATCCGCAGATCCCTTCGCGGCAGGAACGGCGGAAGGTCAGGGTCGGATCTATCTCGTTTTTGATTTTGATCAGTGCGTCCAGCACCATCGGGCCGCACTCGTCAGCGTCAATGGTGTAGGTGTCAATGCGCGGATTGTCCGGGTCATCCGGGTTCCAGCGGTAAACATCGATGCGGCGCGGCTCTTTGGCGTCGCCTTTGGCCTCATGCGTCACGCCTTTGCTGACGCGGGAATTTTTGGGCAGTGCAATTTCAACCATGTCGCCCCCCTAGTAAACGCGCGCTTTGGGTTCAATATAGCTGACCTCATTGGTCAGGGTGTAATTGTGGACGTCACGATAACCGATGGTCGCCTTGCCGCCCTTGCGGGTATCTGAGACCCAGGCCAGTGTATGCTTCATCCATTCGCCGTCATCGCGGTCCGGATAATCCTCACGCGCATGACCGCCTCGGCTTTCCTCTCTGGCATTGGCGCCTTCAACAGTTGCGACGGCCTGCACCACCAGATTGTCAAACTCCAGCGTTTCAATCAGGTCGGAGTTCCAGACCAGCGAGCGGTCGGAGACAGAAATGTCGGACATGCCCTCGACGACTTTCGCCATGCGCTGACAGCCTTCCTCCAGAACATCACCCGTGCGGAACACGGCACAGTTTTCCTGCATGGTGCGCTGCATTTCAAGGCGCAGCTCCGAGGTCGGCGTGTTACCGTCGGCGTTGCGGAAGTGATCCAAACGGTCAAGCGCCTCCTGACCGGCATTGGTGCCGATGTCAGCGTGGCTTTCGCCAGGCGTCACCAGTTCGGCGGCGCGGATGGCCGAGGCGCGGCCGAAAACCACCAGGTCAATCAGGGAATTGGATCCAAGTCGGTTGGCGCCGTGCACGGACACGCAGGCCGCCTCCCCAATCGCCATCAGGCCCGGCACAGTGCGTTCCGGGTCGGAGTCGGTCGGGTTCAACACCTCGCCGTGATAATTGGTCGGGATGCCACCCATATTGTAATGCACGGTCGGCAGTACCGGAATCGGCTCTTTGGTGACATCGACACCGGCAAAAATACGGGCGCTTTCGGAAATCCCCGGCAGACGCTCGGCCAGCACATCCGGGTCAAGATGGTCCAGATGCAGGTAAATGTGGTCCTTGTTCGGGCCCACCCCGCGGCCTTCACGGATCTCAATGGTCATGGAGCGCGAGACAACATCGCGCGACGCCAGATCCTTGGCGGACGGGGCATAGCGTTCCATGAACCGCTCGCCCTCGGAATTGATCAAAATGCCGCCTTCGCCGCGCGACCCTTCGGTGATCAGGCAGCCGGCGCCGTAAATGCCGGTCGGGTGGAATTGCACAAACTCCATGTCCTGCAGCGGCAGGCCGGCACGGATGCACATGGCCGACCCGTCTCCGGTGCAGGTGTGGGCGGAGGTGGCCGAGAAATAGGCGCGGCCATATCCGCCGGTCGCCAGAATGGTCTGATGACCACGGAAGCGGTGCAGGGAGCCGTCCGCCATGCACAGGGCCGTGACGCCGACACACCGGCCCTCATCATCCATCAACAGATCAAGGGCGAAATATTCAATGAAAAACTCCGTTTCATGGCGCAAAGACTGGCCGTAAAGCGTATGCAAAATGGCATGGCCGGTCCGGTCGGCGGCGGCGCAGGTGCGCTGGGCAATGCCCTCGCCGAAATTGGTGGTCATGCCGCCGAACGGACGCTGATAGATGTTGCCGTCCTCGGTTCTGGAAAACGGCACGCCGAAATGCTCCAGCTCATAAACAGCCTCCGGCGCGTTGCGGCACAGATACTCAATGGCGTCCTGATCGCCCAGCCAATCTGACCCTTTGACCGTGTCATACATGTGCCAGCGCCAGTCATCATCGCCCATATTGCCGAGTGCCGCGGAAATGCCGCCCTGGGCGGCGACCGTGTGCGAGCGGGTCGGGAAAACCTTGGAGATGCAGGCCGTCTTCAGGCCGCGTTCGGCTGCGCCAAGCGCGGCACGCAAACCGGAGCCACCGGCCCCGACGACGACAACATCAAAATGGTGGTCTGTAAATTCATACGCAGTCATGTTCACTTATCTTTCTCTTTTCAGGAACAGGGTCAGGCCAGCGCAATCTTCAAAAGGGCAAGGACGCTCGCAACACCTACAGTCAGGGTGAAAAAATTGTTCAGGACAATGGCGGTCAGCTTGGTCGCTTCACCGTGGACATAATCCTCAATGACAACTTGCAGCCCCAGCCTGGCGTGCCAGACGGCACTAAGGATGAGCAACAACATGATTACGGACACCACAGGGTGCCCGAGATAGGCGGCGACACTGGCATGGTCGGCGCCGATATGCGCCACAAGGGACGCAATAAAGAAAATTGAAAGCGGAATGTTGGCGACAGCCGTCACCCGTTGCAACCAGAAATGCTCCGTGCCTTTTTTGGCGGAACCGAGACCACGGACACGCGACAGAGGGGTACGCATTTCACTCATCACAAGGCTCCCATATACCAGTAGGCCAGAACCCAGCTGGCAACCGCCAGAACCAGCGGCATGACGGCGGTAATGCGGGCCAGTGTTTCAACTGTGTTCAACTCAAACCCGCGACCCGTATCCCACACAAAATGGCGCAGGCCACCGAACATGTGATGGAACAAGGCCCAGGTGTAGCCAAACAGGACAAGCTGCCCAAACCATGAACCGGCGACAGAGAGAAACTGGCCATAAGCCTCTGGGCCGGTCGCCACGGCGGTCAGCCACCACACCAGCAGACCCGTTCCGGCATAAAGCGCAATGCCGGTGGCACGGTGCAGGATGGACAGGGCCATGGTCAGGGTCCATCTGTAAATCTGGATATGCGGCGATAAGGGGCGCGCCTGGATATGTTGTGTTTGGTCAGTCATGATCTCACCGAAAAAAGCTTAATTGTTTATAGCCGTTCTAAGTCTGGCTGTCATCCGCTCGGATGCGTTAAGGTGTCGCAATCACGGGAATCTCAGCCTTGACCGGCCTGAGCATCGGTTTCCAGTTCGCGAATCCGCCCGGCCAGAGCCAACAAGTGTTTGGCCTGCTCGAAATGCAGCCTTTCGGTCATTTTACCGGCCACCGACAACACCCCTTTGCCGGCGTTTTCCGGTGCTTCAAAAGCGGCAACAACCGCCTGAGCCTGCACGACGGCCTGCTCAGAAGGGGCAAAAACACGGTTGGCAACCGCCAGTTGTGCAGGGTGTATCAGGGTTTTGCCGTCAAACCCGAAAGCCGCCCCCTGCCGGCATTCCTGCGCCAGCCCGTCTTCATCCGTATAATCATTGTAAACGCCGTCCAGGGCGGCCAAGCCATTGGCCCGCGCAGCCAGGACGCACAGGCTCATTGCCGCCTGCAGGGGTTCACGATGCGCCATGGCCTCAGCCTGCATGTCCTTGAGCAGATCATTGGAGCCGAAAACCAGAGCCGCCAAAGGTGAACTGCGGGCGCAGGATGCAATCTCCTCGGCATTCAATATGCCTTTTGGGGTTTCCATCATCGCCCATAACGCCATGCCGTCCGGCACATGCATGGCGACTTTCATGAGATCTTCGGCGGCGCAGACCTTGGGCACCAAGAGAGCATCAGGTGTGACCTGCGACAGGTCCAAGACATCATCCATGCCCCATACGGTGTCCAACGCATTGATGCGGACAATGACCTCACGGGCGCCGTAACCACCGGCCGCAACAGCCTTGCAGACCGTTTCGCGGGCCGTCACCTTATCGTCCGGATGAACGGCATCCTCGAGATCAAAGACCAGACAGTCCGCCGGCAGGGTTTTGGCTTTGTCCAGGGCCCGCTGATTGGCCCCGGGCATGTACAGCACACTGCGGCGCGGCCGGACTGGGTTGGTCAAGCTTGGCATATCGGGCACCTTGTCCTGCGGCAGCCTACTTCTTCAAATATCCGGCCGCCAGCTCCTCTGCTATCTGAACCGCATTCAACGCGGCCCCTTTGCGCAGATTATCAGAAACGACCCAGAAATTCAGCCCGTTTTCAACTGAAGGGTCTTTCCGCAGACGTGAGACGAAAGTGGCGTAATCGCCGACGCACTCCACCGGTGTGACATACCCGCCGTCCTCACGCTTATCGACGAGCAAAATCCCCTCCGCTTCGCGCAGAATATCCCATGCTTCCTTCTCGGAAATCGGGTTTTCAAACTCAACATTGACCGCCTCGGAATGACCGACAAAAACCGGCACCCGCACGCAGGTCGCCGTCAGCTCAATTGACGGGTCAATGATCTTTTTGGTCTCGGAGACCATTTTCCACTCTTCCTTGGTGCTGCCGTCCTCCAGAAACACATCGATATGCGGAATGACATTAAAGGCGATCTGCTTGGTGAAATTTTCCTGCTTCAGCTCATCATTGACAAAAACGGCGCGGGTCTGGGTGAACAGCTCATCCATGGCGGCATTGCCGGCGCCGGAAACGGACTGATAGGTCGACACGACGACGCGTTTGATTTTGGCCGCATCATGCAAGGGTTTCAGAGCCACGACCAGCTGAGCGGTCGAGCAGTTCGGATTGGCGATGATGTTGCGGTTTGTATAGCCGGCCAAGGCGTCCGGATTGACCTCCGGCACCACCAACGGCACATCCTCGTCCATGCGGTAGAGCGAGGAGTTGTCAATCACCACACAGCCGGCTGCCGCAGCCTTGGGGGCAAATTCCTTGGTCGCGGCGGAACCGCAGGCAAACAGGGCAAGGTCGGCTTTTGACCAGTCATAATGCTCCAGCGCCGAGACGGTCAGGATCTTGTCGCCGAAACTGACCTCCTTGCCGACCGACCGGCTTGAGGCAAGCGCATCCACCCGCTCGACCGGAAACTTGCGGTCATCCAGTATATTGAGGATTTCGCGGCCCACATTCCCGGTGGCGCCGGCAACAGCAATCACATAGCTCATGACAAAACCCCTTGGCGTTCCCTTTTTAGCTGGTCGCGGCCTGCAATTCGGCCAAAATGGCATCGCCCATGCCGTCCGTGCCGACACGGGTGAAACCGTCCTGCATGATGTCTCCGGTGCGCACCGTGTTCAAAACATTGGTCACGGCCGCTTCCAGCAAATCCGCATCCGCACCACGGTCAAACGTGTAGCGCAACGCCATGGCGAATGACATGATGGAAGCAATCGGATTGGCGAGATTCTGTCCGGCGATGTCCGGTGCCGACCCATGCACAGGTTCATACATGGAGTTGGCGCGGCCATTCTCGCCGGCCTCCCCCAAAGAGGCCGAGGGCAGCATGCCCAGGGAACCGGTCAGCATGGCCGCAACATCTGACAGCAAGTCGCCAAACAAATTGTCGGTCACGAGCACATCATATTGTTTTGGATTGCGCACCAGCTGCATGGCGCAATTATCCGCCAGCACATGCTCCAGCGCCAGCTCAGGATATTCAGCCGTGATAACTTTCGTCACCTCTTCGTTCCACAGCCGGCCGCTCTCCATGACATTGCGTTTTTCCGCCGAGGCCAGCCGCTTGTCGCGTTTCATGGCCAAGTCACCGGCGACACGGGCGATGCGCTCAATCTCATAGGTTTCATAAACCTGTGTGTTGACACCGCGGCGCTGGCCGTTGCCGAGATCCTCAATGCCGCGCGGTTCGCCGAAATAAACGCCGCCGGTCAACTCGCGCACAATCATAATATCAAGGCCTTCAATGATGTCGCGCTTCAGGGATGACGCATCCGCAAGTGCCGGAAAGCAGATGGCGGGGCGCAGATTGGCGAACAGGCCGAGGTCGTTGCGCAGGCGCAACAGGCCGGCTTCCGGGCGCACATCATAAGCGACATTATCCCATTGCGGGCCGCCGACAGCCCCAAACAGAACCGCGTCACACGCATGCGCCTTGTCCATCGCCTCGTCGGTGATGGCGACACCATGCGTGTCATGAGCGATGCCGCCGACCAAATCCTCCTCGATCGAAACGTCAAAACCACGATGCGTGCCAAACCAATCAATGATGCGGCGAACTTCAGCCATAACTTCAGTGCCGATACCGTCACCCGGCAAAATCAAAATCTTATCCATAATGTCTCCGGAACCCTTTATCCTGGCTCAAGACCAGGGCTTGGTGTTCAGCTCAGCCTCAAACGCATCGATTTTGTCCTTTTTTTGCAGGGCCAGGCCGATATCGTCCAAGCCGTTCATCAGACAATGCTTGCGGAACTCATCCACATCAAAAGCGATGGTGTCACCATTCGGGGCGGTGATGGTCTGGGCTTCAAGGTCAACGGTCATCCCGGCATTGGTGCTGTCACCGGCCGCCGCCATCAACACCTCAACCTGCTCAGTCGGCAGGACAATCGGCAAAATGCCGTTTTTGAAGCAGTTGTTGAAGAAGATATCCGCAAAGCTCGGCGCGATGATGCAGCGGATGCCGAAATCGAGCAAAGCCCAAGGCGCATGTTCACGGCTTGACCCGCAGCCGAAATTATTGCCGGCAATCAGGATTTGTGCAGACCGGTAGGGTTCTGTGTTCAGAACAAAATCGGCGATCTCATCACCCTCAGCCGTGTAGCGCATTTCATCAAACACATTTTTGCCCAGCCCCTCACGCTTGATGACCTTGAGAAACTGCTTCGGGATAATCATGTCCGTGTCGATGTTGATCAGGTTCAACGGAGCCGCAATCCCATTCAAAACGGTGAATTTCTGCATTTTTCCCTCCGCTTACAGTTTTCTGATGTCAACAAAATGACCGGCCAGAGCTGCGGCTGCGGCCATTTCGGGCGAGACCAGATGGGTACGCCCGCCGCGCCCCTGCCGGCCCTCAAAATTCCGGTTGGACGTCGAGGCACAGCGCTCGCCGGGCGCCAGCTTGTCAGCATTCATGGCCAGACACATGGAGCACCCCGGCTCCCGCCATTCAAATCCGGCATCTATGAACACACGGTCCAATCCTTCAGCCTCGGCCTGTTCCTTGACCAGACCTGATCCGGGTACAATCATGGCATTCACGGTGTCAGCAACTTTGGCGTTATCCGTTTTGCCGATAATGGCGGCTGCGGCGCGCAAATCCTCAATGCGGCTGTTGGTGCAGGAGCCGATAAAAACGCGGTCAATCGCCACTTCCTCCATCGGGGTGCCGGCTTTCAGGTCCATATATTCCAGCGCCCGCTCAGTGGCCCCGCGTCGGGCCGCATCAGCAATATCAGCCGGATCGGGAACCGTGCCGTCAATCGGCACCACATCCTGCGGGCTGGTGCCCCAGGTCACCAGAGGCGGGAATGCGGCCGCGTCAATGGTGATCTCCTTATCAAAAACAGCGTCATCATCTGTTTTCAAGGTTTTCCAATAGGCCACAGCCTCATCCCAGTCAGCGCCCTGCGGGGCTTTCGGGCGTCCTTTGAGATAGGCAAAGGTTTTTTCATCGGGTGCAATCAAACCTGCGCGGGCACCGGCTTCAATGGACATGTTGCACAAGGTCATCCGGCCTTCCATGCTCAGCGCCTCGATCGCCGGCCCGGCATATTCAAGTACAAAACCTGTGCCGCCGGCAGTGCCGATTTCACCGATGATCGCCAAGGCAATATCCTTGGGCGTAAAATAATCCGGGGCTTCACCAACGACATTGATGCGGAAATTCTTGGCTTTACGTTGTTGTAAGGTCTGGGTCGCCAGCACATGCTCCACTTCAGATGTGCCGATGCCCTGTGCAAGCGCTCCGAATGCCCCATGTGTCGAGGTGTGGCTGTCACCACAGACAATGGTGAGACCGGGCATGGTGAAGCCCTGCTCCGGGCCGGTGACATGCACAATACCCTGACGCTTGTCCATCATGCCGACATGTTCAATGCCGAATTCCGCGCAGTTGGCATCAAGGGTCTGAATCTGGATGCGGCTGTCATCATCCTCGATTGCCTCAACTCCGCCGGAACGGTCAGTGGTCGGGATGTTGTGGTCCGCGACGGCCAGTGTTTTTTCTGGTGCGCGGACCTTGCGTCCGGCCATGCGCAGACCTTCAAAAGCCTGCGGGCTGGTGACCTCATGAACCAAGTGGCGGTCAATATAAATCAGGCAGTTGCCGTCTTCCTGCTCATCAATCAGATGCGCCTGCCAGATTTTGTCATAAAGCGTGGTTCCAGACATTATAAACCTCTCATGCGTTATAGGCACAATTCAAACCCGAAAAGGGCATTCAACATTTCACGATTACAGCCGGCGAAGGCTTAGCTGTCGGCTGTTTCCGTCTCCGGCGCTGCTGCCGCAACCGGAGCGGCGGCACCTGTCGTGTCCTTGCGGGCTGTCCGACGCTCGGCGATGCGTGCCGCCTTGCCGGTCAATCCGCGCAGATAATAGAGCTTGGAGCGCCGTACGCGTCCGCGACGAACGAGCTCAATGCTGTCCACCAGCGGGCTGTAGATCGGAAACACACGCTCAACACCTTCACCATAGGAGATTTTCCGCACCGTGAAATTGGCGTTAAGGTCAGAACCTGAGCGGGCGATGCACACGCCTTCATAAGCCTGGATCCGCTCACGCGAACCTTCTTTCACCTTCACATTGACCTTCAGGGTGTCGCCGGCCTGGAAGTCAGGAATGCTTTTGTCCGCGGCGATTTCGTTGATATGCTCGCGGTTCAGTTCGTCAATCAGGTTCATCTTACTAACCTTTGGTTTTAGGCCGCAATCCACGGCAAATTCGGCACAATCAGCGCGCCTGCTAAAATGTTGTTGGCAATTAACACAATATGGCGCCGTTTGTCACCCCCAAAAGGGCAATAAAAGACATAATTAAGCCGAATTCAGCCTTTTTCGTCCTTTTGCGCCGACAAATATTTCGCGAACAGGTCCGGCCGCCTGATTTTTGTCAGTTTTTCGGCCTCCATGCGGCGCCAATCCGAGACTTTTTCATGGTTGCCGGAGGTCAGGACATCCGGGATTTTCATATCCTCCCAGACCGCAGGGCGGGTGTAATGCGGATATTCCAGCAGATGATTTTCAAAGCTCTCTTCCGCAGACGACTCCGCCCCGCCCATCACCCCCGGCAACAAACGCACAACTGCATCAATAATGACCTGCGCCGCCATGTCGCCGCCGGACAGGACATAATCGCCAAGGCTCACCTCCTCAATCCGCCGGCGCTGGAACAAACGTTCGTCAACACCTTCAAAGCGCGGGCAGAAAATCATGACCCCCGGCCCCGCCGCCAGCCGCTTCACCCGGTCCTGGGTCAGGGCCGCGCCGCGTGGGGAAGGCACCAATAAGGGCAAATCAGGGTTTTTCCCGCAGGCGGCATCAATCGCCGCGGCCGCCACATCAGCGCGAATAACCATGCCCGCGCCACCGCCGGCCGGTGTGTCATCGACATTTTGATGCTTGCCAAGCCCATGGTTGCGCAAAGCCTCGGTCTGCAAAGACCATATCCCCTTTTCCAAAGCGCGGCCGCTCAGGGATTGGCCCAGCAGGCCCGGGAACGCCTCCGGCATCAAGGTGATGATATGGGCCGTCCAGCTCATTCTTTGTCATCCGTTTCCGATGTGTCGATGTCTTCCATTGTCGGCGGGATGATGACCAGCTGTCCAGCTTTTATGTTGACCTCAGGGACGCAGGCTTTGGTGAACGGCACAAAAAAACTCGGGCCGTCAGCCGCGATTTCCAGCAGATCCCCGGAGCCGAAATTATGGACACCAACCACCACACCGGCCGGATTTGAGGACGGGTAAACCGCCTGCAGACCGGTCAGGTCGGCATAATAGAAATCGTCCTGTGTCTCCAACTCCGGCAGACGCGTGCGCGGTACATAAAGGCGTGTGCCTTTCAGGGATTGTGCCAGCTCACGCGAGGTGATGTCCCGCACCCTGATCCGCACACCGATTTTATCCGGCACGATGGTCATGATGTCAAAAAACCGGGACCCGTCTTCATCCTGCAACGGGCCATAGGCTGCAAGATCAAGCGGGTCCGCGGTGAATGTCTTGACCTTCAGGTCACCCCGCACGCCATGTGCCCCGGCAATCGCGCCAAGGCAGACAAGGGCGAGTTTATCCGTCGGGTCCGTCGCCAATTACTCGGCCTTTTCAGCTTCCTCAGCGGCAGCCTCTTCAGCAGGGGCCTCTTCAGCAGGAGCCTCTTCAGCAGGGGCCTCTTCAGCAGGGGCCTCTTCAGCAGGGGCCTCTTCAGCGGCAGCTTCTTCGGCAGCCGCGGCTTCTGCAGCCGCCTCCTCAGCAGCGCGTTTGGCTTCTTCTTCAGCCTCGCGCTGGGCTTCCAGGCGTTCCTGCGCCTTGGCACCGGGCTGGCCTTTGATTGGATTGTTGCGGGCCTCGCGCTTCCACAGACCTGCATCATCCAGGAAACGGGCAACACGGTCTGACGGCTTGGCCCCATGGCCGAGCCAGTGCTTGGCGCGATCCAGATCCAAATTCAGGCGTTCATCATTGTCTTTCGGCAACAACGGATTGAAGGTGCCGATTTTTTCGATAAACCGGCCATCCCGCGGCATCCGGCTGTCGGCCACGACAATGCGGTAAAACGGACGTTTCTTTGACCCTCCACGGGACATGCGAATCTTAAGAGCCATAATTCAATTTCCTTTCATGCACTTAAACTTCATTTTTTCTTGGGTGGCTGGCCGAGGCCCGGCAGATTGCCCAGACCATCAAGTTTCGGGCCATCCTTGCCCCCAAATTGCCTTTGCAATTGTTCAAAATCCGGCAGGCCGGCATCTTTGGGCAGAGCGTTGGGCATTGACCCGCCCATATCCGGCATGCCGCCGCTGAGGGCGCCCATCAGGCCCTTCATCCCGCCCTTACCCATTTTTTTCATCATGTCGGCCGTCTGGCGGTGCATTTTCAGCAGCTTGTTGACATCCTGTACGCTGGTGCCGGAACCGGCCGCCACCCGCTTTTTGCGGCTGGCGTTAAGCAGTTTCGGGTTCTCTTTTTCGGCCTTGGTCATGGAAGAGACAATGGCCGCCTGGCGCAGCAGATATTGATCATCCATACCCATGGCGTCGAGTTGCGCGCCGGCCTGTTTCTTCAGCTTACCCATGCCCGGCAACATGCCCAAAATACCGCCCATACCGCCCATTTTGCGCATCTGCACCAGCTGGTCAGCCATATCTTCAAGGGTGAACAACCCCTTTTTCATGCGGGCGGCGATTTTTTCCGCCTTTTCGGCGTCCATGGTCTCGGCGGCTTTTTCCACCAGACCAACCACATCGCCCATGCCCAAAATACGCCCGGCAACACGTTTGGCGTCAAACGGTTCAATCTTGTCCAGCGCCTCACCGGTCCCCAGGAACTTGATCGGCACGCCGGTCACATGGCGCATTGACAAGGCCGCACCGCCACGCCCGTCCCCTTCGGTGCGGGTCAGCATGATGCCGCTCAGCTTGACGCGGGCATGGAACTGTTCGGCGATCGCCACCGCCTCCTGACCGGTCAGGCTGTCAGCGACCAGCAGGGTCTCGTGCGGACTGACGGCCGCGTCAATGGCGGCCAGCTCCGACATCAGGGCCTCATCAGCATTGGTCCGGCCGGCTGTATCAAGCATGACGACATCAAAGCCGCCCAAACGCCCCGCCTCAACAGCACGCTTGGCGATATCGACAGGGCGTTGCCCGTCCATAATCGGCAAAGTCTCTACCCCGACCTGCTCCCCCAGCACGCGCAATTGTTCCATGGCGGCGGGACGGGCCGTGTCAAGGGAGGCCATCAACACTTTGCGTTTGTCCTTCTCCCCCAGCATTTTGGCGATTTTTGCTGTGCTGGTCGTTTTACCTGAGCCTTGCAACCCAACCATCATGATCGGCACCGGCGGCACGGCCTTGAGGGAAATCGGCTCGGCCGCACCCAACATCTCCTCCAGTGCATCATTCACGATTTTCACGACCTGCTGGCCGGGCTTGACGGCTTTCAGCACATCAGCGCCAACCGCCAGCGGGCGCACCTGTTCAAGGAAATGGCGGACAACCGGCAATGCGACGTCAGCCTCCAGCAAAGCCTTGCGGATTTCCTGCAAGGCGGCGTCGACATCCTTTTCAGACAGGGCACCTCGCCCGGTCAGGCGGTCAAAAATGGATCCTAAATTGTCAGACAGCGTCTCAAACATGCCGTATCCAATATTTGTGGACGACCAAATCATCCAACCATAAATGCACCCGAGGACGAACATCGTTGTCGGGTGGGAATTCCGCCCCAATGGGCTGGAACCGTCTCAAATTTTTACCTTCTCTTGAAAGTGTGCGCAAACTAGGCGTTTCAGCCCCGGCTGTCAAGGGGGCAGCTTAAGCTGGCTATTCTGCCCAATCCCGCTTATATACAAGCCTATGAACCAACAGGTGAAAACAGCCTTCTCCAAGATGAACGGTCTTGGCAATGATTTTGTGGTGATAGACGCCCGCGAGAGCGGTGTGGTCCTGTCACGCGATGTCGTACGCACCATTTGTGACCGTGACAATCCGGTGACGCAGGGCTGTGATCAGATTATGCTGATCAGTCCGCCACGGCGCAATGGCGCCTGTTTTGCCGAAATCTGGAACGCCGATGGCGGCGAGGTGGAGGCCTGCGGCAACGGAACCCGCGCCGTCGCCCTGTATCTCGCCCGCAAGGACCGCATCAAGACAGCAGAGGTCGAAACGCTGGCCGGCACGCTGCACTGCCGAGTTGATGCAGACCGGATTGAAGTGACACTGCCGGCACCTCGTTTCGGCTGGCAGGACATCCCTCTGCATGAAGATGTCGGCAAAACCAATGGTGTGGTTTTACATCCTGCGTTGCCACCGGCCTTTCTGGTCAATGTCGGCAACCCGCATGCCGTCATTTTCGCCTCCAGAAAAACCAGATGGATGGCGTCAAAATACGGGGCGGAGCTTGAAAACCATGATCTGTTCCCTGACCGTGCCAATATTAATTTTGTCCAGCAGCTGCGTACATTCGAGCGCCCGACTTTGGCCATCCACACCTGGGAGCGCGGGGCCGGACTGACCCAGGCCTGCGGCACCGGTGCTTGTGCCGCCGCCATTGCCGCAATTGAACTGGGTGTCACGCGCACCAAGGACGGCGCCTTGCGCACGCAGGTGGATGTGATGCCGCCCTTCAACACGGATCGCAATGAAAGCGATATCATCACGGTGACTTATGTGCCGGGGGACGAGACGTTTGTGATGCGCGGGCCGGCTGAATTTGAATTTGACGGCGAGTTGACCCTATGAGCGCACCAGACCCAAAAGCCGATTCAAATCTCGATATCCGTAATTTCGGCTGTCGCCTGAATGCGCTGGACGGTGATTATGTCAAAGCGGCACTGGACAAGGCCCGGATCAACGACGCCACGGTCATCAACAGCTGCGCCGTCACCTCTGAAGCCGTCCGCCAGGCGCGCCAAAGCATCCGCAAGGCGGCCAAGGACAATCCCGAACGCCCGGTGTTTGTGACCGGTTGCGCCGCCCAGACACATGCAGAGAGTTTTGCCGCCATGCCGGAGGTCACCAAGGTCATCGGCAATGAGGAAAAAATCAATCCGGCAAGCTGGGCCGGCACCGGTGTGGATGTCGGGGACATCATGACCCTGAACAAAGCTGCCCAAAGGCCGCCGACGCCGAAGCAGACAAGGGCCAGGGCATTTGTTCAGGTGCAGACAGGTTGTGACCACCGCTGCACCTTCTGCATCATTCCGTTCGGGCGCGGCAATTCCCGCTCCACCCCCATTGCCGAAGTGGTGCGCGACTGTCAAATTCTGGTCGAGCAGGGTCATCAGGAAATTGTCCTGACCGGGGTTGATATGACCAGCTGGGGGGCTGACATCGGTGAAGCCGGCCTCGGTGTCCTGATACAGGCGATTTTACAGCAAGTGCCGGATTTACCGCGCCTGCGCCTGTCTTCGGTCGATGCGGTCGAGTTGGAGCCGAAACTGCTCGACATGGTGGTGGAGGAGGAACGCGTCATGCCGCATCTGCACCTATCCCTGCAGGCCGGCGACAACATGATTCTCAAGCGCATGAAACGCCGGCACACACGCGAACAGGCCATCGCCTTTTGCGAGGACATGCGCCGGCGGCGGCCCGACATGGTGTTCGGCGCCGACATCATTGCCGGCTTCCCGACCGAAACCGAGGCGATGTTTCAAAACTCGCTTGACCTGGTTGACGCCTGTGAACTGGTCTGGCTGCATGTTTTCCCCTATTCACGCCGCCCCGACACGCCCGCCGATAAAATGCCGCAAGTGCCAGGCCCCGAGATCAAAACCCGCGCCGCACGGCTGCGTGCGGCGGGCGCCGCCATGCGCCAAAACTGGTTGCGCACCCAACACGGAAAAACGCTGTCCGCCATTGTCGAACAACCCGGCCTGGCCCGCAGCGAAGGGTTCGCGCAAATTGAATTTGACATGAACCAGCGGACCGACTCTCCTGACATCGGCGCTGTTCACCGCTTCAAAATCACGGATAATGACGGCACAAAACTCCTCGGCACAATACAGGTATAAGACGCGGATATGGGCTTGTTCAAAAAATTGAAATCGGGTCTGTCCCGCACCAGCAAGAATTTGAGCCAGGGCATCGGCGTGATTTTCAAAGGCCGCCGGCTTTCCCCCGATGTCCTGATCGAGCTTGAAGAACTGCTAATCACCGCCGATCTGGGCCTGTCGGCCAGTGCCGACATCATTGATGTTCTCAGACGGGAAAAACCCGATGCGGATGTCACGGACAGCGAAATCAAGAGCTTGCTTGCGGCCGCTGTGGCGGACCGTCTGACACCGTTGGAAAAGCCCCTGAACCCGGGCGGGGCAAAGCCGTTTGTGATTTTGATGACCGGCGTCAACGGTGCCGGCAAGACCACCACCATCGGCAAACTCGCCCGCAAATATCTCAATGAAGGGCACAGTGTCATGCTGGCCGCCGGCGACACCTTCCGGGCCGCCGCCATTGAGCAACTGCAGATCTGGGGGGAGCGGGCCGGTGTGCCTGTGGTCACCACCAAACCCGGCGGCGATGCGGCAGGGCTGGCCTATGACGCCCTGGAGCGCGCCAAATCCGAAGGGGCGGATGTGTTGATCATGGACACCGCCGGACGCCTCCAATCCAATCAGGGGCTGATGGCCGAGCTGGAGAAAATCATCCGGGTCATGCAAAAAATCGACCCTGCGGCACCGCACGCTTCGCTGCTGGTGCTTGACGCCACCACCGGTCAAAACGCCATCAGTCAGGCGGAAGTTTTCCAGCAAGCCGCAGGCACCACCGGCCTGATCATGACCAAACTGGACGGCACGGCACGCGGCGGAGTTCTGGTTGCCGTCAGTGACAGGCTGGGGTTGCCGATTCATTTTATCGGGGTCGGGGAACAGGCGGAGGACCTGCAACCCTTCACGGCGGGCGGATTTGCCCGCGCCCTGGTCGGTCTGGATGAGGCTGAGGGTTGAAACCATGCGCCAGTTTGTTGAAGATTTCGTCCCCCTGCTGGTGTTCCTGATTCTGAACAGCCGCGGTGCTGCATGGCTCGGCCAGCCACCTGAAACCGGTTTCTTCATCGCTACGGGCGGGTTCATGCTGGCCCTGCTGATGGCGTTTGGGTCAGTATATGCCCGTGGGGCCAAACCAACGCCGATGCAATGGGCCACGCTCGTATTGGTGATATTTTTCGGCGGCTTGACGCTGTATTTTCAGGATGAGAAATTCATCAAACTCAAACCCACCATCATTTATCTGCTCGGGGCGGCCGTGCTGACCGTTGGCCTTATGCGGGGTGTCAGCCTGTTGCAGAAAGTCCTTGGGGCGGCCTTGCCGCTGTCGCAAACTGGCTGGCTGATCCTGACACGCCGATGGGTCTATTTCTTCATTTTCTGTGCACTGTTGAATGAATGGGCCCGCCACAACCTCAGCACGGATGATTGGGTCAGCTTCAAGGTTTTCGCCTATCTGCCGCTGACATTCATCTTCATGCTGTTGCAGATGCGCCTGTTGATGACGCATGAGCAGGCAGCTGACGGGACGCCCCCAAAAGACGCCTAAGTCAGGCTTCGCCCGTCAGCTTCTCAAAACCCGGTGTCTGAAACCAGTCATCAGGCTCCTTTGCCGGAGGGAAATAATGCAGGGCGCGGGTTTCCTTATAATATTGCAACGCCCAGTAAACGCTGGGGAAGGCCAGTTCGTCCCAAGGAATGTCGTCCCAGTCAAACAGTGCCACCTCCATGCTTTCCGGCCCGGGGCGGATGTCGGGGGTCTTGAGCTTGCCGCGATAGAAGATCTGGACCTGTGAAATGCGGGCAATGTTGTAGATGCCGAGCAGCTCCCCGACCTCTATATCGGCATGCGCTTCCTCATGGGCTTCCCGCGCCGCCGCCTGCTGGGTGGTCTCACGTTGCTCCATGAAACCGGCCGGCAGGGTCCAGAAGCCTTTGCGCGGCTCGATATTGCGTCGGCACATGAGAATTTTACGGTCCCAGGAGGCGACGATACCGGCCACGATTTTCGGGTTTTCATAATTGATGAAACCACATGTATCACAAATGTCGCGCTTGATGGTGTCGCCGTCCGGCGCGCGTTTTGAAAACTGTATGTCTGTCTCATAGCTGCGTGATTTGTCACGAAACACCATGTCATTTCCCCTGTTGCGCTGTGTCAGTCTCTGGCCCGAGAGCCGGCTGAACAAGCGGCATAATGGTTTGAGCGAGCACCGTCTCGTCCAACGGCCCAGCATGTCTGTATATGATAGTGCCGCCGGCCCCGATGACAAAGGTTTCCGGCACGCCATAGACACCCAAATGAATGGCCAGAGAACCGCTTTCATCCTTGCCGGACGCCCGGTACGGGTCGCCAAGGCCGGACAGGAACCGTTGCGCCGCCCCGGGGTCGTCCTTGTAGTTGATGCCGAAAACCGGAACACCGTTTTGTGCCAATGTCATCAAATGGGGGTGCTCCTCCCGGCAGGGACCGCACCAACTCGCCCACACATTCAGCAAAGCCGGCGCCGCCGCAACAATCTCTGAACTGTCCAGCCCCGGCAGGGTAAAATCCGGCAGCGGCTTGTTCAGCAATGCCGTGGGCAGTTTGGAGGGATCACCCTGCCGCAGACCCACCGCAAAAAGCACCACCAGACCTGCGAAAACCAGAACCGGGATGAAACGCATCAGATTTTTCGGCATATCGTCTCCGTTCCCAAGCAGCTTCAGCCGTCAGCGCCCGCACGGCGGTCCGCCTCGGCCCGTTTCAAACGCACATAATCACGCAGGCTGGCCACGGCCAGACCCGCCAGCACCAGCGCCGCAATCGCATAGCTTGAAAAGACATAGCCGCTATAGCTCATGTTGGCCTCCTGTCGGGGCGGCGGGCACCGCAGGCGGCATGTCATCCAGCCCAAGGGTGCGGGCGCGCCTGCGCTGACGCCAGATTTCAGTTTGAACGCGGGTCAGCCAAAGAGCAAAGAACAGCGCCATGAAGGCGGCGCTCATCACCAGCAGCGGCACCAGCAGGGATGAATGAATGGCCGGCGCCGCCAGGCGCGACACACTGGCTGGCTGATGCAGCGTGTTCCACCAATCAACCGAGAATTTGACAATCGGGACATTGACAAACCCGACAATCGCCAGAACAGCTGCGCTTTTTGCCGCCTGCAGCGGCTCCTCAATCGCCTGCCAGACCGCCATGTAACCCAGATATATGAAGAACAGCACCAGCACCGATGTCAGACGGGCATCCCAGACCCACCAGGTGCCCCACATGGGCTTGCCCCACAAGGACCCGGTCAGCAGACAAACCAGGGTGAACGCCGCCCCGATCGGGGCCGCCGCTTTGGCGGCAAAATGACCGACCGGATGACGCCAGACCAGCCCGGATATGCTGGCGCAGGTGACAAAGCTGTAGCCGAACAGCGCCATCCACGCCGCCGGCACATGTAAAAACATGATGCGGACCGTCTCGCCCTGCTGATAATCCTGTGGCGCCGTAAAGGACAAATACAACCCGACCGCCAGCAGGGCCGCGGCCAGCCCCCAGACCGGCCGGTGCAGCCGGGCCGCCAGCGACATGAATTTCGACGGATTGGCATATCCAAACATAAGCAGTCCCTAGACCTTTCTGGATCGCTTGTCAAAGCGACACAATAACCGACAGATCTGTCCCGCGGTCATCCGAGACGCACCCGCAGGGCCATCGCCGCCGCCAATGGCGCCAACAGCATGGCGGCCAGACCGAACAGGGCGAGCAAGGCCAGTTCAACGATCATGGATTGGCCGGACAAACCCTGCACCAATGCCGCACTGCCGAAAATCAAAACCGGCACATAAAGCGGCATGACCAGCAACGCCGCCAGAAACCCGCTGCGCATGACACTGGCGGCAAGCGCCGCCCCGACCATGCCGAGAAAACTCAAGGCCAGGGAACCGGACAACAGGGCCACCACCAAAAGGCCCAGATCGGCGGGGCTGATATTGAGAAAAAGGCCGGCGACGGGTGACATCAAAACCAAAGGCAGGACAACCGCGGCCCAATGCGCCAACGCCTTGGTCAAGCAGATGATCTCCAGTGGCAACGGGCCCAGCATGAGCTGGTCGAAACTGCCATCCTCCAGATCCGACTGGAACAGGTGTTCCAGCGACAGCAGCACGGAGAGGCACAGACCGACCCAAACCAGACCAGGGGCAAGCCTTTGCAAAAGGGCAAGATCCGGGCCGAGGCCGAAGGGCAGAAAAGCCACCGCAACAAAGAAAAAGGCCAATGTCAGGCCGGTGCTGTTGCCGCGCACCAAAAGCCGTGCATCACGCAAGAACAAAACCCGCATTGCCGCAATCATGTCGTCACTCCTGCGGGTTGGGCGGACAAATGCAACTCCAGATTTGCGGCCGGCAGCGGCGCATGTGTGGCGACGACAGCCAGCCCGCCAGCTTTGACATGGGCGGCAATCATCTCCGCCAGCCAGATCTGCCCGGTTTCGTCAAGGGTCGTATCCGGTTCATCAAGCAGCCAAACCGGGCGCGGCGCCACCAGCAGCCGGGCCAAAGACAGACGCCGCTTTTGTCCGGCCGACAAATCCCCGGCGGCCAAATCCGCCCGGTCGGCCAGCCCGGCTTCGTTCAAGGCCTGGGCACAGGACATGCCCTCCCCTTGCCCGGACGCCAGCCAACGCTGCCAGAAATTAAGATTGTCGAGAGCCGTCAACCGGCTTTTCAGCCCGTTTTGATGTGCGATATAATGCAGCTGACCCGGCCCGGCCCCGCGCAGGTGACCCGAAAAAGGCTCCATCAAACCAGCCATCAAACGCAAAAGGGAGGTTTTGCCCACACCGTTGCCGCCGCGCAGAGCCACCAGCTGCCCGGCGGAAAAATCAAAATCAAGCCCCTGAAACAGCAAACGGCCGGCGCGGCGAAAGGTCAAAGCCTCGGCCTGCAAAACGGCCTGTTTTTCTGTAAAGGGTTCAAAACGCATCATCCCGTCAATCTACTCAATACCGGCAGGCGGGGCTATGGGAAAATTGTCCCGCCTGTGGCCGGCAATTTTGCTCTCTTTAAACATGGATTTTTGAAAAAAAGATAAGTATATTCCGCGCAAGATTGAACACGCCCATTCTGTCAGCTTTTTTTAAACGGGGATATATTTCATGGCCGCCAACAAAACCACCAAGTCAAGCAACACCGCACAAGAACATCCAAACAGCTTCGGGGCCCGCAAAACACTTAAAGTCGGCAACAAGTCTTATGTCTATTACAGCCTCAAGGCCGCCGAGAAAAACGGTCTGGACGGCATTTCAAGACTGCCGAATTCAATGAAAGTGCTGCTTGAGAACCTGCTGCGCTTTGAGGACGGGCGCACAGTGACCGCCGCCGACATCAAGGCCGTGAAAAGCTGGATGACCCGGCGCAAATCCACCCGTGAAATCGCCTACCGCCCGGCCCGTGTCCTGATGCAGGACTTCACCGGCGTCCCGGCGGTTGTCGACCTGGCCAGCATGCGCAACGCCATGCAGGACATTGGCGGCAACACCAAGAAGATCAATCCGCTGACCCCGGTCGATCTGGTCATTGACCACTCCGTCATGGTGGATAATTTCGGCACCGCCTCGGCGCTGAAGCAGAATGTTGACCTGGAATATCAACGCAACGGCGAACGTTATGAGTTTCTGCGCTGGGGGTCGGAGGCCTTTGAGAACTTCCGCGTTGTGCCGCCCGGCACCGGCATCTGCCATCAAGTCAATCTGGAGCATCTGGCCCAAACCGTCTGGACCCGCAAGGAAAAGATCAAGGGCAAAACGGTTGAGGTCGCCTATCCCGACACGCTGGTCGGCACGGACAGCCACACCACCATGGTCAACGGCATGGCGGTGCTGGGTTGGGGTGTCGGCGGCATTGAGGCCGAGGCGGCCATGCTGGGCCAACCGATCTCCATGCTGCTGCCGGAGGTCATCGGCTTCAAGCTGGACGGCAAATTGCCGGAGGGTGCCACCGCAACAGATCTGGTGCTGACCATTGTGGAAATGCTGCGGCAAAAAGGTGTCGTCGGCAAATTCGTGGAGTTTTACGGCCCCGGTCTCGACAACCTCTCGCTGGAAGACCAGGCGACCATCGCCAATATGGCGCCTGAATATGGCGCCACCTGCGGGTTCTTCCCCGTGGATGCAGACACCATTTCCTATCTCAAGGCCACAGGCCGCAAAAAGGCCCGTGTCGAGTTGGCTGAAAAATACGCCAAGGCGCAGGGCATGTTCCGCACCAAGCGGTCTGAGGACCCGGTCTTCACCTCAACCCTGTCCCTGAACCTGGCGGACATCAAGCCAAGTCTGGCCGGGCCGAAACGCCCGCAGGACCGCGTTCTGCTGGAAGACATGCCGGCCGGCTTCGCCACCGCTTTGGCGGATCTTGGGGTCAAGAAAAAAGACGCCGACAAACGCGTCAAGGTGCGCGGCGCCAAACACGACCTCGGCAACGGTGATGTTGTGATCGCCGCCATCACCTCCTGCACCAACACCTCCAACCCGTCCGTCATGCTGGGCGCCGGACTGGTTGCGCGCAACGCCGTCGCCAGAGGCTTGAGCGTCAAGCCTTGGGTCAAAACCTCCTTGGCGCCGGGCTCACAGGTGGTCACGGAATATCTGAAAAAAGCCAACCTCCAAAAAGACCTGAACAGGCTCGGCTTTAACCTCGTGGGCTATGGCTGCACGACCTGTATCGGCAATTCCGGCCCGCTGCCGGCACCGATTTCGAAGGCCGTCAACGAAAACGACCTGGTCGTCACCTCGGTCCTGTCCGGCAACCGCAATTTCGAAGGCCGCGTCAGTCAGGATGTGCGGGCCAATTATCTGGCCTCACCGATGCTGGTTGTCGCCTATGCGATTGCCGGATCAGTCAACATCAACCTGGCGACCGACCCGCTCGGCACCGACAAGAAAGGCAACCCGGTCTATCTGTCCGACATCTGGCCGGACAGCAAAGAGATTGCCGAAACGGTGCGCACCTGCGTCACACCGGCCATGTTCCGCGACCGCTACAAGGACGTGTTCAAGGGTGATGCCGGCTGGCGTAAAATCAAACCGGCAAAAGGGCAGACCTTCAGCTGGGACGCGAAATCAACATATGTTCAAAAGCCGGGCTTCTTTGACGGGCTGGCTGACGGACCGGCCGGGGTGGCCCCGGTCGAAAACGCCCGCATTCTCGCCCTGCTCGGCGACAGCATCACCACCGACCACATTTCGCCCGCCGGCGCCATCAAGGCAGACAGCCCGGCCGGGGTGTATCTGAAGAAGAACAAGGTCAAGGCGGTTGACTTCAATTCCTACGGCTCACGGCGTGGCAATCATGAAGTCATGATGCGCGGCACATTTGCCAATATCCGTATCCGCAACCACATGGCGCCGGGCACGGAGGGCGGGTTCACCAAACTCCAGCCCAAAGGGACTGTGATGCCGATTTACGATGCTGCGGTGGAGTACGCCAAAAAGGGCACGCCGCTGGTGGTCTTCGCCGGCAAGGAATACGGCACCGGCTCCAGCCGTGACTGGGCCGCCAAGGGCACTCGTCTGCTCGGCGTGCGGGCCGTTGTTGCAGAAAGCTTTGAGCGCATTCACCGTTCCAACCTCGTCGGCATGGGCGTCGCCCCGCTGCAGTTCACTGACGGCGTAAGCTGGGCCAAGTTGAAACTGGATGGTACGGAAACCGTCACGATTGACGGGCTGGACGGCAAGATCAAGCCGCGTCAGAACTTCACGATGGTCATTGAGCGCAAAAACGGCAAAAAACAGAAAGTCGAGCTGTTGGGCCGCATCGATACGGCTGACGAAGTGGATTACTATCAAAGCGGCGGCATTCTGCAACATGTGTTGCGCCAATTGGCCGCCTGACACAGATGAGGCCACACCCGCAAAACACCGCCCCACGGGGCGGTGTTTTTGTTTGCGCCGCCCTGCAAAACAAGGCAAGCTGACGGCATGTCTTCTCGTTCACGAAACGCCCTCACCTTTGTCGGCAACGCCTATGAGCGTGAACGCCAACATCAGAAAAACCGGCCGGCCACAGTCATGTGGGACAGAAACGAACTGAACCTGCTGCTGGGGCTTTATGGCCGCCGCGTCGCCGCCGGTGACTGGCGCGATTATGCGATAGACGGGCGCAAGGACATGGCCGTGTTCAGCGTGTACAAGCGCAGCCATGACACGCCGCTCTACCGGATTGAAAAACATCCCGCCCTGCGGCGGCGTCAGGGCATGTATGCGCTGGTCAACACACATGGGCTTGTCCTCAAGCGTGGGCGCGAACTGGACCGTCTGCTGGCTTATTTTAACGAAAAACAGGGACCGCGCCTGTATTGGCGGTCAGGGGCATCCTGAGGGCCCGGACGGGAGCATGCTGCATGTCTTACACCGATGAGGATTTGGCCGCCGCTGAACAGGCCGGCGTATTAAGCCCGGACCAGGCCAATGCCTTCCGCCGCTTTGTAGAAAGGCGCCGCAACAGCCCGGCGGTCGATGAGGAGAATTTCCGATTTCTGAGCAGCTTCAACGACATTTTCGTGACCCTGGCCTGCGGGCTGGTTTTGTTTGCCGGATACTGGCTGTTGAAGCAAAGCCTGAGCGAACAGCTGGCCTACATTCTCACCGCTGCAGTGTCCTGGGGCATTGCCGAATATTTTTCCCGCAAGCGGCATCTGGCGCTGCCGTCGATTTTCCTGCTGGCCGCCTTTATTTTCTGCATCGCCAGTGCCGTCGCCTTTGCGCCCGGGACCGTGTCGGAAACGACGGAGATCATTTCACGGGGGCTGGCTGTTGCAGTGGCGACCTTCCTCCATTGGCGGCGCTTCAAGGTGCCGGTTACGGTGGCGGTCGGCGCCGGCGCAGCTCTGGTGGTCGTCATCGGCCTGCTCGTGCAGGGCTTTCCTGTATTGGAGAAACATCTCAACATTCTGCTGTTCTTTGGGGGGCTCGCCCTGCTGTCTCTGGCCATGAGCTGGGATTTGTCAGACCGTGAGCGCATCACCTACAGGTCGGATGCCGCATTCTGGCTGCACCTGCTGGCCGCGCCCTTGCTGATCCATCCGGTGTTCGGCGACATGGTGGACAGGGACAGTGCCGACTCGATGGGCGGCGCGCTGTTCATCATATTGATTTATGTCTTGATTTCGCTGATTTCCGTCTGCATTGACCGCCGGGCCCTAATGGTGTCCGGACTGGCCTATGCGCTTTATGCCATGCAGATCATTTTCAGGAATTACGGCCTGTTGGACGCCAGCCTTGCCGTGACCGCCCTGCTGATCGGTGCCGGCCTGCTGCTGCTCTCCGCCCTGTGGCAGAAAGTCCGTCATGCCCTGGTCTCGCGCCTGCCCGACAGGATACAGGGCTATCTTCCGACCCTGAATTGAAAAACCCCCGCATCCAGAGGAAACGGGGGCTTTAAGAATATGTTGTGCAGGCGCCTTATTCGCGGTTGCCGAGGAACTGCAGCAAAATCAGGAACATGTTGATGAAATCCAGATACAGGCGGAAGGCACCATGAATGGCTTTCTTTTCCGCCACCTCGCGGCTGTCGCCGGCGAAATAGATCTGTTTGATGGCCTGTGTGTCATAAGCCGTCAATCCGGCAAACACCAGCACGCCCATGACAGAGATGGCGAATTGGCCGGAAGCGCTGCCGACAAACATGTTGACCAGCGAGGCCAGTATAATCCCGATCAACCCCATGAACAAAAACGCCCCAAGCGGACCCAGATCGCGCTTGGTGGTGTAGCCGTAAAGGCTCAAAGAGCCGAATGAGGCGGCCGTGACCAGAAACGTCGTGGTCAGGCTTTGTCCGGTGAAGACCAGAAAGATTGCGGACAGGGACAGGCCCATCATGGCCGCATAAGTGTAAAACACGTTGCGTGCCTTGGCGGATGTCATGTTCATGAAGCGGAAGGAGAAGTACATCGCCATCGCAAACGGTGCGAACATGATAACAAAAATCAGCGGCGTGGACGCCAGGCTCATATACAGGCCGGAGGCAGCGCCGAAATAGGCGACCAGTGCCGTCACCAGAAGGCCTGTGGCCATGTGGTTGTAGACTTTCGACATGTAAATGCGCAGACCCTCGTTGATTTCGCGGGCCCGTGCCTCTTGCGTCATAGTCTGGGTGTTCATTTGGTCAAAATCTGACATGTCAAACCTTTCAAAATTTGTGTCTGGTAACAATATCAGACCAAAGCACGCCGATTTCAAGACCTAAAGCCCAAAAATCGGTTGCAACCGGTCTTCAACTCATGCGTAACACTGACGCAGACTTGCTGCCGAGACTGCGCCATGTGCCGAACAGCCCCATAATGATGGTCAGGAAAGTTGCCCCCAGGATTGTCGCCGTCAACGCACTGGGCAGCAGGACCCATTCCACCTGCATCATTTTGGCGACAATCAACCACGAGGCAAGCGTCCCGACCGCGGCGGCAATGACGGCGGCACCAAGCCCCAACAGCAGATATTCAAGAAAATATACCGCCAGTATCTGGGCCCGTGTCGCGCCGAGCACTTTCAGCATGACCGCATCATAAAGCCGCGCCCGGTGCCCGCTGGCCATGGCCCCGGCCAAAACCAGAACACCGGCAATCACCGTAACCAAGCTCATGACGCGCACCCCGAGATTGATGTCATCCAGCAGATCCATGACCTGCTCGACCGACTCCTTCACCCGGATCACCGAAACATTCGGGAAACGCCCGAGTATGTCCTGCCGCAAAGCCAATGCCGGTTGAGGGTTCGCCTCGTCCAGCGTCACGGTCATGACATGGGTGTGCGGTGCGGCGGACAGCTGCGCCGGCGAGAAGACAAACACAAAATTGAGGCCGAAATTTTGGTAATTCACTTTGCGGGCGCTGGCGATTTTGGCCGTCATGTCCCGGCCAAGCACACTGAAACCAATTTCGTCACCCAACTCAAGGCCAAAGCCGTCAAGTATTTCGTCCTCCACCGAAACCAGCAACTCCCCGTCATAATCCGCCGGCCACCAAGCGCCCGCCACCAGTTCGGAGCCGACCGGCAGTTCGGCGGCATAAGTCAGGCCACGATCACCGCGCAACACCCAGGCCACATCCGGCAACGGGTTCAGGTCCTTGCTCGCCACCCCGTTCATGTGGGTCACCCGACCGCGCAGCATCGGCACACTGTTCAACGTTTCAAAGCCCTCAACATTGCGGGTGAGCTGTTGAATTTCCTGTTTTTGATCGGATTGGATGTCGAGCATGAAATAACTCGGGGTTTCAGCCGGCAGATCACCCTCCAGTTGACGGCTCATATTGCCGTCAACCAGTGTGATGATCGACAGCAGGGTCACGGACAGACCGATGGACAACATCGCTGTACGGGTCGGCGCGCCGGGTCTGTAGAGATTGGTCAGGGCCAGCCGCAGCAATGGGTTGCGCGGCCGCCCAACAGCTTTTGCGCCAGCTTCAAGCAAGCCGCTGGCGGCGCGGAGCAGCATGTAGGACATGACCAGCCCAAACACGAAGTACAACGTCACATTAACCCGCTGCACCACCAAGAGGGCTATGGCCAAAAGGCCGATCACCGACAGACACAGTGTCAGAAAAACATAGACGCCCGGCCTGCGGCGACCCGGCGCGGTCAAGTCCCGCGGCCGGAACAGGCTGGTCGCCGGCACCTGACAGGCCGCATTGAGCGGCTGCAGCGCAAACACCAAAGACGACAGAACCCCAAACCCCGCCGCCGGCAGCAGGGCGGGCAGGCGCGGCGTCAAATCCATTTCAAAAGGCAGCAAATCCGCGACAAAACCATAGGCCAAAACCGGAGCTGCTGCGCCGAGGGCAAGGCCAAACGCAACCCCCAGAACCGACATCAGGCCGATTTGGGCCAGATACACGAAATAAACCAGACGCGTTGTTGCGCCGAGCGATTTGTAAATGCCGATGGTTTCACGCCGGCTTTCCAGATAGGCCGTCACGGCATTGCCGATGCCGACCCCGCCGACCACGAGGGCGGTCAGGCCGACAAGGGTCAGGAATATCGCGATCCGCTCAATGCTGCGGCGCAGGGACGGCGAGGCATCCCGGCGGTCCCGGACCCGCCACTCGGCATCAGGAAACTGCTGGCGGATCAGTCCGACCGCCTGCGGCAGGTCAGAGGTTCCGGTCCGGGAATTAATCCGCAACAAATAATTATGTTCCTGCAGACTGCCCGGCGCCGCGAGACCGGTTGTCTCCAGAGCGGTTTTGGAAAGCAGTATCCGCGGACCGAACGCAAAGCCGCCGGCCATGCGGTCCGGTTCAGTGTCCAGAATGCCGGCAATGGTCATAACCGCCGTGCCGAGCCTCAGCGTGTCCCCGACCTGCAACCCGAGACGGGCCGTCAAATCCGGTTCGACGATCATATCCGTCGGCCCGAGCGCGCTTGTATCCAGCACATCGCCGCCTGCCAACACAATCTCGCCGACAATCGGATAGGTTTCCTCAATCGCCTTCACCTCGGACAAGACTGATGTCAGTGCAGCGCCCTCACCGGAGATGGCCATGGCCCGCAAGGTGACGTGGTGGGTCAGGGTGAAACGCTGTTCCAGCCAGTCGCGCGCGGCCTGGTCAATGGCGCGGTTCTGCAATTGCAGGCTGATGTCACCCCCAAGGATGGACTGACCTTTGGCATTCAAACCATTGACCAGGGAACTGGAGATGGAATTGATTGCTGAGATAGCTCCCACCCCCAAGATCAAACAGGCCAGAAATATCTTGAAACCGCGAATGCCTTTCCTGAATTCACGCAAAGCCAATCTCAGACTCAAGCCGACAAATGCAGACAGCGGTAAAATCGGGCCAGGCGTTTGCGGTGTGTGAGTCATGCAGGGCCTGTGTCGGCCTGCTGATTTTTGGCGTCAATGCCATCAATCACCCCATCGCGCAACCGTACAACACGGTCACAACGCGCCGCCAAAACCGGATCATGGGTGATCAACACCAGGCTTGTCCCCTTTTTCTCCTGCAGGCTAAAAATCAAATCCATAATCTGGTGGCCGGAGGTTTGATCCAGATTTCCGGTCGGCTCATCCGCCAGCAGCAACACCGGGTCAGCGATCATGGCCCGGGCCAAAGCCACACGCTGCTGCTCCCCACCGGACAGCTGACTTGGATAATGGTCACCGCGATGGGCAAGACCCACTTCGTCAAGCGCCTGCGCGGCGGCCGCATGTCGGGCTTGGCTGTCATTCGACAGTTCCAGCGGCAGGGCGACATTCTCCAGTGCGGTCATGGTCGGAATCAAATGGAAGGACTGAAACACAATGCCAATGTTCTGCCGCCGAAAGCGGGCCAGCGCATCTTCATCAACAGCGGCAAAATCGGTGCCGGCGACACTGATCCGGCCGGAACTGGGCGGCTCCAGCCCCGCCAGCACCATCAACAGGGTGGTTTTGCCGCATCCTGATGGACCGGTGATTCCCAACGCCTCGCCTTTGGGCATGGTCAGGCTGATGCCTTTAAGAATGTTGACGTCACCGGCCAGACTCGGCAGTGTTACGGTCAGATTATGCACATCAATCAAGGAGGTCGTCATGTCGCTGCCTGTTGCGGAAAAATACTGTTGTGTTCCCCATTTGCCCTTTGAAACGCAACCGGCCCGCATTTCCGGTCAGAAAACCGGTGCGGCACGCATCAAATCAGCCATTTTCTTTACGTTTTTCAGCCTGTTTTGGATGATGGCACCGGTTCACAGTGCGTCGCTCAAGCTGGTCGCGCTGGGTGACAGCCTGAGCGCCGGCTATGGACTGGCGCAGGGGGAGAGCTTTCCGGACCGGCTGGCGGCAACCCTGAAACCGGATTTTCCCGGGCTGGTTCTGGTGAACGCCGGCGTGTCCGGCGACACATCCGCCGGCGGGCTGGCCCGGTTTGACTGGTCGGTGCCCGAAAACACCGATGTCGTCATGGTCGGGCTTGGGGGGAATGACCTTTTGCGCGGACAGCCTCCTGCGGCGTTACGGGCCAATCTGGAGGCCATCATCAAGAAGGCGCAGGCCGGCGGGATGAGGGTCGTGCTGCTCGGCATGCGGGCGCCGACCAATTACGGCCCGGCCTATCAAGCCGCTTTTGATGCTGTTTATCCGGATCTGGCAGCCGAATACGGCACCGGCCTTGTGCCGTTTCTGCTGGAGGGGGTTGCCGGGCAACAAAACCTCAATCAGCCCGACGGCATCCACCCCAATGCCGACGGTGTTGCGATTATGGTCCGCAACAGCCGCCCGCATGTCGCCCTGCAACTTGCGGCGGTCCTGAACACCCGTTAGGTCTTGCCGCCTATTTTTCCCGGAACGCCCGCCCCGCCGCACGCTCAAGCGGGGTCAGGATATAACTCATGATGGTCCGCTTGTTGCCGATAATATCCACCATGACCGGCGAACCGGGGACAATTTCCATCTCCTCCTCGCTTTTGGAAAAGCGCGGATTGTTGATCTCAATCATCGTCTGGTAATATGGGGGCAGATTTTCCTCCTGCGTGGTGTTCTGGGCGATTTTCTGCACATGCCCCTCCAGGGTTCCGTGGCGTGACACATCCGGCCGGTCAGTGGGTCTGACTTCTGTTTTTTTCAACGCACCGGATGTGCCATCCATCTGCGGTGAAATGGGGCTCACACCGCAAATGAAAGAAAACCTGTTTTTCGGCTGCTTGTTGTCCACAAGCTGTCTTTTTTGCCATAACGCCATGTTTGAATTCATCGTGTCCGTCCCACCGCCGAACAAAGTCGGCCAAACCAAAGACCCGCGGAGAACATCCTCTGCTCTTGATTGATGACATCTGCTGAATGCAACAAAACAAAACGGGGGGGCCGGGAGACAAAACGCTGACGCTGCTGGGTACATGAACATTCCTGATTGCTGACAAACTCAGCATCAGAAAACGCCATTTCCCTTAAGGAAGCGTAAAACCCAACCGCCTGACTGAAAAAAGAGGATGCAACGGAACTGAACGTTCAAACTTTGAAGGGCTGATAACCCTTTGAGACTGCGATACACAAAAAGGGGGGGGGCGACAAGGGTGTAATTTTCAGAAATTTTTTTTAATTGAAATTTTTGACAAAGCCGGGGTCATTGGAGCCGGTAAAGGCAAATCCGCTATTGATGAAAATTTCCGTATCGGCTTATCATGCTCACTGTCAGTAATTTTTACCGTTTTGAGTGAGGATTGTTATGGGAGACAAATTTACCAACAGCGAACGCCTGGCGGCGATGAAAAAACTGCCCGGCTGGACCAAGGTGCGGGGCAAGGAGGCCATCCAGAAAACCTTTACATTCACCAGCTTCAGCGCCGCTTTCGCCTGGATGACCAAAATCGCCCTGCGGGCCGAGCAACTCAACCACCATCCGGAATGGTTCAATGTCTATAATTCAGTGACCGTAACGCTGACCACGCATGATGTCGGCGGCCTGAGCCAGCTGGATGTCGATATGGCGTCCTACATGAACAAGACGGCAGGCAGCGCCGGCAAACCGAAAAAGTAAGCCCAAGACATCACCGACGGCCCGTCAGCCGCGGATATCGACAACCACTTTGCCGGTGGCTTTGCGGGCGCCGATAAACTCAATCGCTTCCGGGGTCTGGTCAAAAGTGAAGACCTTTGAGATATGCGGCCTGATCCGCCCATCCGCCTCCATTTCCATCAACTCACGCATGTTCTCAGCCGACGCCACCGGCTCAACCATGGTGAACTGCCCCCAGAACACGCCGACAACCGAACATCCCTTCAACAGTGTCAGGTTCAACGGCACGCGGGGGATTTCACCGGCGGCGAACCCGATGACCAGATACCGTCCGTTCCAGGCCATCGCCCGCAAGGCCGGCTCTGCATAAACATCACCCACCGGATCATAAACAACATCCACACCCTTGCCGCCGCTCAGCTCTTTTATCTGACCGGAAAACGCCTTGGCCTGATCCTTGTCCATGGCACCGGTCGGATACAGGATGGTTTCATCCGCGCCATAGTCGCGGCACACCGCCAGCTTCTCCTCCGTTGAAGCCGCCGCAATGATTTTTGCCCCCATGGACTTCGCCAAATCAATGGCCGCCAGCCCGACCCCTCCGGAGGCCCCCATGACCAGAATGGTCTCACCGGACTGTAAATTGGCCCGCTGCTTCAACGCATAATAAGATGTGCCGTAAGTCATCAAAATGGCGGCACCGGTCTTGAAGTCCATGGTTTGCGGCATCGGAATACAGGCCATGGCCGGCACAATGGTCTGCTCACGAAAACCATTATGCCCGCACAGGCCGATGATTTTATCCCCGACCTTGTAATTCGTGACACCTTCGCCAAGGGCGGCCACCGTGCCGGCAACCTCGCTGCCCGGGGAAAAGGGGAGGTCCGGCTTGAACTGGTATTTGTTCTGGATGATCAGAAAATCAGGAAAATTCACTGAGGCCGCATGAACATCGACCAGCAATTCGCCGGGCCCGGGGGTCGGCGGATCAATCTCCTCAATCACCAGTTTGTCCGGCAGGCCGTGTTCTTTACAAAGGACAGCTTTCATGATTTCCCCCATGTTTGCGCGCCAGCACCTTGCTGACCGAAAGATTTGCATCTATTAATTCATTATTGTTTCACAGACGCAAGCAGGAAAAATGCGTGGTTATTTTGGCATAGGTGTTGAGGGGATTTCCAAGCCGATGAACATGGGCAATCTGATCCGTTCAGCCCATGCCTTCGGCGCCAGCTTTGTGTTCACCGTCGGGGCACATCACAAAGTGCACAAAGCCAAGTCAGACACCTCGGCCACACACAATAATGTGCCCTGGTATGACTGGGACGGGCTGGATGAGATGGTGCTGCCCAAAGGCTGCCAGACCGTTGGCATAGAGCTGACCGATGCGGCGGTTGACCTTCCGAGTTTCACCCATCCACGCTGCGCCGCCTATGTGTTGGGCCCGGAACGGGGCAGTCTGTCTCCGGACATGACGGACAGGTGCGACCACCTGATCCGCATCCCGACCCAGTTTTGCATCAATGTGCAGGTGGCCGGAGCAATTGTCATGTATGACCGGATCCAGACCTTTGGTCGGTTCGAACCCCGCCCGGTCATGCCGGGTGGCCCAGCCGGGGTTCAACTCAAACCGTAAATCCGGTTTTCAGGAGAGATCTTTCAAGGCACCGCGCAGGCGTGAAAATGACAGGCGCAATCGCGACTTGACCGTACCGAGGGGCAATCCGGTCTCTTTGGCGATTTCACTGTGCGACCAGCCGCGGTAAAACGCCATACGGATCAAGGCCACCTGCTCTTCCGGCAATTGCGCCAAAGCCTCGGACACCTTTTCCGCCCGGTCACTCAAAATGACCTCTTCATCCGGTTGTGCCGGATCTTCCGGTTTCAACGCAGGCTCATGCGGGTCAAGTTCAATGAATTTCTGCTGACGCAGCAGGTCAATACGGCGGTTGCGGGCGATGGTGAACAACCAGGTGGAGGGCGCGGCCTTGGATGGATCAAACAGCGGCGCCTTACGCCACACTGTCAGCATGACGTCCTGAACCACCTCCTCCGCCTGCATGGGCGTGGAACCGATTCTCATCAAATAACCTTTTAATCGCGGGGCAAAATACAGGTAGAGGGATTTGAAAGACTCCCGGTCCTTGTGTTCCGCTATCCTGAGGATAAAATCCGCCAGCTGCGCCCGATTTAGATTTTGATGGCTAGATGCCCCGTTAATGGCCTCAGCATCTATATTCTGGCCGTCCGTATTCTCGGCCACATTTCGCCTCACAAAGTGTTCAGTCTCTTTCGTAATCGCGCAGAAACTCAAACGCACACTCATCAGAGCTTATTTCAGGTCAATATGCAAGCCATGACTGGTTTTTTTACGGAAATCAAAAATTGCTGTGGAAAAAACCTGCGCCGCTCTTTATCCTGTCAGGGAAACCAAATTGCCCGTGAACAGGTCACCATGCGCCCTTTGCTGATGAAATTTTTGTACATTCTGGTGGTGTCCAGTACCCTGACTGTTACAACTTCCGCCCAAGGCCTCAAGGAAGCCGGAAAACACAAGGCGTGGCGCGTCTTCACCACCGGCCAAGGTGCCCAAATGACCTGCTATATTGTGTCTGAGCCGGTCACAAAAAAACCGTCCAATGTGCGCCGCGGGGAAATTTTCCTTGCCGTGAGCCATCGCCCGGGGCAAGGGGTGTTCAACGAGGTCAGTGTCCGCATCGGCTATCCGTTTTCCGAAAAGAGCAATCCCTATGCCAAAATCGGCGCCGATAATTTCCGGTTTTTCACCGGTGCGAAAATGGGGCAGGCCTCGGCGAGTTGGGCCTGGATGGAAAATCCGGTTGACCATGACCAGCTTGTCAACGCCATGAAACGCGGCAGCCGGATGATGTTCAAAGGCACCTCCAAGCGCGGCACCTTGACCACCGACACCTATTCACTGATGGGTTTTTCAGCCGCCTACAGCCAACTCAACGGCCTGTGTCCGCAATGACCGTTGCGCCGGCGGACAAGACCAGCCTTTTGGGGCTGTCGCGGGATGCGCTGAAACAGGAATTGGCGCGGATCGACATCCCGTCAAAACAGCTCAATATGCGGACCGGACAGATCTGGAGCTGGCTCTATGCACATGGTGTCGACAGCTTTGATGCGATGACCACCCTGTCCAAGGACCTGCGCGAAACGCTCGCCGCCCATTTCAGCCTGGCGCGGCCCGAGACCAGCCAAAGGCAGGTTTCCGAAGACGGCACCCGCAAATATCTGTTCCGGCTGGCCGACGGGCATGAAATCGAAACCGTCTACATTCCGGAAATGGACCGCGGCACCTTGTGTGTGTCCTCGCAGGTCGGCTGCACATTGAATTGCAGCTTCTGTCACACCGGCACGATGAAGCTGGTGCGCAATTTGACACCCGGGGAGATTGTCGGCCAGCTGGTTGCGGCCCGCGACGACCTTGACGACTGGACCCCCGACCCGCAGAAGAACAGCGACACCCGCAGGGTTACGAACATTGTGATGATGGGCATGGGGGAGCCGCTTTACAACACCGGGAATGTTGTCCCGGCGCTGAACATCATGTCGGACGGCGACGGGCTGGCGTTGAGCCGTCGGCGCATCACATTGTCAACCTCCGGAGTGGTGCCGGACATGCAGCGCATCGGTGATGAGACCGGGGTGATGCTTGCCATTTCCCTTCATGCCGTGCGTGACGAGCTGCGTGATGAGTTGGTGCCGCTGAACCGCAAATATCCGATCGCCGAACTTCTTGAGGCCTGCCGCGCCTATCCCAACGCCTCCAACGCCAAGCGCATCACCTTTGAATATGTCATGCTCAACGGTGTCAACGACTCGGACGAGGACGCCCGTGAACTGGTGCGGCTGCTGGCCGGCATTCCGGCGAAAATCAACCTGATCCCGTTCAACCCGTGGCCGGGTGCGCCCTATGAATGCTCGGATTGGGAGCGCATCGAGGCGTTCGCCGACATCGTCAACCGCGCCGGTTATGCCAGCCCGGTCCGCACGCCGCGGGGCCGCGACATCATGGCGGCCTGCGGACAGCTGAAATCAGACAGTGAAAAAACCTCCGCCGGCGCCCGCAAGCGCGCCGAACTGGAGGCCCAAAGACTCAACCGCCCCGTCAGGTGACGGCCCGCTCATTCCGGTTTCAGTGCAGTTCCTCGAAAAACGAGACCTCCTCCCAGCCGCCGGTCTCCCCCTGACCGGTCAGGCCCAGCACGGCCGCCAGCTGGCCGGCTGAAAAATTTGCGTCATCCCTGACGCTCAATGTCAACAAATCACTGCCCGGCGCCCGCCGGATCACCAGTATCGTGTCCGTTGGATAGGCGGGATACAAACGCCGCCGCAGCCGGATGATGAGACGCCTGATGCCGATAAATACCAAAACCGGCACACTCAGCCCCAGCGCCAGCGCCAGCAGCTGCATCCACAACGCAAGCTGGGAAAAAAAATCGAAAAAGCCCTGCATCATCTCCCCTTCTATGGCAGCCCTGTCATCTGCGGGCCGCGGAAAGGCCCGGACAAGCAGGAAACGGAACATCGGCACCCCGCAAGCGAGGCGCCGGGGCGGTGATAGTTCCGTTCCGAGATGGACCGGCGGCGTATTCAGCCGCAGCCTTATTCCGCCGCCACCCCGACATCAGTCGAAGTGACGGTTTTCGGCAATCAACAAAAGGGAACGCAACAAATCCGCACAAGGGCGGAGACATCAGGGCATTGCCGCCCGGACCGGGGACTATCACCTCCCCCGACGGCTGCACCGTCCTGCAGCCGCTGGGGAAACCCTAACAAGTTTGCCGGCAAAGGCGCAAATGAAAACAACAGCCAGCCGCCGGGCCGGATGGATGCGCAATGGCTTGCGCCGGCCGGTGCAGGGCGATAGGCTACCCTGAAACGGGCCCCCGCCGCACACAGCAAACGCAACCGCAAAAAGGAAACATCATGAGTGACACAGCCCTTCCCGAAACCTGCCTGCATCTGACCACCACGCTTGAAGCGGCCGATGATGGCGGCCGCGTCACACTGGCGCTGCGCGAAGCGCCGTTCCCGCAGCCGAAGGACACCCAGGTGGTCGTGCAGGTCGAGGCGACGCCGATCAACCCGTCCGACCTCGGCGTCCTGTTCGGCTACGCCGACACCTCGCAGGCGCAGGCGACAGGCAGCGGCACAGAGGCGACCTTGAGCGTGCCGGTGTCGGCACCGGGCATGGCGATGATGAAGGGGCGCATCGGGCAGGCCCTGCCGGCCGGCAATGAAGGCGCCGGCCTGGTCGTGGCCGCCGGGTCAAGCGACGCGTCACAGGCGCTGCTCGGCCAGCGAGTCGCGACCATGGGCGGCGGCATGTACGGCCAATACCGCACGGCGGAGGCGGCCATGTGCCTGCCGCTGGGCGAACATTCGGCCCGCGAGGGGGCGTCCTGTTTCGTCAATCCGCTGACGGCGCTGAGCTTTGTCGAGACCATGCGGATGGAGGGCCACAGCGCGCTCGTGCACACGGCGGCCGCCTCCAATCTGGGGCAGATGCTGGTGCGCATCTGTCAGGCCGATGCGGTGCCGCTGGTCAATATTGTGCGCCGCACCAAACAGGCCGAGCTGCTGCGTGGCCTGGGGGCCGAACATGTCGTCAACAGCGCCGATACGGATTTCGCCGCGCAGCTGACCGATGCGATTGATGCGACCGGCGCAACACTCGGCTTTGACGCCACCGGCGGCGGCACGCTGGCCAATGACATTCTGCTGGCGATGGAGGCGGCGGCGGCGCGCACGCCCGGCGCCTACAGCATTTACGGCTCAACCCACCACAAGCAGGTCTATCTCTACGGGTCTTTGAATTTCAACCCGACGACGCTCAACCGCGGCTATGGCATGGCCTGGGGCGTCGGCGGCTGGCTGCTGCCGAATTTCATGGCCAAGGCCGGGCCGGAGGTGCAGATGCGCCTGACCATGCGCGTGCTGGCGGAACTGACGACGACCTTCGCCAGCCATTATGCCGCGGAGATTTCGCTGACCGACATGATGAACCCGGACATGCTCGCCGTCTATGGCGTGCGCAGCACCGGCAAAAAATATCTGGTCAACCCGCAGCTCGGGCTTTAGGGGGCAGGCTCTTTATCTGAGCCGGCATCCGCATCCGCCGCATCGTCATTATCATGCACCAAGGCCGGTGTGCCGTCCCCGCTGTTGGCGCGCAACATGTCGGCCAGCCGCCGCGGCTCGATGACGGCATCCTTGTGGATGGTCACGACCAGCCTGTCTCCGCGGCGCTGAATGGCCATCAGGGTGTCGGGCGGAAGGTCTTTTTTCGCCAACCGGAAGGCCAGCCAGCGCTTGGTCAGGGTAGTCACAAGCCTGTAGATCAGCCAGGCAACGCCCAGCACCAGCAAAATCACGGTGAGGAGAATGATAATCTGGACATACGACCAGCTGTTGTCGAAGACTTTGAGATAAGGGTCCATAGGGTCCATGCGGTTGTCCTGTTATTGTTATTGAACCACAAACGGCACCAACCGAAATTGGCGCCGGGGTGTAGTAATACCGCACAAAGTCGGCAACGGCGTATTCACCGAAGCTGTTGTATTCCGCCGTCACCCCGACATGAATGTCGAGTTGACGGTTATCGAAACAAGGCAAAGGGTTCCTTAAGTCCGCGAGTCTTGTCTTCATCGCGTCTTAAGCATCCTGCATTTCAGAAATCGGCAAACCGACCTGAAACACAGGCGGCCCGCCTTGAGCCGCTTTGTGTGGGGATTACTATGCCCCAGCCATTGCCTGTCATGACAATGACCACAACCACTATAGCAGGGTTTGAAAAGGCTGTTACTCGCAGGGGTTGAGGAAATAAAGTTAATTCAACCAAAGGTTGAAATATATTAATAATTTCAATGGGTTGACGTGTCATTTTCGTTTCGTTTAGATAATCATATGAAATATTGGCTTAATCTATTTTCTCCAGAAACTTGGAATAAATTTCAAGAAAACGACTGTTCTGTCACCGGCTTTAGGCAGCGTCAGGAAACTGCTGCCGCACATGTCCAACCTGGAGATGTGATGCTTTGTTATATGATAAAATTGAGTCGGTGGTGTGGTGTACTAGAAGTTACTTCTAAATCCTACACAGATAAAACACCCATCTTTAAGGATGAAAAAGATCCATTTATTATTCGCTTTGAGTGCAAGCCAAAGGTTATTCAGGAACCTGAATTCAGCATTCCTATGATGGAAAAAGAAATTTGGGATAATTTCTCTAAGGCTCAAGGTGTAGAAATTGGACAACAAGGATGGGCGCAATTTCTTGGTTTGAGGCAGTCTTTGATTGAAATAAATGAAAAAGACGCTGTTTTGTTAATAGGTGCACTAAAGGAACAACAAAAATTAAAGAAAAAATACCCACTGTCCAAGAGCGAAGAAAGAGCAATTAAACCTCAAGCCCTCTAAACCCCGCACGGCGAAGTGAAAGTTTCTGTCCCATCAGTTTTAGAAATGAAAACAGATACTCATGATCAGATTAGTGCGGAGATAGAAACTAGAGAGTCACACAAAATGCAGGCTCTGATATCAAAAATCGGATTCGAAATGAATTTGGATGTCTGGGTTCCTAAGCCTGATAAGGAACGCGTTAAAATAGCACTTGAAGACAGCTATAAAGATAAGTTTTTAAATAAGCTTCCAGCTAATTTTGATGAATCAACCAACAAGACAATCGAAAATATTGATGTTTTGTGGGTGCAAAGAAGATCAATCTTGAATGCTTTTGAAGTGGAACATACGACAAGTATTTATTCTGGCCTACTCAGACTGGGAGATTTATTGGCAGCGCAACCAAATATAATGATAAAGACTCATATTGTTGCCCCTTACGAAAAAAAAGAAAAAGTTAAATCACAAATTCTGAGGCCTATTTTTAGCACACTGGATGGCGGCCCTATGTATGAACGTTGTTCATTTTTGTCTTACAAAGACCTCCATGACATTATTGAAATTGACCACCTAAGCAGAATGCGGTCCGATATCTTGGAGGATTATGAGGAATACTTTGAAGATTAATCAAATATACCCCCCTACCCCCAATGCGCCTTGTGCGCTTTGGCGGCGGCGGCTTCAATCCGCATCTGCTTGACCATGGACGAAAACGGTTTGCCGCCGGTGGCGTCGGGCGCAAAGCCGTCGCCCATCACCCCGATCTGGCGGTAATACCAGTTCTGTTGCAGGGCCTGGTTGAGCAACATGAACAGCTTGATTTTGGCGTCATGGCGCAGCGGCCCGAATTTCAGCGTCTTTTCAAACTGCGGCAACGCCGCCAAGGAGCCGTCCAGCAGCCCGTTCGGGCCGTCCGGCACGGCGCAGAGCGGGCGGCCAAGACCGACCACATCGCAGCCGCCGGAGCTGAGCGCGGCATCCATGCCGGCGCGGGTGCGGAAGCCGCCGGTCACCAGCAGCACCATGTCGCGGTCCTTGACCGCCTCGCGGATTTTGCCGGCATAATCAAGAAAATAAGCCTCGCGCGCAATCGTGCTTTCGCGCCGCGCCTCCAGCCGGTCGGGGTTCAGCGTGATCTCATCGGCGCCGATCAATGCCGGGCGCTCATAGGTGCCGCCGGAGATCTCGAGCAGGTCGAGCCCGGCATCGGCCAGCCAGCCGGCGACCGTCACGGCGTCGCCCTCGGCAAACCCGCCCTTCTGGAAATCGGCGGAATTCATCTTGACCGCCACCGGAAAGTCCGGCCCGACGGCGGCGCGCACGGCGCCGACAATCTCCAGCAGCAGACGGGCGCGGTTCTCCAACGGCCCGCCCCAGCGGTCGGTGCGGGTGTTGATGTCGGGCGACAGGAACTCCGACACCAGATAGCCATGCGCACCGTGAATCTGCACACCGGTGAAGCCGGTCTGCCTGGCGACGCCGGCGACATGGGCGAAGCGGGCGATGACATCAAGGATCTCATCCTCGGTCATCGGGCGCGGCGTGCCGAACAGATTGCCCGGCATCTCCAGCCGGATGTCGCTCGGCCCGGCCGGGGTTTCATTGATGGTGCGCGGCGTCTGGCGGCCGGCATGGGAAATCTGCATCCACAGATGCGTGCCGTTCTGCGTGCCGGCGCGGGCGTAGGCCTCCAGCGCGGCAAGCTGGTCGGGCGACTGCTCGCCGTCTATGATGACATTGCCCGGCGCCTCCAAATGGCGGTGGTCAATCTGCACATTGCCGGTCAGCAACAGCCCCGACCCACCCTTGGCCCAGCGGTCATAAAGCCTGACATGGCGGTCATTCGCCGCGCCGTCCGGCCCGGCCAGGCGTTCGGTCATGGCCGCCTTGCACAGGCGGTTTTTCAACACCGCGCCGCATGGCAACTTCAATTCGCTTGTGATGGATACGTCAGACATAACTCCCCCCTTGGTTACACGGGTAAACTAGGATGGATCCGCCCTTGAGACAAGGCTTGCACATTCACGCGTTTGGCGTATAAAACCGGAAAGAGGCGCCGACACAGGCGGCGCGCCACACATGCGGATTAATGACATGACGGACAAAAAAGACATCAACAAGGTTGTGCTGGCCTATTCCGGCGGTCTTGACACCTCGATCATCCTGAAATGGCTGCAGGAGGAATATGACTGCGAGGTGGTCACCTTCACGGCCGATCTTGGCCAGGGGGAGGAACTGGAACCGGCGCGGCAAAAGGCCGAGATGCTCGGCATCAAGGAGATTTTCATCGAGGATCTGCGTGAGGAGTTTGTCCGCGACTATGTGTTCCCGATGTTCCGCGCCAATGCGCTCTATGAGGGCGTGTATCTGCTCGGCACCTCCATCGCCCGGCCCCTGATCGCCAAACGGCAGGTCGAGATCGCCGCCGAGACCGGCGCCCAGGCCGTCTGCCACGGCGCCACCGGCAAAGGCAATGACCAGGTGCGCTTTGAGCTTGGCTATTATGCCTGCAACCCCGGCATTCATGTCATTGCGCCGTGGCGCGAATGGGACTTGAACAGCCGCGAAAAGCTGATCGCCTATGCCGAGAAGAACCAGATTCCGGTGCCGAAGGACAAGCGCGGCGAAGCGCCGTTCTCGGTTGACGCCAACCTGCTGCACACCTCAAGCGAGGGCAAGGTGCTGGAGGACCCGGCCGAGCCGTGCCCGGAATTCGTCTATCAGCGCACGGTTTCGGCCGAGGACGCCCCCGACGCGCCGACCTTCATCGAGGTCGGCTTCAAGGGCGGCGACGCTGTGTCAATTGACGGTGAGGACATGTCGCCGGCCACACTTCTGGCCAAACTGAATGAGCTTGGCGGCGCCAACGGCATTGGCCGGCTGGATCTGGTCGAGAACCGGTTTGTCGGCATGAAATCCCGCGGCGTTTATGAAACCCCGGGCGGCACGGTGCTGCTGGCGGCGCATCGCGGCATGGAGAGCATCACACTTGACCGCGGCGCCATGCACCTCAAGGACGAGCTGATGCCGCGCTATGCCGAGCTGATCTATAACGGTTTCTGGTTCTCCCCGGAACGGGAGATGCTGCAGGCCGCCATCGACGCCAGCCAGTATCATGTGACCGGCTCGGTGACGCTGAAACTGTATAAGGGTGCGGCCACCGTTGTGGCGCGCAAATCGGATTATTCCCTGTATTCCGAAGAGCATGTGACCTTTGAGGAGGATGCGGTCTATGACCAGCAGGACGCCGAGGGGTTCATCAAGCTGAACGCCCTGCGCCTGAAGCTGTTGGGCCGCCAACGCGGTTGATCTCTAAACGTCAATCTCCGGCACACCGGCCTGGCGGCAGGCGGCGGTCAGTGTGTTGCGCAGCAGGCAGGCAATGGTCATCGGCCCGACCCCGCCCGGCACCGGCGTAATCTGCGCCGCCACCTCGCAGGCTTGCGCAAAGGCAACGTCCCCGACCAGTCTGGTCTTGACCCGGCCGGTGTCATCCAGCCCCTTTTCCGGTGCGTCAATGCGGTTGATGCCGACATCAATGACACAGGCGCCGGGCTTTACCCAGTCGCCCTTGACAAGCTCGGGGATGCCGACGGCGGCAATCAGAATGTCGGCGCTGCGGCACATGGCGGCCAGATCCTGTGTGCGCGAATGGGCGATGGTGACTGTGCAGTTTTCCTTCAAAAGCAGCTGCGCCACCGGTTTGCCGACCAGGTTGGAGCGGCCGATGACGACGGCGTGTTTGCCGGTCAAATCACCCAGGGTCTGCTTGGCAAGAATGACGCTGCCGAGCGGCGTGCAGGGTGTCAGGGCCGGCAGACCGGAGGCGAGCCGCCCCGCATTGATCGGATGCAGGCCGTCCACATCCTTGTCCGGGCTGATGGTGTCAATCACGACCTGCTGGGAAATCTGCTCAGGCACCGGAAACTGCACCAATATGCCGTGAACATCAGGGTTTTCGTTCAGCTCCTGCACCTTGTCGAGCAGGGTCTGCTCAGATGTGTCGGCGGGCAGACGGAACTCCAGGGAGTTCATGCCGGCCTCTTTTGTCGCTATGCCCTTGTTGCGGACATAAACCTGGCTGGCGGCATCCTCACCGACCAGCACCACCGCCAGACCGGGGGTCAAATTGTGCCCGGACTGCAATTGTGAAACCGCCGCCGCGATTCGGCTGCGCAGCTCCGCAGCGACAGCTTTGCCGTCTATGATTTGTGCTGACACAATCCTCGACCTTTCATAAGCTTCTTCAGCCCAACGTCTCCCACATCAGGTTGCGCAGGAATGTGAGGGCAAAAATGATGACAATCGGGGACAGATCCAGTCCGCCGATCGGCGGAATAAGCTGGCGCACCTGCCTGTAGGCCGGCTCAGTCAGCCGATTGATGACATGAGACAGATTATAGACGAAGCGGTTGCGGATGTTGACGACATTAAAGCTGATCAGCCATGACATAATGACGCTGGCAATCACCACCCAGATATAAAGTTCGATGATCTGGGAAATCAGGATCAATAAGGATTGCATAATCACCTCCGTCTGAGCCTTTAGGTTTATGCCGTTCGGCGGCGTGTTTCAAGTCAAGATGTGACATATCCGGCACAGCCTGGGACAGGCCGGGAACCGGGATAAGTTTTGCCTTAATGTTTTCATATTGTTGGTTTATAGATTGCGCATCAAACCGGACGGGAATTCGATTTTGCGTGTTTGTCCCGCCTGACCCTAAATCAAATCAACCTTATGGAAAAACCATGAAACACCGAATTTCCACCCACATCCCCGCCCTCTTTCTGGCCGGGCTCATGCCTCTGCACGCCCTCGCCGGTGAACCCGGACAAAATGATGAAGGCGGCTACAGCCTGGAAAGCGCCGCAGAATATACGCGCCAGCTGGAACAAGACCACCGCCATCATGACCATCACAACCACCACGGGTCACATGGGCGCCCTGCCGGTCATGCCGACCATGACGGCGTGCATTTTTCGCTGAACATCATGCAGGGGGAAATGCGCGGATCGAAAATCGGTCAAGACGACGTCTCAGACGCACAGATTTTATCTGTGGCCAACGGCAATGGCGGCATGTTCAATCAGCTGCGTCTCGTGCCGCAGGAGATGACCACGACCAAATATATGTTCGGCGCCATGACGCGGCTTTCCGGCGGCAGCCATGTAATGCTGATGGTGCCCTATGTCGAAAAGGAAATGAAACTGCGAACCTATAATGGCGGCGGTGTGCATATCGGCAACTTCACAACCAACACGAGCGGCATTGGTGATGCGGCCATCAGCCTTGCCAAACCCCTATCGAACGCCAATGCCGGCAATTGGGTGATGGGCGCCAAACTGAGCATCCCGACGGGATCCATCAAGGAAAAGGACCAAGTGTATGCGCCAACCGGCATGTGGATGCAGGCCCGCCTGCCCTACGCCATGCAGATAGGCACCGGGACGTTGGATATCACACCCAGCCTGCAAGGTGAATTTGACGCCGGTGACTGGAAGGTTCTGACCGGCTTTTCCTTTACGGCGCGGCTCGGCCGCAATTCCGAAGGTTACACCCATGGCGATGAGGTCAATCTCTCATTGGGTGTCGCCCGCACTTTTGACGACATCAAAACCGGCCTGAGGCTGGATCTGAAATCGGCCGGAAGAATCAGCGGCAAGGATGAGCTGATATCGGCTCCGGTTCAGTCGGCGCAGACCGGGTTCTATGGCGGGCAACGCGCAAGCCTGACCGCAGATGTCAAAATCGGAAGAACATTCGGGGCATTCGTGACGATTCCGGTTCATGAGGATCTGAACGGCCCGCAAATGAGCCTCGACAACATGATCGGGATCAGCGCCAAATTCAGCCTCTAGGGGGTGTGCAGCGTAACCTGCGTCCCGTTCCCTGCAAGTGCTGGGACCGGTGTGCTGTCCTGCCATTCATAGGCATCAAAGGCGCCGGTCTGCGCGCAGACCGGCCGCCAGTTCCCGCGCGCACCGGCCGGGCTGACCCAGGCCGGCTCCAACGGCGCCGACAAGGCTTTGTCGAGCCATTGCCTGGCGGCGGCCTCATCTGCATTCTCACCGCTTTCAAGATCAGCCATCAGACGGTGGTAACGCCGGTCCAGCCGACCAGGATCGTGCTGGGCCGGCAATTCATTTTCCAATGTGACTCGGGCCAAGCTCCATCTTTTGGCGGTGATGGCCGCCTGAGCCAGCGCCAACAGGCTTTCCGCATGCTGATGACGGGGGGCCACCAGTTTTTGCACTGCCTTGAGTTTTTGCACAGCGGACCGACCCGGATAAAGCTCCTGATAAGCGGCGACAAGTTCGGGATGCGGCTGACGTTTCCAGGCTTTTTCAATCTGAGCGGCAAGCTTTCTTTTATGGGCGGCCCCGGCGCCGGCAAGCAAACCGGCCGCCAGCCTGTAGCCCGGGACAAAATCCGGAGCGAGCTTCAGCGCCTGTGCCATATGTTTGATTGCTTTTTGCCTGTCTTCCGGCCGTTTGCTCTGTGCAAGCGCTTCCGCCTCGGACGCCAGCAGGACCGCCAGTCGGCGGTTGTGCGCCGCTTTTTCAACAAATCCGGCACGGCTCAACTGCTTCAGCCAATGCCGGGCCTTGCCCCAATCCGCATGTTGGGCTTCGAGACGGAACATCGCCTCTATTGCCCAGTCGGTTTTGGAGTCCCAATCCAGCGCCCGGGCGGCATGCGTGCGGACATCTTGGGCGCTGCCGCGCTCAACGGCCAGTCTCAGCAAACCGCGCAGACCCATAATGCCAGCCTGCTTGTCCCCATGACCGGTGGAGCGGTCCACCATGCGCCGGTAATAGCTTTCCTCCTCTGCGTAATCCCCGTTCAAGCGAGCGGCCTGGGCCGACAGCATCAAAGACAGGCCGGCATCCGGCAGGGCGCGCCGGGCTTTCAAGGCAGCTTGCCCGGCCTCATGCGCCCGCCCGTCAGACAACGCCATCAGCCCCACGGCCACGGCATCGGTCGTTTCCTTTTGCAGTCGGGCGCGCCGGGCCTGGCGGTGGCGGTCAGGCCAGCTGACCAGCCAGCGCAGCATCAAGGTGAACTGCACCGCGGCGAACATCATAACCACAAGGGCCAGCAAAAACAGGGCAATCGGCGCCTGCACCTCATAACCCTGCCAGACGAAAGTTGCAGACCCCGGATGACGCCCGACCCAAACGGCGGCCAAGCCGACCAGTGTCAACAGGCCGAGTGTCAGCAACAGCCGCCTCATGGCCGGGTCTCCGTCAGATTAAGGGTGCTGATCTGCGCGGAAAGGTCGGTCATCAGACGGTCTGCGGCGACATGGGCGGCCACAGCCTTTGACCAGTCCGCCAAGTCCGTCTGCACACCCTCAGGCAATGTGGCCAGCAGTTCCAGTGTCTTTGGATATGCGCCCGGCGCTCCGGTACGAAGCAGCCCCTCCATCCGCAGCAAAACGGCGCGGGCATCCGTCCCCTCAACATCGTCAAGCCGCCGGATGCGCAACACCGCAGAGAAATCTGCCAGCAGGCGGGCCCAGAACCCCTCGGCATCAGTGCGGCGCAGCGCCGCCAAAAGCTGCGGCACCAGACCGAGAAATTCCTGATTGATGGTTTCCCGGCGCGGCAGTCCGGTTTCGGCATAAGGGGCAAGCGCGGACGACATTTGCCCAACTTGTTCGGGGAATTCACGCCTGACTGCTGCCAGCTCCAGTGAAAAAGGGCGGCCGGTCTGAAGCGCTTGCGACAAATTGGACAACAAGGCCGGCCGCAGCAAAGACCTCTGTGTCGGCTGGCCGGCCCCCTGATCACGCAGGCGTGCCGCAAGACCGGCATGGGCGGTTTCCAGCTCTGTCAGCCGCGCCGCAAAACCGGCCGCAGCCTCATCCGCCGCCTCCAGCCGCGACAGCGTGGCCGCATGCGGGCCGTCCGCCGCCTTCATCCCCTCCTCAAGACCGGACAGGCGCGCTTCACTCTCAACAATCAAGGCGAGCGCCGCCGCCACCCGCTCCTCCTGGCGTTCCAGCACAACAAGCCGGGCTTGCACATCCTCAAGCAAGCGGGCGGTTTTCTTGCTGTCCCCGGCCAGCATGTAATGATACAGGGCAGCGAAAACCGCAGCCCCCGCCAGCGCCCCGCTCAACAGACCGGCGCCAAGACCCGCCGCCAAAGCGCGGCCTTTGCCGGCTTGCATGTCGATGATCGGCGGGGGCGGACCGGCCTGGTCGTCTCCACGCGGCGCCGCTTCGGCCGGCCCGTCGGATTTGTCCGGTGTCAATATTTCAGGTTTTTTGCGCCTGCCGCCCTTTTGTGTCATGCCGCCTGTCCGGAGCTGATATGTCTGTTGACAGAATAAACCGATTTGAGGCCGTTCTGGAACGGCTTTTATCCCCCGCCCGCCGCTTCCTGACCGGAGACCAGCAAGTCAAGCAGCGCGGTTTCGGTCGGGACATCCGCCACACGACAGGTTTCATACCCCTGCGCGTGCAGGGTTTGTGCCACGGCAGCAGACAGACAGAAAAAGGTTTTTGATGCCATCCGGTCAGCCAGCTGTTCCTGCGCCATCAAGCGGCAGAATATCTGTGCACTCCTTTTGGAATAGAGCAGGACGGCATCAATCTCATCCTGCGCAATGGCTGTGCCAATGTCCTGCGGCATATCGGTGCCGGCCACAGCGGCATAAAGCGGAATATTCAGTGCCGTCAGGCCTTGTGCCGTCAGGGCACCGCACAAATCCCCGGCCAGATCACGACCGGACAGATGCAGGATCCGGCCGCTTGGTGCCGTCCGGCCGATCAAGGCCGCCAGTGACGCCACATCACCGTCCGCTGCCTGTGCCGGGAAACCGGCCTGCCGGCAGGCCTCCAATGTCGCCGGGCCGACCGCAAATGATGCCCGTGCCGGCAGTGCAGCCGCCACAGCAGCCCGCACACCATTGGCACTGGTGAAGGCGTAAAGGTCATCCGCCTGCACGCTCAGGTCTTTCGGGGCCGGACGGTTTTGTATTGCAATCAGCGGCCAGAGGCGCGGGGTGTATCCCAAGTTTGACAGTTTTTGCGCCAACGGGCCGGCATCCTTTTCCGGACGGGTGATCAAAATGGATGTGATGAGGGCCATATCTCAGTCGTCAGCCGGTTGCGGAAGCAGGTGCGGTTTCTCAGCTTTGGCGGCCGCCGCCGCTGCATGGCCAAGCGCCGCCGCCTCACTGAGATCCCCGGAAGCGTGATGGCTGTGACTGTCGGATCCATCAGCTGCAAACAGCTTGGCCTTGAGTTCCAGCTGGCCGTCCTGGACATTTGCCAGTGCGGCAATCGGGGTTCGGCAGGACCCTTCCAGCCCGGCCAGATACGCCCGCTCCGCCGATATGGCGGCCCGGGTGCGGGCACAGTCAAGGGCCGCCAAAAACGCCAGCATGGCGTCATCGCCATGCCGGCACTGAATGCCGAGCGCCCCCTGGCCCGGGGCCGGCAACATCACCTCCGGCGGCAGCGCCTCAAAATGCAGCCCCGTGCCGTTTTCCGGCTGCATGGACGCGTCAAACGCCGGTTCTTCCCGCCTTATCCGGTTCAGCCCGGCGGCAGCCAGCAGGGTCGCCTGCGGGCCGTCTTCACCTTCTGAAAGCTTGGACAGTCTGGTGGCAATGTTGCCCCGCAAGGCCATTGTTTTCAGATCGGGTCTGGCTGCCTTGAGCTGCGCCACGCGGCGCAGGGAGGCCGACCCCACAACCGCGCCTTCAGGCAACCCATCGAGACCGGTTGGGGCCTCCTGACCCGCCGGCAACAGGCTGATCAAGACATCGTGTGGGTCGTCACGTTCCGGGACACAGCCCAATGTCAAACCATCCGGCATCCGTGTCGGCAGATCTTTCAGGGAATGCACGGCGAAATCAAGATCGCCGCAAAGCAGGCCCTGTTCCAATTCATGCGTGAACAGCCCCTTACCGCCGATCTCAGTCAGGCTGCGGTCAAGAATTTCATCACCTTTGGTGGACAGGCCGACAATCTCAATGCGCTCGCGTTCCCATGCCTGCACCCGACACAACGCCTCCACAAATTGCGCGGTCTGCGCCAGCGCCAAAGGGGACCGTCGGGTTCCAACTCTGATTGGTTTTGTCATTTGCCGTCCTCTGAGGCATCCATTCGTCACGACCCTGTGCAGCAAGACCATTTGGCACATGGGCGCAATTCAGCTAAATAAAAGCTAATCCTGTTCGCTCATGCGCTCAATGTGCAAATCCATCAATCTGGAAACAGCCAACAGGAAAAGAGTCTGGGGACGCTGATGACGCAATTAACGGTTTTGGGCATTGAAACAAGCTGCGATGAGACGGCGGCGGCGGTTGTGCGCTTGTCGGTCGGCGAGCAGTCGGTTCCGCCGACCGGGGAGATTTTGTCAAACATCGTGTTTTCCCAAATAGAGGAACACAAGCGGTTTGGCGGTGTCGTACCCGAAATCGCGGCGCGCAGTCATGTCACCCGTCTTGACGGGCTGATTGAAGAGGCCGTTCGCGAGGCCGGCATTGATCTGGAGGGGCTTGACGGCATAGCGGCCACCGCCGGGCCGGGGCTGATTGGCGGGGTCATGGTTGGTCTGGTGACCGGCAAAGCGTTGGCGCTGGCCGGTCAAAAACCGTTTGTGGCGGTCAATCACCTGGAAGCGCATCTGCTGACCATTCGCTTGACCAGCCCGGCACCCGACATGGCTTTCCCTTACCTGCTGCTGCTGGTCTCGGGCGGCCATTGCCAGCTGGTCAATGTCCGGGGCCTTGGTGATTATGAGGTTTATGGCACCACTTTGGATGACGCCGCCGGTGAAGCTTTCGACAAAGCCGCCAAACTGCTTGGCCTCGGCTATCCGGGAGGGCCCGAAATTGAAATCTGTGCCCGCACCGGCGATCCAAGCGCCATTGACCTGCCAAGGCCACTGCAGCATGACGGCAGTTGCAATTTCTCCTTTTCCGGTTTGAAAACGGCTTTACGGACATGCGCGCGCGCCATGGAGCCGGTGTCGCAAAACGAGATAGCCGATCTGGCCGCCAGCTTTCAGGCGGCCATCACCGACTGCCTTGCGGAACGCTGCACCAATGCCATGGCCCGTTTTGCGGCTGATCACCCGCAGGCGGACAAAAAACTAGTTGTTGCCGGCGGCGTTGCGGCCAATTGCGTCATCAGGGCGCGCCTGTCCGACACAGCCCGCAATCAGGGGTTCAGCCTTGCCTGCGCCCCGGCGGCTTTGTGTACAGACAATGCCGCGATGATCGCCTGGACCGGGGCCGAGCGGCTTCTGGCCGGACAACATGACGGGCTGGATACGGCGCCGCAGGCGCGATGGCCGCTGGAGGACGTCACTGTTCCCGGGGCATAAACGGACAAAAAACAAAAAAACGCCGGCGGGGGAGGGGTCCGCCGGCGTTTCGTCTCAAAGCACATTTGGAGGGAGGGGTTCCTTTTGTGCTTTTGAAATAGACTTACAAAATTGACAAAATATGCGTGTCTTCCGTTAACAGGGCGACACTGTACACCCCCAGCAGAACGGCAATAATCACCGGTACGCTGGTCAACTCTCTCAATTTTTCAACAAGCCTTAACATTGTTTCAACCTCATGGTCTGGTTTGATGGTCAGTTGCCTTATCAACAACTCACATGTTTCAATATAAGCATAATAAAATAAAAAACAATAAATATTTAGATAAATATTCATTTTTTTATTAAAACCAAAATATATGCATCTTATTGAATTGTATTGATATTTTGAATCTTATCTTTATGAGAAAAAAACAGAAGGTATTTTTTATTTTATATTATGACAAATTTATGCGCTTTTTGGTGACTCAACCAACGGCTCCACATAATCTGAACGCATCAGGCCGGCAAACATCAAATCGAGGAGATTGTGCAGCTCCTCCTCCAGATCTTCCAGTGTCTGATGGGTAAACAGCTGCGGATAACGAAACTTCATTGAGGCGGACTGCAATATTGCCGCCGTTTTGCTGACGTCCTCAACATCAAACTCCCCGTTCACCCGGCCATGATCAAGCACAATCGCCAGCACCCGGCGTTCCCGGCGCAGACTGTCCACAAACAAGCGGGGACGCTCGTGCATCACATGCTGGACAAGCTCGACCACTTTTTCATTGTTTTCAAGCCGGTGAAAGGTGTTGCGCAACTCCTGAAACATGATTTCTTCCAGTTTCTGTCGGGCCGAGCGGTATTGGCAGTCTATCAACGGGCGCAGACGCTCCACCTGGGCGATTGACTCCGCCCGCGCAATATCCGAAGCGATTTCCATTTTACCTTTGAAATAACGGTAAATATTGCCGGGCGACATGTCGCAATCCTTGGCAATTTCTGCAATCGTTGTTTTGAAGTAGCCATAATGTGAGAAACGGTTTTTGGCGGCTTCAATGATTTGCTTTCGAATGACTGTGTCGTTATCCTGCATTGAATATTTATATTGCGGAAGCTATTAAATAATCAATAAATTATTTAATTTTCATTCACTCCACCACCGGCCACTCGGCCAAAGCTGATACGGGAGTTGCCCCCATGACCAGTCACACGGACGCCGACACCACTCATCACCCCATCACCAAGATAGGGATTGTCGGGGGCGGCGCCTGGGGCACGGCCCTGGCGACAATCGTTGCGCGGGCCGGATACGACGGCCTGTTGTGGGCGCGCGAGGACAATGTGGTCGCCGCCATCAATGACCGGCAGGAAAACCCCGTCTTCTTGCCCGGCATCAAACTGCCAGCTGGGATCAAGGCGACGACGAGCCTTGCGGATATGGCAGACCGGCAGGCCATTTTAATGGTTGTGCCGGCACAGCATCTTGGCGCTGTTCTGGCTGAGTTGACGCCGTATCTTCTGCCCGAATGCGGCATTGCCCTATGCGCCAAAGGCGTGGAACGCGGCAGCCTGCGGTTCATGTCCGAAGTCGCCGCGGATCACCTGGCTGCGGACAGAATAGCCGTTTTGTCCGGTCCGAGCTTCGCCTCTGATGTCGCCCTGGGCCTGCCGACCGCCATCACGCTGGCGAGCAATGATGCCGGGTTTGGCGAACGCCTGGCCGCAGCCCTGTCGCAACCCGGTTTTCGTGCCTATCCATCCAATGACGTCATCGGCGCGGAAATCGGCGGCGCCGTTAAGAATATTCTGGCGATTGCCTGCGGCATTGTGCAGGGCAAGGGTCTGGGGGACAGCGCCCGCGCCGCCCTGACCGCGCGCGGATTTGCCGAAATGACGCGCCTGGGTGATGCACTCGGCGCCAAACGTGAAACTCTTGCCGGCCTGTCCGGGTTGGGGGATCTGATCCTGACCTGCTCAAGCACCACATCGCGGAACTTCTCACTCGGCGTCGCCTTGGGGGAGGGACAAAACGTCAATGACATACTCGACGCCCGCAACTCCGTCAGTGAGGGTGCGCTGAGCGCACAGGCGGTCAAGGCGCTGGCCAAGCAACATGGGCTCGACATGCCCATCAGCCTCGCCATTGCCGACATTATTGACGGCGCGCTTGGCGTGGATGAGGCGATTGTGCAACTGCTTGCCCGCCCTGTGACCGGAGAGGGTTAATCTCGGTTAAATTTTTTGTTATATTCGCCTAAGGTCGGGTAAGAGGAGTATGAGCATGGCTTTGTACAGTTTGATTTGTTGGGACAAACCCAATGCCTTCCACATCCGCAAAGCCAACCGCGACAAACACCTTGCCTATTTGAAGGCAAGCGCAAACATGAAATTTGCCGGACCTTATTTGAGCGAGGACGGCGCCGAGATGATCGGCAGCCATATTGTTCTGGAATGTGACACGCGTGAACAGGCGGAGGACTGGGCCGACGCTGACCCGTACAGCAAGGCCGGGCTGTTCGCCCGCACAGAGATTCATCCTTGGCTCCATGCCATCGGCAAGCTTGAGGAAAAATAGACCAAACGGAGGGACATGATGGCATATTGGCTGTTTAAATCAGAACCCAACACCTGGGGGTGGGACGACCAGTGCGCCCGCGGCAAAGCCGGCGAACACTGGGACGGGGTCCGCAATTTTCTGGCCAACAAAAACATGAAGCAGATGAAAATCGGCGATCAGGGCTTTTTCTATCATTCCGTCAATGAAAAGCGGATCATGGGGACGGTCGAGGTCATCCGTGAACATTACCCGGACCATACAGATGAAAGCGGACGCTTCGGCATGGTTGACATTATGGCCCTGGAGACGGCCAAAACCCATGCCACGCTGGCCGACATCAAGCAGGAGCCGAAACTGGAGGCCATGGTGCTGGTCAACAATTCCCGCCTGTCAGTGCAACCCGTGACGACGGCGGAATGGCGGCATGTCTGCAAAATGTGTGGTCTGGACCCAAGCGGCCGGACCCGCACCGCATTTTGACTGCAGGCCTGAAAACCGGAACTGTCCTCTGTCCGCTTGAGGCGGTTCCGCAAGGCACGGCGAAGGGCGTCAGCCTGCTGGCCGGATCATCTGAAGAAGACGGACATTTTGAAATCATCATCTGGCATCATCTGGACGGCCTGCGCGCCTTTGAAAACAGCTGCCCACATCTCGGCATGCCACTGGAGACCTTCCCCGACCGGTTTCTGACGGCGGATGGGGCATCCCTCATCTGCTCGACCCATGGGGCGCTGTTTGACACCGCCGGCACCTGCTTTTCTGGCCCCTGCAAAAACCAAACCCTGAAAGCCCTGCCGGTGCGGGTTGACAACGGCAATATTGTTCTTGCCTAACGCCCCATCATCCTTAACCTGTAGGCGTAACGTACTTGCCGGGAAGGGGGAAGCCCGTGTCAAACAAAGGTAATTTGTCAATTCTTGGCCTGCTGGCCCTGATCAATGTGCTCAATTTCATCGACCGACAGCTTCTGGCCAGCTTCGGCAATTACATCATTCCGGATTTGCAGCTCACCAACCAGCAGTTCGGCCTTCTGACCGGTCTGGTGTTTCTGTTCTTTTATTGTGTCGGCGGGCTGTTCATGGGCGCTTTGGCGGACCGTGTCCACCGCCCCCGCCTGCTGGCAGCGGCGGTCGCGTTATGGAGCGCCTTGACGGCAGCTTCAGGCGCTGCAAAAAGTTTTACAGGCATGATGATCCCGCGCCTGTTCATCGGCATCGGTGAAAGCGCCGCCACCCCGACCTCAATCTCGATTTTGGCCGACCGGTTCCCGCAGAAAAATATGGGGCTGGTGACCGGCATCTATTATCTCGGTGTGCCGATTGGTGTCGCCGTCAGCCTTTTGATTGTCGGATACCTCGGGCCGGTCATTGGCTGGCGGAACTGCTTTTACCTGCTCGGCGGCATTGGCCTGGGCCTGTCTGTTTTGGTGCTGTTCATCCCCGAGACCCGCGGCGTCACACCCGACAGCCAAGCGGCGCCCGCAACCCCGGTGGAGACAATGACGTTCAAGCACTCCTTTGCCCTGCTGACCAAAACCATTGCCGGCTCGACGGCATTGAAAACGATTTTTCTGGCCGCCATTGCCTTTCATCTCATCCTCGGCGCAGCAGCCTTTGATCAGGTCTGGCTGGTGCAGGAGCGCGGGTTTGACCGGGATGAAATCGCCGTCTCCGCCGGCTGGCTGGCGGCTTTGGGCGGCATTTTGGGCAACCTTCTCGGCGGCTGGGGCAGCGATAAAATGTACGAAAAATACGGCATGAATCGCGCCCGTTTTCTGTTTTGGGTGTTTTTTCTGATGGGGCCGATCGCCTTGGGCTACCGCCTGGCCGAGCCGGACAGCACCCTGCTTTATTTCGGCATTTTCGCCGGGTTTTTCCACCTCGGGCTGTTTTATGGCCCAAGTTACGCCACGGTTCAGGAGTTGGCGCCGGAGCCTATCCGGGCGATGATGATCGGCTCATTCATCCTCACCATGAACCTGCTTGGGGTGGCGGTCGGCGCAACCGGAGCGGGCATCATGGCCGACACCCTGCTCGCCCAGGGCCATGCGGCGCCTTATACCGTGACACTGATTACATTTACGGTATTATCAGCCTTGGCTATACCAATGTTTTACATTTGCAGCCGCGCCTATGAAACCGATAAACACAATCTTGGGAAATCCGAAAATGTCTGAAGATCTTATCATTCCTGTCCCTGAGCACGTCAAAAACGACACCCTGTTGACCAATGCGGCCTATCTGGAGATGTATGAGGCCAGCCTCAAGGATCCGGAGGGTTTCTGGGCCGAACATGGGCGGCGCATAGACTGGATGACGCCTTACACAAAAATCAAGGACACGCTGTATTCAAAGGAGGCGGTGCAGGTCAAATGGTATGAGGACGGCACGCTGAATGCCTGCGTCAACTGCGTGGACCGGCATCTGGAGACCCGCGCCGATGATGTCGCTATCATCTGGGAGGGCGACGAGCCGGACAGGGATGACAAGGTCACCTACCGCCAGCTGCATGAACAGGTCTGTATTTTCGCCAATGTCTTGAAGGCACAGGGTGTGAAAAAAGGCGACCGCGTCACCATTTACATGCCGATGATACTGGAGGCGGCCTATGCCATGCTCGCCTGCGCCCGCATTGGCGCCGTGCATTCCGTTGTTTTTGGCGGCTTCTCGCCGGAAGCCCTGGCCGGTCGGATCCTCGACTGCGAAAGCCACTTCGTCATCACCGCCGATGAAGGCGTGCGCGGCGGCAAAACCATCCCGCTCAAGGCCAATGTTGATGCGGCGCTCGCCAAATGTCCCGATGTCGCCTCTGTCATTGTGGTTGAGCGCACCGGCAGCGGGGTAGCCATGCAGGAAGACCGCGATGTCTGGTACCACGAGGCCAGCGCCGCCGTTGACGCGGAGTGTCCGGCCGAGGAAATGGGCGCAGAAGACCCGCTGTTCATTCTTTACACCTCCGGCTCGACCGGCAAGCCGAAAGGGGTGCTGCACACAACCGGCGGCTATATGGTTTATGCCTCCATGACCCACCAATATGTGTTCGACTACAAGCCCGGCGAAATTTACTGGTGCACGGCGGATGTCGGCTGGGTCACGGGCCATTCCTATATTGTTTATGGCCCGCTGGCCAACGGGGCCACCACCTTGATGTTCGAGGGTGTCCCGAACTACCCTGACAGCGCCCGCTTCTGGCAAGTCTGTGACAAGCACCAGGTCAATATCTTCTACACCGCCCCGACCGCCTTGCGGGCCTTGATGGCGGAGGGCGAAGGGCCGGTCAAATCCACCAGCCGCAAAAGCCTGCGGCTGCTCGGCTCCGTCGGCGAGCCGATCAACCCGGAGGCCTGGCTGTGGTATCACCGTGTCGTCGGTGAAGGGCGCTGCCCGATTGTCGATACATGGTGGCAGACCGAAACCGGCGCCGCCCTGATCACACCGCTGCCGGGCGCCACCGACCTGAAACCCGGCTCCGCAACCCGGCCGTTTTTCGGCATCAAGCCGGAGCTGGTCGATACTGACGGCAAGGTGCTGGAGGGCGCGACCTCCGGCAATTTGTGCATTGCCGACAGCTGGCCGGGCCAGATGCGGACCGTCTATGGCGACCATCAGCGGTTCATCGACACCTATTTCATCCAATATCCCGGAAAATATTTCACCGGTGACGGCTGCCGCCGTGACGAAGACGGCTATTACTGGATCACCGGACGCGTGGATGATGTCCTGAATGTCTCCGGCCACCGCCTCGGCACGGCGGAGGTGGAAAGCGCCCTGGTCGCCCATGGCGATGTTGCGGAGGCCGCCGTGGTCGGCTACCCGCACGACATCAAGGGACAGGGCATCTACTGTTATGTGACGCTGAATCTCGGCACGCCCGATTCCGACATGCTGAAGGATGAGCTGGTGAAATGGGTGCGCACCGAAATCGGCCCCATCGCCACACCCGACCACATCCAGTTCGCCCCCGGCCTGCCAAAGACACGGTCCGGCAAAATCATGCGGCGTATCCTGCGCAAGATTGCCGAAGACGATTTCTCCAATCTCGGGGACACGTCAACACTGGCTGATCCGTCAGTCGTCGACAGCCTGATCGACAACCGCCAGAACCGCGGCTGACACATCAGACACACCAGTCGGCTTTGCGCCCGCGATACGGTTTGGCCAGGCCCGTCTCGAGCAGCGCGTCTGACAGGGTGGCCCCGTCCGGGGATTGCGTGGTGGCCAGCACCCGCCCGGCATAGGTGCCGTAGGACACATTGACCAGACGCAGGCTGTCTTGCGCGAGCCAACGCGCTGCAAACGCCTTGGCCCGGCGGGCCAGGGTCTTTTCGGCGGTGCATTTGCCGTTCATTTCCGGGGTGTCAATATCGCGCAGGCGGATCTTGACCACGACATGCTGGTCCAACCAGACCGGAATGCGGGCGCGGAAGGTGTCGCCGTCAAGCACTTCAAGCACCTCAAAGCTGAACGGGCCCGGCAGGAACGGCCGCTTATAGGGTTTGGCCTCTAATGCTGCCAATGGGGCGATTGTCACCAACGTTACAATCAAGAGTTGTATTAATAGAAACATTCTTGCCATAAGAGAAGACTAGCCCATCTGTCTTTACTGTGCAAAATCCAGTTCCGGCTTGCGCCGCAGATGCAAACCCGTCACCATGCAAGCATGAAACCCCTTAAAAAAAGACTGATCCGGCTTTTGCTGCTGACACTCGGGTTTGTCACCCTGGCCGTCATCGCCATGGCGGTTCAATACAGGGTCAATGTCACCCCGCGACCGGCGCATGGGGTTCTAGAGCAAATCACGCATGTGTCCCGCCACGGCGATGTGACCTTGAGCTTTCATGCCGGGGCGGGGGCCGGCCCAAAAGATCAAACCCCGGTGCTGATTTTGATGCCGAGCCTTGGCCGTCCGGCCAGCGACTTCAATGAATTGGCCGCCGCGCTCAACCATGCCGGTTACGCCACCTATGCGCTGGAGCCACGCGGCATGATGGATGACGGCGGCCTGGTGACCGATGACATCACGCTGTTTGATCTGGCCGATGACGTGGCGGCGCTGATCGACCACCTGCAGGAAACAGACAGGCTGGCCGGCAAAGATGTGGTCCTGCTCGGCCACGCTTTCGGCAACCGCGTCGCCCGCGCCGCAGCGACCAAATATCCTGACAAAGTTGAGAAAGTCATCCTGCTGGCGGCGGGCGGCAAAGCGCCGCTCAGACCGGCGGCTGAAAAGGCCCTGATTCAGTCCTTCTGGATTTTCCTGCCCGACAGTTGGCGCCGCCCAAGGGTCAAATATGCGTTTTTTGCCGACGACAACACTGTACCGGCATATTGGATGACCGGCTGGAGCATACCGGCCTCCCTCACCCAAGCCAGCGCCACGGCCAGCACGCCCTTTGACCAATGGCGGGCGGCGGGGGGGAAACCGCTGTTCATCATCCAAGGGGCTGCAGATAGATTGGCACCGCCCGCAACATCCGGCGATGTGCTGAAACGCCACCTGCCGGAGCAAGTGACACTGGTGACACTGGAAAACGCCGGACATGCCCTGCTGCCTGAACAGCCGGCGCTGATTGAAGCGGCGGTGTTGTCAGTCCTCGGCCAATGACGGCCTTAAAAGTCTGAAATGATGCCCTCTTTTTCCCAATCCCCATAGCGGGTCGGTTCCGGACCTTCCTGCCCGCCGGTCTCTTTCGGCGTCTCACGCTTCTGCTCGGCCGCGCGGCGTTCCGCCGCTTCCGCAAGAGCGCGGCGGGCGGCCTGTTTCCGGTTTTTTTCAGCTTTGGTTGACTCGGTCATGGACTTAATATGGGGTCTTGCACGCAACCTGCCAAGGTGGTCTAACTCTTTTCATGCAAAAACACACCCGCTCCGGACAATCGCGCCCCAAACGACCGGCCAAACCCAATCTGCGCCGCCAGGCCGCCGCCATGCTGGCCGCCATTGAGCGTGGCAAAACACTGGATGAGGCAACGGACCGGCTCGACGGCCTTTCCGCCGCCGACCGGGGGCTGGCCAGAGCCATGGTCATGCTGGCGTTGCGTCACCGCGGTGAGATCGCCGCCCTGTTGACGCGGCACATGAAGCGGGCGATCCCGCCCCGCCCGCATCTGGCCAAAGCCCTGCTGCATCTGGGCGTGACGCAAATCTGCCTGATGGATGTCCCGGCGCATGCTGCCGTCGGTGAAACGGTCAAAGCCTGCGGACGCCAGGAACAGCCCTATCGCGGACTGATCAACGCCGTGTTGCGCAAGCTGGCCGACCAGAATGAAGCGGATCACCGCCTGCCAGATGACCCGGGCCTGAACATGCCGGAGTGGATGATGGCGCAATGGGCTGACCATTACGGGCCGGGAAAAGCGGCTCAGATTGCCGTCATGCACCGCCACCGCCCGCCGCTCGACCTGTGCTTCAAATCGCCGGACAAGGCCGCCGCCTGGCTGACGCAAAATCCGGACAGCGCGACCCAGCTCGGCCCGACCCATATCAGACTGGCCGAAGCCGGGCGCGTTGAGGATTTGCCGGGCTTCCATGACGGCGACTGGTGGATACAGGACGTGGCCGCCGGCCTGCCGGCGCAATTGCTGATGGGCAGCCTGCCCGCCAAACCCGGTACCATTCTGGATTTATGTGCGGCGCCGGGCGGCAAAACACTGCAACTGGCGGCCGCCGGCCATGAGGTCACGGCCCTGGATGTCTCCACAAGCCGGCTCAAGCGGTTGACGGAGAACCTCAGCCGCACCCGATTAACAGCCAACACCGTGGCCGCCGATGCCCTCGACTGGACACCGGATCACCCTTTCGATGCGATTTTGTTGGATGCCCCCTGCTCGGCAACCGGCACCATCCGCCGCCACCCCGACCTCCCCCTGCATCGGCGCCCCGGCTACACCGCCAAGCTGACCGTGCTGCAGGATGCCCTGCTCAACCGTGCCGCCGGCTGGCTGAAGCCCGGCGGCCTGTTGCTCTATGCCACCTGCTCGCTTGATCCGCAGGAGGGGGAACGGCGCAGCGCAGCGTTTCTGGCGCGCCAGACCGGGATGCAGCCGCAGGCTCTGCCGGACACGCCGTTTGCCCGTGCCTTCATCACCGGACATGAATTGCGCACCACACCGGCGGATCTTGTGCACGAGGGTGGAATGGACGGCTTTTATGCAGCCTTGATGCGGCACGCCGACTGAACCGGACCGGATAATTTTTCATACGCAATCTTTGCTTGCACATTTTTGCCGGCTGCCTTAAGCAATAATTAAGCATCCAAGAATAAGAAGAACATCATGCTTGACCAAAACACGCGGCCCGCAACGGGGCCCAGCGCTTCTGAAAAGCGTATCCTCACCGACCTGATCAAAGCCGAGAAACTCGACCAGGCCACCAGATATACGGAAAAGCTGCTGCAGGCATATCCCGGCAACACCCTGCTTTTGAAGGGTCTGGGGATGCTGCATCAGCTCAACGGCGACACCCGGGCCGCAGCTGAAATTCTGCAGCAGCAGATTGGACGCGCCCCGGATGATACCGCTGCCCTGGAGCGGTTGGGCCAATGCCAGACGGATCTCGGGGAGCATGAAGCCGCGCTGGCAACATGGCAAATGCTGCTGCAGCTGGCCCCGGACAGTCTTGCCGGCTTGTGCGGTCTTGGTTCCACCTACAACCTGCTGGAGCTTTATCACAGGGCCGCAGACCAGTTTGAACAGGCGCTGGCGCTGGCTCCCGACAATGACGAGATTGCCGAGGTGCTGGCCAACACCTATCTGGAAAGCCGGCAATATGACCGTGCCGTGGCGCATTATCAGACCCTGCTGCCGAAGCGGCCAAAGGATGGACGCCTGCTCCTCAACCTGTCCGATGCACTTTCCCATATTGACCGCATAGAGGAGGCGCTGACGGTTTGCGCACAAGCCATCAAGGCGGATCCGAAACTGGCCCGGGCGCATGTGCTCAAGGGCAATATATGTGCCATGACCGGCGACACCAAAAAGGCGCAGGCCAGCCTCGCCAAGGCGCTCAAATTGGAGCCGGACAATGTGCCGGCCCTCAGCGCTGTGGTGCACAAAACCAAAATCACCAAAGCCAATGCCGGAAAATACATGCCGGCATTGGAAAAAAATCTTGCCAAGCGGTCGCTCCCCCCAAAGCAGAAGGCGATTTGCGCCTTTGCGCTGGGCAAGGCGGCCCACGACCTGAAAGACACCCAAAAAGCCTTCGGCTTTTGGAAAAAGGCCAACACCTTGCAGCTGAAGGCCGACCCGTATGACGAGTCCAGAACCCTCAGGCGCTTTGAGGTTTTGAAGCACATTTTTGCACCGGTGACATTTGACGCCCTGAACCCGCAGGAGGCCCATCCCGCACCCAAGCCGGGCGACAAACAGCTGATCTTCATTGTCGGGATGCCGCGCTCAGGGACCACCCTGACGGAGCAGATTTTGTCCAGCCATTCAGCGGTTTACGGCGCCGGCGAACTGAATGTGATGAATCAGGTGACGGAGGAGCTGATGTATTATTTCACCCGACAACCGGACGTGAAGCTGATTGACCGCGCTTTTGGGTCAATCGGGCGCGACTATCTGGACGCCATTGCCGCCATGAACATTGAAGAGCCTTATGTCGTCGACAAGCTGCCGCATAATTTCCTGCGCCTGGGCTTTATCCGGGCCGCGTTTCCGGAGGCCAAAATCATCCACACCAACCGTGACCCGATGGCCGTGTGCTGGTCGAACTATCACCGGTTCTTTCCGGCCAAGGGCATGAATTTCGGCAACGCGCTGGACACATTGGGCACCTATTACCGGCACTACCAGGATTTGATGGATTTCTGGCGGCGTAAGTTCGGCGCCACCATTTATGAGCTGGATTATGACCGCCTGACCCATAATCAAGAGCCGGAAACCCGGGCCCTGCTTGATTTCTGCGGACTGGAATTTGAACCTGATTGCCTTGATTTTCACAAATCCGCCCGCCCGATCCGCACCGCCAGCCGGGACCAGGTGCGCCGTAAAATGTACACTGGCAGCACCAAGGAATGGCAGGTTTTCGAGCGGCACCTCACGCTGTTGAAAAAAGCGCTGGAGCGGGCTGACTGACCCACAGGGGCCTGCGGTTTGCTTGCGCAGGAGAACGAACTGGTATATTCAGAAATCAGCGCGTTCAATGAGGAATGTCTCCAATGTCCGACGACTCAAACACCGTCAAAATCTCACCTTCAATCCTGTCCGCCGACTTCGCCCGTCTGGGTGAAGAGGTTGCGGCGATTTGTGCGGCGGGCTGTGATTATGTGCATGTGGACGTCATGGACGGGCATTTTGTCCCGAACATCACCATTGGCCCGGATGTGGTCGCCGCCCTCAAGCCGCACGCCACCAAGCCGCTGGATGTGCACCTGATGATTGCGCCGGTTGACCCCTATATCGAGGCATTTGCCGGGGCCGGGGCCGACATCATCACGTTCCATCCCGAAGCCGGACCGCATCCGCACCGCACGGTCCAGGCCATCAAGGGGGCGGGCTGTCGGGCCGGCATATCCCTGAATCCGGCGACACCGGTTGCCGCCGTGGAGGAGCTGATGGGTGACATAGACCTTATTCTGGTCATGTCAGTGAACCCCGGTTTCGGCGGCCAGAAATTCATTGCCTCTCAGCTGGACAAAATCACCCGACTGCGGGCGATGATCCAGGCCAGCGGGCGCGACATTGAGCTTGAGGTGGATGGCGGCATCAACCGCGACAATGCATCTGACGTCATTGCGGCCGGGGCCAATGTGCTGGTCGCCGGCACCGCCACCTTTGCAGGCGGGCCGGACCAATACGCAGACAACATCAAGGCGTTGCGGGGTTGACCCGGAACCGGCCTGATGACAATGCGCCCCAAGACGGACACCCTCAACAGACTGCTTCATAAAACCCGCGTCCTGTCCTTGCAGACGCTCAACACCCGTTTTCTGCTGAAGAGCAAAATAGAGGATCTGCTCAGCCCGTTCCCTGTGTCCCTGCTTCCGGCCAATCCGGAACTTGGTCAGGCCTGGCTGTCCGGCGACTACCCACTCAAGGGCGGCATCCTCAAAAACCAGAGCCAGCCCCCCTTTGACTGCCCGCCGCCCAATGCAGAATGGCTGGCACATCTTTATGCCTTTGACTGGCTCACCCATGTCTGCGCGCTGGAGCACCCCCACGCCGACGCCCTTGTCAAACACGCTGTCCAGCATTGGACAAGCCGGAAACCGTTTCATGACGCAACAGCGTGGGCACCGGAAATTGTGGCGCGGCGGTTCATCAGTCTGAGCGCCTGCAGCCCCCACATCCTGCCTCTTTTGACCAGTCAGGGCCGCATCGACTTCACCCACAGCCTGAACATCGACGCCCGTTATCTGGCAAAATCTACAGCTCTTGCCCAAGACGGCCTGCCACGGCTGATCAGTTGCGCCGGCTATGTTTTTTCCACCTTTGCCCTGAACAACGGCACGGTGCGGCTCAATCACGCCATGTCGCAACTGACCCGCGAGTTGAAACGTCAGGTGCAGCCGGACGGCCTGCATGTCAGCCGGGCACCGGACGCCATGATGGGCGTATTGCCGGTTCTCCTGACCATTCAGGATGAATTGAAACGCCGGCAGCTTTCCGTTCCGCCTGTCGTCTCCGAGAGCATCAAACAGGCCGGCGCCGCTCTGAAGTTCATGCAGCATCGCGATGGACATTTGTCCGTTTTCCAGGGCGGGTTGGAATTGGGGCCGTTCACAGGGGCTTCAAAACCCTATTTGAACGCACTGATCAAGCTGTGCGGCATCCACCGCAACCCCAAACATGGGTATTTGCCGGCCGGCCAGTATTATCGCGTGGAGGCGGGCAAGACCCTCCTGCTGATGGATGCGGGGGCCGGCCGCACAGCGGACAGCCATCTTGCCCCAACCGCTTTTGAAATGTCCCGGGGCGGTCATCGCGTCATTGTGAACTGCGGCCCGAATTATGTCCACGGCGAGAATTGGCGCCAAGCCTCACGTCAGGCCGCGGCCCATTCGGTTCTGGGTCTTGCTGCACCTGTCCCGGAGGGTCAAAAAGTCAAAGTGACCTCCAAACGGCTTGAAGACCAGAACGCCGTCTGGCTTGAAACTTCACATGATATGTACAAAAGCAGCCACGGGACCGAGGTGCACCGGCGTTTGTTCATGCATCACAGCGGCGCCGACCTGCGCGGAGAGGAACTGGTCATGCCGGCCGGCTCTACACCCCTGAAGCCGGTTGCTTTTGCCCTGAGGCTGCATCTTCACCCCAACATCAAAGCCTCCGCCGTCGGCAGCGGGAACACCATTCTGCTGGCCTTGCCCAATGGTGAGGGCTGGCAGTTTACGGCCGGCGGAGGGGCCGCCCTGTCCCTGGATAAGAGTGTTTATATGGGCCAGAACGGAACACCCCGCCAGTGCCAGCAGATTGTTTTGAGCGGGCACGCCTCGGCGGACGGCCTTGTGTTAAAATGGGGTCTTAAATTGATGCGGTAAGACGAAATCAGCTACGGGCGGTTGATTTATCCGGCCCGCCATGATAGCCGCTAGACAAAGATTTTGGTTGAGGAGTTCAGCATGTCACAAGACAAACACCGTCCAGTTACACGGGCCTTGATATCGGTTTCAGACAAATCCGGCATTATTGAGTTTGCCCAAAAACTCGCCGCACGCGGGGTTGAGCTTGTTTCAACCGGCGGCACGGCCAAACTGCTGGATGAGGCGGGTCTGGCGGTGAAAGATGTGTCGGAATTGACGGGTTTCCCGGAAATGATGGACGGCCGGGTCAAGACCCTGCACCCGATGGTGCATGGGGGGCTGCTCGCCATCCGCGGCAATACCGACCATGAAGGCGCCATGCAGGACCACAATATCGTGCCGATTGACATGCTGGTGGTGAACCTCTACCCGTTCGAGGCGACCTTGGCCGGCGGGGGCAGCTATGAAGACTGCGTTGAAAACATTGATATTGGCGGGCCGGCCATGATCCGGGCGGCATCAAAAAACCATGCGGATGTGACGGTTCTGGTTGACGGTGCCGATTATGAGGCTGTTTTGGCCGACATGGACGCACTGGACGGCGCCACATCACCCGCCCTGCGCCGCAGGCTGGCCCAAAAAGCTTATGCCCGCACCGCCGCCTATGATGCCGCCATTTCCAATTGGCTGGCTGATGAGCTGAACGAGACTGCACCGGCCTTCCGCGCCGTCGGCGGGGCCCTGCGGCAGACATTGCGTTACGGCGAAAACCCGCACCAGCATGCAAGCTTCTATGTCAGCGGCGAGAACCGGCCCGGCGTCGCCACCGCGGAACAATTACAGGGCAAGGAGCTGTCCTACAACAACATCAATGACACCGATGCCGCTTTTGAGCTGGTCAGCGAATTTGACCCGGCTGAAACGGCCGCCTGCGCCATCATCAAACACGCCAATCCATGCGGTGTGGCGACCGGCGCCACCCTGGCGGATGCTTTTGACAAGGCCCTGACCTGCGATCCGGTCAGTGCCTTTGGCGGCATCATCGCCATGAACAAGCCGCTGGATGAAGACACAGCCAACGCCATCACACAGCTGTTCACGGAAGTCATCATCGCCCCGGATGCGGATGACGCCGCACGCGCCGTTATCGCCGGCAAAAAGAATTTGCGGCTGCTCGTCACCGGCGGACTGGCCGACCCGATGGCGCCCGGCCTGTCCGTGCGTTCCGTCGCCGGCGGCTATCTGGTGCAGAACCGCGACAATGGGCGCATCACGGCAGGGGATGTCAAGGTTGTCACCAAACGGACACCAACGGAACAGGAGATGCTGGACTTGTTGTTCGCCTTCCGTGTCGCCAAACATGTGAAGTCCAACGCCATTGTTTATGCCAAAAATGGGGCGACAGTCGGGGTCGGGGCCGGACAAATGAGCCGGCTTGACAGCTCGCGCATCGCCGCGCGGAAATCTGAGGATGCCGCCGCCGCCTGCGGGGCGTCCGAAGCCTTGGCCAAAGGCTCGGTCGTGGCGTCAGACGCATTTTTCCCGTTTGCTGACGGACTGTTGTCGGCGGCCGAGGCCGGCGCGACGGCGGTCATTCAGCCCGGAGGTTCAATTCGAGATGATGAGGTCATCGCCGCCGCTGACGAGGCAGGCCTCGCCATGGTGTTGACGGGCATGCGCCATTTCCGGCATTAATCCGGAGCAGAACGCACGCCCGCATCACCCCAATCAGGTGTAAATCAGGGAAATGGTTTCTGCGACACAGGCCGGCTTATCTTCGCCTTCAATCTCGATGGTCATTTCAAAGGTGATCTGTGTGCCGCCGGCGGCTTCACCAATGGCCACAATCTTGCCCTTACCGCGGACCCGCGAGTCCACCTTGACCGGATTGATGAAGCGCACCTTGTTGAGGCCGTAATTCACGCCCATTTTGACGCCTTCCACGCGGTAAAGCTGGCTCCAGAACATCGGCGCCAAAGACAGCGTCAAAAAACCGTGGGCAATGGTTGTGCCAAACGGCGTCAGCTTGGCCGCCTCGGGATCAACATGAATAAATTGATGGTCCTCTGTCGCATCGGCAAACATGTTGATGCGGTCCTGCTTGATGTCAATCCAGTCCGTCGGCTCAAGGTCTTTTCCCAGGTAATCCTGCAAAGCGTCTACATTTTCGATGATGGTGGTCATGGTTTCCCCCTAAATGAGTGTTTATCCGCTGCATCATGTCAGTTTTAGGGCAAGGGAACAAGTCTCAAGCCGGCCGAAATCATAATTCGTACATTTGTACGAAACGACATTGACTTTTCCCTGGCCCGGCTCTACAACCGCCGGTAACCCTTAACTACAAAAGTTCTGCCATGCTTACCCATTTGCAACGCCTCGAAGCCGAATCCATCCACATTATGCGCGAAGTTGTCAGTGAAGCCGAAAACCCGGTGATGCTGTATTCCGTCGGCAAGGACAGTGCCGTCATGCTGCATCTGGCGATGAAGGCGTTTTACCCCTCCAAACCCCCGTTTCCGCTGCTGCATGTCGATACGGGTTGGAAATTCAAGGAAATGATCCGGTTCCGCGACACCATCGTCAAGGATCTGGGGCTGGAGCTGTTGACCCACACCAACCCGGAGGGGCTTGCTCAAGGGGTTGGTCCGTTTACGCATGGCTCAGCTGTCCATACAGATGTCATGAAAACCCAAGCTCTGAAACAAGCGCTGGACAAATACGGTTTTGACGCCGCATTTGGCGGCGCCCGCCGGGACGAGGAAAAAAGCCGCGCCAAAGAGCGGGTCTTTTCCTTCCGCTCAGCCCAGCACCGCTGGGACCCGAAGAACCAACGGCCCGAGATCTGGAATCTTTACAACGCCCGCAAACAGGAAGGCGAAAGCATCCGTGTTTTCCCGCTCTCCAACTGGACCGAGCTGGACATCTGGCAGTACATCTATCTGGAGAACATTCCGATTGTGCCGCTTTATTTTTCAGACCTGCGCCCGGTTGTCGAGCGGGACGGCACGCTGATAATGGTTGACGATGACCGCCTGCCGCTAGAACCGGGTGAGACACCGCAGTTGAAATCGGTGCGGTTCCGCACGCTGGGGTGTTACCCGCTGACCGGCGCGGTGGAGAGCACGGCGACATCCTTGGAGGAGATCATCCAGGAAATGCTGCTGACCAAGACCTCGGAGCGCCAAGGGCGGGTCATTGACCATGACCAGGCCGCCTCAATGGAGAAGAAAAAACAGGAGGGGTATTTCTGATGGCCCATCAATCCGAACTGATTGCCAGTGACATCAAGGGCTATCTCAAGGCCCATGAAAACAAATCCCTGCTGCGCTTCATCACCTGCGGATCCGTCGATGACGGCAAATCGACCCTGATCGGGCGGTTGCTGTATGAGTCGAAAATGATTTTCGAGGATCAGCTTGAGGCACTGGAAAGTGACAGCGTGAAAATGGGCACCCAGGCGGGCGATATTGATTTCGCCCTGCTGGTGGACGGGCTGGCCGCCGAGCGCGAGCAGGGCATCACCATCGATGTCGCCTACCGGTTCTTTTCAACTGACAAGCGCAAATTCATTGTCGCGGATACGCCCGGTCACGAGCAGTACACCCGCAACATGGCGACCGGCGCCTCAACCGCCCAACTTGCCATTCTTCTGGTCGATGCCCGCCAAGGCATTTTAACCCAGACACGGCGGCACGCCTTCATCGTGTCGCAGCTTGGCATCAAACAGGTTGTTCTGGCCGTCAACAAGATGGATCTCATGGATTTTGATGAGGCGACCTACACCAGAATTGTTGAGGAATTCAGCGCCTTTGCCAAGGACTTGGCGTTTGACAGGGTGACCGCCATCCCGATGTCGGCCCTGAAGGGTGACAATGTCACCGAGCCGAGCTTCCTGACGCCATGGTATGAGGGGCCGACATTGATGCATTATTTGGAAAGCGTTGAGGTTGACGACAGGACACTTGAGCAGCCTTTCCGCATGCCGGTGCAGTGGGTCAACCGGCCGAACCTTGATTTCCGGGGTTTCTCCGGTCAAATTTCCGGCGGCCTTGTCCGTCCAGGGGATAAGGTGAAAGTCCTGCCCAGCGCCAAGGAAAGCACAATCGCAAGCATTGTCACACAGGACGGCAATCTCGAGGAGGCTGTGGCCGGTCAATCCGTCACGCTGACGCTGGAGGACGAAATTGACGTTTCCCGCGGCGATGTGATCTCCACTGTCACTCATCCGGCGGAGGTCTCCGATCAATTCGAGGCCACCATCTTATGGATGTCGGACCAGGAAATGCTGCCGGGCCGGCCCTATCTGTTCAAGCTTGGCGCCAGCACCGCAGCCGCGACCGTCAACCAGCCGAAATACAAGATCAACATCAACACGATGGAGCACCTTGCCGCAAAGACCCTGGATTTGAACGAGGTTGGGATCTGCACCTTGTCGCTTGACCGCGCCGTCGCCTATGACCGTTATGCCGACAACCGCGAAATGGGCGGCTTTATCCTGATCGACCGCATGACCAACAACACGGTCGGCATGGGGTTTATCAATTTCGCCCTGCGCCGCGCCGAGAACATTCATTGGCAGGCTCTGGATATTGACCGCAAGGCCAATGCCGAGCAGAAGGGACAGTCGCCGGCCGTCTTGTGGTTTACCGGCCTGTCGGGGTCCGGCAAATCAACCATTGCCAATGCCGTGCAGAAGAAGCTCTATGCCCGCGGACGCCATACCTTCCTGCTTGACGGGGACAATGTGCGCCACGGACTGAACCGCGACCTTGGATTCACCGATACGGACCGTGTTGAGAACATCCGCAGGGTCGCCGAGGTCTCCGGCCTGATGGTGGATGCCGGCCTGATCACATTGGTCTCGTTCATCTCCCCGTTTGCGGCTGAACGGCAACTGGCCCGTGAACGTGTCGGGGATGACTGCTTCCTGGAGATTTATGTGGCCACGCCGCTTGAAGTGGCGGAGGAGCGCGACCCGAAAGGGCTTTATAAAAAAGCCCGCTCAGGCGACCTCAAGAACTTCACCGGCATTGACAGCCCTTATGAACCGCCGGAGAACCCGGACATCACTCTGGACACCGTGGCGCTGGATGTGGAGGCGGCGGCCGACGTCGTCATCGCGGCGCTCGAGGACAGGGGGTTCATCAGCTGATGACAACCCGCACAGGCGCCCTGCCGCTGGTTGGAACAGCCTATGTCTGGCTGGCGCGCCACGGCATGGGCAGGTTGACCCTGCGCGCCATTGCGGACGAAGCCGGCTGCTCCCTCGGCACCTTGACTTATCATTTCCCGGGAAAGGACGATCTGCTCGAGGCCGTTATTGATGTCCACATCATCCCGGTCATGAAAAACCTGCCGGTCAAAAACCGCCCGCAGGATCCGCTTGCGGAAATCAAGGATATGGTGAAATCCTATCTGCCCCTGAGCGAGGACATGGACCTTTGGTGGCGGGCAAGGGTGCATCTGCTCGCCTACCGCGACGCGCATCCCCGCTTGCGCAGCCGCATGCGCAAAGCCCTGCAGGAAAATGAGTCCCATCATTACGGCAAATTTGACAGGCTGGTCAGACAAGCCCCGGCTCTGCGCGGGCAAGACCCACAAAAACTCTGCCGGCATTATCTGTTAATGCTGGAAGGGGCCGGCTTAACTATGTTACAGCTGAGCATGCCTGAGCGCGCCCAATATGGGGAACCGGTCTTGGCCTGGCTAGATGCGCTGGTTGTGCATGACACGTAACATGGGAGCAACGAAATGACGCCTGCCGAAACACGGTTGATTGCCGCCGAATTACCGGCTGATCAGCGGGCCGCGAACCGTCGCCTGTCATTTGATGGAGCCCATAACTTTCGTGACATAGGCGGCTATGCCAACCCTTATGGGCAGAGGGTGAAATGGGGGCGGCTGTACCGCTCGGACCGGCTATCGAACTTAAGCGCCGAGGATTTAAAACTTCTCACTCGTCTTGGTCTGCAAAGTATTATTGACTTACGCTCAAAAGGCGAGCGCGAGTCGGCCCCGTCGCGTCTGCCTGAGGACCATAGCATTGCGACCCATATTGTCCCGGTTTTCGAGGATGGCGCATTTGTCGACGCCCTGTGGCGTGCGGTTGCCAGCGGCGAGCTGCTGGGCCGCGACCTGCATGACATCATGGTTGAGGCCAACCGCAATTTCATCACCCGCCACGCAGAGGCGTTTCAAAGCTTCATGCAGATCGTCAGCCAACCGGCGCAGACGCCACTGATGTTTCATTGCATGGCGGGCAAGGACCGCACAGGTTTTGGCGCCGCGCTCATCTTGTCCATCCTCGGCGTGCCGCGCGAAGAAATATTGTTGGATTATCTGGAGACCAACACGCACCTTGCCGCAAATGCAGAAGAAAAATATCAAGATCTGAAACAACGCGTCGGAACGCATGCCAGCTATGAGGATCTGCGCCCAATTCTTGGGGTGCATGAGGATTATCTCAACGCCGCATTTGAAACCATCGGAACAGAATATGGCGGTCTGGAAGACTATTTATCCAAGGCGCTGGGTGTCACGGATGACATGCTCGCCACCATGCGCGACAATTACCTCGAATAGGCCGCGCACCTTACGGGCATAAATTCGGCGCCCGCAAATGCACCGCCTCTATTTCCTCCAAAAGCTCTTCGCTCAACACAACCTCATTCGACGTGACCGCCAGGCGTAGCTGTTCCATGGTTGTGGCGCCGATAATGTTGGAGGTCACAAACGGGCGTGACGTGACGAATTTGTTGGCCATTTGCGTCGGCTCAATCCCGTATTTTTCAGCCAAGGCAAGATAGGCGCGGATGGCGTCGTCCGCGCCGGGCGTTTCATAACGTTCCAGGCGGTCGGCAATCGATTTGCGCGACCCTGCCGGGATATTCCCGTCAAGATATTTGCCGCTCAAAAAGCCCTGCGCCAGCGGTGAATAGGCCAGCAAACCGACACCCTCGCGGTGGAAAATCTCGGACCCGCCGGTTTCATAAACGCGGCTCAAAAGATTATAGACGTTTTGCACCGACACCACTTTTTCCTGATTGTTCAGCTCCGCATAATGCAGGAACTTCATGGTCCCCCACGGGGTTTCATTGGACAGGCCGATGCTGCGGATTTTACCGGCCTTCACATGGCCATCCAAAACCCCGAGCGTGTCCTCAATGCGGTTGATCTCTTCCGACATGTGCTTGTATCCAAGGCCGCCGAAAAGGTTGATCGGCCGGTCCGGCCAATGCAGCTGATACAGGTCGATATAATCGGTCTGCAGACGCCGCAGGCTGTTGTGCAGCGCTTCGTCAATCTGCGCGGCGGACAGTTCCGTCGGATCGCCGTTCTCGCGAAACCAGGTCAGCCCGGAACGCCCCGTCACCTTGGTGGCGAGAATGATTTTGTCGCGCCCGCCGCGCTCTGCAAACCAGTTGCCGATCATGGTTTCCGTCCGCCCCTGCGTCTCCGCCTCCGGCGGGATCGGATAAAGTTCGGCTGTATCAAAGAAGTTGATGCCCTGGGCAACGGCGTAATCCATCTGCTCAAAGGCCTCCTCTTGGGTGTTCTGCCGTCCCCACGTCATGGTTCCGAGACAGATTTCCGTCACTTCCATATCCGTGTGACCAAGTTTGTTTTTTTTCATAACGCCCCCCAAAGTCTGCGATTATAACTTTTCAATTCCTTTTCTGAAGCTAATATACGAAATGATTTGAATTAATCCAGAGGGGGAAATTATGAGCGACGTTGTTCTGACAGAAGTTGAAAATGGGGTCATGGTTGTCACCATCAACCGCCCGGAAGCCAAAAACGCCGTTTCCAAGGTTGTCGCGGAACAGGTTGCCGCCGCCATGGACGAATTGGATGCGAATGATGACATCAAGGTCGCCATCCTGACCGGAGCCGGCGGCACTTTTTGCTCCGGCATGGACTTGAAAGGCTTTGTCAGCGGTGAACTGCCGATGGTTGAAGGCCGCGGCTTCGCCGGCGTGACGGAGGCCCCGCCGAAAAAACCCCTGATTGCAGCGGTTGAAGGCTATGCCTTGGCCGGCGGTCTGGAACTGGCCATTGCGTGTGACCTGATTGTTGCCGCAGACAACGCCAAATTCGGCATTCCGGAAGTCAAGCGCGGCCTGGCGGCTGCGGCCGGCGGGCTGCTGCGCCTGCCGCGTCAGGTCAATCCCCGCTTTGCCCTTGAGCTGGCGCTGACCGGGGATTTCATTGACGCCGAACGCGCACTCAGCGCCGGGCTGATCAACAAAACCGTGCCGGCGGGCACCGCCCTGGACGCCGCCAAGGAGCTGGCCAGTACCATCAGCGCCAACGGGCCGCTGGCGGTCGCCATCAGCAAGCAAATCATTCTTGACTCCCATGAATGGACGGAAGCCGAAATGTGGGACAAGCAAAACACCGCTTCACAGGCGGTGTTTGTCAGCGAAGACGCCATTGAAGGCGCCACAGCCTTTGCCGAAAAACGCCCGCCGCAATGGAAGGGCAGATAGGTCGTTCATATCCGGGGACGGTCTGACGCCCCCGGTCATTTTCAGCCGGCGACAACCGGAGGCTTTTGGTCGCCCCAGCGCAGCTCCGCCTCAAGCTGATACGCCAAGTCCAGCAGGACCGCTTCCTGACCTGCATTGGCGGCAATCTGCACACCGACCGGCATATTTTCTGAACTGAACCCGCCCGGAACCGACATGGCGGTCGTGCCCAAGGCATTGTGTATCGGGGTGTAACTGGCGAAAGACGCCGACCGGTCCATCAATGCCTCAGGCGGCAGATCGGCGGTAAAATGGCCAAGTTTCGGTGTCGGAATCGGCGACATGGGCGTCATCCAGGCATCATAAGGCTTCATAAAGACATCCAAATCCGCCTTCAACCGGATCATGGTCTGCTTGATGAAGGCCGTGTCATCAGCCCCGACCGGTGCAAACATGTCAATCATCTTCAGCGTATTCGGCTCCAGCAATCCGCTTTGATGCGCCGGCACACCCGTCATCCGCTCGGCCAAAGCCAGCAGGTCACGGGCGCCGCTAGCCCAAATTTTGGTGAACAGCTCCTGAAACACCGGGTCGTCATGCGGCGTGGTGTTGACGAGGTCAACCTCGTGCCCAAGCTTCTCGAGGGTTTGGGCCATGGCATCCACAATCCGCCGTGTTTCAGCATTGGGTTGAATGTCCCGGACATTATAGGACAAAGCAATCCGGTGCTTTTTGGTGCTGGGCCCCTCCACATAGCCGACGGGCGGCAGGGTTGCGCCGTCACCACCCTCCGTCAAGGCCAGCAAGAACGCGCTGTCGCGTACGGTGCGGCTGATGGTGTGCTTCACGGACAGGTCCACCACCCGCTTTTTGTTGTCCTGACCGCCAAAGCGCCCGCGGCTCGGCTTGATGCCGAACAAATGGCAGGCGGCGGCCGGGAAGCGGATGGAGCCGCCACCGTCACTGGAGCCGGCCGCCGGCACCATGCGCGCGGCGACAGCCGCCGCCGCACCGCCGGACGATCCACCGGTTGAATAGGCCGGATTCCACGGGTTGCGGGACGGGCCGTTCGCCAGCGGCTCGGTTGTCGGCATCAGACCGAATTCAGGCGTGTTGGTTTTGCCCAGAATGACCACCCCCGTATCCATGACCCGCTCGGTAAACGGGTTGTTCTGGGTCGGGGTGAAACTTGAGAACAGGCGCGAACCGTTGGTCATCCGCACCCCGGCCAGCGGGTTCAGGTCCTTCAGCAGATAGGGCACACCCGCCAGCGGGCCGGAACGCCCCTTGGCGATCTGGCGGATGCCGTAATCATAGGATTTGGTCACAACGGCATTGAGCTGAGGGTCAAGCCGGTCTATGCGGTCCATTGCGGCCCGCGCCACCTCAAACATCGACACTTCACCGGACTTAATCAGGGCCGCCGTGTCGATCATATCAAGATCTGCAAGACCGGCCTTGGATGCCGCAAAGGATTTTACACCCGGCACCATGGTGAAAAAGGTTCCCGCACCAAGCGCGGCCATAAATTTTCTTCTGTTCATTGGACTTCCTCCCGCCTCTGCAGACTAGGAGGTGTCGGGTGCCGGGGCAAGAAAAAGCTAACCCGCACGGGACGGCAGACGCATGGCGTAAATCAGCAGGGACGACACCAAGGAAGTCCCCAAAAAGGCGTAGAAAGCGAAATCATAGGTTCCGGTCAGGCTGTGCACTTCACCGATAAACCTGACAAACACAATCGCCATCAACTGCATGAACGGCGCCATCAAACCAAAGACGGTCCCGAAGCTCGGCGCGCCGAAAGCCTTGGCCGTCAGCGTTGACCAGACCGGATAAATGCCGCCGACGGCGGCCCCGAAAAACGAGGCGAAACCCAGCAGGCTGGCAAAGCCGGGTTGCCACAAAAACATCACCAACAGGCCGACATGAAACGCCGCAACCACAGCAAACAAATGGCGGACATCATAATAATCCGCCAAATAGCCGATGATCAGCTTGCCGGCGACCGCAGACAGGGTCATGCTGGAGATGATGGTGGCGGCCTGCACCGGGCTGAAGCCGATATCAATAAAAAACGGGTATTTGGAGGTCATGATGGCCTGGTCACTGGCCAACAGCAGGCCGGCGCCAAACACGAGCAGCCAGAAATTACGCTCGCGTGCCAGTTTAGGCAGCGTCCATGCGCCTGTCTCAGATGCGGCGGCTTCAGTTTTTGTGGCCTCTGCGTCCTGATCAAATTCATCAAACCCCGCAAGATGCTGTGGTTTGGGCCTGGCCCGGATGAACAGCAAAGACACCAGCACAATCGACAGGGCCGCCCCCCAGCCCAGAATGGGCAGAGCCAAGCGCCAGCCGAAAGACTCAATCAGCCAGATAACGACCGGCACCATGACAAACCCGCCAGCAGAGGAGGTGACCGACGCAATGCCCAAAGCCCTCCCGCGGCGCTTCATGAACCATTTGGACACCACGGCATTGGCGACAAGACCACCGGCACTGCTGACCCCCAGCCCGACCAGCAGGATGATGATGACGAACATGTGGGTTAAATCCTGACTGAGGGACAACAGGGTGAAGCCGGTTGCAAAGGCCAGCGCCCCGAAGGCAAAAACATATTGCGGCGGATGCCGGTCAATCGCCCGCCCGACAAAAGGCGACCATCCCGCAACACCAAGCAGCATGGCGATATAGGCATAACTGACGGTCGCGCGGCTGACCCCAAACTCCTGCGTCACCGGAATGACGAAAACCTGATAGCCATAGAAGGTGATCCCGATCATCAGCATGGCGCAGAAGAAACAGGCGCTCAAAACTATCCACCCCTGATAGACAGGTCGTTTGCTTGTCATCACCTCGGCAACCCCTCAACTTGATCCTCGGTCCAGCCTAGGGGATGGCCTCGGCCGGGTAAAGCCTTTCAGCATTGGCGGCGGGCTTTTTTTGAGTGGACAATCGCGGTGCAGTGAATAACCTTATCAGTGAACATTTGAAGGAGAGTTGACATGCAGCAGGGTGAACCGAGCCAGACGGCGAAAATGACGGCGGTGATGCGCGCCTACCACAATGCCTATGCCCCCAACCCGAAGATTTTGGAGGATGATGTCGCACTCAGCCTGACCGGTCTCGGCTCACAGGATGCCCTGGCCGAACATTACAATGGCGTGGTTGACCTTTTTGCAGCCCTTTCCAACAAGGAGACCGCCGATCTGTTTGTCCGCCGCACCATGGACTTTGTCTGCATGCGGTCACGGTTGTTTGAGGAGCAGTTGAAAACCGCCCTTGCTGACGGCATAGAGCAGGTCATTGTGCTGGGTGCCGGGCTGGATACAACGGCCTATAAATTCGCCGACCAGCTGCAGGGAGTCACAATCTATGAAATCGACCATCCCGACACGCAGCAATGGAAGCGTAATGCCTTGGAGAACAGCGGCATCGCCATCCCGGACAATCTGCAGTTTATCGGCATTGATTTTGAAACCCAGACCCTGACGGATGCACTCGACCAGGCGGGGGTCAACCGCGACCTTCTGACCATGATGTCCTGGCTGGGCGTTGTCATGTATCTGACCGATGACGGCATCCGCTCCAGCCTGTCGGTGTTGAGCGAGTTTGCCAAAGGCAGCCGCATGGTCATGGATTTTGTCATGCCGGATTACGAACAGGTCGAGGGGTATGAGCCTGATGACCTGACCAATCTTTATAAGGTTGTCGCCGAAATGGGGGAGCCGATGCTGTCCAAGCTCGGCATAGAGGACTGGAAGGAACGCTTCGCCACAGCCGGTTTCGCAGAGGTGACATTCTATTCAACTGAAATGCTGATTGAGCAGTTCATGGGCGGCGAGGCCGGGCTCTATGCCATTCCCGCCGGCACAACCACGCTTCTGAGCGCCCGGATTTGACACATAACTGCAATCATATCGTCACATTCAGGCAATCAAAGCGTCACAAAACCGCAATCGAACATGCACATCTTCAACCTGTTTGACAGGAGGTGTTCATGGTTCAATTGCGCTTCAAACCCCACTCGCCCAGGCCGCTCTCTGGGTTTGTCCCTAAAGTCCTGAAATCCCACGACGTGCTGTCGGTCCGTCTGGCGACAACCCGCAGGGAATTACGGGCGGTTCAGGCGTTGCGGTATCAGGTGTTTTTTGAGGAAATGAGCGCCCGCAGCCATTGGGGCCAGAAATTCTTGAAGCGCGACACCGACCGCTTTGACGGGGTGTGCGACCATCTCATGCTGACGGTCAACGGGCCGGCTGAAGGTGTCACCAAAAAAGCCCGCCTGCCCAATGGAGAAACTGTTGTCGGCTGTTACCGTCTGATGCATCAGGAGGCCGCCCTGCGCCATAAGGGGTTTTACAGCGCCGGCGAGTTTGACCTGGGCCCGATGCTCAGCCAAGCCGGATTAGGCCTGCGCTTTTTGGAATTGGGTCGCTCCTGCGTCGCCCCGTATTACCGCACCAAACATGGCATTGATCTGCTCTGGTCAGGACTTGGACAAATCATCAATGAGCATGGTGTGGACGCCCTGCTGGGCTGCGCCAGCTTTCCGACCACTGACATCATGCAACTCGCCGAACCACTGAGCCTGCTGCATCATAATTTCCGGTCCACAGGGCCATGGCAGGTCCGGGCGCTAAAAAACCGCTACGTCAACATGAACATGCTGCCGGCGGACCAGGTTGACAAAAAACGCGCCATGCGGCAATTGCCGCCGGTTCTGCGCGGTTATATCCGTATGGGCTGCATGATCGGCGATGGCGCCGTCATAGATCATGCCTTTGGAACAACCGATGTTTTTGTCCTGATGCCGCTCACTTCTGCAGATGACAGGTATCTTTCGAAATTCGCCGACAGAAAAACCGGAAAGGTCGCCCATGAATGACATGACTGCAGCCCGGGCCGGCAAAAAACAGTCCAATCCACCCCTGCAATACCGGACCATCTGGATTTCAGACATTCATTTGGGCACGCATGGCTGCAAAGCCGAGGCGTTGCTTGATTTCCTCAAATCCACAGAGTCTGAAAACCTCTATCTGGTCGGCGACATCATTGACGGCTGGCGCCTGAAAAAAAAGTTCTATTGGCCGCAGGCCCATAATGACGTGATCCAAAAACTGCTCCGCAAGGCCCGTAAAGGGACGCGGGTGGTCTATGTGCCGGGTAATCATGATGAAGCGGCCCGCGGTTACACCGAACTGAAATTCGGTGAGATCGAGATTGTCCATGAGGCGTTTCATGAAACCGCAGACGGCAAAAGGCTGTGGGTCGTGCATGGTGACCTGTTTGACGGTGTCATGCAATATGCCAAATGGCTCGCCCACCTGGGGGACATTTCCTATACCATCCTGCTGGCTGTGAACAATACGCTCAACAGATGGCGGCTCTTCCTCAACAAGCCATATTGGTCCCTGTCACAATACCTCAAGCACAAAGTCAAAAACGCCGTCAGCTTCATGACCGCGTTTGAAAATGTGATGATTCAGGAGACCCGGCGCAAGAAATGCGACGGTGTGGTGTGTGGCCATATCCACAAGGCCGAACTGCGTGAGGTTGACGGCATCATTTACGCCAATGACGGCGACTGGGTGGAGTCGTTGACGGCACTGGTCGAGCATTTTGACGGCCGGCTTGAGGTGGTCCAATGGCATTATGATCCAAGGCTGTTTGTGATGAAACCCAAATCAACCGATAACCCGGCCGACAAATCGGTGGGGCAGCCCGCCTGATGCGGATCCTGATTGTCACAGACGCCTGGTATCCGCAGGTCAACGGCGTTGTCCGCACCCTTGACACCACACGGCGGCATCTCGAGGCCATGGGTTTTGAAGTTGAGGTGTTGTCAGCCGAAGGCATGACCACATTCCCGTTGCCGACCTATCCGGACATTCGCGTCGCCTTGTTCCCCGGCAGGCATGTGCGCGCCTGCATTGAACGCTTTGCGCCGGACCATCTCCACATTTCAACCGAGGGGCCGCTTGGCATTGCTGCCCGCAATTATGCGGTCAAGCGGGGTTACAGCTTCACCACCGCCTTCCACACCCGGTTTCCGGAATATGTCAAAGCCCGCACCGCCCTGCCGTTATCCGTCACCTATGCGTTTTTGCGGTGGTTCCACCGCCCCTCATCCGCCGTGTTGGTGCCGACCGAGAGCATGATTGAGAACCTGAAGACATGGGGCCTCGGAAATCTGGTGTTGTGGTCACGGGGCGTTGATTTAAAAAAATTTTCCCCACCCAAAGGGCGACGCAAAAAGAATCCGGATCCGGTTTATCTGTATGTTGGCCGAATCGCGGTTGAGAAAAACATTGAGGCCTTTCTGGAACTTGATCTGGAGGGAGTCAAATGGGTGGTCGGCGACGGGCCGGCACGGGCGGCACTGGAGCGCAAATATCCGGAAGCCGTGTTTCACGGAGAGCAGCACCTGCCGGAACTGGCGGGGTTTTATCGTCAGGCTGATGTCTTCGTTTTCCCAAGCCGGACCGACACATTTGGCCTTGTCATGGTTGAGGCCATGGCCTGCGGCACCCCGGTTGCCGGTTATCCGGTGACCGGGCCAAAGGACATCATGAGCGGGGAGACCGGCGCCATAGACGAGGATCTGGCAACAGCCTGCAAAAGCGCGTTGTCAAAGGACAGAAAAAAAGTGCGGGCGCATGCCCAGGAGTTCAGCTGGGAAAATGTCACCAAGGTGTTTGCCGAGCACCTGGTCGCAATGAGGGAATGACGCGCTAGAGCCGCGACATCAGGCGGTAATAAAACCGTACGGCATCGCTCAGCGTGCTGACACTGATGCGCTCATTGGTGCCATGAATACCGGCCAGATCCCCAATGTCCATCTCAACATAAGTGAACCGGTAATGGTTTGGGGTCAATTCGCGGTAATGGCGCGTATCGGTGGCGGCGACCAGCAGACGCGGCGCGACAACAAGGCGTTGCGGCGCGGCAGTGTCACGGATGGCGCTGGTCAACTGCTCCCAGCCGAACCCCTCCAGCGGGGAGACCGGCGACGGGGCCATCCCTTTTTGCCCCGACCCGTCATGGCTGACGGCAACCCGCTCGTCGCGAATGACCTGCTCCACCCGCCGCTTGACGCTTTCCGGCGTTTCACCCGGCAATATCCGGAAATTAACTTTGGCGCTGGCCGTGATCGGCAGCACATTGGCCTTGACCCCGCCTTGGATCATGGTGACCGCCGTCGTTGTGCGCATGCCGGCATTGCCCTGCCGGTCCGCCTTCAAGGACGCCATCACCAACGGCCTGAAAAGCCAGAGATTCTTCATCATCAGGCGACTGAAGAACGGCAATTCGTCTGCAACGGCCTCTAGAAAGTCTTGTGTATGCGAAAAATCGCGGGGAAACTGATCCGCCTCCAGCCGGGCGATGGCTTGCGCCAGAATGCCGATGGAGGTCTGCAGCGGCGGCATGGACGAATGGCCGCCATCCCCCTGAACCGCAAGCTCAAGCGTGACGATACCCTTTTCCGCCGGGGCAATCACCGCCATCGGCACCTCAAGGCCGGGCAGGGCGCCGCGGGATATCAAGCCGCCTTCATCAATCAAAAACGCCGCATCAACATTACGGGACTTCAAAACCGCCGCCATGGCCCGTGCGCCGTCAAGTCCACCCTGCTCCTCGTCATGCCCGAAGGCAAAATAAATCGTCCGGTCAGGGGCAAGTCCGGCTTCCAGCATATATTCAGCCGCCGCCAGCAGGCCGATGACATTGACTTTATTGTCGATGGCGCCACGGCCCCAAATATAGCCGTCCGCCACATTTCCCGAGAAGGGCGGCTGCTTCCAGTCTTTCTCCGTGCCCGGAATGACCGGCACAACATCCAGATGTCCGAGGAAAATTACGGGCTTGTCATCACCCCTGCCCCGCCAGGTGTAAAGCAGCGAATAATCCCCGACCACCTCCCGCTCGAGGCTGGCATGCACACGCGGGAAGTTTGCCTCCAGAAAGTCGTGCATGGCCAACAGCGCCTCTGCCGAAACCGGCTTGTCGCGCCCGAAGGAAATCGTCTTGAACCGGATGGCTTCACGCATTTGCCGGGTGAGCCGGTCCGCGTCGGGCTGAAACTCAAACGCGGTGCCGACGGTCTGCGGCACCCCTGAACGATAGGTGTTGACCAGCAGAACACTGAGGAACAGCACCAGAAGGGCCACGCAGGCCGCGATTGTTTTATGCTTGATAAGCGTCTGCATCACCCGCCTTATTCCAGCCTGACAAGCGGTTCAGAACCCTCATCCGACAGGCTGGAAAGATTGACAAAACCGTTTTCCTCAAGTGGGTCCGGGGTAATCCAAAGGAAATCATCATCCACCGTGATGCTCTCAAAAATGACCGTGGGCACAATTGTCTGCTCCCGCACCAGACCGACACCGGGAACGGACGGGACATCTGTCGGACCGGCGGACAGCGTTGCGCTGTTCACAAACGCGGACGTCTGCGTCACATCAGTGACATATTCCGCACCCTGCAGGATGGATGTCAAAGCCATGTCAATGCGCTGGTCAATGCGCTGGCGCTGCTCCTCCGACCGCGCCAGAATAAACCGCGGTGACCAGGTGACGGCGATGCCGTTGCTGGAAATATCCGGATTATCGTAGAGGAAATCATAGAACAACAGGGAGTTCGGGTTGTTCAGGTAATCCCCTCCGCCGGTGACGGAATAATTCTCCAGACGTCCGCCAAAGGCAATGGCCGCAGTCTCAAAGAAAGAGGTCGTCCCGCCATCCGCCGTCCAATTCTGCGGTGCCAATGTGCGCTCCTTGAGGCGTCCGATGCGGGCGTTCATGTCAGACACGGTGAAGAAGGCGTCCTCCTGCGTAATGCCGCGCACAACCTGGAGATAATCGCTCTGCGTTTCCAATATGCCGGCATGGTCGGCGTAAAGGCGTTCAAACACTGTTCCCGGCACGGAATTCAAGCCCAGCATGGCGGCGCCGGCGCGCACCTCACCAATCCCTGATTTGCCGGCAACATTCAGCCGCAGGGCGGAGGAATTGGTGTTTGTGATGTCATTCAGATTGATGTAGCGGTTGGCATAAAGGTTGATGGTGCCCGTCCCGGCGCGCACAATATCCGTCTGCACATCCCCGCCCTGCTGGATGTCAAAGGCGCGCAGGGTGACGGCATCAGCACCGGCCGCTTGTGTGCGGATGCCGGTCACCGTCGCCAGGCCGCTGGCCTCAATCAGGATACGGCCGGTCGCCACATCCAGAACGGCCGTATCGGTCAAATTAACGGTCTGGTTGAAACCCTGATTGGCATCAATGGTGAAATCACCATTTGCCGTCTCAATCCGGCCGGTGCCGCGCAGGGTGAAATCATCGGCAACCGTGGACATCATGTCACCACCCGCTGTCCTGACCGTACCGGTCACGTCAATGCTGTCCAGCAGCGTCGCGGTGATGTTGCCGCCCTGCGTGTCCAAAAGCCCGGCCAGACTGGCCGCTTCGGCGACGCTTAAATCCAGATCTCCGCCCCCAAGACGAAGGGTGCCGTTCTGCGTCAGAGTCAGGCTGTCCAGCAGCGTCGCGGTGATGTTGCCGCCCTGCGTGTCCAAAAGCCCGGCCAGACTGGCCGCTTCCGAAACGACAAGAGCCAGATCACCGTCGCCCAGCTGTACCCTGCCGCTCTCGGTCAAGGTCAGGGTGTCCCGCAAATTCGCATTGATGTTGCCGCCCTGTGTATCGAGCAGACCGGCAAGGCTGGTTGCGTCATCCACCGTCAGCTCCAAAGCTCCGCCGCCGAGCTGCAGCGTGCCGGTTTGCGTCAGCGTCAGGTTGTCCTGCAATGTGGCCGTGACGGCCCCACCCTGCGTATTCAGAAGGCCGGAGAGGCTGGTCGCTTCGGCCACCGTCATTTCCAGATTGCCCCCTGCGGTGCGCAAAATGCCGGTCTGCGTCAGCGTCAGGCTGTTTTGCAAATTCGCATTGATGTTGCCGCCCTGTGTATCCAAAGACCCGGACAGGCTGGTCGCTTCGGCTACCGTAAGGGCCAGATCACCGCCGCCGAGCTGCAGCGTGCCGGTTTGCGTCAGCGTCAGGCTGTCCTGCAGGTTTGCCCCCATATCACCGCCCTGCGTGTCAAGCTGACCGGCGAGATTGGTCGCTTCGGAAACAAACAGCGTTAAATCACCCCCATCGAGCCGCATGATACCGCTTTCTGCCAGGGACAGGCTATTTTGCAAATTCGCATTGATGTTGCCGCCCTGTGTATCGAGCAGGCCGGCAAGGCTGGTCGCCTCCGAAACGACAAGCGTCAGATCGCCGCCGCCAAGTTGCGTTTGCCCGCTTTCGGTTAGGGTCAGGCTGTCCTGCAGATTGGCCCCGATATTCCCGCCCTGGGTATCCAGCAGGCCGGCAAGGCTGGTCGCCTCGGAGACGGACAGGGTCAAATCGCCGCCGCCGAGTTTTACACGCCCGCTTTCAGCAAGTGACAGGCTGTCCAGTAAATTGGCATTGATGTTGCCGCCTTGCGTGTCGAGCAGTCCGATAAGACTGGTTGACTCAGAGACCGATAAGGTTAGTGCGCCGCCGCCCAGCCGCGTTGTCCCACTCTGGGCCAAAGTCAGGCCGTCAAGCAATGTCGCCGTGACGGCCCCGCCCTGCGTATCCAGCAGGCCGGCAAGGCTGGTCCCTTCCGTGACCGTCAAGGTCAAGTCACCGCCACCGAGCCGGACGGCCCCGGTCTGGGCAAGGGTCAATGTGTCCAGCAGTGTGGCGGACATGTCGCCGCCCAATGTGTCAACCGTGCCGACAATTTGTGTTGCCTGACCAACCGAGGTCTGCAGATCGCCGGAACGGGTCAGAAGCTGCCCGTCAGACCCGACGGACAGGGCGCCGACTATATTGGCGATGACACCGCCGCCCTGTGTGTCGAGCAGTGAGTCAATCCGCATGTCGGCACTGGCCGCAATGTCGATTTGTGTGTTGTTAAACACGGCATTGGCCGCGTCGTCAAAAACCACATCCGAGAAGCTGGTCAGGCCGAACCGGTTGCCATTGGTGTTGAAGGCGCCGCCAAACCTGGCATCGCCGATCGTCATCAGGTCAAGGTTGCCGGCCATCACCGCCCGCGTCAGGCGCAGGCTGGTGGCGTTGGAGACATACAGCGCCGCGCCGCCGCCGGCCGCCTCCATGTCAAAGGTCGAGTCGGTGATGCTGGTTGAGGCGATATCAAGCGCCTTTTGGCCGATCACCGTGTCACTGTCCCCGTCAGCCGCTGCCACGCCGAAAGACCCGCCCGCACGCAGGGTCACATCATCCGCCTTGATGTCGGTGATCAGGTCGGTGTTGGCGTCGAGGATGTCGCCGGGGGTGGTCAGCGCAATAGCGGCCGGGGAGAAGAGCTGGCCGACATTGACGTTGCCGGTCGCCTCCTCCAGCCAGATGCCGTCCTGCGCGCGCGCCGTAATGCGGAACCCGTCATCAACCTCGACAATCATCGCTTTGTCCACACTGCCGATGGCGCCGGTCGAGGCCTCCAGCACAAGATTGTCGGAGCTGACCGCCGGATTGTCGTCGCTGCGGATGTTCTGGATTTCACCGGAAACCTTCAGGCGCAATTCGCCGGAAACGGCAACCGAGTTGACATTCAAGCTGGTTTCCCCGCCGATAAAGCCGAAGCCGTTTGCGGCTGTGACATTGACGACACTGCTGTCATTCAGGGTTTTGATGTCCAGATCCTCGCGCTGGGTCAGGGTCACCATGCCGGTGGTCTCATTATATTCGACATCATCGGCCTCCGCCGCACTGAGCAGAACCTTCTGCTCATCCGTCAGCTCTTTGGCATAGACTTTGGCGATTTCAAACTCGGCCGTGTCGGTGAAGACCCCTATATTGCCGGCCCCGGCGGTCAGGGTGATGTTGTCCCCGATGATGTTGCTGTCCTCGACAAAGGCGGTGGTGTCGGTGATGTCCTTGAAGGCCTGGCCGGGCATCGGCGCCTCCAGATGCGCCTGATCCCAGGCAAAACCCTCCGTAAAGGCATTCACCTCGGTTTCCGGTGCCGAATAAGTGAAGTCCGCAACATAGACCGGATCGCCGAAGGTTTCATAAGCCTGCTGATAGCGCGCCGTCCTGACCGTCTCCAACTGGGTCACGGCGGTTTCGGTATAATCAAAATCGGGGTCGTAATCCGGGTCACCGAAACGTTCATACCCAAGCTGGTAACGCGCCTGCTGGTCGAGCTTCAACTGGGCAATCAAATCCGGGTCATTGTTCAACGCCGTCGTCTCCGCCTCGGTCGGCACATAAACGAAGTTCGGGTTATAGGCCGTGGCGATGTAATTTCCGTTGGCGTCCTGCTGCACCTGACGCAAGGCCCAGTAATCCTGGTAGAGCGCATTGGTCTCCGTCACCAGCGATCCGCCGGCAATGGCCTGGCGTTCCTGCGTGGTTGCTGTGTAGGAAAAGTTTACATCATAATCATCATAGACATAGGCACCATTGGCATCCTGCGCGAGATTGCGCAGCGTGTAATAGTCCTGATAAAGCTGCTCCATGCTTCTGTTATAGCCGGCAATCTGGTCATTACGCTTGTCCACGGCACCGGTATCCGCCGTCAGCTGCAGATCCGTCCACAGGGCGAGCAGGGCGGCCTGCGCGGCGGCATCATCGGTCTGCTCCGCATTGCCGTCCAGAATGCTGCCGCTGACGGTGGCCACCGTCACATTGCCGACCGTGTTGATCTGGCGGATGCTGATGTCCCCCTGCGTCTCGATGACATTGATGTCGCCGGCGCGGGAATAGGCGGAGAAGGTGCCGTCCATTGTATTGACGCGCAGGGCATTGCCGGACGTGTCGGCAATTTCACCATAATTGGCGCGCAGGCTCACATTATCCCCGACCAGTATGTTGGACTGGGTGTTGAGGTAAATGTTTTCACCGGCCTCCAGAATGACGTCACCGTCCGCATTGGTCAGCTGGGCGAAGCGCAGATTGCCATTGTCGGAGGTCAGCTTGACGCCGGTGCCGGCGGTGGCCGTGATTGTGTCATCCGCCTCCTGCACCAGCTTGACGGCCCGGGCATCACTGCCGATGCGCCCGCTGGCCGTCATGGTGATGTCACCGACCTCAATATAGCCGTTGGCGTTGGACATGGAAATATCACCGCCGTTTGCCGTCAAGGTGGTGGTGGTGTTCAGGGCGGTGATTTCACCCCCGATCTGGATGCCGCCGGCAGAAGTCACATTCAGCGTGCCGGTGTCCTGACCGATAAAGGTGATCGGCACCGAGCGGTCGGCCGAGACGTCCTGATAATAGAACAGGGAGCCATTGCTGTTTTCTGTTGTCACATTGGTCCAGGAACACCGCTGGTAAAGCGGCGCCCAGCTCAGACCGACCGTGTAACAACTCATGTTTTCAGTGCTGGTGTCGCGGTTATAATAGGTCTCGTCATAGCGCATGCGGAATGTGTAGTCCGAGGTGACGCCGGTATCGACGGCGGCAAAATCAGCGCTAGGCAGCGAACTGGCCGGGATTTCCTGGCTGGTGAAGGAGCTGTCCGGCGGACGGAAATTGGTCTCCTCGCCAATATTGATGCCGATGAAGGTTTTTTTGCTCCGGTCGGTGCGGTAGGTGCGGGTGATTTGAAGGCTCTCCCCCTCAATCCAGTAATAACGCATGCCGTTTTTGATGGCATAGCTTGATGACCGGCCACTGGTCGAACTGACCAGATTGGTCGGGTTGGAGCCCCCGACGCCGACATTGTTGCGGACACTGACCGTGTTGCCGACACGGGTATATTGCGTCACCCGCGGCACACCGTTGGAGTCGGCAAAGGCGTCGTCAATCAGGGTCACAATGCCTTCCACCTCACCTGTATTGGCATAATTGATCCGCACATCCTTGTCGGAATTATTGGTGACGTTGAAGGTGCCGTAGCCGTCCAGCACCTTGATGGCGCCATTGCCGGTGCTGATGAGCTTGCCGACCAGCGTGACCTTGCCGCCCTTGGCCTCCAGACCGGAAATCTCAACCACATCCTCGGCGGCATTATATTCAGCCGTGACGCCGTTCACGCCTTCGCGGCCCGAACCGGTGCCGCTCAAATCCAGCGCCACATCCTCCAAAGTGTAATTCGACACGCCGTCATTATTGGTGAAGGCGTCGTAGTTTGCCCCGATGGTGATGGATTTCTGCGCCACGCCGGACTGAATGAGGCCGTTCACATTAATGGTGTTGGCGACGATATAGACCTCATCACCGAACAGGCGGGCCGACTCATCATCGCTTTGATTGACTGTGCCCACCGCACACGGCTCCGCATTATTGTTGTCAAACGGCATGGCGATGATCGTTCCGCAACCGCCCAAATCCCCGTCCGGCTGACCGATGCCGTCTGTGCGCGCAGCGGCCACATCGCCATAGCCGACCGGGTCTGAGACAGAGTCCCGCGTATCCGAAGTCGGGGACGCACCGATATTGTAAATGCCGGGGGTCTTGTCATTGACGAAAAACGCCCCGCCGGAAGTGACTTTGATGCGGCGCGCCTCAATGCTGCCATTGGAGTAGATTGAGCCGTTTTTGTTGATCACATTGACCGATCCGGCGCGGTTGGTGATCGTCCCCTCCATCAACATGGCCGGCGCCTTGATCGGCACCGTCGTATCCGGATTATAGGCGGAGGAATTCGGGTCATAGCGCCCGTCAATCTGCACCATGGTGGTAAAGTTGCCGGGCGAACTGGTCATGGCGAAACCGGTCTGGGCGGCATTGTCACGATTGAGGTTGCGGACATCCTGCTCAGCCTCGACCAGCACATCATTAAAGTAAATATTACCGCCCGGTGTTCGGGACACCTCGATATTATTGACCTCAATCGGGGAATTGCTGTCATTGCGGATGGTCACGGACACATTGTTGTTGGAGATGATCTGTCCGGTGGCGGCACCGGTCAGATTGTCCGCCTTGGTGTAAACATGCCCGGTCGCGGCAAAAATGTCCCCGACGGAAATCACATCAACCGGCCCGTCATTCAGATTGGCCTTTTTCGCTTCCAAAAACGCGATTTCATTGTTGATTTTGGCGACCGTGGCCGGATCACCCGAACTGTCGAAATCGTCAATCTGGGTCTGAATGTCGTTCAATTGCGTTGCGATGTCGGCCAGCTCTGCAGAGTAATCCACTTCGTCCGGCGAAAAGCTGTCCGGGTCAAAATTGTCAATCTGGGCCTGCAGATCGTCAATTTCCTGCTGGATTTCCGCCGTCGGGTCACCGGCATCCTGGGCGGCGGTCAACTCGGCCTGCTTGTCGGCCAGGTCGTCATTGAGGTTGTCCAGCACATCCTGAGCTGTCATTTCGCCGGATTGCAGGCCTTGGTAGAATGTCTGGTCCGCCAGCAGCTCGGTCTGCTTGTCGGCCAGGGCATCGGCCGCGTCGGAGTTGAAGCTGCGCAGTTTCGCGACCTCCAGCTCATTGATTTCCAGATCGATATCCTGACCCGGGTCGCGGTTCAGGTCGAAGCTCCAGCTGATGGCATCACTGGAGCGCAGGGTCACGGTTTTATCATCGGAATAGGTGCCAACGACCGGGACATCCATAACGGTCCCGTCTGAGCGTGTGTAGACACCATCGGCTTCCGTCAGGGTCATTTTCTCAACATCGCCGGGGCTGTCCGGGTCTTCGCGGAAGCTGCCGAAACCCGTGCCGAAGCCGATATATTGCTCATTATAGACACCGGTCTCCAGCGTACCGGCCAAATTGATGTTGCCGCGCCCGGACAGGGTTTCTGACCCGAAGCTGCCATTGAGCGGCACCACGGCAATGCCGATATATTGCAGCCACTCCTTGTAGCCGTTCGCCACCGCAGCGCCGGATCCCGTGCTCGACTCGACCACCATATATTGGGCTGAGCGCAGGGCGGCACCCTCGGCGATGTTCACATCGGAATTAATGGTCAGGCTGGCCTCGGCCTTTTCGCCGAAAATACCGGCGATCAGGGTGTTGTTGTAAATGTTGGTGTTGGCGACAATACTGTTCAGGCTCGCTTCACGGCCGGCATTGGCATAAAGATAACCATTGGCGATGACATCCGTGCCGGTGCCGACATTCACCGTGTTGCGCCCAGTCATCGATGCCTTGGATTGGCCGGTGGCGCCGACCCCGGCCAGTCCCCAGACCGAGGTGCGGGCATCTGAGTCAATGTCAGACAATGTGTCGGCCAGCAGGGTGATGTCGCCGCGCCGCGTCACCAGATCCGTATTGGACCCAAGGTCAATGCCGGCGGTGGAGTTTGCGACAACTTCGGTCATCGACACCGGGACGCCGATCAGGGCACCGGTGTTGATGATGGCTTCATCATCAGCCGTGACATTCACCCGCGACGTGATGACGGCATCCTGATGACTGGCCAGTGTGCCGGTCACCAGCATGGAGGAATTGTCACCGAAGGAAACCAGTGCATTCTGGCTCTGCCGGGCCTTGCTGTCCCCGGCCGTGACGGAGAGGGCGCCACCGCCGTCAAATTTGAAATTGTCATCAAGCCCGCTCTTGGACAGGTTGTTGTCCGCCGTCACCACCAGCCCATTGCTGGTGATGTCGGCATAATCCCCGAAGGAGATGTTGGTGTCGGCACGGCCGGTGGTGCGGGCGACGGCCCCTGTCACGCCGCCCAAGGCAACTGCCCCGGCATCCATGGCGGCGTCGTAGGTGTCGTTGTTGATGGCCGTAACCGTCAGGCTGCCGGAGGTGGCGATGCCGATGCCGTTGCCCGCCGCGCTGCCGTCAGCGACACTGATCAGGACATTTGAGGTGTGCGTGACGATTGACTCGGCGCCATTGGCGGCAATCAACCCGCCCGCGCCGGCAATCGCCTCGGCGCGGCTGTCGCGGTCACTCAGCGCGTTGATGCTGATGTCGCTCATCGTCACCAGATCGGTATTGGTGCCGAAAACGATGCGGCTGTCGCCGGTTGAGGTGCTGCGGGTGATGTGAACACCCAAGGCCGCCGCACCCGCCACAACCGCCGTGCTGTTGTTGTCAATGCTGGCCCGGTTGGCGGCCGACAGATTGACCGCGCCGCCGGAGACTTCCGCCCCGCCCACACGGCGATTGCTCTTCAGTACGGCATTGTCACCGATTTCAACCTTTGTATCCGCATCGGCCGTGACGGTGGTTTCCGATCCGGTGGCCGCGACCAGACCGCCTGTCGCGCCGACCACATCCGAGTCTGCCATTTTCTGCCCGGCCTCACCAATGGCCGATGTCAGGGCCAGGCCGTTGCCGACCAGCGTTGTGTTGTCGCCGATGGTTGTGAAGGCGTTGCGCTGCGCCGAGACACGGGAGATGATGCCGGACATGGAGACACCGGCGGAAACCGCCACGCCGACGGAATTGCCGTAATTGCGGGCGCGGTCGTCACTGGAGACGGTCAGCAGGCCGCCGCCGTAAAGCGCGGTATTGTTGCCGATGACGGCACTTGTGTTGCCGCTGTCCGTGAGCAGGGACGTCGCACCGACCCCGGCCCCGAAATAGCCGATGCCGCCGGACACGGCCCGCACCTTCTGGGTGGAGGTGTTGAGCGCCTGAACGGTCAGCGCACCAAGCCGTGCCGTATTCGTGCCAAGCGCGCTGTCATTGCCGATGCGGGCCGTTGCATTGCCGGATGCCTCTATGCCGCCGACGGACACGCCCGCAGCGACAACACCCGCCGCCAAACCGACCACATTGGTTTCAGCGTCAATGTCACGGGTTGCGGTGACGTCCACGTCAGAGTCGGCGCCCCCTGATGTGGAGGCGATGGTCACGCTGTCGCCGATCTCAGCCGTCACATCCTCGTTCAGGTTCAGCTGCGCAATGGTCAGTGTCGCCCCCAAAATGCCGCCGGTCGCACCGACCACGGTGGAATTGACGGCCCCGACCGTGATGTCATCCCCGACCGGCACATCAATCGAAATGTTGTCGCCGCTGTCCAATGTGCCGCGCACCGCAATGTCACCCCCCAAGGTAACACTGCTGTTGTCGCCGATCTGCGCCGTCACCGAGCCGTTATATTCCCCGATCGCGACAAAGCCGCCGACCCCGACGGCACCGAAAGCCGCACCCCCGGCAATCTGGCTGAGGTTGATTTCCTCATCCGCGCCAATCGTGACATCATCGCCCGTTTCAATGGTGACGCCGGTCCCTATACCGGCAAAGGTTGAGTCTGTGCCACTGCCTTCGACATCAGCCTGCACACCGCCCATTTGTGCGTCGACCCGCGCCTGGGTGTCATAATCATCAAGACGCGACGTGCTGGCATTGTCCATGCCGCCATTGCTCGTGTTGCCGTTATTGTCCTGGGTCTGGTTCTGGCTGCGGTCGCGGGAGGACGCCGTATCCGCCTCAGCCAGCATGTTGCCGTTGTCATTGGTCAGCTGGTCGCTGCCATCCTCCGACATTGAGCCGCCGACCAGCGTCAGGGCCACGGACCCCGCCGCCCCCAAGCCAAGCCCGCCGGCCGCCGCAATACCCTGGTTCGAGATGTTCTTTTCGCTGTCGGCAGTGATGGTGACATCATCGCGCGCCTTCAGCACGGCATTGTTGCCGACCCGCGCTGCCGTTGCATTGCGGGTGACCGTGACCGTGACACCGACCCCGACCCCGGCGGCACCGCCAATCGCGCCGGCGCCGGCAGCCCCTTGTGTGGTGACGACATCATCGGCACGCACAATGATGGACTGGGCGGCGTCATAGGCCGGATCCGCCGTGGCATTGATGGATGTGTTGGCGCCGATTTCAGCCAGGGTTGAGGTTTTCAGCACATTAATCCCGATGGATCCGACAATGGCGGCAGTCCCGCCGCCGCCAAAGCCGATAATATTCTGGTTCAGACTGGTGTCGCTCTCGGCATCAACCCGTGTCGTGCGGTGGGCCGTGACATTGGCCCCGGACCCGATGCGCGCCGTATTGGTTGATTTGGCGACCAGCGTGCCAAGCGATGCGCCGACCCCGGAACCGGCGCCGCCACCGCTCACATTGCCGCCGGTCTGGACAATATCGATGTCCTGCTCAGCATCAACAATCACATCCCGCTCAGCACTGGTTGTGGTCGTATCTCCGATTTCCGCCAGCACTGTATCGGCGATCACCGAAGTCCCGACCAGTCCACCAATCCCGTCCGTCGCGCCCACGGCGGATGAGACCATCGTCTGGATGACGCGATCACGGTTGTCGGCCTTGACGCTGATGTCACGCTTGGCCGTGGCATCCCCGAGCAGTCGGGCGCGGACCGTTTTCGCGTAAACCTGAGTGTCCACATCAAGCGCCACACCGACACCGCCATAGGCCAGGCCGGTGGAGATGTTGTTCAAAAGGGTTTCTGACTGTGCCAGCAGGCGAACATCCTGGCTGCCGCCGGCCCCCGTATTGTTTGCATTGACCGTTGTGCCGGTGCCGACCAGTGCCTCGACCGTCGACTCGCTGACCGTGGTGGCAATCGTGCCGGCGACACCGACGGCACCAATGGCCACCCCGACCGGCGCCAGATTGATGTCTTCATTGGTGACCGCACCAATCACCAAGCCGCGTGCGGTGGCAGCAACAAAATCCGTATTGGTGTTGGTGATGGTCTCATCACTTTCGCTTTGATCCTGCTGGCGCACGGTGCGGGTCTGGGTGGTTGTGCTGGAATTGTCGATTACGCCGGTCAGCGCATTTATGCCGTCCCCGGCGGCCTCCGCCAGGGCCGTCACCACGGCATTGTCGCCGATTTGCGCCCGCGTGACATTCTCCATCACATAGGTGCCGACCGCGCCGCCGACCCCGACCGCACCACCGGCGCCGGTGATCAGTATGGCGTCAATCTCCGTGTCGTCCGTAGCCTGAATGCGCATCGAGTCATCCGCCGCGACCGTTGCGCCGTCTTCGACAGAGGCTTCCGTTGTGTTGCTGGCGACGACAACACCGGCGGTACCGGTGACGCCAACGAGGCCGCCATTAATCGACATGGCGATCTGCAGCAGGTCCTCCTGCGAACGGGCATCAATGGCAATGTCACCGCCCGATGCAACCAGGGCATTCTCCCCGATCCAGGCGCGTGTCTCCTTCTCAAGGATCATCACATCACCGGTGATGCCGACCCCGACCAGCGCACCGCCGCCGGACCCGGAGAAGGTCACAAGATCCGTATCGCTTTCAGCCAGAAGGCTGACCGTCTGGCTGTCATTGCGCGCAATGCCCTGATTGACGCTGGCGCTGTCTTCGATGAAGGCGCGGGAGCGCGAATAAGTGGCCTGTGTCATGACCACACCCTGCACCGACGTGATGCCGGCACCGCCGGCGGACAAGGCACCGGAGCCGACACTTTCCTCTGTGCCGGAATTGATGGTGAGATCTTCGCTGACATTCACCACGGCATTGGTGCCGATATAGGCTTCTGAACTGGTGTTGAACACCAGCACCCCGACCGTCGCCCCAACCCCGACCACACCGGCCCCGCCGACAGCGCCGGCGGTGAAGATGGTGTTGATCGTGTCCTCTGAGTCAATGGTCAGGTCACGCCCGGCCGACACCCGGGCGCCGTTTTCAATGAAGGCCTGGGTCTTGTTGCGCGACAGGTTCGAGTCCGATGGATTGAAGGTGGCGCTGATGTCGGCATTACCCTGCTGGGCGCCGAAGACCGAGGCCACCTCGGTCAATGCGTCACCGGTGCGGGCATAATCACCGGATGAGTTGTCATCACTCAAAATGCTGCCGAGATTGATCGCATTGATCCGGTCATTGGCGTGGGTCGCGTGCGACCCGCCCTCGCCGTCCTCCATATACTCATTCGACTCATCATCCGCATCAGCGCCGACCAGAATGACGGCGACATTGCCGGCCACCGAGACCGTACCCGCCGCAGCCCCTGCCAAGGTGAAGTTTTTGGTCGTTTTGTCTGAATGGGCAACTACAGAAATGTCATCATGGGCCGACACACGCGTATTCGTGCCGCCGCCGATATAAGCCTGCGCATTGTTCTGCACCACCAGCGCATTCAAGGAAACGCCGACCCCGACTGTGCCGCCGCCGCCAATGCCACCGACCACATCAATCGTACTGACGGTGTTGTCGGCCCTGACGGAGACATCCTGACCGCCCTGTGCAAAGCTGGCCGTCTGGTTGACGCTGCCCTTGATATAGGCGCGGGTGTTGGACTGATGGATTTTGATGCCGGCCGACACCCCGACCCCGACCGTTCCGCCAATGCCGCCGGCAATGACCGCCGCGACGGAATTTTCATCCGTATCCGCCTCAACATTCGTGTCGCGGCTGGCATTGGTCACGGCGTTGTCGTCAATATAGGCCTCCGTGGTGTTTTTGACGTAACCGACCCCGAAAGAGGCGCCGATGCCGGCCGTTCCACCACCGCCGACGCCGCCGGCAATCTGGATTAAGTCGGTCGCCGCATCAGAAGTGACTTTGAGGTCGCGGTCGGCCTCCACCGTGCCGTCAATATAGGCCTTGGTTGTGTTGACCAGCACGCCGACCGCCGCCGTTCCGGCCACGCCGGCGGAATTGCCAAGCCCGAGCGTGGCGGCGGAATTGATGATTTTGTCCTTATTGCTGGCCTCGACCAGAACATCCTGGGTGGCGCGCACTGTCGCCCCCGTGCCGATATAGGCCAGTGTGTTCTTGACCTGGATGACGATATCCCCGCCAACCCCGACGCCGGCAGACCCGGTGCCGGCACCCAGCGCCGCCGACAGGTCAGTCCAGTAGGTGTCGGAAATGGCCCGGACAATCACATCCGCGCTTGTGCCGTCATAATTGGCCGTCACGGTCGCGCCATTGGCAATGGACGCCTCGGTCGTATTGACACCAACACCAGCCGACAGGGATATGGCGATGGCGTTGTCCGATGACACCGCGCCGGAGGCGGCGATGGAAATCACATCCTGGTCTGAGGTCGCCGACACGGAAATCCCGGATTTGTTTTCCGTATCCCGCACCTCGGTCAGGAACAGATCCTTGATGTTGTCAAAGGTGAAGTCATCATTGAAGCTGGCCAGGGCGGAGCGGGTCTCTTCATCGTCGCCCCCCATAATGCCCTCAAGCAGCGGCGAGGAAGTGGTCACACTGTCCTGATCCACGGCCACCGTGCCATTGCCGCGAGCCTGCACCGTCGCACCGCCCAGCACGCGGGCGCGGGTCGTGCCGATGAACACGGCAGCACCCACCGCACCGGCCAATGCCGTGCCGCCGGTTGAGAAACTGGCCGCCGGCTCGAGCATAAAGATGTCCGTATCGTCACCAGCATGCAGTTTGATGGAGCCGTCCGTATAAACCGTCGCGTCATCGCCGATAAAGGCGTTGGTCGTGGATTTGACCAGCCCGACCGAGACGGAACCGGCACCGGCCAGACCGCCGGTCGAGCCGGCAATGCCGACAACCGTAGCGGTCAGGTTCTGCTCATTATTGGCCGAGACCTCTATATTGCCCTCCGCATTGGCCGTGCTGTTGAGGCTGGCTTCGACATTTTTCCAGAACACATTCGCGCCCAGCGCAACACCAACGGACGTGCTGTTGGAGGCGGCGAGTGTGCCGGTCAGATCGGTGATGGTCGAGCGGTCATTGGCGATGACCCCGATGGTTTCAGTGGCCGCGGCGTCAATGCTGCCATTGGTGTTCAAATCCGCACCCTGACGGACAGCCGCTATGGAGTCACCTTTGATGATGTTGGACGAGAGCGCCCCTGAAATGGCGTTGCCGGAGGTGGAGACGGAGGCGGATATCACGCCATTGAGGATTTCCTGCGTGGCGTCAACCCCGACATTCAAGGCGCCGGTAGCGTCAATGGTGATGTTGGTGTCGGCATCCGTCGCCTGTCCGACCAGTGCCTTTTTGTCGGTCAGGAACAGGTTGAGCGCCAATGACCCGCCGGCTGAATCAGACCCGCCGGAGCCGCTGACCGACAGGGCAAAGTTGCGGATGTCCGTGGCGCTGTCGGCATTGATATCAACATTGCCGGCTGTGGCGCGCAGCACGGCGTCTTCCACAATGGTTGTCTCAACATCGGTGTCCAGAACATTAACACCCAGTGCACCCGACAAGGCCAGCTCATTGGTTGATACGCCGCCGGCCGCCATAAAGGTCAGGGTTTCCTGATCCGCCTCAGCGTCAATCTGCATATTGCCGGCATTGGCGATGATGGTTGTGGTCTGGCCGCCGTCAGCCGCCCCCTCTTCACCGATGATGGTGGCCACATCCTCACGCAGATAAATGCCGGAAATGGAGCCGCCAATGGCTTTTTTCTCTGCAATGGCGATGGCGCCGACCAAATGGCGGGCATCAGACTCATTGAAGGCGCGGATATCTGCACTGGCCGCCGTCAGGGAGACACCTTCCCCAATCAGGGCCTTGGTCGAGCCAATCGAGGCGGTGACGGCCAGCGAGCCTGAGCCGGCATTGCCGCCCTGCGCCGCACCGCCGGCAATGGCCTCGGCATAATAGGAGGCGTTCTGCAAAATCGTGGTGTAGTTGCCGGTGATGTAGTCTTCCGTGCTGGTGCTGTCATCCTCCGGATCCAGAATAAACTCGGCATTGAGCGGGCTGAGGTCCTCCGCCTCAATGGTTGCGCTGCCGGTGGCCGCCACGCTTGTGTCCTCACCCAGCTGCACAAGATTGGTGTCGGTCACGACATTGACAGCAATGCTGGCGCCGACCGCGGTCTTGTTGCTGTCGGAGTTGCAGTTGCCCGGATCCGAGCAGGTGGCGTCACTGGCGACAGCCAGTGCCCAGGCGCGGTTGACGATCTTGTTAGTGGCCCGCGAGCGGATGGTCAGGTCGCCGCTATTGGTGATGTCGCCGCCGCTGCCGATTTCGGCCTTCTGGCTGTCATCGGAGTAGACCAGGCCAAGGGAGCCGGCGACGGCAAGGTCGCCGCCCCCCGCCCCGGCAATGCCCTCGGCTGAGGCGTAACCGCCGAATGAGGTGTTGTTGTTGTTCGGGTCGGTTCCCTGGTTCTCGCTGGTCAGGGCCTGCACGGACACATTGTTGGCCGCCGTAATGGTGACATTATCGCCGATGGCCGCTGTCGTGTCCTGACCGGTTTTCAAAATACCGGCCCCGACGCCGATGGCATTATCGGCAAACACCGCCATACCGGAGCCGCGTGTCCGATAATTCACGTCACTGTCCGCCAGCACTGAGATGTTTCCTGTGCTGTTCAACGTCACCCCGTCGGCGATGCGCGCGCTGGTGTCGTGGTCGGTCCAGTTGACCGAGACCGATGCGGCTATGTTGACCGAGCCGGACTGATTGGCGTCGCCGCCCTCCGAGCCGCCGTCAAAACTGTCGCCGGTCGTATCAAAGGAGGCGCCGTCGCCGTCACTGAACCCGCCGCCAAGCGCCTTGAGGCTGGACGGGTTTTCATCATCATCGCTGCCGGAAAGTGAGTCAGTGCCGAGCAGGTCGCTTTCGCTGATGTCGAGCTTGTCGGCATATTCCCGCACCACCGTACCGGCGGCGACGGCATCAGCCAACGCCACATCCGTGGTGTCGGTCACAGCGTTGACCGTGATCCCCGTGCTCTCATCGACCGAACGGTTCAGTGCAGCGGTGACATCACCATGAGTCACGGCCACCGCAACACTGGCGCCGACCGCCGACTCCTCGGCCTCGACTTCACCATAGGCGCGCGAAAATGCATCACTGGTGCCGGTCGCGGTGATGGAGAGGTTGCCCAGTTCGTCAAGATTGGCGCCGGTGCCGATGGAGGCATCCACGGTTTTGTTGATGATGGCCACCGCAACCGCGGCATCCAATGATGTTTTGGCGGTGGAGCCGCTTTCCTCATCCGGCTTGGCGCCGGCTTCGGCCTCGGTGCGCGTGGCCGTGCTGCTGGAGGCTGAAACGGTCAGGTCTGGCCCGTCAGCACCGCCATTGAGGGTTGCGCCGTTGGCAACCTTGGCAAGCGTATTGTCATTAAAGACCAGATTGATGCCAAAGCCGGCCCCGATGCCGACATTGCCCTCGGCCCCCTCTTCCTCTTCCCCGGCACCCTCATCGGAGGCAACCTCCTCGACGTCATCCGCATCCCCGACCCCAAGACTGGTCATCACCCCGTCAATCAGGGCCTCCATGTCGTCCAGGCTGGACAGGAAACCGTCAATGCCGGCAAAGACGGAGTTGGTGTCCCCGACCGTCGCCTTGCCTTTGGTGTTGTAGCGGGTGTCGGCCTGCGCCGTCACCATCAGGCCGCCGGTGGCCGTAGTTGTCGTGCCGGGGTCAAGCAAGGCCTGAGACTGGTTGCGCAAAACGACATTCAGGCCGACCGCACCGGCCAAGGAGAACTCGCCCGTCCCGACACCGGCTGTCGCCTGTGAGACAATCTCATTCACGCTGTCCGTGTCGTCCCCGTCCGTCAGGCTTCTCGTGCCCGCCCCGACCGACACGCTGGTGCCGCTCAGCACGGCATTGGCGTCCACTTCCGCCAGGGACGCAACGTCAACAATGTTCAGACCAACCGCACCACCGAGATTATAAGAACCGCTGTCCGCAGAAGCGTCGGCGGCTGCATTGACGTCGGTGTTGCGGTCGGCGGCAATGCCGATCACCCCACCGGCAATGCTGGTGCCCTCCGCGACCAGAGCATCTGTGCGGTCCTCAAGATAATTGACCGCAAAAGCGGCTGCGATGGTCAGGCTGTTGTTTTCATCTGCGTCGCCGGCACCGTTTTCCACACCGCCCAGCGCATCCGTATCGGTGTTGAGGTTTTCAGTGATGTCCGCGACATCAAGATCATCGCCACCGGCAAAGGCATTGCCCATGCCGACCATGGCACCGGTTCCGGAGGCGAGGTCATTGCCGCTTTCCTCTTCATTGTTGCTCTCATCATCGTCGTCGTCACCATTGGCGCCGGCCTGACCGCCGGAGGTGATGGCCGTTGTCGACAAGGCCGTGAGGGTGACGTCGCCGGCCGTGGAGATGTTTCTGCCGATCTTGGCGTCGACATCATTATTGCCGATGACCAGACCTGCGGCCATGCCGATGGCGGCCTTGGCGTCATCGCCGCTCAAGACGGCATTGCCCGTGCCCGCGGCGCTGGCCGTGACGGTTTGATCCGCGCGCACCGTCACATCCCCGCTCATGGACAGGGTGGTGCCGCTGAAGATTTCAGCCGTGGTGGTGTTTCGGGCAACCGTGACGGCGGCGACCGGAATAATCGCAATGCCGCCCTTGCCGCCGGCATCGGCTTCGGTCCGGGTCTCATTGTCTGCCGTGGCCCGCACCGTCAAATCATCGAGATAGCTGAAGCTGTTGTCCCCGCCGAGCCGCGCAATGGTTTCATTGTTGGCGGTGGCGACCGCGACAGAAGCGCCGAACCCGACCGTTCCGCCGGCCGGGGCGTCGGCGCCGTCCTCTCCGCTGTCGGCGTCGCTGTCAAAAGCGTCAAAAACACCGTCCACAGCACTTTCGGATGCATCCGACCCATCGGCCACGGCGGTGGTGCGCGTATCGCCCGCCGCCTCAACCAGTGTGTCAGCATTGCCGCTCAGCGTGACATCAAAATCATCGTCCAGTTCAGCAATAATGCGGTTGGTTTCGTTGGTGTTGACGGCAATGGCGCCGGCAATCCCGATGCCGTCCTCCCCGGCCGTCGGGGCGCCGGCCGTGGCGATTACGCCATAACGGTTCTGGTTGCTGACATCTGAACGGTAACTTTCGGTCAGGGCCTGCACGCGCAGGTCCGTCAGATTAAGCGTCAGGTCGGCATTTTCATTGCCGCCGACATTCGTGCTGACCTCATTGGCGGCAATCTGAATGCCGATGCCGGCACTGCCGCCATTGTCATAATCCTCAGCCTGGCCGGAGCCGACGGTTTGCGACTGAACGACACTGCGGGCGCGGCCGGTCAGCGCATTGGCGAGAATATCCGGCGCCACGGTCGCCTCATCATCGGATGTCCCGATAAAGGCGGAGGTGCGGTTGTCCACCCGCGAAAAGCCGACCGCGCCGGCCACCTGCAAGGTATTGCCGTCTGAATCCGCATCATTGCCGCCGGTCAAACTGTCCGTCACATTGCCCAAGGCCGTGTTGAACGTATCCTTCAAAACATCGCCGATGGACTGGCCGCCAATCATCGTATCCATGCCCGGTGTCGAGTCGATGCCGTCGGAAAAGGCGTTCTCGGCATCCTCGGTCGTGGCGTCATTGGCGGCGCGGGCGGCTGTCAAATTCTGCAACACATTATCCGCACTGACGGTCATGTCGCCGCCGGTGACATCTGCAGTTGCCGCACCCTGGAATTTGACCGTGCTGCTGGAGTCAATCAGGGATACGGCAAACCCCAACGCGCCGGACAGGCCGCCGGCACCGGACGAGGCGTCGGCCACGGCATTGGAAATGGTGTTGGATTGTGACCCGACATAAAGGCTGTCGCGGGTCTCAATGTCGGTGGTGCCTTCAATCACGGTTTCCGCCCGGGTCGTCAAAACGCCGACGGCGCCGGTAAAGGCGACGGCCGGGAAATTCGCCTCCGCATAAAGGGTCGAGCTGGTGCCGGCCTGACTGTCAATGCTGGTGCTGCCGGTTGTCGCCGTGATGGTCGTCCCGCCATCGACCGTGGTGGTGGCTTGCGCCGTCGTCACCGCAGCCTGCACGTTCAGGGGCAGGACGGTCGAAAAGCTGGCCCAGCCAGTCGGCGTCAGATCGGTGACTATATCAGCGTCCGACAGGATCGACACATTGCCGCCGGCAGTAAGGTTGGTGTCGGTCACATCGACCGTGGCCGTTGCGGTGCGCGAGTCAAAACTGACCAACGCACCCGTGACCGCCGCCTTGTCCTGCAAAGTGGTCGCCGAAACATCAAGATTGCCGGCCGCATTGATGGTGCTGGACGACAGGGCAATGGAGCTGGTGGCCGTTGACAGCGGGTCGGAATAGACGGAGAGCGGGCTGTTGACCGCGCGGGCCTCGACGGTTACGGCATCGCCGCTGAGGGTGGCCGAGGTCAGGGAAATGGCTGAGCTGTTCTCACTGTGCGCCCGCAACGCCACATCCCCGGCGGCATAAGAGCTGCCGTCCTCAACATGCGCCAGAATTTTGGCCCCGCTGTTGAGGGTGATGTTGTCGGCTTCAAGCGTGATGTCGCCGGAGTCGCCGATTGAGGCCCCGGTCTCATGATTGCCGGCGACGGAGGGGTTGGCGACATCGCGGCTGGAAACCGTGACATTGGCGTTCAAGGTGATGGTGTCATCGGCCTGCAGGGTCAGGCTGCCGGCGGACCAGCTTGTGCCGCCGCCTGAGGCGCCGCCCTCGGCCACGCCGTCATCGCGCAGCAGGTCGCTTGACAGGACAATGTTCTCCGGGTCAATCAAAACCGTGCCGTCTGTGCCCGCTTCGGATGTTGCCTCAAGCCGCCCGCCGGACAGCTCAACCGTTTCACGGGCGGAAAACTCAACAAACCCGCCATCACCGGCACCGCTTGCATTGGCGCTGACCCGGGCGCCGTCCTCAATCAAAGCACGCTGGTCGGCAAACAGCACCACCGTGCCGCCATGGGCGCCGTCACCAAACCCGTCGGCGCTGATATCAGCTCCATTGCCGGCTGTGAGGTTCTCGCCCGCGGTGATATGGATGGAGCCGGGCAGGGGCACCCAGGCGCCCTCCGCCGCCACACGGCCGGTGATCACCAGATCGGTCTCACTGGCCAAGCGGACCTGCGGTGCAGCCGGAACAGCATCGAGATCAACATACTGCGTCGCCTGCCGGCCGCTGTTGACGACATTTTCTATCGCCACCCGTGCCGGCTCACCCGTCTCAATGGCACCGCTGACATCAATGCGCCCGGCCTCGACGGAAACCGCCTCCAGCGCATTGATCTGCCCGGTGACAGAAATCAGACCGGTGCGTGAGATCGGAGCGCCGTTCGACAATATCTGGCTGACCACACCCGGCGACATCAAACCGGTCGGCTGGAACAGATTGGCCATGAAATCGTGCGTCGGCGTCTGCAGACTCACCTGACCGGCATTGATGATGCCGCTTTCACCGACATAAATGCCATAGGGGTTCAGGAAATAGACATTACCGCCGATCAGCCCGTTCTTATAGGCATTCAGCAGCCCGTCAATCCGGGTCTCCTTGTCGTGGACAAAATTGATCAGATTGTCGGTGTTGTCGGGCAGGTGCAGATTGACCTGATTGCCGCGATGCACATCAAACACCGAAAAGGAGTTCAGCCCCGTCGTACCCTGAATGGTCTGGGTGCGCACATCGGTCACACGTCCGTCAACGCTGAGCGAGGTCTGGGTGCGCCCGTCCGGGACAATCTGGGCGCCTGAGGATTGGGCATAGGCCATGGGCGGCACGACCACCTGGGTCATGCCGAGCACATAGGAAATCAGCTTGGCGCCGTTCTGTTTCACCACCTTAGCCATGGCCCACCTGAAGGCTGTTATTCAGCCTTCTCTTCACCCTCCTCCGGCTGCACCTGCAGGCAACGCGTATTGATCAGGTCAACCCTGCGCCCCTCATACTGCACAAAGACCGTATTGCACTTATTGTTCGCGGATTTGTCGATAATGTCATTGTAAATTGTCGCCGCCGCCTGTGTCGCCCCGGCCTGCACACCGGATGTATAGACAGAATTGGACAAATGGCTCCAGGCGACGATGCCCAGCACGACGGCTGAAACCAGCCCCCACAAACCAAGCCCGATCAACAACCAATCACGTTTCTCTTCCATAGCGTTCACTCCCTCTCTTACTCCTTATCATCATTGAATTTGATGCGCGCCACCAATGAAAATTTAACCGGCTCATCCTTGGCGGCCTTCTTTTGAGCCTCATGCACGCTGCTGTCGAGCGCGCGCGCATGGTAAATGTCGAAACTCAGATAATCGGTCAATACCGGTATCGAGACACCCAGGCCATAACCGGACCAATAATCCTGGCGGTCCCGGATGTCGGCGCGGCTTTGGGCAAAGGCGTAATCATAAAATATGTAGGGCTGGACCGACGGCATCCATTCCGGCAGGGTGAACAACCCCCAATTCGCCAGCTCGGAACGCGCCTCCAACGACACCAGATAGCCCTTCATGCCGCTGGACGCGCCCGGCTGATAGGCACGCACCGAGCGTGGCCCGCCAATGGTGATGACCTCTGAGGGGAAATTCAGAGACCGCTTGTCGCTGGTGTAGGCGCCCTCAACCCGGCCGCTGACCGTCAGATATTTATTGATATAGCGCGAGGCGGAGGCATCCAGCTTATAGACCTGCAGCCAATCATCGTTCAACACGCCGAAAACCTCTGACTTTGTTGATGTGTCCAGCATATTGGCGCTTGGCGTCACTGACATTTTGAAGCGGTCAGCCTCATAGCTGACCGGCAAAGACAGTGAGATCTTGGTGATTTCTGTTTCGGTCAGCTTCTCCAGGGAGTTGATCAAGGTCACATCGGAATAGCTGTCGGCGATCGAAAGCGCACCGAACACGGCCAGCTTGTCGTCGAAGTAGAGCGGATGCGAAATGCCGATGGTGTTCACATAGCTGTCCCCGCGGGTGCCGACCGTATCAGACGCGCCCGGCCCGTCTTCGACAAACCGGGTGTTGGACTCGGTGGCGCTGATCGAGAGGTTTGTGCCGGATGTGGAAAGCGGCATGGAAAAGCTCAGGCTGGCCGACCGCGTCCCCCGGCTGTCGAGATAGCTGATGGTCGTTTCATCATCATGACCGAGCAGGTTGTTGAAGGTCATGTTGAGGGATTGCTGGTTAAACCCGGAGACGTCCGAAGCATAGTTGTCGGCCCGCAAACTCGGCAGCTCGACAAACTCCGGCTCCTGTACCTTGATGAAAACATCGGTTTCGCCAAATTCAGAACCGGCCGCAACCTCAGTGGTGATTTTGCTTTTGTTGGTCGCATTGTACCGGCGCAATGACGTTTCCAGCGCCGCAAGGGAAATCCAGTCACCGGGTTGAATGCCCAGCGACCTGACAACAAAGGATGGGTTGAGCCGTTTGGCGCCCTTGACCTCAAGCGCCCCGACCTTGGCCTCAACCAGCTGCAGCCGGACCCGCCCGTCAGCAATCTGCTGCTGCGGCAGCAAAGCCCGTGACAGCTCGTATCCGCGCTCAAGATAGAGCGCATTGACCCGCTCCAGCAGATCCCGCATCAGGTCGCGGTCAATCTGGCGTCCTTTCAGGTCCTGCGTCAGGCTTTCAAAATCCTCATCCGTCAAGAGGCCGGACTGCTCATAGGTCACACCTGTAAAAAGCTCTGTATCACCGGGGCGGAAGGTCAGCCCCTCGGCAATCACCTTCGGCGGGGCGCCGGGCGTGGGCAGACTCTCGGCCAGTCGGGTGGTGCCGGCGATTTTGCGCTGCAGCACCGCAATCTCGGCACGCCCCTCCAAACCGTCATCGCTGCGCGGTATGACCCGAACGGAAATCTGTTTTCCGATATCCTCAGGCTGCAGAACGTAGCTGGGTCCGACAGCACCGGCAATCACCCGGTTGTCGCGCAGCCAGACAATGCCGGTGTCGCCTTCGGAGTCCGACGGGTTGGGGTCGGTGAACATATAGCTGACCGTCAACTCATTGCCCGCCGCCGGAATCCCCGTAATCTCCAAACTGTCCAGATAGGGCAGCCGCTCAATCTCCTGCACCGGCTCGCTCATACTGACCACTTTCGTGACCTGAGGCCGGCCGTCTGCGTCCAAGACCGACACCCGCGCCGACATGACGGCGCCGACATCCTCGACGGTTAACACATAGTCTATTTCGTCCGCGCCGGGCACGGCCTCGCCGTCACGCAACCACGTCACTGACAAGCCGGTGCCAAGACTGCGGGCGCTTTGACCCGACAAGGCGGCAAACAGTTTCAGGCGGCTGCCCTCACTGGGGATGCCGACAATCTTGGAGACCGACAGATCAACCTCGCCGGGCCGCAGCGGTTTGAAGATGCTGGTTGTTTCGGGTGCGGCCCCGTCAACATTCACCGTGACATGCACGACGCCGCCTTCATCCGGGGCCTGCACATCAATGGTGTTGAAGGCCAGGCTGTTGGCCATCAGATTTTCGGCCAGCGCCTCAGTCACGGCGAGCGAGCCGCCCGCGCCATAACAGGCAGGCATGCCGAAACCCGGCAGCGCCGCCATGAATTCGCCGGAGAGGGCATGCGGGGAACTGATGTGAAAGGCACTGACCGGTTGGGGGCATGGGTCATCGGGCAATTCAGCAAAAGCATCGGCCCCCCAAAGGCCGACAATGCCCAACCATAAAGCCTGTCTCAGACCACGCAACTTCAACTCCAAACACCTGAGGCCGAACAAATTGTTTGGCTCTTTCGGTGAATAAAAATATACTCCGATTTGGTTGATTTCTACAAAGGTGAAATGTTGCGTTTTTTCGGCTTTAAATCCAGAAAGAAACAGGGCTCTCTGGCATCCAGACTCTCAGCCGATGCAATTGATGCATTGGACAAAGTGGACAGTCTTGATCTGACCCCGCAGGAGCAGGTGGACAGCCACAACTTTTCCGAACAAGACCTTGCCAGTTTCATCCATCAGGCTCAAACCGGGGAGGAGTTGCCGCCGCCTTCGGAACCTTCGGAACCGGGGGTTTTTGACAATTCTGAGCCCTTGGCAACCCCTGATGCCACCATAAGTGCAACGGACCCCGACAATCTGCTGGATGATGTCGAAGAGGGTTTTGTCATTCTTGACCCTGCGGCCGAGGCCGATGATGAGGGGGACCTTGAGGGAGACCATGAGGCCGATGCGGGCCAGCACCATGACCCGGAAGCAGCCCTTGATCCGGAAACAGGGCTTACGGAAGCGGCTGAGGATGACAACGTCATTCTTGTGATTGACGATACGCTCGCACCACAAGACGTTGCCGCCAACGCCGCCCAGACCCCTGCCGCCCAGACCCCTGCCGCCATGGCAGATTTGGCCCTGCAACGCGCAAAACCACCAAAAAGCGGCAGGTTCCGACGTTTTGCCAGAGCTGTTTTTCTGCTTGGGTTGATCAGCGGCGCCACGGTCGGGTTTTATTATTTTGTTGAAAAAGGCCTTACGGTCCCCCCTAACACCGCCGGGCTGACGGATGGCCTGCGGGTCGTCTCGGTCACGCATGAGACCCTGAACAGCCGGCTGGGTGAAACGCTGCTGATCAATATCGACCTGCTCAACAACACGCAAACACCCCAGAAAATGGGGAAAATCGACATTTATCTGATGGGTCAGGACGACCAGGTGCTGACAAATTGGCAAATTGACACCAGCGGCCGCACCTTGCCCCAACAAAAACGCACCATGGTGACCACCCGACTATTCACCATCCCGCCCGGCATGACCGAAGTTGTGGCTGTGCACAGGGCAGGGGAATAAGGGGCCTGAGCGGGCGCTGCGTTAATTGCACCGCCTACTGTGTGATGCGCGCCTCGTCCCGACAGGCCTCAAATCCACCCAACTCAAATGTGGCACGCGAGCAAAACGCTGATACCGGACGAAATGGTGAGTGCCTGTCATCCATGATGTCCTGTTTCAGCCGCAGCAAAAAAGGGGCGTTTTTCGGCAGCATGCGGAAGCTGATCTGTCCGTCAAAAAAATTTCCAGCATCCATCCATGTGATGCCGTTTTCATCTGACGCATTTCGCGGCCTGTTCTTGGCCTCAGTGACAAGCAGGGTATAAAAGCCGTCCTCATCCGTAAGAACCTCATGATCCACCAGGCAATCATTTGCCTTACCATTCCAGAAATTATAGGTGCAGGCGGTCCACATGCGAAAATCGAGGTCGTCTGACCATGCAAAACGCCCCTCTTCTGCATGAATGGTTTTTGGTTTTTTTGCCCGGATCGCAAAAACCTCACCATGGGCCCGGCCATAAAATGAACTGATGTAAAGCACATCCCCGTTCGACAAAAGATCAACACCCAGGCCAAAATTGCCCTTTAAATTGAATTTACCAGCATCGGCCTGCGCCCGATGGTCGGGCACCGGAAAAGCCGGAAAGCGGGTGTTGTCAGAGGGCGGGTCAAACCCTTCAGGATAAGGGTTGCATTTAGGGTGGTGCTCCAGAACCCTCCCCTTCTTGTCCCGAACAGTAATGGACGGCAACAAGACGCCAGCTGAATTTGGCGGCAGGCTCGGCAGGTCGGCACCATAGACACGATATATTTGAAAGGTTGCGTAATTTTTTTTGCCTGATTTTGTTTTGCCGACATAGCTTGTATTTATTTCGGGCTGTTCAGGCAGTTCATCAAAAACCAGATGGGCTGTGTAGTTCCGCCCTTTGCCTTTTTGTGCAGGCCCCCGCCATGGATTGTGGCTGCCCGCATCGGGCACGATGTCAACATCCATCAATGTCTGCAAATTATTCGTAGCCATGTCATTGGGGTGAAATCCGAAATATCCGGCAAAAGGGTACTCCCCCCTGAACGTCACCTTCCCGCCATGAGGAACATAAATCATCCCGTCACGCATTTTAAATTTCGGTCCGGAAAAAAATATGTTTGAAAAGTAATTGGCTGATGACGTGTCCAATAAATAGGGAAATCGGTCATTGGTCAAAGGGCTTCCTGTCAGCGGCCAGCCTGGACATGCGTTTTGTCTCTGCCCGACATGATCAACAAAATATGTTGTGTCCCCATCCGAAATGCCGCAGACCTCCCGGGCGAATTGCGCAACCCGGCCCTCATGTCCCGCCAATTCGGGGTCTGTCAGAGTCTGAAAGGTCAGTAAGGTGTCCGTGCCTTTTGCATCCCGCGATGCGGAAAGGATTTGATGTATGGACAAAAGGTCGGCGGAGATGGCCTCAGGGGCCGCCTCATACAATCTGGCGATATGTTCAGCGTGGCCGATGAGTTCGTTTTGGGCCGGGCTGACTGGGTGCCGGGCTTCACGGATCTCCGCAAGCCTTTTGCAAAACAGTTCATTTCCCGCCCCCTCCGCCTTTGGCGGCGCGGAAGTCTCCGAGCAGCCGGCGATTGTGATGACAAGAACCAGACAGACCAAGACCGACTGGCATGGCCATTGGCCGCGCCGGCCGGCGGCAAATCGTTTGTTTCCATGTCCATAACGGAAATCAGGCATAAATAAGCCTAAAATTTATTGGAAAAACGTCAAGTTTTTAAAGTTTCGTTGGGGGGGCAAAAGTGGACGTGACCACCCGCAGCGGCCGGTGCAGATTTTTTTTGGAACCATTTTTTTGGAACCAATTTTTTGGAACCATTGTAAAAAAATTGTGAAATATGGAGCGGGCGATGAGATTCGAACTCACGACCCCAACCTTGGCAAGGTTGTGCTCTACCCCTGAGCTACGCCCGCTAAGCGGCTGATGCGATGTCAGCGAGGTTTTTATGCCCCATAGGGCTGCGCATTGCAAGCGTGTTTTGCACCCAAGCCATTTTTATCCCGGTCCCCCCTTGGCAAACGCTTTGAAAACCCCCATTTATAGGCAGAGTGAGGAAAACAAATGGAACATGAGCAGACCCCCCCAGCCCCTGCCGGCACACCGGCGCAACCGGACAGCGCCGGCATGATCATTGACACAAGCACAGCAACTTTTCTGCCTGATGTCATAGAAGCCTCCCGTGAACGGCTGGTTCTGGTTGATTTTTGGGCGCCCTGGTGCGGCCCGTGCAAACAGTTGACCCCGGTGCTTGAAAAGCTCGTCACCGATGCCGGCGGTGCGGTGAAACTTGCGAAGATGAACATTGATGAACACCCGCAGGTCGCCCAACAGCTGCAGGTCCAGTCGATCCCTGCCGTATTCGCCTTCAAAAACGGTCAGCCGGTGGACGGCTTCATGGGGGCGCTGCCGGAAAGTGAGCTGAAGAAATTTCTGGAGAAAAACCTCGGTGCCGAGCTGGGGCCGTCTGATTTGGAAAAACTGGTCGCCGCCGGCACCGCGGCGCTTGAGGCCGGTGACAGCGGCAAGGCCGTTGAATTTTTTTCAGCCGCCCTTGATCTGGAGGACGACAATGTCGCCGCCCTGACCGGTCTGGCCACGGCCTATATTGACATTGACGCAGGCGACGCCGCCCGCGAAATCCTTGCCGGCATCTCCGCCAAAGACAGCAACAACCCAGATGTTCTGGCCCTGAAAGCCCGGCTGGAGCTTGCTGAAAAAGCCGGAGATATGGGGGACGCAGATGAGTTTCTGGACCGGCTGGCGGACAATGAAAACGACCATCAGGCACGCTTTGATCTGGCTTTGGTGCATCATGCCGCCGGACGCAGGGAAGAGGCGGTGGAGGCGTTGCTGGCCATCATCGAAAAGGCGCCGGGCTGGAATGAGGATGCCGCCCGCAAGCAATTGATTGAGCTTTTCGACGCCTATGGCGCCACGGACGAGGTGACGGTCAGCGGCCGGCGTCGCCTGTCATCACTTTTATTCAGTTAAGGCAAAACCATGTTCAAGAAATATGCCTCCGCGGCTGATTTACCCGAAACCTTGCCGGTATTCCCGCTCTCCGGATCCCTGCTGCTGCCGCGGGTTGTCATCCCGCTGAATATTTTTGAGCCGCGCTATCTCAAAATGGTCGATGACGCGCTGTCCAATCACCGCTTGATCGGCATGGTGCAGCCTGACCATGAACAACCGCTGCATCCTGACGGGCTGCCGGCACTCAACCGGACGGCATGTGCCGGACGCATCACATCCTATATGGAGACGGATGATGGGCGGATGCTGATCAGCCTGACCGGCGTATCTCGCTTCCGGATCATCCACGAGATTGACTGCGTGACCCCCTATCGTCAGGTTGCCGCAGATTTCGCGGCCTATGAAGCCGACCTTGTTCAGGGCTACGGTATGGAACCTGTCAACCGGACCCGCCTGCTCGACATTGTGCGCACCTATCTGGATACGCACGAGTTGAGCGCGGACTGGGAGTCCATCAACAATTCCACGGATGAGGAGCTGGTCAATTCCCTCAGTGTTGTCAGCCCGTTCAGTCCGCAGGAAAAACAGGCCTTGCTGGAGGCCGAGTCACTGGCCCAGCGCGCCGACATCCTGATCGCTTTCGGCGAGATTATCCTGGCGCAGTCGCAGGGTGAACCGCCGCAAATACAATGATCCAATGCAACAGGTTTTGACATGACACAAAAAGGCTCGGCCAACACCATTGACGCGGCGCTGCTTGAAATCCTTGTCTGCCCGCTGACCCACACCCGCCTGCACTGGGATGCCGAAAACGACGAACTGATCAGCAAAAAGGCGAAACTGGCGTTTCCGGTCCGCGACGGCATCCCGGTTCTGCTTCCGGAAGAGGCCCGCGCTCTGTAAAACCCCCCATCAAAGCCCCGGTCAAGGGCTAGCCGTCAAACGCCTCCCCCCGCAGCAGCCGCGGCGCCGGACCGAGGCCCATATCAGCGGTCCGGTTGGCATGATGGCGCACAAACGGCAGGCGGTTGGCGGCACTGAAAACCGCCTTGCGTAAGGGTGTCAGAAGGGTTCTGCGCCCGGAGAAAGCCGTGGCGAACACATGTGTGGCCGACGCCATCAAGCTGACGTCGCGCCGGCGCAAGCTGTCATAGTGCGCAAGTGTTGTCGCCGCCCCGACATCCAGCCCGAGCCGCCGGGCGTCATAAAAACAGTCCGCAAGTTGCGCCGCGTCACGCAATGTCAGATTATACCCCTGGCCGGCAAGCGGATGAATGATATGCGCCGCCTCCCCGAGCAGGGCCATGCGTTGACCCACATAGGTTTCGGCCAACATCAGACCCAGCGGATAGCTGACAGGTGGTTGAATTTGGATGACCTCGCCGAGCAAACCATCCAGACGATCCGCCAGTTCAGCCTGCAGATCCCTGCGGCGCAAGCCCAGCAGGGCCGCCGCCAGCTCGTTTGTCTCAGGCCAGACAACAGATGTCAGCCAGCCGTTGCGGGCCTTGCCCAGCGGCAGACAGGCCAGCGGGCCGCCCGGCTTGAAAAACTGGCGGGCAATCTGCTCATGTGGCGCGGTATGGGTGATGGTGGTCACAATCGCTGTGGCGCCGTAATCATGGTCATGCACAGCAATGCCGGCCTGTTGACGCATGACGGACCTGCGCCCATCCGCACCGATCAAGAGTTGCGTCTGAAACACCTGCCCATCGGCACAGACCAGCGCGGCCTGCGCATCCTGCACATCCACCCGCTCAATTGTTGCATCAAAAATAAGCCGGATATCCGGGTGCGCCCCGGCTGCCGCCAACAGGCTGCGGTGCAGATCGCCATTGGGTTGTATGTAAGCCAGAGGCGCATCTGTCTGACCGGCATCCCCAAAGGCCAGCAGGCCGCCCCCCAGACCGGCATCCGGATGAGCCGCCGTCACCTGCATGCCGGCGACCGGGACCGCCCGTAAATCACCCGGCACCCCCAAAGCCTCCAACATGGTGACGGATGACGGACTGAGGGCCGTCACCCTTGGATCCGCCTTAACGCCGCCGCTTTTGCCGTTCGGCCGCCTGCCGGCATCACACAGATAGACCGTCGCTCCGGCATTCGCCAAGGCCAAAGCCCCGGCCAGACCGGCCAGACCGGCGCCAACAACAATGGCATTGCAATCAGGTATCTGCCGCATTTCAGACATATCCACAAAATGACCGAGGCACACAAAACTGTCCAGTGCGAAAACAACAGCGACCAGCGGCATATGGTCTGTGTGCCCAATTATTGGACAGTGTTTCAAGGTTATTAAAATATTGCACATTAATTGTGCAGAAATATTGGCCAAACACCTGCGAAGCGGCATGTTTCTGGGGATCCCCGACCGGGCCTGGCGCCGTTTTTTGGCACAGATTTTGCTTAGATGGGGCGACTACACATTTTGAGGAGTTTATCATGACCAATGCCGTTGGCGGTGACGTCTTCTTTCTATTGATGGGCGCCATTTTGGTGTTCGCAATGCACGCTGGGTTTGCCTTCCTTGAGGTCGGCACAGTGCGCAAAAAAAACCAGGTGAATGCGATGGTCAAAATCATTTCAGATTTTGCCGTATCCACTGTGGCTTATTTCTTTATCGGTTATGGTGTCGCTTACGGCATCGATTTCCTGTCCAGCGCAGCCATTATTCAAGGCGATGATGCCGCCGGCGGGTTCGACCCGCAGGGTCTGGGACTGGTTAAATTTTTCTTCCTGCTGACATTTGCGGCCGCCATTCCCGCCATTATTTCCGGCGGGATTGCGGAACGGGCAAAATTCGTGCCGCAGCTGATTGCCTCCGCGATCCTGGTTGCGCTTGTATATCCTTTCTTTGAAGGGGTCATCTGGAACGGCAATTTCGGCCTGCAGGGTTGGCTTGAGGGCACATTCGGTGCACCGTTCAATGATTTTGCCGGCTCCATAGTCGTCCATGGCGTCGGCGGGTGGGCGGCCCTTGGCGCCGTCATCATGCTCGGCGCCCGTACCGGCCGCTACGGCCCCAAAGGGACGGCTTTTCCGCCGTCATCCATCCCCTGGCTGGCGCTGGGTTCCTGGATGCTGTGTGTCGGCTGGTTCGGCTTCAACGTCATGTCAGCGCAGTCGCTGGAAGGTGTCTCCGGTCTCGTCGCCATGAACTCCCTGCTGGCCATGGTCGGCGGCATTCTGGCCGCCATCATCGTCGGCAAAAACGACCCCGGCTTCATCCATAATGGTGCCCTGGCGGGCTTGGTGGCGGTCTGCGCCGGCTCCAGTGTCATGCATCCGCTCGGCTCCTTCGTGACCGGCGCGGTCGGTGGAGGCGTGTTTGTTGTCTTCTTCACGGTTTGTCAGGAAAAGCTGCAGATTGATGATGTTCTGGGTGTGTGGCCGCTGCACGGTCTCGCCGGTTTGTGGGGTGGCATTGCCGCCGGCATTTTCGGGCAGGAGGCCTTGGGTGGTCTCGGCGGTGTCAGCTTCATGTCACAGCTGATCGGCAGCCTTGTCGGTTGCGGCTATGCCTTTGCCTGCGGCCTGCTCGTCTATGGCGGGTTGAAGAAACTTGTCGGCATCCGCCTGAGCGAGGAGGAAGAGCTGATGGGCGCTGACCTGGCCATCCATAAAATCCAGGCTGAGCCGGAAGCGGGCCTGGCCGGCATGCGCTGAACGGCCGGGCGATGATCTCAAAACCCGCCGGCTTCGGTCGGCGGGTTTTTTATTGCCTGTCCGGTTTTGAAAAAAACGAATTAGTCTATAGTTGTGGTTCGTTTGTTGCCCTGCCGCACAAGGAGCGTTTTCATGTCTTTTGGCGCACAAGGAGATCTGGGGATCGGGCCTTTTGCCCGTCTGCGCGCCCTTCTGGACGGCGTTCCGCCCGGCACCACACCGGAAGAGGCCATCAACATGACGATTGGGGAGCCCCGGCACCCACCGCCATCTTTTGTGTTGCAGTATTTGTCGCAGGCCGCCCTGGCTGACGACAACAGCTATGGCCGCTATCCGCCGATCGGGGGCCTGGAAGGCTGGCGCAGCGCCGTATCCGGTTGGCTGACCCGACGGTTTGGTGTCTCCGCACTGTTCGTATCCGACCATCAAATCCTTCCGGTCAGTGGCACCCGCGAAGGGTTGTTTCTGCTGGCCCAGCTTGCCAGGCCCGACACCGCCGGCAAGACCCGGATGGCCATGCCGAACCCGTTTTATCAGGTCTATGCCGCGGCGGCCTTGGCCGCCGGCGCAGCGCCGCTTTACCTGAACGCGACCGCCGCCACCGGCTTTTTACCTGATCTCGACGCCCCGACAGATGAGGACTACGACAGTCTCAGGGCTTTTTTCATGTGCTCACCGGCCAACCCGCAGGGGGCGGTTGCGCCGGCGGATTATCTCGACCGGTTGTTGGGGCTGGCCGCCAAACATGATTTTTTGGTCATCATGGATGAATGTTACGCCGACATATATGACCGCGCCCTTGAGGCTGAACCGCCCGTCTCTGCCCTGCAGGTGGCGGCCGCACGACCGGAAAAGGCGGAGAATCTTGTGGTTTTTCATTCTTTGTCGAAACGTTCCAACCTGCCGGGCCTGCGCTCCGGGTTCTGCGCCGGCGGCGAAAGGATTATGGAGGCGTTTTACGGTTTTCGCCTGATCGCCGGGCCACAAACCCCGATTGCCACCCTCAATGCGGCAGCGCTGGCCTGGGGGGATGACGACCATGCCGCGGCCAGCCGCGCCCTGTACCAAGAAAAATTCGATCTGGCTGAAAGCCTTTTGGGCGGGCGTTACGGTTTTTACAGGCCGCAAGGCGGGTTTTTCCTCTGGCTCGATGTCGGGGACGGGGTTGCGGCAGCGCAGCAGCTCTGGCAGCAGGCCGGTTTGCGGGTTCTGCCCGGCGCCTATCTCTCCCGCGACACACAAAACGGCAACCCGGGCGATGCCTATATCCGCCTGGCCTTGGTTGACCCGCCACAAAAAACCGAAGCCGCCCTGCTGAAACTGCGTGAATGTTTGGATGAAAATGGAGTAAAATAGGCCATGGCTGCACGCAAACAAAATCGCGCAACCGCTTATCTGCAGGGCCTTGGGCGCCGAGCCACCATATTTGCTGCCTCGCGCGGGGTAGAGCTGTTGGGGCTGGCTGTTCTCGCCGCAACGACAGCAGCGGCCCTGGCGCTGGTCAGCCACAATGCGATGGACCCGAGCTGGAACAGGGCGACGGATGCAACCCCGCAAAACTGGCTGGGGCTCGGTGGCGCGGTGTTTTCGGATCAGGCCTATCAGTTTTTCGGTCTTGGCGCCTGGGCGACACTGCCGGCGCTGGCCGCTTACGGCTGGCGCCGATTGCACCACAAAGCCCTGTCCCTTGCTTATCTGCGGGTGTTGGCATGGGTCGCAGGCATCATCTGCAGCTCCTTGGGTGCCGCCCTTTTGTTTCCGCCGGCCCCGGGGGGGCTGACGGACAATGCCCAGTTGTTGGTTGCTCCGGTTGCAGGCGGGCTGATCGGCCAAATGCTCCTGCAATGGTTGAGTCTGACGGCCCCCACCTTGGGCATGAACATCACTGGTTATGCTTTTGCGTCGGGCCTTGGCCTGACCGTTCTCGGCATTATTTTGGCCCTGACGGCCGCCGGTTGGCTGCGTGTAACCCTGAAGCTGTCCCGCGCCGCTTTTGTCGGGGCCGGAGCCTTGTCGACAAGCCTGCGCCGCCGCGTCACCGCCCGCAATTCTGAAACCGAAGCAAAACAAGATGAGGACTGGATGGGTCGTCTCAAGCAGGTGGCCGCAGCGGCAACAGCGCGCCTGTCCGCCGTGCCGGCCGCGTTCAGCAAATCAACCGCCGCCGCATCCCTCGCCGGCGCTGAAGACGACGCGCCAACTGCACCGGCCCCCAAGGCGCGGCCCAAAAAGGCCACACCAACCAAGCCGGCGGCGCAAGACATACCCGTTGAAATACCCACCAAAAAGCCCAGGCCCGGCAAACGGGCAAGCCGTGAAGACCAGCATGCCATGGCGTTTGACGGGCCCGGCAGTTTTGAATTGCCGCCCCTGCGCCTGCTGACGGAAAACCGCCAACGCAACAGCAAAAAAATCAGTGAAGACGCCCTGCAGTCCAATGCCCGCCTGCTGGAGGGGGTGTTGCAGGATTTCGGCGTCAAGGGGAAGGTGCTCAAAGTCCGCCCGGGTCCGGTCGTCACCCTGTATGAGCTGGAGCCGGCCGCCGGCATCAGGGCCTCGCGGGTTGTCGGCCTGGCTGATGACATTGCCCGCTCGATGAGCGCCATTGCCTGCCGCGTCGCAACCGTGCCGGGTCAGAATGTCATCGGCATCGAGCTGCCCAACCAGGACCGAGAAACGGTTTATCTGCGGGAATTATTGTCAAGCGCAGAATTTGAGAAAAACAGCGGCGGCCTGCCCATGGCCCTTGGCAAGGACATCGGCGGCGGGCCGGTGCTGAGTGACCTGTCACGCATGCCGCATCTGCTGGTCGCCGGCACAACCGGCTCTGGCAAGTCGGTCGGGGTGAATGCCATGATCCTGTCCATTCTCTACCGCATGACACCCGCTGAATGCCGGCTCATTCTGGTCGATCCGAAAATGCTTGAGCTGTCCGTATATGACGGCATCCCGCATTTGCTGGCGCCGGTTGTCACCGAGCCGAAAAAGGCTGTTGTTGCGCTGAAATGGGCCGTACAGGAAATGGAGAACCGCTATCGGAAAATGTCCAAAATCGGGGTCCGTAACATTCACGGCTATAATGAGCGTATGGACGAGGCGCTCGCCAAAAACGAAACGCTGACCCGCAAAGTTCAGGTCGGCATTGATCCCGAAACCGGCGCCGCCCAGTATGAGGAGGAGGCCATCCAGCCGGAAAAACTGCCGTTTATCGTCATTGTCATTGATGAAATGGCGGATTTGATGCTGGTCGCCGGCAAGGAGATTGAGGGGGCCATCCAGCGTCTGGCGCAAATGGCGCGGGCGGCAGGCGTACACTTGATCACCGCCACCCAGCGCCCATCCGTGGACGTCATCACCGGCACCATCAAAGCCAACTTCCCGAGCCGCATTTCGTTTCAGGTGACCAGCAAAATCGACAGCCGCACCGTGCTGGGCGAGCAGGGCGGGGAACAGCTGCTGGGCATGGGCGATATGCTGTATATGGCGGGTGGCGGGCGGTTGCAGCGCGTACATGGCCCTTTTGTCTCTGACGCCGAAGTTGAGAAGGTCGTCAAATTCCTCAAAAAACAAGCCCGGCCCGATTATGTGGAGGCCGTGACCACCGAGCCGGAGGAGGCGCCCGGCATGGGCGACGAACCGGCCGGAGAAAGCCTTTATGACCAGGCCGTCGCCATTGTCACCCGCGACAACCGCGCCTCGACAAGTTATGTCCAACGCCGCCTGTCAATCGGCTATAACCGCGCCGCCAGCCTGATTGAAAAAATGGAGGAGGAGGGGGTCATCAGCCCGCCCAACCATGCCGGCAAGCGTGAAGTTCTGGCCGGCAAACATTGACCATGCGGCCCATCCTTAACATCCGACCCGCGGGATTGCGTGCAACCGTTTTGGGGCTGATGCTCGCCTTGGCCTGGCCGGGGCAGGGGGGCGCGGAAAACCCTGCAAAGGCGCCGGCGTCAAAGTGGTCGCCACAGGAACGGGTCCTGCTTGACACCCTGTCCTCTTACATACAGGGGCTCGGCGGGCTGGAGGGCCGGTTCCTGCAAATCAGCCCCGACGGCGCGACGGCCGAGGGCGGGTTTTTGTACCGCAGCCCCGGACGCCTCAAATTCACCTATGACAGCCCGCTCACACAGATTGTCATGGTGGATGGCGGGACTTTATATGTGCAGGAACAGGCCGGCAAGCCGCCGGCCACCTATCCGGTGTCTGCCACCCCGCTGCCACTGTTTTTTGCCAGCGAAAGCGGCTTGGCAGAACAAGAGGCGCTGCTCGGCGTCACCAGCAATGCCGGACTGGCCGAACTTTTGCTGCAAGACCCGGAGGGCGGCATTCCCGGACGCCTCTACATGGTTCTGGAAACCGACCCGGTTCGCCTGCGCGGGTGGCGGGTGGTCGATGCGCAGGGTCAGGTGGTGACGGTTTTATTGCGTGACCTGCGGCGCAGAAATGATATAGATGACCAGGAGTTCAAACTGGAGTACCGCCGGAAACGGGGGCCACGCCGCTAAGTTTTCTGACAGGAATGCCGCTCATGATGCCTGATGACCAAAATGAAAACGCCCCGGACGCCGGCCTCCCCGCAGAAGGGGCGGACACCGAAATGCTGCAGAACCTCGAGGCGGAAATGCCGGTGCTGGCCCTGCTGCGCAATTTCACCGACCGCGCCATGCGCGTGAATTGGTTTGCCGCCCTGGGGGAGCCGCTGAGCCGAACCAGCACACATGATGCCCGCATGTTCATGGACGGTCTTGGCTTTCCGGAAGCCGACATCGCCGTGCTGCCCGATTGGGAGGATGCGGCGGCGGCGGCTGAAAGCCTTGATATGAACGCCCATGCCTGGGAGGTGGAGGAACAGTTGCGAGCCGGCCTGATGCAGGACACTTTGCATATTGTCAGTGAGGAGGGGCTGGGCGTCCTGCTGACGCACATGGCCGGGGCGGTCAATGAAACAGCCGAAAACTGCCTCGAGGAGGCGCTGTATTACGGTGATGAGAGCGCCGACATTTACGGCAAGCTTGCGTTGGGGGCGGTGCAACAAGCCTGCTATGGCGGCGCGCTGGCCATTGGCGGCCTTGCCGCACAAGCGCTTGCCGACGGCACCGAGTTGACCGATCATGACCTTGAAAGCCATCCGCTGATGCTGCGGTTCCGGCTGTTTGAACAGGGCCGTTGGCCGGTGTCACTGGTCGGACAGAGTTTCAACATTTTCTAAATCACAGGGTGGGCCAAAATATGCGTATCATCAGCTGGAACATTAATTCGGTGCGGTTGCGCATCGGTCTGGTTGAGAAACTTCTCAAGCAGGAAAAACCTGACATCTTATGTCTTCAGGAGACCAAGTGCCCGAATGACAGCTTTCCGGAAAAGAATTTCACCAAACTCGGCTATCCGCATATCGCCAAAAACGGCATCAAGGGCTACCACGGCGTCGCCACGATCAGCCGCGTACCTTTGCTCAGGCAAAAGGCGGTCACATTCTGCGGGCGGGAGGACGGCCGTCACATGGAAACGGTCTATGACTTTAACGGCGATGAACTGAGCGTTCATAATTTCTATGTCCCGGCCGGTGGTGACGAACCGGATCGTCAAATTAATGAAAAATTCGGTCATAAGCTCGATTTTCTGGCAGAAATGGAGGCCATGTTCAAACGGGCCAAAAACAAAAAAACCGCCAAAAAGGTGCTGCTCGGCGACCTCAACATCGCCCCTTACGAACATGATGTGTGGTCATCCAAACAACTCAAGAACGTGGTCAGCCATACGGCAATTGAGCGCGAAAAGCTGGCCGAAGTTCTGGCCGCCTTCAACTGGGAGGATGTCGCCCGCCGCTTTGTGCCCGAGGAGGAGAAGCTGTATTCCTGGTGGAGCTACCGCGCCCGCGACTGGCTCAGCTCGAACCGGGGTCGTCGCCTGGACCATATTTGGGCCAGCCCGGGGCTGTCACCGCATGTCACGTCTTATCGGGTGCGCGCCGAGGCGCGCGGCTGGGACCGCCCTTCCGACCATGCGCCGGTGGTTATTGATCTGAAATAGGCTTGTCGGTTTTCAGCTGCACGGCCTGTCCGGTCTTGACGCTTCCGTCGGGCAGGATTTCCAGCAAAGGGGGGCCGTACAGCTCATAGCCGTCAGCGAGATGATCCGACACGCGCTGGCAAAATGCCGCGTCATCCGTACCGGTCAAAAGCTTGTAAAGCTTTCTTGTGTCTGTCGTCTTTTCCGTCATGACGCCCTCACGCCTCATCTGTGGACGCCGCGTTCAGGCGGTATCCGCCGGCATCCGTCACCAAAATCTCCGCTTTAGACGGGTCGGCCTCAATTTTCTGCCGCAGGCGGTAAATGTGCGTTTCAAGTGTATGGGTCGTGACGCCGGAATTATAGCCCCAGACCTCCTCAAGCAACGTGTCGCGATGGACCACCTCGGCCTCAGCCCGCAGCAAATATTTAAGGATGTTGGTCTCCTTTTCCGTCAGCCGGATTTTCTTGTCCTGCGCACCCAGCAGAACCTTCTGGGCCGGCAAAAACCTGTATTGGGCGATGGTGAAATTGGCCGCTTCCGTCTGTTCATGCTGCCTCAGCTGGGCCCGCATGCGCGCCAGCAAAACACCGAACCGAAACGGTTTGGTGACATAATCATTGGCCCCGGCCTCAAGGCCGAGAATTGTATCAGCGTCAGAGTCGGCCCCCGTCAGCATGATGACCGGCGCCTGCAGGCCGGCTTTGCGCATCAACTTGCAGGTTTCTCGCCCGTCCTGATCCGGCAGGCCAACATCCATCAACACCAGATCCGGGGCCATGGTCCTGGCACAGTCAAGCCCCTGCTTGGCGGTCTCTGCGGTCAGGATCTCGAACTCCTCATGAAGCGCCAACTGCTCCTGCAGCGTTTCACTCATGATTACATCATCTTCAACGATCAAAATTTTACGGGTTTGACTCATATCGGTCCATTTTCTACTTATCTTTTAATAATATGCTGATGTTGTAGGGGCTTACCAGACCTAATTTTGGCTGACCAATCAACGCGGCCGGACGCAAGGAAGGCTTTTTCATGGATCAACAGGCGGGTTATACTTCGGAAATGGCGTTATTTGTTACAGGCATCAAAGACACACCGTCCCGCGGGGTTTTACGGCTTTATGGCCGCAGCTATGCGTGTGCACTCGGTCGCGGCGGCATTACACGCAACAAGCGCGAGGGGGATGGCTGCACCCCGGCAGGCACATTCAAGCTGCGCCCGGCCCTGCTGCGCCCTGACAGGCCCGGTGTCTTCATGGCGCCCGGCCGGTTTCCGCACCAGATGCTGAAGCCGAATGACGGCTGGTCGGACGATCCGCGTGATCCGCTTTATAACCGCCCTGTTGTTCTGCCGCACCGCCGCAATCATGAACGGCTGTGGCGCGAAGACGGGGCGTATGATGTCATCATCCCGCTTGGATATAATGATGTTGCCCCACAGCCCGGCAGGGGCAGCGCCATTTTTTTTCATCTTGCAAACCCAGATTACGGCCCGACGGAAGGCTGTGTCGCCGTCAGCCGGTCAGACATGCGTGACATCTGGATGCGCCTGCGGCCAGGGATGGACATGATGATCAGACCTTGGGGCGGGGCCCGAAAATAGCCGTACCAAGACGCACATGAGTGGCGCCGAACGCCAGCGCATCCTCGAAATCAGCGCTCATCCCCATGCTCAACCCGGACAGGCCAAGGGCTTCAGCACGCTTCTGCAGCAGGGCGAAATGCGGTGCCGGCACATCATTGACCGGCGGCAAACACATCAACCCGGTCAGGGTGAGGCCATAGTCCCGGCGGCACCGGTCAACAAACCCGTCAAGGGCCGCCAGACCGACACCCCCCTTTTGCGGCTCATCGCCCGTATTGACCTGAACAAACAGCTGCGGGTGGCGGCCCTGTTTCTGGATTTCATCAGCCAGCTTGGCCGCAAGCTTTTCCCGGTCAAGGCTGTGAATGGCGTCAAACAGTGCGACCGCCTGGCTTGTTTTTTTGGATTGCAGGGCGCCGATCAAGTGCAGTTCGGCATCCGGATAATCCGCTTTCAGGGTCGGCCATTTCAGTTCCGTCTCCTGCAACCTGTTTTCGCCGAACACCCTGTGTCCGGCCGCCAACACCGGACGCACAGCCTCCGCCGGAAAGGTTTTTGAAACAGCAATCAGCTTGACATCCGCCGGAGACCGCCCCATCTCCGTCAGGCGCTTTTCCAGGCCCGCATGAGCCTTGTGCAACCGCGTGACCGCTGAAAGCTCTTCCGGGCGCGCCGGGTTTGCCTGTTCTGTCGTCATGTCCACATTCCCGCCGGCATCACACTGGAATCTCTTGGTTTTTCAGTGCGGCCTTCTTATGATGACCATATAAGATTATTGCCAAAATCATCAAGCCGGAATTCACCAGCATCATGCTCCGCCACCCCCCCCTGCCAACCCAGTTCTTTTTTTCAGACCGCCAGCGGGTTGCGGACTGGGCGGGTGTCTGCCTCGCCCTGCCGCGGGGGGCGGGCGTGGTGCTGCGCGATTATCACGCGTCCAACCGTGCGGCGATGGCCGCAGATATGGCGCAGCTGTGCCGGGATAAGGGCTTGGCCCTCCTGATTGCCGGCGACCCAGAGCTCGCTGTCCGCCACAAGGCCGGCCTTCACTGTCCGGAAATGTTGATGCCGCGCCTGCGCCGCAGTTTCGCCAAAATCAGGGCGGCGAACCCCGCCGCCTTGATCACCGGCGCCGCACACAGCCCAAGAGCCATACACGCTGCCGCCCATGCGGGTCTAGACGCCGTTTTTGTTTCCCCGGTCTTTGCAACCCTGAGCGGTTTGGACAAACGGCCCCTCGGCCCGGTCAAGACGGCACACTGGACCACGAATGCCCGGCTGCCCGTACTGGCCTTGGGCGGCATGTCCATGCAGGCGGTCAGACGGTTGCAACATGCCGGACATCATGGCTATGCCGCCATTGGCGACTGGCAGGCAAAACTGTCCTGAATATCGGTGTGGCTGCATTTTCAGGCTTTAAGTCAAGGCTGGATATGCTATTGTCTGGCTGAACCTAATAAATGTCATTTCTGGGTACCTACATGTTTTCAAAGTCTTTGCACTCCATTTGGTCCGTCAAAAAATTGAGCTACGCCCTCGTTTGCGCTCTGCCGCTGGTTTTGGCCGGCTGCGGCGGCGGCGACAAAGACACCAGCTATCCGGGAGAAACCACAGCTGAGGAGGAGGGCGGCGGCCTGTTCTCCGGCGGCTTCAGCCTTTTCGGTGGCGACAATGCGCAGGCGCCGGCCACCGGCAGCATCGGTGTCAATGGTTATTTGTGGCGCGCCACACTTGATGCCATCTCTTTCCTGCCCTTGCAGTCCGCCGACCCGTTTGGCGGTGTGATCATTTCAGACTGGTATGCCGACCCGGCCACGCCCGATGAGCGGGTGAAGGTCACAGTCTATATCCTTGACAAGCGGCTGCGTGCCGACGGCCTGCGCGTCAGCGTTTTCCGCCAAACCCGCAGCGGCAGCGCTTGGGCTGACGCCCCGGCCTCAGAAGACACGGCCCGCAAGCTTGAAAACGCCATCTTGACCCGTGCCCGCGAAATGCGCATAGCTGCCGTTGACGCCGGCCAATAGGCCAGAGCCCGATGCAACAGGCTGACCATCATGTCCCGCTATAATCCGCAGGAAACCGAACCGCATTGGCAATCCGTCTGGGCTGAGGAGGGCTGCTTCACAGCCGGCGCATCCGATGACCCGCGCCCAAAATACTATGTCCTGGAAATGTTCCCCTATCCTTCCGGACGGATACATATGGGCCATGTCCGCAATTACGCCATGGGGGACGTCATTGCGCGCTTCAAAAAGGCACAGGGCTACAATGTCCTCCATCCGATGGGGTGGGACGCCTTTGGCATGCCGGCGGAGAACGCCGCAATGGAGAAAAACGTCCATCCGAGGGAATGGACCTACCAGAACATTGACACCATGCGCACCCAGCTCAAAAGCATGGGGCTGGCGATTGACTGGAGCCGCGAGCTTGCGACCTGCGATCCATCCTACTACCGCCACGAACAGGCGATGTTTCTGGATTTTCTTGAAGCCGGATTGGTTGACCGCCGGGAAAGCGTCGTCAATTGGGACCCCGTCGACCAGACTGTTTTGGCGAACGAGCAGGTCGTGGACGGCTGTGGCTGGCGGTCCGGCGCACCGGTTGAACAGAAAAGCCTGACCCAATGGTTCCTGAAAATCTCGGATTATGCCGAGGAGCTGCTCGCCGACCTTGACGGACTGGAAAGGTGGCCGGAAAAGGTCAGGACGATGCAGAAAAACTGGATCGGCCGGTCAGAGGGGCTGCAAATCTCATTCAACTTGACTGGCGCGCCGGAAGGGATGGACACCCTTGAGGTTTACACCACCCGACCGGATACGCTGTTCGGTGCCAGCTTCCTGGCGCTGTCGCCCGACCACCCTTTGACCAAAAAGCTGGCTGAAAATGATCCGGCGCTGCAGGCTTTCCGTGAGGAATGCGCGCGCGGCGGCACCAGCGTGGCCGACATTGAGGCGGGCGAGAAAAAAGGCTTTCTGACCGGCTTGCGCGCAGCGCATCCGCTTCGCGACTCTGGTTTACCGGTTTATGTCGCCAATTTTGTCTTGATGGATTACGGCACAGGCGCGGTTTTCGCCTGCCCCGCCCATGACCAGCGCGACCTCGACTTCGCCCGCAAATATGACTGTGATGTCACCCCTGTGGTGCTGCCGGCGAAATTGCCCGAAGGGGTGACGGCCGCGGGTTTTTCCATCGACACGCAGGCCTATACCGGACCGGGCACCATGATCAATTCCGGGTTTTTGGACGGCATGACACCGGAGCAGGCGTTTGAAGCCGTTGCCGAACGCCTGGGCACAGCCGGTCAGGCCGTGCGCAAAGTCAATTACCGTCTGCGCGACTGGGGCATTTCTCGACAACGTTACTGGGGGTGTCCAATCCCTGTCGTGCATTGCCCCGATTGCGGGGTCGTCGGGGTCAACAAGGAGGACCTGCCGGTCGAGCTGCCGGCTGATGTCTCTTTCGACACGCCCGGCAATCCGTTGGAGCGTAATGCGGCCTGGAAAACCACAACCTGCCCGTCCTGCGGCGGCCCTGCAGAGCGCGAAACCGACACCTTCGACACCTTCATTGACAGCTCCTGGTATTATGCCCGTTTTACCGGTCAGCCGGACACCCACCCAACCGACCCGGCGGCAGCCTCCCACTGGCTGCCGGTTGACCAGTATATCGGCGGCATTGAACACGCCATCTTGCACCTTCTTTATTCGCGGTTCTATGCCCGGGCCATGAAAATCACCGGCCATCTGGACACCAAAGAGCCGTTTGCCGGATTGTTTACGCAGGGCATGGTCAATCACGAAACCTACCAGACGCCGGCCGGCGATTGGGTGGCGCCGGATGAGGTCATGGCCAATGAGGGCGGCTATTGCCTCAAATCCGATGCGCGTGTGCCGATCACCGTCGGCGCCGTTGAGAAAATGTCCAAATCCAAAAAGAACGTCATCGACCCGACCGACATCATCGCCAAATACGGCGCCGACACGGCCCGCTGGTTCATGCTTTCCGACAGCCCGCCGGACCGCGACGTGCAGTGGACAGAGGCTGGTGTTGAAGCGGCGCATAAATTCATCCAGCGCCTGTGGCGACTGATTGGTGAAAACACCGCCGCGGCCCATGGCTTTGTTCCCGGGGACCAGCTGGAAGCGCCGGCGGACGGGCCAAGCCTCGCACTTTACAAATTTTCGCATCAAAGCGTGGAACTGGTCTCGGCCGACCTGAACCGGCTTGCCTTCAACAGGGTCGTGGCACGGCTTTATGAGTTCAGCAACACCCTCACTGAAGCGTTGAAACATGACATCCGCCCCGATGTTCTGCATCAGGCCCTGACCTATTTGTGCCAGATGGCGGCACCGCTTGTGCCGCATTTGATGGAGAGTGGCTGGCGGGCGCTTGGTCATGAAGGCTTGGCGGCGAATGCCGCTTGGCCCCTTGCGGATGAGAGCGTCTTGGTGGAAGATGAGATAACCCTGCCGGTCCAGGTCGGCGGAAAAAAACGCAGCGAGATTACCGTTGCCGCCGATGCCGATGAAGAAACCGTCCGACAGGCCGCCCTGTCAGACCCGAAAGTGGAGAGCGCCCTTGCCGGAAAAGAAGTCAAAGCCGTTCGCGTCATACCCGGACGCATTGTCAGCATCCAGATTTAAGCGCCTGTTTGCGCCTCTTGTCCTGATGCTGCCATTGACGCTTTCCGGCTGTGGTTTTGAGCCGCTCTACGCCACCAGGTCAGGTGAACACAATGCCGCCTTCGCGCTTGACGGCATCACCATTGCGGCCCCGGAAAACCGTGAAACCCAACTGGTCACAAATGCACTTTATCTGGGCCTGGACTCACAGGGCCCGGTGCGCTACACCTTGCGCCTCGAGTCAAGCTCATCGGCCTCTGATCTGGCGATTGAGAGCGACAGCCGTGTGACCCGGGCCAATTACCGGCAAACCGTCACATTTGAACTGTCTGACATCGAGACGGGCCAGACCGTCGTGCAGGGCAGGAGCACGCGGGCCGCCTCCTACAACAAAGTCGCCTCGGAATTTGCCAATGATCAGGCCGAGCTGAACGCCCGCGAACGGACCTCAAAGGCCATAGCAGAAGACATCAAGATGCAGATCATGTTGCAATTGAAACAAGGCGATCTGAACCCGCCTGAAACCGGAAAATGATCCGCAAAGCAGGACAGGTCGAGGCTTTCATCAAAAACCCTGACCCGGATGTCAAGGTCGTCCTGATTTATGGCAGCGACCGGGGCGCCGTGCGTGAACATGCCCGCGCCCTGTCCCGCCATATCCGCAACGGCCATGACGACCCGATGCTCGTCGTCTCGCTGGATGAGGACGCCATCGCAAAAGACCCCGCCCGGCTCATGGACGAGGCGTCCGCCATCCCGATGTTTGGCGGCAACAAGGTCATTGAGACGGAGCTTTCCGGGGACCGGCATCTGGCGGTGGTTGAAAATTATTTGTCCAACCCGGCATCCGACGCCCTGGTGATTATTGAGTCCGGCAGCCTGAAGCCGTCTTCAAAACTGCGCAAGCTGATTGAAGCCTCCGACATCGCCGTTACATTGCCCTGTTATGAGGATACTGACAGGGACATCCAGCGGGTTGCCAGAGACTATGTTGAGAAGGAGGGCTTTAAAATCGAGTCACAGGCCCTCGCACATCTGGCGCTGCATCTTGGGTCGGATCGTGGTGTCACCATGCGTGAACTGGAACGGCTGGTGCTTTATATGGGCCCGCGCGGCACAGGTGAGAGCAGCGCCGGCATCATCCGGCTTGAAGATGTTGAGGCCGTCATTGGCGACAATGTTGCCTTGTCGCTCAACAAGCTCGTAGATGCGGTTGCGCTCGGCCAGCTGAACGAGGCGGACCACGAAATGATAAGGCTTGAAATGGGGGGGTATGACATCCAGCGCATGTTGATCGGCTTACGCCTGCATTTTCAAAGCCTGCACCAGACGCTCTCGGTGATGCAGTCCGGCGGCGACATGAAGTCCGCCCTGCGCTCCGGATTCAAACCGCCGCTGCATTTCAAACGCGAGCCGATGGTGCGCCAACAGTTGCAGCGCTGGTCTTTACGGAAAGTGGAGGCCGCGCTGAGCATTCTGCATGACACGGAGCGCCAATGCCGGACAACCGGCGCACCGGTCAGCGCAATCGGCGCCAACACCCTGCTGCGGCTGGCCCGCGCCGCCGGCCGATAAGCCTAAACGCCACGCTTCATCAGGCGGCTGACAACATCATCCAGCTGCTCCAGGGTTTTGTAGGCCAAGGTCAAAGAGCCGCCGGCCTCACCTTTGTGACGAATGTCCACATCCAGCCCGACGACCTCACGGATGCTGCGCTCCAGCGCCAGGGTGTCGACATCCTTTTCCGCCTTGGGCGCCGCCCCGGCCTTTTTCTCCTTGGCCGGCTTGTGTGCGGCGACAATTTTCTCGACTGCGCGCACACTCAACCCCTGCTTGACAATCTTCTTGGCCAGGCTGTCAGCCTCTGGATAATTCAGCAGAGCGCGGGCATGGCCGGCAGACAACGAGCCCTCAATCAGCAACTCCCTCACCTTGTCCGTGACCCCGGACAAGCGGATCATGTTGGCAATGTGACTGCGGCTTTTGCCCAGCGTCTTGGCCAGCTGGTCCTGGGTATAAGAGAACTCATCCATCAAGCGTTGATAAGCCAAAGACTCCTCAATCGGGTTCAGGTCGGCGCGCTGGACATTCTCAATAATGGCAACCTCCAGCGCCTCAGTGTCGCTCAGTGTCTGGACAATGACCGGAACCTCGTGCAGTTGGGCGCGTTGCGCCGCCCGCCAGCGCCGCTCACCGGCGACAATTTCAAAACGGTCATCTTGCGCCGCCAAAGGGCGCACCAGGAGGGGCTGCAAAACACCCTTTTCTTTCAATGACTTAGTTAGGCTTTCCAAATCCTCTTCTGCAAACGTCTGACGCGGTTGGAAGGCGCCGGGCTGCAACATGTCCAGCCCCATCATTTGGTATCCGGCGCCGGTCGCGGCGGCGGACTGACCGTCGACTGAATCGGCTAGGGGCGCGGGGGCGGATGAGGATGGCCCCGGCCCCACATCAGCCGCAGGGTCAACCGCGGCGTCCCCAATCAGCGCTGACAGACCGCGCCCCAAACCTCGTTTTTTTTCCGTCATTATGATCTCCTTAGCCAGCAGGCCGCGCCTGTATCCGCAGCTGCTCCTTTTTAATGAGTTCTGACGCCAGCTTCATGTAAGCCTGCGACCCGGCGCATTTATGATCATACAAAAGTGCCGGCATGCCGAAGGACGGCGCCTCAGATACGCGCACATTCCGCGGTATCAGGGTTTTGTAAACCTTATCCCCGAAATGAGTCCGAACATCTTCCTCCACCTGCCGCGACAAATTATTCCGCGGATCATGCATGGTCAGGACAATGCCCTGTATTTCCAGCGCAGGATTTAAAGAACCACGCACCTGTTCAATTGTCGACAAAAGCTGGGAAAGCCCCTCAAGGGCAAAAAACTCACATTGCAGCGGAACAAGAATGGACTGCGCCGCCGACATGGCATTCAAGGTCAAAAGGTTCAGCGAAGGCGGACAATCTATCAGGATAAAGTCATAAGCACCCTGATCCATGACGGCGAGCTCATCGCGAATGCGCATCAGGCGCCGTGGATTATCCGACAACTCCATTTCGGCGCCCAGCAGGTCCATGGTCGCCGGCACCAGGCTCAGCCCCGGCACGGCGGTCTTGGTCATGGCCCCCTGCAGGGTGCTTTCGCCCAACAGCACGTCAAATGAGGACACCCCCCGCGAGTCGACATCGACCCCGAGACCTGTGCTGGCATTGCCTTGAGGGTCGAGATCAAGCACCAAAACCCGTTGTCCGACCGCCGCCAGCGCGGTGCCAAGATTGATGGCGGTCGTGGTTTTGCCGACCCCGCCCTTTTGGTTGACCAGCGCCATGACACGGGGGCCGCTGCGCGCAATCGGCTCCCCGCCAACCTCAGCCTGTTGCGTCATTTTCGTTTGCCTTCTTCAAAACCATACACACCCCAAAACCCTCATCATGCTTGGCTTCATCATATTTTCTGCGGATAATCACAAATCAGAATTCTGCCGGATGTATCGGTGCGGCTTGTGATAATATCACAGTCCACTTTCCACAATTGGCGTGCCTGCGTCAATTCCTCTTCCCACCCTTTGCCCTTCAAAAACAGGCCTTTTGTGTGGATTTCGTAAAAAGGCGCAGCCAATTCGAGCAATTTAGGCAACGGCGCCAAAGCACGGGCGCTGATCACATCAAACGGCGGCCAATCATCCCGGAGTTTGGCAAAATCTTCGATGCGGCCCTCATGAACGGTTGCAGGACAACCCGTCTCCCGAATGACCGTGCGCATGAAAGCGCATTTTCTTTGATCCGACTCTATCAAATGAACGCACCGCCCCTCCTGGCCATGCCACAATATGGCAATGACCAGGCCCGGAAAACCTCCACCGGCCCCGATATCCAGCCAGTTTTGTACCGCACTCGGCGCAAGCGCAAGCAGTTGCGCCGAGTCCGCGGCATGGCGCTGCCAAAATTGTTCAATCGTCGACGGACCGACCAGATTGATGGATTTTTGCCATTTCACCAGCAGCGCTTCATAGGTTTCGAGCGCCAAACGTGTTTCACGGGAAACATTAAAGGTCTCTGTAAACCATTTGGCGCCTGCAGACAGGTCTTTGGCCGGTGTTTTGATCCCCCCCATGAGCGCCCCACATCTCCGGCTCAGGCCGGGGTTTCCTCAGGCAGGTTTTTTCTGGCGTAGTGCAGCAGCAGGGTCAGCGCGGCGGGCGTCATGCCATCCAGCCGTGCCGCCTGCCCGAGTGTGGCGGGGCGTGCCTTGTCAAGCTTTTGGCGCACCTCACTGGACATGCCCTCCAGCGTCAAATAATCAAAATCCGCCGGAAGGCGCAGGTTTTCATCACGCCGGAAGGCGGCGATATCGGCCTTCTGCCGGTCCAAATAGCCGGCATATTGGGCATCGGTCTCAATCTGCTCACGGATTTCAGGGCTCCACGCCGCCATCTCAGGCCAGAGGGCGACCATCTGCGCCCACTCAACCCCCGGATGCCCCAAAAGATCAATAATATTGCGGCGCACCCCGTCGGCATTGATCTTCATCCCGTGTTTTTGTGCCTCATTCGGTGTCATATCGTGGGCCTGCGCAAACGCTCTGGCACCATCAAGGCGGTGCATTTTGTCCTCAAAAACCGCCTTGCGCCGCCCCCCGACACAACCAACGGCCAGCCCTTTCGGTGTCAAACGCTGGTCGGCATTGTCGGCCCTCAAAGTCAGGCGGTATTCCGCCCGCGACGTGAACATGCGATACGGCTCCTGCACCCCACGGGTCACAAGGTCATCAATCATCACGCCGATATAAGCGTCCGCACGGTCAAGAACAAACGGCTCGGCCGTGCCGCCGGCCGACAAAGCGGCGTTCAATCCGGCAATCAAGCCCTGCCCGGCGGCCTCCTCATAGCCGGTTGTGCCATTGATTTGGCCGGCCAGATAAAGACCTGGGAGCTTTTTGACCTGCAGGGTCATGTCCAGCTCACGCGGATCGACATAATCATACTCAATCGCATAGCCGTAGCGGATCACGGTAACGTCTTCCAGACCCGGGATGGTTTTCAAAAAAGCATCCTGAATGTCCCGCGGCAAAGATGTGGAAATGCCGTTCGGGTAAACAGTATGGTCATCGAGACCTTCGGGCTCCAGAAACACCTGATGGCGTTGGCGCTGCGGGAAACGGGCCACCTTGTCCTCCAGCGCCGGACAATATCGCGGCCCCACACCATCAATTTGTCCGGAATAAACCGGGGACTTCTTGATGTTTTCAGCAATGATGGCCTGCGTTGCCTCGGTTGTTGTTGTGATATGGCATGGGATTTGCGGCACCGTGATGTCCGTGTTCAAAAACGAAAAAGGCTGCACCGGCACATCACCCGGCTGCGGTTCACAAACATCATAATTGATGGTGCGCCCGTCCAGGCGCGCCGGTGTGCCGGTTTTCATCCGACCCATCGTCAAATCAAGGCCATACAGGCGTTCGGATAGTTTTTTGGCCGGCGCCTCCCCGAAACGACCGGCCGGCGTCCGCTCCGTCCCGAGATGGATCAGCCCGTCAAGAAAGGTTCCGGTGGTCAAAACCGTCGCCGCCGCAGAAAATTGGTCGCCGCCGGCCGTCACCACACCGACGACACGGCCATTTTCAACCACAAGATCATCAACCGGAGCCGCCAGAACCGACAGGTTCGGCATGTTCAGGATTTCAGCCTGCATCGCCTCACGATAGAGCCTGCGGTCAGCCTGCGCCCGCGGGCCGCGCACCGCCGGCCCTTTGCGGCGGTTCAACAAACGAAACTGGATGCCGGCACAGTCGGCGACGCGACCCATCAGCCCGTCAAGGGCGTCTATTTCGCGCACCAGATGACCCTTGCCAACCCCGCCAATCGCGGGATTGCATGACATTTCACCAATGGTTTCGATTTTGTGGGTCAACAGCAGGGTTGACGCGCCCATGCGCGCGGCGGCGGCGGCGGCCTCACAGCCGGCATGCCCGCCCCCGATTACAATCACATCATATAGTGCGGTCTTCGTCATGAGGCTTTTTAACCCGCCATCACGCCACGGGCAAGTCTTTAGCAAAAATAAGGCGCCGCATTTGTGCCGCTTGTTTCATGTGAAACATTTGGGACGGGGTTATTTGCCGATACAAAAATCGCTGAACACAATGTCCAGCAGCGCCTCAACGTCCACCTCACCGGTGATGCGGCCGATTTCGCGCATGGCCAAACGCATATCCTCGGCCACAAGTTCCAAACCCGCCTCGTCTGCGGTCGCAGCCAGAGCACGGCGCAACGCCTCCAGCGCCGCCTCCAGCGCCAGCTTGTGCCGCTTCCGGGTCAGGGCCGGATGATCCGACAAACCAAAAAGCTCAGCAACCGTTTGTTCCAGAGCGGCCAACAGCGCATCCATGCCGTCACCGGTTTTGGCCGACACCGGCCACGGCGTTCCGCCGGCCTCCACCGGGAAGCCCTGGCCCATGGCGGCGGATTTATCCAGATCCACCTTGTTCAAAACAACAAAATCCCCGGAAGAAACAGGAACCGCATTATCTTGAAACGCACCCCCCGCCTGGTCTGCAGCAAAAACAAACAACCGCAAATCAGCCTCCTCAGCCCGCTTTTTGGCGCGACGCACCCCCTCCCGCTCTATTTCATCACCGGCCTCGCGCAGTCCGGCCGTGTCTGCCATCACCACCGGAACACCGGCAATCTCAAGCGACACCTCAATGACATCGCGGGTTGTGCCCGCGCGGGCCGATACAATCGCCGCCTCCCGGCCGGCAATCGCATTTAGAAGACTTGACTTGCCGACATTCGGGGCACCGACCAGCGCAATCTCAATCCCCTCGCGCAGACTTCTGCCGCGCCGTTCGGTCAAATGCGCCTCAATTTCGCCTGTCAACGCAGCCACATCACTGAGAACAGCCTGACCAATGCCGCCGGGCAGGTCCTCATCCGCGAACTCAATATCCGCCTCCAAGTGCGCCAAAGCATGGGACAATCTTTGCCGCCAGCCGCCGTAAAGCTGACCCAGCGCCCCGCGCATCTGCCGCACCGCCTGGTCCTTTTGTGCCCGTGTCTCGGCGTCGATCAAATCCGCCACAGCCTCAGCACGGGTCAGGTCAAGCCGGCCATTGATGACGGCCTGTCGGGTAAAGTCGCCGGGTCCGGCCGGCCGAAGTCCGGACTGGTCAGCCAAAATCTCCAGAACCTCATCGACCACCGCCAGGCCGCCATGCAGCTGCAGCTCGGCCACATCCTCCCCAGTATAAGAGTTGGGTCCCTTGAAACACAGCACCAGCGCCTCATCCACCAGAAGGCCGCTGGCCGGGTTGACAATGTGCCTCAGGCTGGCTTGACGGGGGGCCGGAATCTGTTTTTTTGTAATGAGCTCAATGGCTTGCATGGTTTTTGGTCCGGAAACCCGGACCACCGCTACGGCGCCGCGCCCCCGCGGTGTACTGAGCGCAAATATCGTGTTGGTGTGATCCATCCCTTGCCCGCTCCTTACTTCATCATCTCACTGTGACACCGCCAAGCGGCTCAGCTATACTGCCCATCATCTTCACCCTTGCAGCCGGACCAACCTATATGACACAAAACCTGCTCGCCGCACAAGCCAGTCCCTATCTCCAGCAACACAAGGACAACCCGGTGCATTGGATGCCCTGGGGGGATGACGCACTCCGCTTGGCGCAACAGCACAACAAGCCCATTCTGTTGTCGATCGGCTATGCCGCCTGTCATTGGTGTCATGTCATGGCGCATGAAAGCTTTGAGGACACCAAAACGGCTGACGTCATGAACAGCCTGTTCATCAACATCAAGGTTGACCGCGAGGAGCGGCCGGACATTGATGATATTTACATGGGGGCGCTGCACATGATGGGGGTCCAGGGCGGCTGGCCGCTGACCATGTTTTTGACGCCGCAAGGTGAGCCGTTTTGGGGCGGCACATATTTTCCGAAAACGGCGCGGGCCGGGATGCCGGCCTTTGTTGACGTGTGCCGCGAAATCAGCCGGCTGTATCATGAAGAGACCGACAAGGTGCGCGCCAATGCCGACCAGCTGACGGAGGCCGCCCGACGGCGCAGCGCAACACCCGCCCGGGCGCAGGCTGTCCCGGATTTTGTCCATGAGGCCGCCGCCGGTCTGTTCACCTATATGGACAAGGAGCAGGGCGGCATGCTGGGCAGCCCGAAATTCCCGCAGCCCTTTGTGTTTGAATATGTCTGGGAAAGCGGGTTTTTCACCGGCAAAAATGACCTGCGCCAGGCTGCACACCATACCGCAGGGAGAATCTGCGCCGGCGGAATTTATGATCATCTGGGCGGCGGCTTTGCCCGCTACAGTGTTGATGAAAGATGGTGTGTCCCGCATTTCGAGAAAATGCTCTATGACAACGCCTTGCTGATCGACCTGTTTACGACCCTTTACAAAGAACAGGCCAACCCGCTCTACCGCAACCGGACGGAGGAGACGGTCAGCTGGCTGATGCGGGACATGCTGCTGCCCGATGGCGGTTTTGCCGCCAGTCTTGACGCCGACACCGAGGGAGAAGAGGGGCGGTTTTATGTCTGGTCGGAGGCCGAAATCAAAACCCTTCTGGGGCCGCAGGCGACAGACTTTATGGCCTATTATGATGTGACTCCGCACGGCAACTTCGAAGGCGCAAACGTGCTCAACAGCCTGGATGGGCAGGATGATGCAAAAGACGGTTTGTTTGCCGCAGCGCGCAAGACGCTTTTGGCCCGGCGCGCATCCCGCCCACCACCGGAGCGTGACGGCAAGGTTTTGGCCGACTGGAACGGTCTGGTGATTGCCGCCCTGGCGCGCGCAGCGGTTGTTTTCGCCCGGCCGGCCTGGCTGGATCTCGCCATTGCTGCCTATGACTTCATCAAGGAAAACATGACCCATCAAAATGATGGGTGCCTGCGGATAACGCATGCCTGGTGCGCGGGTGTTTTGGGTGATTGTGATACGGCCGAGGATTACGCCAATATGATGGATGCGGCGCTGGCGCTTTACAGCACAACCGGCCGGCAGACCTATCTGGAGGATGCACAGTCCTTCATGGCGACCCTGGACGCCGTGTTCGCCTGCACTGACGCCGGCGGCTATTACATGACCGCCTCGGATGCCGCCGCCATTCTTGTGCGGCCCAGACATGCGCGGGACTCGGCGCTGCCAAATGCCAATGGCAGCCTGGTTTGGGCCCTGTCCCGGCTCGCCGCTTTCACCGGAAACCAATATTACGCCCGGCAGGCTGAGGCTCTGGCTGAGAGTTTTTGGCTGCACACGGAAAAAGAGTTTCCCCAGATGACCAGCAGTCTCAGCGGCCTTTTGAAACATCATAACCTGATCAGCTGCGTCATTGCGGGTCAAGCGGATGATGCGAGCACGCAGGCGCTTTTGCGGGCCGCCCGCCTGCACCCCCACCCGGCCCTGTTGGTTCAGCCGGTTGTTGACGCTGGCGCCATAGACCCGACACATCCGGCTTATTCACAATTGGCCGACACACAGGGTGATGTCGCACAGGTCTATCTTTGCCTACAGGATAAATGTCTTGCCCCGATACGGACGCCGGAGGCGTTGACGGCAAAACTCAACGATTTATAAGAAGCGGTTTTCGGCTGAACAAACGGCTTTACGTGTTCATCGAGTCGAAAAACTCATCATTGGTTTTGGTCTGCTTGAGTTTGTCGAGCAGGAACTCGATTGCATCGACCGTTCCCATCGGGTTCAGGATGCGGCGCAGCACATATATCTTGGCCAATGTATCGCGTTCGATCAGGATCTCTTCCTTACGGGTGCCGGACTTCATAATGTCAATGGCCGGGAACACACGTTTGTCTGCAATCTTGCGGTCCAGAACGACCTCAGAGTTGCCGGTGCCCTTGAACTCCTCAAAGATGACCTCATCCATGCGGCTGCCGGTGTCAATCAAAGCGGTGGAGATGATGGTCAGGGACCCGCCTTCCTCAATGTTCCGCGCCGCCCCGAAAAAGCGTTTCGGGCGCTGCAGTGCATTGGCGTCAACACCACCCGTCAACACCTTGCCTGAGGACGGCACAACCGTATTATAGGCACGACCAAGCCGGGTGATGCTGTCGAGCAGGATGACGACATCGCGTCCATGCTCAACAAGGCGTTTGGCCTTTTCAATGACCATTTCAGCAACCTGAACATGGCGGGCCGCTGGCTCGTCAAAGGTTGATGAAATCACCTCCCCATTGACCGAACGCTGCATGTCTGTCACTTCCTCCGGACGCTCATCAATCAACAGTACGATCAAATAGCATTCCGGGTGATTGCTGGCGATGGACTGGGCGATATTTTGCAGCAAAACCGTCTTACCGGTGCGCGGCGGGGCCACAATCAGGGCGCGTTGGCCTTTACCCAATGGCGCGACAACATCGATCACACGCGATGACTTATCTTTGCCGGTCGGGTCATCCACTTCCATCAACAAGCGTTCATCCGGGTAAAGCGGGGTCAAATTGTCAAAGTTCACCTTGTAGCGAACTTTGTCCGGGTCCTCAAAGTTGATTGAATTGACCTTGATCAGGGCGAAATAGCGTTCCCCCTCTTTGGGGCTGCGGATGTCACCTTCAACGGTGTCTCCGGTCCGCAGGGAAAATTTCCTGATTTGCGAGGGCGAGACATAAATATCATCCGGCCCCGGCAGATAATTGGCGTCAGGGGATCTCAGAAAACCGAAGCCGTCCGGCAACACCTCGACCACACCGGCCCCGATAATCCCAATACCATCCTCCGCATATTTCTTCAAAATTGCGAACATCAAGTCCTGTTTGCGCATGGTTGAGGCGTTCTCGATATCCTGCGTTTCGGCAATTTCGAGAAGTTCCGTCGGGGATTTGGTTTTCAGATCCTGAAGTTTGATTTGATCCATGGATAAGCTCTTGGATGAGATTTTTTGGAAAAAATATGTCGGTAAAGACACAAGGGCAGAAGGAAATGTACCCCATCTGCATCATGACGGCAAAACAGGTCTTTGGCAAGTTTTTTGCGCCTCAGAACGGCTGAACAATGACCATAACAACAATGATAATGGTCAAGACCGGCGGAATTTCATTAACCATGCGGAAAAACCGGCTGGATTTGGGCGAGGATCCCAGCAAAAACTGCTTGCGCCAGCGGGCCAGAAAGATGTGATAAACCAGCAAAATCACCAGACACAATAACTTTACATTAATCCACATGCCGGCGTTAACGTAAAACCCGGGCCGCAGCAACAGGGCCAAACCAAACAGCCAAGCTGCAATCATGGCCGGATTGATGATTATTTTGAGAAGTTTGTGCTCCATCACCTCAAAAGTGGCGACAGCCTCCCCATTTTCATAAGCTTCGGCATGATACACATACAGGCGCGGGAGGTAATACATGCCAGCCATCCAGAACATGACAGCAATAACGTGAAACGCCGTTATCCATTTTGACAAACCCCATAAAAAATCCATATTCCCCTCCCGCCGTCAAACGGCGTTGATGATGTCCAATACCCGCGCGACATTCTCGGGCGGGGTTTGTGGCACGATGCCGTGACCAAGATTAAAAATATGCCTGCGCGAAGCGGTTGTCTCCAGAATATGAGTAACAGCCCGGTCTAGTTCCGCACCGCCTTCCACCAAGACCTGGGGATCAAGATTACCCTGCGTTACCACAGTATCCGGCAATGCTGCGCAGGCCCATGCCAAATCGATGCTCTGGTCAAGACCGACAGCATCCACACCCGTATGCGCTGCAAACTCCTTCACCCGCTCACCGATTGCCCTCGGGAACCCGATTATCGGGACCGTGACCCCCTGGGCGCGCAAAGTCTCAACAATTTTGCGGTTGGGTTCGAAACACCAAGTCTCCAATGCGGCCCCATGCAAACTCGAGGCCCAGCTGTCAAAAAGCTGGAGGCATTGAGCACCATGATCGACCTGCTTTTTCAAATAGGCAACAGTGGTCTCCACAAGCAAATCCATGAGGCCGGCAAAAGCGGGGGTGTCCGCTTTCATCAAGGCGTGGGCCGGTTCCTGTGCAGGTGTGCCTTTGCCGGCGATCATATAGGTCGCCACCGTCCAGGGGGAACCGGCAAACCCGATCAGCGCAACCTCCTCCGGCAGTGTTTTCTTCAGCAGGGTGACGGTTTCATAGACCGGAGCCAGATGGTTATGAATACCATCGGGGTTTAAACTGTCGCAATTAAGGACAGGATTCAGTCTTGGCCCCTCCCCTTCCTCAAACCACAATTCTTGTCCAAGGGCCTGCGGGAGCAAAAGAATATCGGCAAATAGGATGGCAGCATCAAATCGGAAACGCCTGAGAGGTTGCAGGGTCACTTCGCCGGCTAAAGCCGGTGTGTAGCATAAATCCAGAAAGCTGCCGGCTTGTTTGCGTGTTGCACGATATTCGGGCAAATATCGACCTGCCTGCCTCATAAACCAGACGGGAGGCCTTAAATCAGGCGAAGCTTGGGAGAAAACGGATAAAAATCGGTTCATGGATCGTAACGTGATGAAAGCCTCGGATTTGCCTCAACCCTTTTCTTTATAAATATATAATAGGAAGTGGTTGTTGTAGGGTAAGCCCTTATCTGTGGATTAAATCATTTGCGACGGTTTTTCCACATGAAATCACACAGCGCCCCAGGGCAGATAAATCAAGGTTATACACAAAACACGCACATAGATAATCGGGCAGAATGAAATCAGCGGCTTAGCAATGTTGATTCAGTCCTATGTGTTTTTGAATAACAAGGATAACGGGGATAAGTGGTGTCGTATAGGTTATCAACAGTTTCCACAAGCGGTTGTCGCGATTTATTAAACCCATTAAAACTGTGTTCGCACAAATATGAAAAGGTGTATGGAATCGGGCAATCGGTTAAACTGGATGGGTTATCCACATGATTAACCTTTTCCACAGGCGTGGCAGGCAGCGGGGAGACGGGCGTGAGTGAAGAAAATGACGGGCAGGTGAAAGAGTTTCATCTCTATCTGGTCTCCGACAGCACGGGGGAAACCATCAACTCGGTGGCCAAAGCCGTCTGCGCCTGTTTCGTCGGCGCCAAGGCTGTTGAGCACTCTTATGGTCTGGTGCGCGGAGAAAAACAGTTGGACCGCGTATTAAAAACCCTCAAGGCGGCACCCGGGCCGGTCCTGTTTTCGATGGTGGACGGAGACCTACAAAAAACGCTGGAGCGCGAATGCGCCAAGCTCAATGTGCCGTGCCTGAATGTGTTGGATCCTTTCGTCAACATCATCGGCAGCCATCTGGATGTTGAGATTCGCGGCAAGCCCGGTCTGCAGCACAAGCTCACGGCTGAATATTTTGAGCGCATTGCGGCCTTGAACTATACAGTGGCGCATGATGACGGCCAAAGCCAGGGTGATTTGAATGAGGCGGATGTCGTGCTGGTGGGTGTCAGCCGGACGTCCAAAACCCCGACCTGCATGTATCTGGCGCACCGGGGTGTGCGGGCCGCCAATGTCCCCTATGTGCCGAACATCGACCTGCCGCCGGAGTTGTATACGATCACCGACCCGCTGGTCATCGGTCTGGCGCTCAGCCCCGACCGGTTGATCCAAATCCGCAAAAACAGACTTCTGTCGTTAAATGAAAACGCCGAGACAGATTACATCAATCCGGAGCAGGTCAAGGACGAGCTGCAGGAGGCGCGGCGGTTTTTCAAAAAAATGGGCTGGCCGGTCATTGATGTGACGCGCCGGTCGATCGAGGAGACCTCGACCACCATTTTGAATTTGCTGCAAAACCGCAAGGAGGAGCGTTTGGGTGAGGAGGCCGCGCCATGAGCCTGCAGGCTGAGACTGTACCCTTGGTGCTGGCGTCCAAAAGCGCAATCCGGGCCAAGGTTCTGCGCGATGCCGGCCTGCAGGCGCAGATCATACCGTCCGAGCTTGATGAGGGCATTCTCAAGGCCCGGATTTCCGGGCCGGGGAAACTGGCGCAAGCCTTGGCCGAGGAGAAGGCCCGAACGGTCAGTGCTGAGCACCCGGGGGCGCTGGTCATCGGCGCTGATCAGGTCATGGCCTGTGAGGGGCGTCAGTTCGACAAGCCGGCGAACATGGAGGAGGCCCGGGAAAACCTGAAATTCCTTGCCGGCAAGCAGCACGTCCTTTACAGCGGCATCGCGCTGGTGCGGGGCGGAGAGCGCCTGTGGGCGGAAACCGTGAGCGCCAAATTGCGGGTCAGGCCAATGACGGATGCCTATCTGGACGCCTATCTGGAGGCGGCGGGAGCGGCCATTTTGTCAAGTGTAGGCTGCTATCGGCTTGAGGATGTCGGCATCCAGCTGTTTGAAGAGATTGAGGGGGACCACCTGACCATTTACGGTCTGCCCCTGCTCCAGCTCCTGCCGCAATTGCGCAAATACGGAGCGGTGCTGTGAGCGGGCCTTTGAGGGCCGGCATATTGGGTGATCCGGTTGCCCATTCACGGTCCCCGTTGATTCATGGCCACTGGTTGAGCCGGCACCAGATTGATGGAACGTATGAAAGGCTGCATGTTCCGGCGGACGGATTTGCCGATTATGTCCGCCAGCTTGTTGATGCGGGCTATGTCGGCGCCAATGTCACGGTTCCACACAAGCAGGCGGCACATGACCTGGCGGACAGTCTCGACCCGCTGGCTGAGCGGCTGGGCGCCGTCAACACGCTGGTGTTTCGCGAGGGCCTCATTCATGGCGCCAACACAGATGGGGCCGGGTTTGTCGCCAGCCTGGAGCAGCAGGCCCCGGGCTGGTCCGCCGACAGGCCCGTATTGATGCTCGGGGCGGGGGGTGCGGCCCGGGCCATTCTCGGCGCTCTTGCCGATTGCGGCGTGCGGGAGATCCGCATCGCCAACCGCACACCGGGCAAGGTGGATGCCTTGACGCCTGTGGCCGCGGGTACACCTGCAGTGCTGGCCGAGGTGGCGTGGGCTGACCGCGAGGGGGCGTGCGCCGATGTCGGCCTGCTGGTGAACACCACCAGCCTTGGCATGCAGGGCGCCCCCGGGCTGGATATGAGCCTCACCGGCCTGGATGGGGCGTGTGTGGTTGCCGATATTGTCTATGCGCCGCTGGAAACCCCTTTGCTGGCGGCGGCGCGGGACAGGGGGCTGCCGGTGGTTGATGGGCTTGGCATGTTGCTGCACCAGGCGGTTCCGGGGTTTGAGGCTTGGTTCGGGGTGCGCCCGCAAGTGACCCAGGGGCTGCGTGATGTTGTGGTCAGGGATTTAACCGGGGGGGTGGGGTGATGCTTCTGATCGGCTTGACCGGATCCATCGGTATGGGGAAATCCACCACAGCTGAGCTGTTCGCCGGTGAGGGGGTCGCCTATTATGATGCGGATGCGGCGGTTCACCGGCTATATGAAAAAGACCAGCCCGGCGCCAAGGCCATTGCTGAGGTGTTTCCGCAGGCCGTCAAGGGTGGCGCGGTCGACCGGCCGGCCTTGGCGAAAATTGTCTTGAATGATCCGGAGGCGTTGAAAACGTTGGAAGGCTTGATCCACCCGCTTTTGGTGGGGGAGCGAAAGGCGTTTTTGGAGCACAACGCCGAAGCAGGGGCTTTTGCTGTTGTTTTGGACATTCCACTGTTGTTTGAAAAGGGCAGTCGGGACGATTTTGACTATGTGGTGACGGTGTCAGCGCCGGCTGATGTGCAGCGCCGGCGGGTCCTTGCGCGGCCCGGCATGACGGAAGAGAAGTTTGAGGCGATTTTGGCCCAACAAATGCCGGATGCACAAAAGCGCGCCCTGTCTGATTTTGTTGTGGATACCTCGATTTCGGTCTCGGATGCGCATCGCCAAATCAAGGAAATCATCGCTACAATACGCAAAACCCACAATGAGGCCTGAGACGGCGGCCATGCGGGGACAGTGAGGCAGTTATATGCGCGAAATTGCGATGGATACCGAAACCACCGGGTTGGATCCTGCGACCGGCGACCGGGTGGTCGAAATCGGCGGGGTCGAACTGGTGAACCACACACCGACCGGCCGCCATTTCCAGGTTTATCTGAATCCCCAGCGGGCGATGTCGGAAGGGGCGCTCAAGATCACCAACATCACGGATGAGTTTCTCAAGGATAAGCCCCTGTTTGAGGATGAGGCGCACTCTTTCTTGGAATTCATCGGCGATGCGCGGCTGATTTTTCATAATGCGCCGTTCGACATGAAATTTCTAAACTTTGAGCTTGAGCGGGCCGGCCACGCGCCGCTGTCTTTTGACCGCGTGACGGACACACTGGTCATGGCGCGGGAGAAATTCCCCGGCATGCGCAACTCTCTGGATGCTTTGTGCCAACGCTTTGGCGTTGACAATACGGGGCGCGAATATCATGGCGCCCTTCTTGACAGCCTGTTGCTGGCGGATGTCTATCTGGAGTTGATCGGCGGACGCCAGCCCGGTCTCGTGTTTCAGGCCGAAGACGCCCCGGCACAGGACAGGCAAGGGCGCCTGCCACAGGCTGATGAGGCCGGCCCGCGCCGGCAAAGGCCGAGCCCTTTGCCGCCCCGCTTGAATGCGGATGCGCATCTGGCCCATATGGCGTTTCTGGACAAATTGCCGGCCCCGGCCAAATGGTTGGCGCCGGCGGAGGAGGATGACGCGCCTTAAGCGTCGGCCGGCTTGTCCTCTGACTCGGCTGCCGCCTGCTGGGCGGCGGCTTCATTTTGCTGATACAGCGCCACAAAGTTGATCGGGTCCAGCAGCAGCGGCGGGAAGCCGCCATCGCGTGTCACATCTGCCAGGATGCGGCGGGCAAATGGGAAAATCTGCCGCGGCGCCTCAATCAACAGCACCGGTCTCAAATCTTGCTCGGGGACATTCTGGATGCGGAAGACTGCGCCGTAAACCAGTTCGACAATGAAGGAGGTCGTGTCACCGGATTTTGTCTCAACCTTGAAGTGTAGGGAGACCTCATAATCCTCATCTTTCAAATGGCGGCCATTGACGTTGATGCGGATATCGACGTCCGGCCCGCCGTCCTGCGCCGGCGCTGCATTCGGCGCCTGCGGGTTTTCGAAGGACAGGTCTTTGATGTACTGCGCCAGAATGTTCAGGCTGGGGGCGCCTGCACTGTCTGCGGCTTCACTGGTTTGGACTTCGCCGTTTTCTTCACTCATTTGTGTCTCCCTTTGTTTGTCCCCGCCTAGCATGAAACGGCGTCGGACTCAATCGCCGAACTGGATTCGGGGTTTACTCTTTGTCATTGCGCCCGGGGGCTGCATCCGGATTATGGACCTCATAGTCGGTGTCAATGATAATGTCGCCCTCGCCGCCCTGAGTAAACGGCCCGGCATCCGGACCCGGCCGCCCTGCCGGGTGCGGCATGCTGAAGCCGCTGAATCGGGTGACGGCCTCAATCGGGATCAACGACCCCAACACCATCTCGGCGATGAAACGGCGCACCCCGGGCACCAGCAGGATAAAGCCGACACTATCGGTGAAAAACCCTGGCGTGATCAACAGCGCGCCGGACAACAGCAACATGGCGCCATGGCCCAAAGCGGCAACCGGCGGCCGGCCCTGCGCCAGGTCCTGCCGGGCGTCCAGCATCAACCTGATCCCCTGAAGGCGCGCCAGCCCCACGCCGATGACAGCGGTTGTCAAAATCAGCAGAATTGTCAGGCCGCCGCCAATGGCACCCCCGACCTCGATGAACAGATAAATCTCAATCACCGGGACGAGGATGAAAATCAGGAACAGAACTAAAGACATTTTTAGGTTTTTCATTAAAATGTGACAGGAGATGGTCGGCGGCGCTGGTCAAAGCCTGTCAAGTAATTTAAGTTTCAGTTTAAATGTGGGGATGGCCCACAACAATGTCAATGGAGGCGGTCATAAATACGCTCAACCTGATTTTGCTGATTGTCGTCATTTTCGTGTTCTGGCGGCTGAAAAGTGTACTGGGGACGCATGACGAGTTCACCAAAGGCGGGCGACCGCCGCCGGAGACGCCGCGGACGCCGCTCGATGCGCCGGCACAACCCGATTTGCGTGTTGTCAGCAACCGTGAGGAGGGCGCGCAGGATGCGTCTCTGGCCGCCATTGTCAAAATTGACCGCAGCTTTGACCTGCCGGCGTTTCTTGACGGTGCGGGCAAGGCCTATGAAATCATCCTTATGGCCTATGCCGGGCATGAGCGTGACCGGTTGCAGGAGCTGGTCAGTGCGGAGGTCTATGAGGGTTTCGCAGCGGCGATCGGGGACCGGGAGGACAAGGGACACAAATTGGAGACCCAGATTGTCGGCGCCAGCCCGCCGGAAGTGCATGAGGTGGAACTGGAGGGTACGGTTGCCCGTATCACCGTCATCATCAACGCCGAGCTTTGCTCTGTGGTGCGCAATATTGACGGCACCGTGGTGGAGGGCAGTCCGGAACAGATTATGCAGACGACGGATTACTGGACTTTTGAGCGTCAGCTGAAAAGCCGTTCGCCGATATGGATGCTGGTGGCGACGGAAAGCCGTTGAGCGGCCCGGGGAACGGATGATGAAAAAAACGCAACCAGACGACGTGTCGCTTTGGGAGCGGGTCAAGCAAACGGTTAAGCCGCTGGAGCCGCGGCAGAAAAACCGGGCGACCCGTTTGGCGCCGAAGGCCGCCGCCAGACATCACACCCCCCGGGGTGATGGCCTGCGCCGGCGGGACGCGCCCGCACACACAGCCCGCCAAACACCAACACAGCAGCAGAAAAAAACATCGCCCGCGCCCACCAAGCTTGACCGCAAACAGGTACGCCGCATCAACCGTGGCAAAGACGCGATAGAGGCAAGGCTTGATTTGCACGGCCATCATGCTGCATCCGCCCATGAGGTCTTGCGCGGCTTTATCCGCGACTCCAGCGCGCGCGGGTTGAAATGGGTTCTGGTCGTCACCGGCAAAGGGGTGCGCGGGGAGGGCGTCTTGCGGCGCGAGGTGCCGCTTTGGCTGCGCAGCCCCGAACTGGCCCCCCTGGTGGTCGGCTTTGAGGAGGCAGCGCCACACAAGGGCGGCGGTGGGGCGCTGTATGTGCGCCTGCGCAAAACCCCCTGACAGCCAAACAGTTGTGGAAACTTTGCGAAGCACTTGTTAAAAGACAAATAGTTGTCACATTCTCAGGCTTATGACCATGACGCAAAGAACTGCAGAAATATCGCGTGAAACCAAGGAAACCGGTGTTTCCGTCAAGCTTAACCTTGACGGCACAGGTGAATACAACGTGTCGACCGGCATCGGCTTTCTGGACCACATGCTCGAACAGCTGTCGCGTCACTCCTTGATTGACCTGCAGGTTGAGGCGAAGGGCGACCTGCATATTGATTTCCACCACACGACAGAGGATACGGGCATTGTCATTGGGGAGGCGGTGCGTGAGGCGTTGGGGGATTTCAAGGGGTTGACGCGCTACGGCTCCGCCGTCATTCCAATGGACGAAACCTGCACCCGCGTGTCACTGGATGTGTCCCAGCGGCCCTATTTGATCTGGAAGGTTGCCTTCAGCAAGCCCAAGCTCGGCGACATGGACACGGAACTGTTCAAGGAGTGGTTTCAAGCCTTTGCGCAGGCCGCCGGCATCACCCTGCATGTTGAAAACCTATATGGTGAAAACAACCACCACATCATTGAGTCCTGCTTCAAAGGTCTGGCACGCGCCTTGCGACAGGCCATAGAAATTGATCCGCGCAAGGCTGACGACATTCCGTCAACCAAAGGCGTGCTTGGCAGCTGACACAACGACGCCTGAAAAGGACATGCTGGCTTGAAAATTGCCCTGATAGATTATGACTCCGGCAATCTGCGGTCCGCTCAAAAGGCTTTTGAGCGTATGGCGAGGTCCGTGTTTGATGTCACGGATGTTGCGGTGACGGGCGCGCCCGAAGACGTGCTCACAGCGGATTATATTGTGCTTCCAGGGGTTGGCGCATTCGGCGACTGTGCCGGCGGCCTGCGTGCCATTGAGGGCATGGAGGAGGCGTTGAACCAGCGGGTCCGCCGGGACGGCCGGCCGTTTTTGGGCATTTGCGTGGGCATGCAGCTGATGGCGGAACATGGTTTTGAAAACAGCACCGCCAATGGCAACAAACCCCATGCCGGACTGGGCTGGGTCGGCGGGTCTGTCACCCCGTTGCAGCTTTCTGACCCGTCCCTGAAGATCCCGCATATGGGCTGGAATGAAATCGACTGTTGCCGGGCGCATCCGGTGCTCAACGGGCTGGACGCAAAGACGCTGTATTTTGTCCACAGTTATGCCCTTGAGCCGGTCGACGAGTCTGAGTGTGTCGCCACCTGCAGTTATGATCGCGCATTTTGCGCCGTCATCGCCAAAGACAATATGTTGGGTACACAGTTTCATCCCGAAAAAAGCCAGCTAAACGGTCTGGCCCTGATTGAAAACTTTTTGCGGTGGCGCCCATGATTTTGTTTCCGGCGATTGATTTGAAAAACGGCAAATGCGTCCGGCTGGAGCAGGGGGACATGGGCCGCGCGACGACCTTCAATGATGACCCCGCGGATCAGGCCCGCACCTTTGCCGCGCAAGGGTTTTCGCATTTGCATCTGGTGGATTTGGACGGCGCCTTTGCCGGGGCGCCGGTGAATGCGGCGGCGGTCGAGGCGATTTTGGCCGCCACCCGGGCGCCGACCCAGCTCGGCGGCGGCATCCGCGACCTGCATACCATTGAGGCGTGGTTGGACAAGGGGATTGCGCGGGTCATTCTGGGCACCATTGCGGTGCGCGACCCGGTGCTGGTCAAGCAGGCATGCACAGCGTTTCCGGGGCGGGTCAGTGTCGGCATTGATGCGCGCGCCGGCCGTGTGGCCGTTGAGGGCTGGGCGGAGGAGAGTGATCTGGAGGCCGTTGATTTGGCGCGTCGGTTTGAGGACGCCGGTGTGGCGAGCATCATTTACACCGACATTGACCGTGACGGCCTGTTGAAGGGCGTGAACATCGAGGCAACCGCACATCTTGCGGAATCGATATCCATTCCGGTTGTTGCATCCGGCGGCCTTGCCGGCATTGAGGATGTTGTGGGGCTGCAGAAGCTTGAGCATACCGGCATCATCGGCGCCATATCCGGCCGTGCGCTCTATGACGGCCGGCTGGATGCGGCACAGGTTTTGGCACTGGACGGGGTCAGCTGATGTTGAAAACGCGCATCATTCCATGTCTTGACGTCGCGGACGGGCGCGTCGTCAAGGGTGTCCAGTTTGTTGACCTGGTGGATGCCGGTGACCCGGTGGAGGCGGCCCGGACTTATGATGCGGCGGGTGCGGACGAGCTTTGCTTCCTCGACATCACTGCCAGCCATGAAAAGCGCGCCATTTTGTTGGATGTGGTGCGGGAAACGGCCGAGCAGTGTTTCATGCCGTTGACCGTCGGTGGCGGCGTGCGCACGGTTCAGGATGTGCGCAGCCTGCTTTTGGCCGGTGCAGACAAGGTGTCGTTCAATACCGCCGCGGTCCGCACGCCCGATGTGGTCAATGAGGCGTCCGCCAAATTCGGGGCCCAATGCATTGTTGTCGCCATTGACGCCAAACAGGTGGATGAGGGCCGCTGGGAGATTTTCACCCATGGCGGGCGTGAAAAAACAGGGCTGGACGCCATCAGTTTCGCGCAGGATATGGTGCGGCGCGGCGCGGGGGAAATCCTGCTGACGTCGATGGACAGGGACGGCACGCGGGATGGATTTGATATTGCCCTGACCCGCGCCATTTCCGATGCCGTACCCGTGCCGGTGATTGCGTCCGGTGGTGTCGGTCATCCGGACCATTTTGTTGACGGAGTCAGGCGCGGTGGCGCCAGTGCAGTGCTGGCCGCTTCGATTTTCCATTTCGGCGATTACACCATTTCAGAAACCAAACAGGTGATGGCGGCGGCCGGACTGGATGTCAGGTTGTGACGGGGTGATTGTGCGCCGCTCCGAAAACAGGTAAACAAAGACAGACAAAACATGAAAGGCCCGGACATGAGTGGAGTTCTGGAAAATCTGTTTGCCGAGCTGACAGCGCGCAAAGGGGCTGACCCGGCCGGCTCTTATACGGCAGAGCTGTTGTCCGGCGCCCCCGAACGCCCGGCCCGCAAGCTGGCGGAAGAGGCGGTTGAAACCCTGATTGCCGCGCTGCAAAACGACCGGGCGGCCATCATCAGCGAGTCGGCTGATGTGCTGTATCACCTGCTGGTGGTTCTGGTCGGCGCCGGTGTGGACCTGTCTGACGTCCTGGCTGAGCTTGAAAGGCGGCAAGGCGTCTCCGGCCTTGAGGAAAAGGCGGCGCGCAAGTAGCCGTCATCAGTCGCAGGTATTCCATGTCCCCCTTACCTCACGCATCGCCTGACTCACCTTATCGCAGCTTCACGGCCCAAGAATGGGGCGCTTTGCAGCGGGATGAAACGCTGACCCTGACGGAGGACGAAATCATCAATCTGCGCGGGCGCGGCGAAACCGTTTCGCTGAAAGAGGTCGAGTTGATTTATCTTCCCCTCTCGCGCCTTCTGAGCCTGTATGTGGAGTCCACCCAAGGCCTGTTTACGGCCACCAATGGGTTTCTCGGCCGGGAGAAAAAAGTGCCTTACATCATCGGTGTGGCCGGGTCTGTTGCTGTGGGAAAAAGCACGACGTCACGCATTCTGCGTGAAATGCTGGCGCGCTGGCAGAGCCACCCGAAGGTGCAACTGGTGACAACAGACGGCTTTTTGTATCCGAATTCCGAATTGGAGAAGCGCGGGCTGATGGACCGCAAGGGGTTTCCGGAAAGCTTTGACCTGGCCGCCCTGCGGGGGTTTTTGACGGATGTCAAATCCGGCAAGCCGTCACTTGCGGCGCCGGTCTATTCGCATATTGTTTACGACGTTGTTCCGCAGGAGAAGGTCGTTGTGGATCTGCCCGACATATTGATCGTCGAGGGTCTGAATGTGTTGCAGCCGGCCCGCCTTGATGAGACCGACAGTGAAATTCCCTTCGTGTCCGATTTTTTTGATTTTTCCATATACATTGACGCGGCGGCGGATGATATCCGCGACTGGTATGTGGCGCGCTTTCTGGAGTTGCGGCGCACGGCCTTCAACAGGCCCGGTGCGTATTTCTCACGCTACGCGGATCTGGATGATGACGAAGCCCGGCGCACGGCCCTTGGCATCTGGGAAAACATCAATGAGCGCAATCTCATCCAGAACATCATCCCGACCCGCGGGCGGGCCGATTTGATTTTGCACAAAAATGCGGCGCACCAGATTGATGAAGTGCGCCTGCGCAAGATCTAGCGGGGCGGATCAAGCTCGATACCGGCTCGGGCGAACAAGGTGCGCATGTCGGCGCGTGGCCTCGGCCCGATATGACTGATGACTTCGGCAGCGGCAACGGCCCCCATGTGCCCGCACTCAGCGGCAGACTTGCCGAGCGCCAGCCCGCTTAAAAACCCGGCGGCATATTGGTCCCCTGCCCCGGTCAAATCCACAATCTCTGCGACGGGCACCGCCGGCACCTCCGTAACGGCGCCGCCCATGACGATCAAGGCCCCCTTTTCCCCGCGTGTGATCACGGCATCATAGCCGCCGGACAGGACGGCTTCGGCAATCGCCGGCATATCTGGGGTCCCGAATAGAGCTGCGGCCTCAGACTCATTGCCGAGCACCAAATCGACATCCTGTGCCAGCAGGGACGTGAACTTATCCATGTGCCGTTCGACACAAAACGGATCAGACAGTGAAAACGCGACACGTCCGCCCGCGGCCTTGACCCTCCCCGCCCCGGCATGAAACGCCTCCGTTGCGCTTGGGCTGTCAAAGACATAGCCCTCAGAAAAGAAACAGGCTGTGGAGGCCAGCACATCCATATCCAGATCAGACGGCGCCGTTGCGGCGGCGGCCCCGATCAATGTGTGCATGGTCCGCTCTGCATCGGGTGTGATCAAGACGATGCAGCGACCGGTCGGGTCCCCGTCCTTCAGCGGGGCGCCGGGAAAGGTGATGTTGCCCGACACCATCTCATTGGTGAAAAAGGCGCCAAGGTCGTCATCAGCGACTTTGCCGACAAAGGCGGTGTTTTGGCCGTGCGCAGCGACACCGGCAATGGTGTTGGCGGCGGAGCCGCCCGAAGCCCGGCTCTCAATGACGAGCGCGTCAAGCATGGTGGCGGCCTGATCAGCATCAATCAGGGTCATGGCCCCCTTTTGGCTGCCCAATGCGGTCAGCTGGTCATCGCTGATTTGGGCATAAACATCAACGAGGGCAGCGCCCATAGCGGTGACATGAAAGCGTTTGTTCGTCATTTTACTCTCCGGAAATGGCAAAAAATAAAAGGGGTCAGGCGGCAACGGTTTTGCCCTTGAAGCGACATAAATCATGGACCACACAATTGGGGCAGTCCGGCTTGCGGGCTTTGCAGATATAACGTCCGTGCAGGATCAGCCAATGATGGGCATCCACCCGGAAGGGTTCCGGAACGCGGCGGTCGAGTTTTTTCTCAACATCCAGAACGGTTTTCCCCGGCGCCAGTCCGGTTCGGTTGCTGATGCGGAAGACATGCGTGTCGACGGCGAAGGTGTCTTTGCCATAGCCGATGTTCAAAACCACATTGGCGGTTTTGCGGCCGACACCGGGCAGCTTGATCAGCGCCTCCATGGTGTCTGGCACCTGGCTGTCATGGTCATCAATCAGCTGCCTGGACAGCAGGTAAACATTTTTCGCCTTGCTGCGATAAAGGCCGATGGTGCGGACATGCTCGCGGATTTTGGCCTCCCCGAGCGCCGCCATTTTCTCAGGTGTGTCAGCGACCTTGAACAGGCCCTTTGTGGCCTTGTTGACGCCTTTGTCGGTGGCCTGTGCCGAAAGCACGACCGCGACGAGCAGGGTGAAAATATTGACGAAATCCAGTTCCGGTTCCGGAATCGGATTGGCCGCTTTCAGCCGGGCGAAGAACTCTGGTATCTGGGCGACTTTCATGCCTGCACTATAAGGCTTTCCCGGGCATGCGCAATAGGTCGCAGCGGACGGGCTTGTGTTCCTGGCTGGCTGCCCTAGGTATAGGTCATGGACACCAAAACCGTTTATTTTTCTGCCCGCCTCAGCCCGAACGCCTCGTTATCGCGGCGTGATTTCCATATTGTGATGGCGCTGTTCGGGGTGGCGAGCCTTGGAACAGGTGTGCTTTTTCTGATGCAGGGGGCGTGGCCAGTTTTCGGGTTTTTCGGGCTGGACGTGGCCCTGTTTTATGTGGCCTTCCGGTTGAATTACACCCAGGCGCGCCGTTATGAGGTGGTTGAACTGGTGGATGACCTGCTCAAAGTCACCGAAGTCTCGGCCCGTAAAATCAAACGTGAATGGACTTTCAACGCCTATTGGGTGCGGGTCAAGCTGAGCCGCACCAAAGATGAGATTGGCGCCCTGCACCTGACCTCGCATGGCCGGCGTGTTGAAGTCGGCTCCTTTTTGTCGCCGCATGAGCGCGAGGAATTCTCCAATGCACTGGAGTCGGCATTGGGGCGCCTTAAACAAACCAGACATTAGCCGCCCTTGACAGATTGCGCCCGCTCGCCTTTGATGGGCCATGGCCCCGACAAGAACAACAAAAATCTACCATTTGGGAACGGACCAAAACCTACAGACGGTTCAGGCCGCGCCTGACCTCGCACAACCATTTTATGTCAGTCATGCAGCCGATCTTTCTGTGGCGTGCGCCACGCTGATTTTTGATGTGTCCCGTTCCACAGGGCCCCTTTTATGCGGGCTGGGGTTTCCGGCTGAGAAGCCGGCCGCATGGGGCGGTTTCATGGCCCGGTTTCCAGGTGTGCGGGCGTGCGCGCATCAGGCTCCGCCCGTTGTGCGGGCGGTTCAGCAGGCCACCGAGGGGCTTCTGCAGGGTGCCCCGCCGCCGCTTAAACTGACCGGGACACCCTTCCAGCACCGGGTATGGCAGGCCTTGTTGAGCATTCCGGAAGGGGCAAGCGACACCTATGGCGGGTTGGCCGCCAAACTGGGCAGCTCCCCAAGGGCCGTGGGCGGTGCGGTCGGCGCCAACCAGCTGGCCTGGCTGGTGCCGTGTCACCGTATCCTCGGCGCCGACGGCAAGCTTCACGGGTATCGCTGGGGGCTGGCGGTGAAGGCCAGGCTGTTGGCCGCTGAGCGCGTCAGCTTTTCAGGATGATGTCTTTGTCAAGGACATGGCCGGCATCATCCAATGTGTAGATGATCGGCTCACCGGTGCTGATTTCAACGCCGATGATTTCCTCCGGGGACAGGTTGTCCAGCACTTTGACCAGGGCGCGCAGGGAGTTGCCGTGGGCGGCGACCAGCACATTTTCACCGGCGAGCAGGCGCGGCCGGATTTGTGTCTCAAAATACGGCAGCACCCGCTCGGCCGTATCTTTCAGGCTTTCGCCGCCGGGCGGCGGCGTGTCATAGGAGCGCCGCCAGACATGCACCTGGTCAGCGCCCCATTTTTCGCGTGCGCCATCCTTGTTCAGTCCGGCCAAATCGCCGTAATCGCGTTCGTTCAACGCCTGGTCCTGGATGGTTTCAAGGCCGGTCTGCCCAAGGTTTTCCAACAAAAGGGTGCAGGTGTTCTGCGCCCGTTGTAGGGCTGAAGTGAAGGCGATATCAAAATGCAGGCCTTTTGCCTTGAGCTTGACACCGGCCTCTATCGCCTCCCGGCGCCCCTTGTCTGTCAGATCCGGGTCTTTCCAGCCGGTGAAAAGGTTTTGTTCATTCCATTCACTTTGCCCATGGCGGACCAGAACAAGCTTGCTCATAAAGTGCTCCTGTGTTTAGAGACCGAGCACGTCGGTCATGTGATACAGGCCGGGGTCGCGGCCCTGCGCCCACAGCGCGGCGCGCAGGGCGCCGCGGGCGAAAATGTCCCGGTTTTCGGCAATGTGACCCAGCACAAGACGCTCACTTTCGCCGGCCAGAATGACCTGATGATCACCGATGACCGAACCGCCGCGCAAGGTGGCGAAGCCGATGTCCCCGCTGCGGCGCGCTCCGGTGATGCCGTGGCGCCCGGAGTCGATTTTGTCATCCAGTGAGACACCGCGCCCTTGTGCCGCCGACTCGCCCAGCATCAGGGCTGTGCCGGATGGGGCGTCGACCTTGTGGCGGTGATGCATTTCCACGACCTCAATGTCCCAGTCATCCCCCAAAGCCGCCGCCGCCTTTTTGACCAGTCCGGAGAGCAAATTGACACCAAGGCTCATATTGCCGGATTTGACGATGCAGGCATGACGTGCCGCGGCGGTGATCCGTTCTTCCTGTTCCGGGGTGAAGCCTGTCGTGCCGATAATGTGGACAATACGGGCCTGGGCGGCTGTCGCGCTCAGTGCAACCGTGCTGTCCGGGGCCGTGAAGTCAATCACGCCGTCGGCATCCTTCAATGTGGCCAGCGGGTCATCACTGACGCCCAGGCCGATTGGTGCAAGCCCGGCCAGTGTCCCGATATCCTCCCCGATGAGTTGCGAGCCGGCAGGTTCAAGCCCGCCCGCCAGACTGACATTATTGTTTTCGGAAATGAGGCGCACAAGGGTGCGTCCCATGCGTCCGGCACAACCATTTACAACCAGTTTCATAGACCCTCTATAGCAGGCGTTCGGGTGCGCCGCTAGTCTTCTAATCGGCTGATGAAATCTTCGCTTTCCGGGAAAACGCCCTCTTCAAGACTGCTTTCAAAGGCGTCCAGCAGCTTTTTTTGCTTGCGGGAGAGGTTTTGCGGAACCTCAACGGCAATCTGGACATACAGGTCGCCCTGACGGCGTGAGCGCAGAACCGGCATGCCCTTGCCGCGCAGGCGGAATTGTTGCCCGCTTTGCGCGCCCTCGGGGACCGTGATTTTGACCCGTTTGCCGTCCAACAGGGGGATTTCCACAGCCCCGCCTTTTGCGGCCATGGTCATCTTCACCGGTACGCGGCACAACAGATCCGCGCCCTCGCGCTGTAAAAAGGCGTGCGGGCGGATGCTGACAAAAACGTACAGATCGCCGCGGGGTCCACCTCTGCCGCCGGCATCCCCCTCGCCGCTCAAACGGATGCGGGTGCCCTCCTCAACCCCAGCGGGCACGTCAAAGGACAGGTTGCGCTCACTGTAGCTTGTGCCTTTGCCGTTGCAGTCGCCGCAGGGCGTTTTGATGACCTGACCGCTGCCGCCACATTGGTGGCACGGGCGCTCAACGGTGAAAAACCCCTGCTGGCTGCGGACTGTGCCGCTGCCTTGGCAGGCGCCGCAGGACTCAGGGGTTGTCCCCTTTTCCGCACCGCTGCCTTGGCAAGTGCCACAAGCCACATTGCTGCCGACCTGAATGGTCCTGTTGATGCCGGTGAAGGCCTCCTCCAAGGTGATGTCGAGGTCATAGCGCAAATCATTGCCGCGCTGCGGCCCGGCCTGGCGCCGCCCGCGACCGCCGCCGCCGCCGAAAAACTCTTCGAAAATGTCCCCCATAGAGCCGAAGCCCTCAAAACCGCCAAAGCCCCCGCCGCCGGCCCCGGGGCCGCCATTTTGAAACGCCGCATGACCATATTGGTCATAGGCGGCACGGCTTTGTTCATCCTTCAGGCATTCATAGGCTTCTGTGGCTTCCTTGAAGTTTTTTTCCGCGACATCATCATCGGGGTTGAGGTCCGGGTGGAACTTTTTGGCCTTGGCACGATAGGCTTTTTTAATTTCATCAGCCGACGCGCTGCGGTCCACGCCAAGCACGTCGTAAAAATCACGCTTGTCCATCGGCGTACTCCTCAGATGATCGGGTCAAGCCGGCCTGTTGCGGCCGGCCCCATGGTTTAAATGGCTCAGGATGCTTTTTGCTCGCCGTCGCTCTCGTCGTCATTGACCTCTTCAAAGTCAGCGTCCACGACGCTTTCATCCGATGCCTGGTCCGCTGCGGCATCCCCTTCAGCCTGCGCCTCTTGGGTGGCCTTGTAAACGGCCTCCCCGATTTTCATCGCGGCCTCCTGCAGGGCTTTGGATTTTTCCTCAATCTGGTCCGCGTCCTCACCCTCCAGAGCGTCCTGCAGGGCCGAGATGGCAAGTTCGGCGGCATCCTTGTCGGCGGCCTCAATATGCTCGTCATTCTCGGAAATGGTCTTTTCCGTGGCATGGATCAAGGCTTCCGCATTGTTGCGCAACTCAGCCGATTCCCGGCGTTTCTTGTCTTCCTCGGCATTGGCTTCGGCATCCTTGACCATTTGCTCAATATCCTCATCGGACAGACCGCCGGAGGCTTCGATCCGGATGTTCTGCTCCTTGCCGGTGGCTTTGTCCGTGGCCGAAACATTGACAATTCCATTGGCGTCAATGTCAAAGGCAACCTCAATCTGCGGCACACCACGCGGTGCGGCCGGCAGGCCCTCCAGATTGAACTGGCCGAGCGGCTTGTTGTCCCGCGCCATTTCACGCTCGCCCTGGAACACGGAAATGGTCACAGCCGACTGGTTGTCCTCGGCGGTTGAAAAGACCTGTGACTTTTTCGTCGGTATCGTCGTGTTGCGGTCGATCAGGCGGGTGAACACGCCGCCAAGCGTCTCAATGCCGAGTGACAGCGGGGTCACGTCCAGCAGCAACACATCGGTGACGTCGCCCTGCAGCACGCCGGCTTGAATGGCGGCGCCCATGGCCACCACCTCATCCGGGTTGACACTCATATTCGGCTCTTTGCCGAAGATCGATTGTACAAACTCACGGATTTTCGGCATCCGTGTCTGGCCGCCGACCAGCACAACCTCATCAATTTCTGACGGGGAAATGCCGGCATCCTTGAGCGCGGCCTCACATGGTTTGCGGGTGCGCTGGACAAGCTCATCCACCAGCCCCTCAAAGGCGGCGCGGGTCAGCTTGGTGTTCAGGTGCTTTGGCCCGGATGCATCCGCCGTGATGAAGGGCAGGTTAATCTCGGTCTGGGTCGAAGAGGACAGTTCAATCTTCGCCTTTTCAGCCGCCTCCTTCAGGCGCTGCAGCGCCATTTTGTCGGCGCGCAGGTCAACGCCCTGCTCCTTTTGGAATTCCTCGGCCAGATGATTGACCAGAACAGCGTCAAAGTCCTCGCCGCCCAGAAAGGTGTCGCCGTTTGTGGCCTTGACCTCAAACACGCCGTCCCCAATCTCCAGAATCGAGACATCGAATGTGCCGCCGCCCAGATCATAAACGACAATCGTCTGCCCCTCTTTTTTGTCAAGGCCGTAGGCCAGAGACGCAGCTGTCGGCTCATTGATGATGCGCAGAACCTCAAGCCCGGCGATTTTGCCGGCATCCTTGGTCGCCTGACGCTGGGCGTCATTGAAATAGGCCGGAACGGTGATGACGGCCTGTTCGACTTTCTCGCCCAGATAGCTTTCAGCCGTTTCCTTCATTTTCTGCAGAATGAAGGCGGAGATCTGCGACGGGGAATATTGTTCGCCGTCGGCCTCAACCCAGGCGTCTCCATTGTCTGCCGCGATGATTTCATACGGTACAGCCTCTTTGTCCGCCTGCGTGGCCGGGTCCTTGAAAGTCCGGCCGATCAGCCGCTTGACGGCAAACAGAGTGTTTGTCGGATTGGTGACCGCCTGCCGTTTGGCCGGCTGGCCGACAAGGCGCTCCTTATCCTCTGCAAAGCCGACCATTGATGGTGTGGTGCGGGCGCCTTCGGCATTTTCAATAACACGTGGTGTGTCGCCGTCCATGACGGATACGCAGGAGTTTGTTGTTCCAAGATCAATACCAATTACCTTACCCATGGCTCATCTCTCTTCATTCATTCATCTATAAAGTTGACGGCGGCACTGTGCCGCCCGCTCTTGAGGGATATATAAGTATCAGGCAGGGGGGCTACAAGGTGCGCCAAAGGTTTTTGGCGGTTTTTTTGCATTTTTTTTCGACGGGGAAAAACCACAACATGTTGGGTCCTGGAACAAATTATCATACGGAATATTGGGGTCGGGAGGCCCAGCAGCGACTATTGGCGGAACTGGCCCCGGTTTTTTTGGCGGCACCAATGTTCAAGCCGCGTATGCCGCGCACCAACCAACCCTGGTCCATCATGATGACAAATATGGGGGACTTGGGATGGGTGTCGGACGTTGACGGCTATCGTTATCAGCCAAGCCATCCCGTTACGGGAGACCCGTGGCCGCAAATGCCGCAAATGCTCCTGGACGCCTGGGATGATCTGACGGGCTATCCGCATCCACCGCAATGTTGTCTGGTCAATCATTATCAGGGCGACAAGGCCAAAATGGGGTTGCATCAGGACCGCGATGAAGAGGATTTCGATGCGCCGGTGCTGTCCTTCTCACTCGGCGACAGCGCGGTGTTCCGCATGGGCGGGCCGCAGCGCAGGGGGGCGACAAAATCCATCAGGCTCCACTCCGGCGATGCATTTGTCATCGGTGGCGCGTCTCGGCTCAATTTTCACGGCGTTGACCGACTTCTGGTCGGCTCGTCATCGCTGTTGGCGGATTGCCTGCCGGCGCATTTTGCGCAAGGCGGGCGGTTGAACCTGACATTGCGTCGGGTGACCCGGCCGGCCTGATGCCATTTGGTCAGCCCTTGGCGACCCCGACTTTGGCGGCCCGCAGCAGGCGTTCGCCGATCATGAAACCGATTTCAACAACCTCGATCACCGTGCCGTTTTCCTGACCGGTGCCGGGCGCTTCATACAGGGCCTCATGGAAATTGGCGTCAAATTTCTCCCCCAGCGGATTTACCGGCTTGACATTGTTGCGCTGCAGGGCGGCCATCAGGTCGCGTTCGGTGGCGGCAACGCCCTCCAGCAGATTGGTGACATTTTCAGGCAGGCCGTCCCGGTCGGAGTCTTCAATGGCGTTGAGGGCGCGGGTCAGGTTGTCGCCGACGGCGACCATGTCGCGGGCGAAACTTGCCATGCCGTATTTCAGGGCATCCTGGCGGTCCTTTTCGGCCCGGCGGCGGGTGTTTTGAAGCTCTGCGGCATAACGCAGCAATTCATCCTCTTTGCCGGCCATCGCCTCATTCAACTTGACAATGGTGTCCTGCAGCACCTCAACCTGCTGCTCCGGAGCCAACTCGTCAAGGTTGGGGGCTTGCTCTGCGGTCGTTTCAGAGCCGTCCTCGGGCGGCGTTACATCCTTGAGAATTTCGGCAACCTTGTCGGTTTTGGCGTCAATATTTTGACTGTCGTCAGGGCCGGTGTCCGGTTTCGGGTCGGTGGTGTCGTCTGTCATCAAATTCATTTTCCGCAGTCGGGTTTTAACTGTTCTCCTACATAAGACGTGGCGGGGTGAATATCAAGGGCCTGACGGCTTGCCCGAACCGCCAAGACCCGTTACACAGGGGGTAAAGGAGCAACCCATGACACAAACCAACCGTCCGTCAGGCCGCGCACCCGGCCAATTGCGAAATGTAACCATGGAAACTGGCGTTTCCAAGCATGCTGAAGGGTCCTGCCTGATCAAATTCGGGGACACACATGTCCTGTGCACGGCCAGTGTCGAAACCCGTGTGCCGCCTTGGATGCGCGGGTCCGGCAAGGGGTGGGTGACGGCTGAATACGGCATGCTGCCAAGGGCCACCGGCGACCGCATGCGGCGCGAGGCGGCGGCCGGCAAGCAGTCCGGCCGGACGCAGGAAATCCAGCGCCTGATCGGACGATCCTTGCGCGCTGTGGTGGATCTTGAGGCTTTGGGTGAGAACCAGATCAGCCTTGACTGTGACGTGATTCAGGCGGATGGCGGCACCCGCACGGCCGCCATCACCGGGGCGTGGGTGGCGCTGGCCATGGCCGTTGACTGGATGCAGGCTGAAAAGCTGATTGCAAAGCCGGCCCTGCTGGATCAGGTCGCCGCCCTGTCCTGCGGCATTTATCAGGGGACACCGGTTGCCGATCTGGATTATGCGGAGGACAGCGTTGCCGACACGGACGGCAATTTTGTCATGACCGGAGCCGGCGGCTTGGTTGAAATTCAGGCGACCGCCGAGGGCGCCCCGTTCAGCAATGACGAATTCGATGCGCTGCTCGGCCTGGCCCGCACCGGCATTGCCGAACTGGTTGCCCTGCAGAAACAGGCTCTTGACCATGTCCGAAGCGCGTAGGCTTGAAGCGGACCGGCTGGTGATCGCCAGCCATAATGACGGCAAGGTCCGGGAAATCAATGATCTGGTTGCGCCGTTCGGCATGCAGGCGGTCAGCGCCGGCGCCCTTGGCCTGCCGGAGCCGGAGGAGACCGGGACTACGTTCATCGCCAATGCCGAATTGAAGGCGCTGGCCGCAGCGACCGCATCAGGGCTACCGGCGTTGGCGGATGACAGTGGGCTGGCGGTGGATGCGCTGGGTGGCAATCCCGGCATCTATTCCGCCCGCTGGGCCGTGACGCAAAGCGGGGAACGCGATTTTGGTTTCGCCATGCAGAAGGTCGAACAGGCCTTGTCCGCCATTCCTGACGCACCACGCACTGCGCGGTTTATTTGTGCGCTGACGCTGGCCTGGCCGGATGGCCACATGGAGAGCTTTGAGGGCAAGGTGGAGGGCGCTCTGGTTTGGCCGCCACGCGGCGACAAGGGCTTCGGCTATGATCCGGTGTTTGTGCCCGAAGGCGGCGACCAGACATTTGCGGAGATTGCGCCGGAGACCAAGCACGCCATGTCGCACAGGGCGGATGCCTTTGCCCAGCTGATGGATGCCTGTTTGGGCAAAAAAACCTGATGTCACGGGGCGTTTATGTGCATTGGCCGTTTTGCGCCGCTATCTGCCCCTATTGCGACTTTAATGTGCATCTTGACCGCGGGGTGGACGGCGCGCTTTGGGCCGAAGCATTTGAGACAGAAATCCGCTCTCTCGCCACCCGTATCGCGCACCAGCCTGTCGATACCGTGTTCTTTGGCGGCGGCACACCGTCCCTGATGCCGCCTTTTTTGGTTGAACGGATTATTGCCGCGCTCGATGGCGCTTTCGGTCTGGCGCCGGGGGCTGAAATCAGTCTGGAGGCCAACCCCGCGGGACTCAATCAAGCGGCCATGCAGGCCCTCCGCTCTGCCGGCGTGACGCGCCTGTCCCTTGGCATCCAGTCCTTCGATGACGCACAGCTGAGCTTTTTGGGCCGCACCCACACCGGTGTTGAGGCCGTCGCCAGCTATGAGTTGGCGCGTCAGGTTTTCAATAATGTGTCGTTTGACCTGATCTATGCCCTGCCGGAGCAAACGCCGGAGATGTGGGCGCATCACCTTGATGAGGCCTTGGCCTTGGCGCCGGACCATGTTTCAGCCTATCAGCTGACAATTGAGCCGCGCACGCCATTTTTCAAGCGGCAGAAGCTCGGGCGGCTGACCCTGCCGGATGAGGACCGCCAGGCGGCGTTGTTTGAGGTGACGCATCAAGCCTGTGTCGGGGCCGGTTATGAGCATTATGAAGTTTCGAATTTCGCCCAGCCTGGACGGCGTTGTCGGCATAATCTCAATATTTGGCGCGGGGCCGAATATATCGGTCTCGGGCCGGGGGCGCATGGACGCGTGGCATTTCAGGACACGCCCTGCATCCGTCAGGCCAGCCTCAACCACAAAAAACCCGACAGCTGGTTGGCTGCGGTCAAGCAAGACGGCACCGGCCTCGATGTCCTGACACCGCTGACCCCGCAGGAATGCGGCGAGGAGGCGCTATTGTTCGGCCTGCGCCTGTCGGAAGGTCTGCCGTTGACACGTCTGGAGGGGACGGGGGTCAATCTTGACACCGGTAAAATAGGCCTGTTGCGCGCAGAAGGGCTGTGCGAGATGCAGGACAATGTTTTGCGGCTCACGGACCGCGGCCGCCTGGTGCTGGACAGCATGGTGTCCGCCCTTTTGTCCTGAGGTCAATCAAACAGCGAGAAGTCGGGCAGAAAGCCGCGTCCGGCCGGTTCCTTCTGGGCGGTATTCAGGGCCGGGCGTCTGGCTTTTTGATCAAGCCCGACAAAGCTGTCCGGGGCTTTGGCGACGCTGACATTGCGTTTGCGCCGCACTTCCAAAACGGCCAGACCGCGTTCGTTCAGCCCGTCCTCCGTCAGTCTGAAAATTCCGTCCGTCCCCTGAAAGCCGTTTGGGCTGGTCAGGCTGCGATAGGTGAAGGGTGCCTGCGGGTTGATCTCGGTCAGGGCGCCCACGAGGCTGATGCTGTCATAGGCAAGGCTGACCAGCCTTGGCGCCGGGCGGCTGTAGATCTGCTCGAACCGTCCGGAAAACGCCCGCCATCCGGACGGGTCCGGTGCGGCATACCAGCCCCCCACAAGAGGCGGCTCCTGCCCGAGTGTCGGATCATCCCAAAGCCCGGTGCCAAGAAATTTGATGTCCCGCGGATTGACGTCAAAATAGGGCAGCAGCGGTGCGAGTGTGCGCAGGCGAATGCCGCCCTCCGGCATGATGACAGCGTCATAGGGCAGCTCACCGAAGGTTTCCGTCAATCGCATATTGTCATATTGTTTCTTCAGCTCCGGATTGATGTCTTCTAGCTGGGCCCAGATTTCCTCGGGCGGGGTGGTCTCCTCAATCAGCGGGGGGTCCGGCAGAGTGGACAACAAGATGGTCGCCTCTTCGGTCAGGCGGGCGCGCTCTTCCGCCCAGGCCAGCTTGCGCTCCTCGAATTGTGCAATGCGCTGGGCCGGCACCAGCATGGACTGGGCCTCGTCCTGATAGGTCTCCGTCTGCACGAGTTCGCCGCCGTAAAATTCGATGGTCGGCGCAAGCGCCGCCTGCATGCGTTGGCCATAGGGGGTTTCAGGGATCAAGGCGGCAAACCGCACATGTCCGTTGACGACAGCCTCTTCAATAATCCGATCGAGGTTCTGCTCCGGCAAAAAGCCCATTAGCCAAACCCCGTTGCCGGCAATGTCGCGATTGTTGGAGAAACTGAGCACCGGAACGCCGGCGTTTCGGGCCGCCGGTTTGACGGCTTGGGTGCTGGCGGCGAACAGCGGGCCGACAAGAATCTGGGCGCCCTCCTGCAAGGCGCGTTGGGCGGCGCGTTGGGCCCCTTGTGTTGTGCCGTTTGTATCGTGCACCAAAAGGGTCAGTTCCGGTCGCCGCAAATCGAAAAGCGCCAGCTGTGCGGCGTCCAGAAGGTCCTGTGCCATGTTCCGGACATCCTCACTTTCGGCGCTGAAGGGCAGCAGGACGCCGATCCGGATTCGGCCGTCGCTTGGTTTGGAGCGAAAGGCTTTGTCAAAAAACCCCTGATCTGTCTCGGCCCGGTCATAAGCGACCGGCTGGCCTTTCGGGAGGGCGCGTAAAAAGGCCCGCGTGTTTTCCACAATGCGTTTCTTGGCCGGTTCTGCGGTCGTTATGTCGGGTGACGGGGTGACGGTGTAGCTGCGCTGTGGTGTTCCGGCGATGTCTTGACGCACGGACGGGGTCGTGCCCGGTCCGGCGCACGCCGCCACGAGGGTCAGGGTCAGGCCGAAAACGGCCTGCCGCATTTGTCTCAATCGGTTCATGGCTGCATTGTGGCAAGAAAATGTGTCTGGAAAAAGACAAAACCTGCACGGGTCAAAGGTTGCCATTTGTGTCAAACTGTCTTCTTCTGAAGCCATGCAGGCACATTCCACCCATCTTGCCACCGGATTGTATGTCGTGGCGACCCCGATCGGCAACGCCCGCGATATCACCCTGCGGGCGCTTGATGTTCTGGCGGGTGCGGATGTTGTGCTGTGCGAGGACACGCGGATCACCGGCAAGCTGTTTTCCCTGCATGGGTTGACGACGCCCCTGTTGGCTTATCATGAGCACAATGGCGCAAAAATCCGCCCCAAAATTCTTGACCGCCTGGCCGCGGGGCAGGCCGTTGCCCTGGTCAGTGATGCCGGCACGCCGCTGATTTCGGATCCGGGGTACCAGCTTGTTGCGGCGGTGCAGGCGGCCGGACATGAGGTGGTTGCCGTGCCCGGGCCAAGCAGCCCCGTCGCCGCCTTGAGCATTTCCGGCATGCCGTCGGACAGGTTTTTGTTCGCGGGTTTTTTGCCGCCCAAAAGCAAGGCGCGGCAAACGAGCCTGTCCGAGCTTGCTGATATCGCCGCAACGCTGGTTCTGTTTGAGAGCGCCCGCAGGCTGCCGGCATTATTGGCGGACATTGCCGAAGTGATGGGGGATCGAGAGGTTGCCATCTGCCGCGAGCTGACAAAGAAATTTGAAGAGGTCCGGCGCGGTGGTGCGGTTGCGCTGGCTGCCCATTATGCCGCCGCCGGCCCACCCAAAGGTGAGCTTGTGGTGCTGGTGCGCGGCAGAGGGGCGCAGGACCACGTTTGGGAAAAAGATGCGGTGGTTGCGGCTTTGAGGCAGCGTCTGTCTGTTTCCGGGACGCGTGAGGCCGCGGAAGCGGTGGCGAAACTGTCAGGCTGGCGGCGCCGGGCGGTTTACCAGCTGGCCCTGGAGGTGCAGGACGAGAATGACGGAGGGCATCATGGCGGCGGCGCATAGGTTCCGCAATAACACCTATGGGCGCGGCCTGATCGCAGAGCACGCCGCGGCCTGGCTTCTGCGTTTCAAGGGCTGGCACATTCTTGAACACCGCTGGGCTTGTCATCAGGGCGAGGTTGATGTGATTGCCCGAAAGGGCGCCCTGGTGATTTTTGTTGAGGTGAAATACCGCGCTGACGTCCGGAGCGGGCTGGATGCGCTGACGGTTGCGCAATGGCGGCGGATAGAGGCGGCGGCGGCGGTTTACATGACCCGGTCTGCGGGTCTGCGGGACTGCTCATGGCGGTTTGATGCTGTCTGTGTGACCCCCTGGGCGGTGCCACGGCATTTTGAGGGGGTCTGGGAGTGAGGCCATGATGGCGCCACCACGTCACATTATCCAAAAGCTGCGGAGCTGTTTATGGTTTGTCGTCATAGCCGGCTGCGTGACGGCCTGTTCCGTACCGGGGATGGTGACGGGCACCGTATCGAAAACCGGATTGGCCGCATTGAGCGCGCCGGGCATGTCGAAAAGCATTGATGATGCGGAAATCATGCTGGCCGTCAACAGCGCCCTGCTTGAAATGGAAGAGGGTCTGCTGCTCAATGTAACGGTTCATTCTTTGGCCGGACGGATTATGCTGACCGGCACCGTGCCGGACCCCGCCACGAAAGCCAAAATTGCCGCGCTTTGCGCAGACCGCAAAAATGTCCGCCGTGTTTTCGATTTCCTCCAGACCGGCGCGCCAAGGGGCCGGAGCCAGGCTTTGAGTGACCTATGGATTGCAACCAAGCTGAAGGGTTTGATCGTTCTGGACGGGGATGTTTCGGCTGTGAATTTCAACATTTCCGTCCATCGCGGGGTTGTGTATATTCAAGGCATTGCACCGCGCCGCGAGGAGGCTGAGCGTGTTGTCAACCACGCCAGGGACCTCAACAATGTCCGCAAGGTTGAATTGGTGTTTGAAACCGTGCATGAAATGGCTTTGGCCTTTAAGGTTGAAGAGGAGCTGCAGCAGAAGGATTGAAGCGGATGGCTTTAAAAGTTGCAATACAGATGGACCCGATAGCCGGTATTGATGTTGCCGGGGACACGACTTTCGGGTTGGCGCTGGCGGCGCAACAGCGCGGCTGTGAGCTTTATTATTACCAGCCTGAAGAGCTGACCCTGATGGCTCCTGACGAGGTGTGCGCACCGTTGCGGCCACTGACCGTGCGGGACCGGCTGGAGGATTTTTATGACCTCGGCGCTGCCGTCGATAGGGACCTGCGCGACATGGACGTTGTGCTGATGCGCCAAGACCCGCCCTTTGACATGGCCTATATCACGGCCACACATTTTCTTGAAAAAATTACCCCGGAATGTCTGGTCGTCAATGATCCGGCCAGCGTCCGCAATGCGCCGGAAAAGCTGTTTCCGACCATGTTTGACGGCCTGCAGCCGCCGACCATGATGACCCGCGACAGGGCGCGCCTGACTGCGTTTCGCGCCCAGTACGAGGACATCATCCTCAAGCCGATATACGGGAATGGCGGGGCCGGCGTGTTCCGGGTGCCGCGCGGGGATGAGAATTTCGGCGCCATGGTTGACATGTTTCTGGCGGACTCGCGGGAGCCGATTATTGCCCAGCAATATCTGCCGGACATCCGCCAGGGCGACAAGCGCGTGATTTTGGTTGAGGGGGAGGCCGTCGGCGCCTTGAACCGCGTGCCGCTCGACGGTGATGCCCGGTCCAACCTGCATGTCGGCGGGCAGCCGGTTGCCGATGAGCTGTCCGCCCGGGACCTGGAAATTGCGGCCGCCATCGGGCCGGCCCTGCGCGATGCCGGCATTGTCTTTGCCGGGATAGATGTGATTGGCGGCTTTCTGACCGAAATCAATGTCACCTCCCCGACCTGCATTCGGGAAATCAACGATTTCGGCGGTCCGGACATCGCCGCCCTGGTCTGGGAGGCAATTGACGCGCGTCTGGCTCAGGCGGCGGCAATACGCTGATAGGTCTCTTGCATCTCCAGCGCCGCCAAGGCAATCAGACGGGTCGTGAGGGTGTCGTCGTCAGTTTGCCCGCACTGCAGTTGTGCGTGCGGCAGGCCATCCATATGCATCAGGCGCGTCACGAGCCATGCGTTTCCGGTCTCCGGCAGATTGATCTGCGGGCGCAGCCCCAACAGCCGCGACAGGCGGCGGGGCTGTCGGATCCGCTCAACAAATACATCTCCGACTTTTACGTCTATACGCTTGCGCTGGAACATGGACTCAACGTTGATTATCTGCACACATCCAGCTTATCTTTGTGCGACGATAAAACAAGCCTTGATTTCCTCCGGAATTGGTGTTGGATGGGGGAAACAGTGCAAAAAAAGAAGAACAATGGTCGCACGCATCACCACACTTGCTTTCAATGGGATTGAGGCTGTCCGCGTTGACGTTCAGGTCCATTTATCCCCCGGGAAATTGGTTTTCAACATGGTCGGCCTGCCGGACAAGGCTGTGGCCGAAAGCCGGGAGCGCGTGCGCAGTGCCCTGGCCGCGATTGGCCTCGGTTTGCCGACGGAGCGGATCACCGTCAATCTTGCGCCGGCGGATCTGCCCAAAGAGGGCAGTCATTATGACCTGCCTGTCGCACTTGGCCTGATGGCGGCGATGGGGGCTGTTGAGGCGGAGTCGATCTCAGGCTGGGTTGCCATGGGCGAGTTGTCGCTGGATGGACGGTTGGAGCCAGTGCCCGGTGTTCTGCCGGCGGCTGTTGCGGCCCTGTCCTGGGATTGTGGATTGATCTGCCCCGCCGCATGTGGGGCTGAGGCCAGCTGGTCCGGTCTGGGCCGGCCTGAGCATAAGGGGATCATAGCCGCCGACAATCTGTTGCAAATCGTCAACCATCTCAAAGGGGTTCATTATTTGCCGGCACCGGAGCCGGAGCTGACGGTATCGGCTGAGCCGGGGCCGGATATGAGCGACATTAAGGGGCAGGATGAGGCGCGTCTCGCGTTGGAGGTGGCTGCCGCCGGCGGCCATAATTTGTTGATGTCGGGCCCCCCGGGAGCGGGCAAATCCATGCTGGCGGCTCGTTTGGCGGGTATTTTGCCGCCCTTGGAACCGCAGGAGCGGCTGGAGACAAGCATGATTGCCAGCCTGTCCGGGCGGGTGTTGTCCGCCGACAGCACCAGACCGCCCGCCATGGCGGCGGCGCGGCCGTTCCGTGCCCCGCACCATTCGGCCAGCATGCCGGCCTTGATCGGCGGCGGTCGGCAGGCCCAGCCGGGTGAGATTTCCCTGGCGCATAACGGCGTCCTGTTTCTTGATGAGCTGCCGGAGTTTTCCAAGCAGACGCTGGATGCTTTGCGACAACCTATTGAAACCGGACAGGTTGAGGTTGCCCGGGCCGCAGCCCATGTGACCTATCCCGCCAACTTCCAGCTCATCGCCGCAATGAACCCGTGCCGGTGCGGACATGCGGCCGACCCCGAATTGGCCTGCAACCGCATTCCCCATTGCATACAGGAGTATCTCGGTAAAATCTCCGGTCCCCTGCTTGACCGTTTCGACATTCGGGTGGCACTGCCGGCGGTTTCGCTTGAGGACATGATTGCGTCCAGATCGGGTGAGGCCAGCGCCGATATTGCCGCCCGCGTGACGGCAACGCGGAAAATTCAGCTCCAGCGCAATCAGGGGTGCTTGAATGCCCGTCTTGACGGTGACCGTCTGCATGAATTGGCGCGGCCCGATGCCGCCGGGCGCGCATTGCTGGAAACTGCGGCGCATAAAAAAGGCCTGAGTGCGCGCGGGTTCAACCGGATTTTGCGCGTGGCGCGCACCCTGGCTGATCTGGACGGGGCGGCGCAGCCGGGCAAATCGCATGTTGCCTCGGCGTTTTTGTGGCGCGGCATGCCCGTCATCGGGACCGGGTGACGCCCCGACGCCCGGAAATTTCGTCTGTAAGTCCGCAGGAAAAGCGCTTAATGTGTTCAATAATCAAGTGGCCGTGCAGCATTTGAAAGGGGGCGGTGCAATGGAAAAACTTGTCTATATTTTGGTGGAATCGGAAAATCAAGCCGACCTGCTCAACCGTTTCAAATCGGACGTGGTGCCTGAAATCAGGCAAGCCGGCGGTGAGACCATCACCCTGCTGCTGCCTGACATCACCGACGCCCAGCAGGCGCGCAATCCATCGCGCCTCATTGGCGAATTCTCGAAAATTGCCGCTGTTGTTGAGTTTTGGCTGCCGTCGGTTGACCAGAGGGGGGCGGCAGAGACGGCGCTTGGCGCTTTGGCGCAAACTTGCTGGGGGTATCTGGTCAGCGAGTCGACCATTGTCCCCTGCCCGCATCAGGTTGCGGATGGTGAGAAAGTGCCGGGCGTGACACAGTTTTGCATCAACGATAAGCCGAAAGGGGTTGCGCTGGCGGACTTCTATCGGGAATGGGCTGTCCACTCGACCATATCCTTCGGCCTGCACCCCGAAAGGGTCTCTTATATCCGCAACGCCGTTTTCAGGCCGGTCATTGAAGGCTCGCCCGACTATCTGGGTGTGGTCTATGAGCGCTTTCCATCATTGGACCTTTTTGTCGATGATGAGATTTATTTCGGCGAGGCGTCCGTCGTGCAGGAGATGTTCGAGCATCTTCCGACATTTTTTGACGGCGAAACCGCGATTTGTGGTGGGATGAGCGAATACCGCTGGCGTTAGGACGCCGGATCAGAATTCATAGGCGGCAATGGCCGCCATATTCAGAAGCTCTGACGATGTGGCGCCGATGCGGACAATCTGCACCGGCTTCGACAATCCGACAAGAATCGGGCCGATCATGGTGGCATTGCCGAGTTCATTCAGCATTTTTGTTGAAATTGAGGCGGCGTGAATGGCCGGCATGACCAGCACATTGGCATTGTCGGACAGCGTGCAGAACGGATAAAGTTCGCGCGCATCCTTGTTCAGGGCAACATCCGCCGCCATCTCCCCGTCAAACTCAAAATCAACGTTGCGCTCGCGCAGCAGGCGCACGGCTTCACGGACATAAACCGACCGGTCGCCCTCAGGGTGCCCGTAGGTGGAGTAGGCCAGCAGGGCCACCCGCGGCTCATAGCCAAGCGCACGGGCCGCTTGTGCGGCGGACTCGGTGATGTCGGCCAATTCAGGCCCGTTCGGCATGTCATGGACATTGGTGTCGGCCACCAGCACAGTCCGTCCGCGTGCGACCATCATGGTCAGGCCGATCATGCGGCGGTCCGGCAATGGATCGATGACTGTTGCGACCTGTTCCAGCGCGACGGAATAATTGCGCGTGACGCCGGTGATCATGGCATCAGCGTCGCCCATTTGCAGCATGCAGGAGCCGAAGATATTTCTGTCATTGGTGACCATGCGCTCGACATCACGATACAAAAAGCCTTTGCGCTGCAGGCGTTCATATAAAAAGTCGGTGTAGTCCGCAATGCGGGAGGATTTGCTGGTGTTGTGGATGATTAAATCGTCGCGCTCGCCCAATCCGGCCTGCATCATGTTTTCGATGACGATTTCCTCGCGCCCGATCAGGATCGGGTCCCCCAAGCCGGCTTCCTTGAAGGCAATGGCGGCGCGGATGACGGATTCCTGTTCACCCTCGGCGAAAATCAGGCGCTTGGGCCGTTGCCGCACCTTGTCAAAAATCACCTGTAAGGTGCTGGCGGTCGGGTCAAGACGGGCGGACAGCCGGTTTTTATAGGCCTCCATGTCGACAATCGGTTTGCCGGCCACTCCGGAATCCATTGCGGCCTGTGCTACGGCCGGCGGAATGTCCCGGATCAGGCGCGGGTCGAACGGCACCGGTATGATGTAATTCGGGCCGAAGCTGGGGCGCTCACCGCCATAGGCGGCGGCAACCTCGTCCGGCACGTCTTCGCGCGCCAGCATCGCCAACGCCTCGGCGCAGGCAATTTTCATCTCTTCATTGATGGTTGTCGCCCGTACATCCAGCGCCCCGCGGAATATATAAGGGAAACCCAAAACATTATTGACCTGATTGGGATAATCAGAGCGTCCGGTCGCGATAATGGCGTCATCGCGCAGTTCATGGGCCTCCTCCGGCGTAATTTCCGGGTCCGGATTGGCCATGGCAAAAATGATGGGCTGGTCGGCCATGGATGTGATCATGTCCGGCGTCAGGGCCCCCTTGACGGACAGGCCGAGGAAAACATCCGCCCCCTCCATGGCCTCCTCCAATGTCCGCAGCTTGGTTTTGACGGCATGGGCTGATTTCCACTGGTTCATGCCTTCCTTGCGGCCTTCATAAATCACGCCCTTCGTGTCACATAATATTGCGTTTTCGGACGGCAGGCCCATGGCCTTGATCAATTCCAGACAGGCAATGCCCGCGGCGCCGGCACCGTTCATGACAATTTTGGTGTCCTTGAGCTTGCGTCCGGTCAAATGCAGTGCGTTGATCAAACCGGCGGTGCAAATGATGGCCGTGCCGTGCTGGTCGTCATGAAACACAGGAATGTCCATGTGCTCGCGCAATTGCTGTTCAATGATGAAACATTCCGGTGCCTTGATGTCTTCAAGGTTGATGCCGCCAAAGGACGGGCCGAGATGTTTGACGGCATTGACAAAAGCGTCGCTGTCCTCGGTGTCCACCTCAAGGTCAATGCTGTCGACATCGGCGAAGCGCTTGAACAAAACAGCCTTGCCCTCCATCACCGGCTTGGAGGCCAGCGCCCCGAGATTGCCGAGACCGAGAATGGCGGTGCCATTGGAGATGACCGCCACCATATTGCCGCGTGCCGTGTAGTCGTAGGATGTGTCGGGATTCTCCGCAATCGCCTGGACCGGCACGGCAACACCCGGCGAATAGGCCAAGGATAAATCGCGTTGGGTCGCCATCGGCTTGGTCGGCGTGATTTCAAGCTTGCCGGGCTGCCCCCGCGAATGGAACCTCAGGGCTTCGCGGTCAGCAATGTTTTTGTCTTTGCTGTCATCCATAGTGTTCAACCGTTAATTGCTATGGCTGTCATAGAATGAAAAAGGCCGGAACACAAGACAGATGGCTGGAATTTAATTGCCGCTGCTATTATCATATCGGTCAACAACTTGGCCGGCCCACACCAGCCGAAAACCCGCAAACCGATAGACGCCTTATGCCGACGACAGAACAGAAAAAAAATGAAACACACGAGGCCGGCCCTTCTGTGCCTGCCGATAAGGGGGTCACGCCGATGATGGCGCAATATCTCGCCATCAAGGACCGGCATGAGGACTATCTGCTGTTTTACCGCATGGGTGATTTTTACGAGCTGTTTTTTGACGACGCCGTAACGGCGGCGGCGGCGCTGGACATCACCTTGACCCACCGTGGCCGTCATCTCGGTGAGCCTTTGCCCATGTGCGGCGTCCCGTTTCATGCTGCGGAGGGCTATTTGCAGAAACTTATCCGCAGCGGTTTCAAAGTGGCTATTTGTGAGCAGACCGAGGATCCCGCCGAAGCCAAAAAAAGGGGGTCAAAGGCCGTGGTGCGCCGCGAAGTGGTGCGCCTTGTCACGCCCGGCACGCTGACGGAGGACAGTCTGCTTGACGCCCGGGCCCATAATTATCTGGCCGCTCTGGGTCATACTGCCGGTGAAGGCGGGCTGGCGCTGGCCTGGATGGACATGTCGACAGGTGATGTGCAGGTCGTGGCGCCGGCCAATAATGCACAAGGGGCGGGTGAGGTGATGCGTGAGCATGCTGATGAGGCCGGCCTCAACCTGTTGCTGGCACAGTTTGCGGCGCTGATGCCGCGGGAGCTTTTGCTGCCAGAGACCGTCCCCGATGCGGTGCGCGAGCGGTTTGAGATGGCGGCGGCGGCCGGGGAGGTGTCCGTTGCGGTGCTGCCGGGGGCGCAGGTTGGCTCCCGCAGCGGCGAAAAGGCACTGCTGGCGGCCTATCAGCTTGAGACGCTGGATGTTTTCGGTTTTTCATCCCGCAGCCAAATCGCCGCCTGCGGCACACTGATCACTTATCTGAACCTGACGCAGCTGGGCCACATGCCAAGCCTCAAGCCGCCGCAAATTCTGCACGGCAATGGCGCCATGCGGCTGGATCAGGCCACCCGCCGCAATCTTGAACTGGCCAGCACACTGTCAGGCCAACGTCAGGGCAGCCTGCTGCATGCCGTCGACATGACCGTCAGTGGTCCGGGCGGGCGCCTGTTGTCCACCCGGCTGTCGGCGCCACTGACCGAGCGTGCCGGCATTGTGGCGCGCCAGGAGTCGACGGCGCTTTTTCTGCGCGAGCGTGTTCTCAGGGAGGATGTCCGCAACCATTTGAAAGCCGTTCCCGATATGGCGCGGGCCTTGGGGCGGCTTTCGCTGGGACGTGGGGGGCCACGGGATTTGAAAAGCCTGAAGCAGGGGCTGGACAAGGGATTCGACGTTTCTGCGGCGCTCAAGGTGCAGGACGAAGACCTGTCGGATGAACTGCAAACCGCATTCTGTGTTTTTGACACTGGGGCGGCGGCGGCAGATTTGCGGGCGCTGGTTGACCTGTTGGCGGCGGCGCTTGTTGATGAGCCGCCCCTGCTCGCCCGTGACGGCGGGTTTGTGGCCGCCGGGTTTGACGCCGGTCTCGACAAACAGTGCGCCCTGCGCGATGAAAGCCGGCGTGTCATTGCCGGTCTGCAGGCGCGCTACAGCGAGGAAACCGGCATCAAGGCGCTGAAAATCAAGCACAATGCCGTGCTCGGCTATCATATTGACGTTCCGGCGGCGCATGGCGAGAAACTCAGCACGCCCCCGCACAATAATGTTTTCATCCATCGCCAGACCCTGGCCAATTCGGTGCGCTTTTCCACGCAGGATCTGGCGGATCTGGCCGGGCAGATTTCACAGGCCGCAGAGCAGGCGTTGGGCATGGAACTGGAAATATATCAACGGCTGGTCGCGGAAGCGTGCCGGCTGAGTGCGCCGATTGCGGCGGCGGCCGAGGCGTTGGCCATTGCCGATGTGGCGGCGTCGAACGCGGAACTGGCGCAAACGCGCAACTGGGTCTGCCCGCAGCTTTTTGAGGATGACAGGTTTGTCGTGACCGGCGGGCGCCATCCGGTTGTGGAGCAGGCTTTGGAGGCCAGGTCTGAGGGGCCGTTCATCGCCAATGACTGTGCCCTGAACGACGCGCAGGCACATCACTTGATGTTGTTGACCGGTCCCAACATGGCTGGCAAATCCACCTATCTGCGCCAAAACGCCCTGATCGCCATTCTCGCGCAGGCCGGGTGTTTTGTCCCGGCGCAAAAGGCCGAGATTGGTCTGGTGGATCAGGTGTTCAGCCGTGTCGGGGCGGCCGATGATCTGGCCCAGGGGCGTTCGACATTTATGGTTGAAATGGTTGAAACAGCCGCCATCCTCAATCAGGCGACGGCAAAAAGTCTGGTTATTCTGGATGAAATCGGCCGTGGCACGGCAACCTTTGACGGCCTGTCGATTGCCTGGGCCACTGTTGAAAGCCTGCATGAGGTCACCGGCTGCCGCGCTTTGTTTGCCACTCATTATCATGAATTGACCAGCCTGTCAGACCGGTTGTCTGGCCTGGTCAACGCCACGATGCGGGTGAAGGAGTTTCAAGGCGATGTTGTGTTTTTGCATGAGGTCTGTGCCGGCGCGGCGGACCGGTCCTACGGCATTCATGTCGCCGAGCTTGCCGGCTTGCCAAAGGCGGTCATCGCCCGCGCCCGCGAGGTGCTCGCCGTGCTCGAACAGGACCGCCGGCATCAAAAGGCTGGCGAGGAGGTGTTGATGGGCCTGCCCTTGTTCAGCACCGAGACCGCCGGCCCCGGCGATCCTGATCCGCTGCAGGCGGCACTGGATGACATCAACCCCGATCTGTTGTCACCCAAGGACGCATTGGAGCAGCTTTACAGACTGAAAAAGCTGCGGGATGATGAAACGTAGCAAAATCGGCGGCTCTGGCTTGAGATTTCCAATCTCTGCCATATTCTCGTTATAATCATCAGCTAAGGGTTCGACATGTCACGCACGTCTGCAAACACCAAAAAGGGCAAACCGAAGGCCGCCGCCCCCAAGCGGGGTGTGCCGTTGCGCTTTCCTGTGATTGCCAAAGCCGCATTGGGCGAAAACCTCAAAAAGGCCGGCGGCGATACCGCTGCGGCGGCGCGCAATAATGTGCTGGCGCTGGTCAAGGAGGCGCATTCGGAAAACCTCGATCAGTTGAAACAGGCGTTGCGGCAAAAGCCGTTCAAGGGCCGCGCCTGCGCCAACGCCTTGAGCCGGTCGATGGATGTCATCATTCAGTGTTTGTGCAGCCATGCGGCGGCAATGTTTGATGCGCAGGACCGCCGTTTCGCAGACGAAATCACCGTTATGGCGGTCGGCGGCTATGGCCGACATAAGCTGGCCCCGGGGTCTGATATTGACCTGTTGTTTTTGCTCAATGATGACCCGGACGAGCCGGCCAGCAAATTCATTGAGTATATTCTTTACCTGCTTTGGGACATGGGCCTGAAGGTCGGCCACTCCACCCGTTCCGTGCAGGAATGCATCAAACAGGCCAAGGCGGACATGACCATCCGTACGGCTTTGCTGGAGGCGCGCTTCATCTGGGGCGGGAAAGAGACCGCCAAGCGGCTGCGTCAAGCCTATCTGCAGCAGGTCCAGCAGGGCAGCGCCAGGGGGTTTGTGGTCGCCAAGCTGGCCGAGCGCGATGTGCGCCATGCCCGCACCGGGGAAAGCCGCTATCTGGTCGAGCCGAACATCAAGGAGGGCAAAGGTGGGTTGCGCGACCTCGATACATTGTTCTGGATCGCCAAATATTGTTATGAGGTGGACAGCATTGACGAGCTGGTTTCCAAGGGGCTGTTGACCAGGGATGAGCTGCACCTGTTCCGACGCTGTGAAAACTTCCTTTGGTCGGCGCGGTGTCAGCTGCATTTCCTGACCGGACGGGCCGAGGAGCGCCTGAGTTTTGATGTGCAGACCGCGATGGCCGAGGCGATGGGCATTGAACCGACCTCCGGCCTGAACCGCGTGGAACGCCTGATGCGGCGGTATTTTCTGGTGGCCAAGGATGTCGGGGACCTGACCCGGATCTTCTGCTCCAAGCTGGAGGAGGAGCAGACCAAACCGAGCGGATTGCAGCGCCTGCCGGCCCTGTTCCGGCGTCACAAGCACGTACACGGTTTCACGTTGAGCGGGCGGCGGTTGAAAATGGTGCGGTCCGATGTGTTCCGGCGCAACCCGGTCAACATGCTGCGGATGTTCAAACTGGCCGCCGACCATAAGCTGATGATTCACCCCGACACATTGCGCGAAGTGACCCGCTCTTTGAATCTGATTGATGAGGGTTTGCGCACGAATGAAGAGGCCAACAAGCTGTTTCTGGATATTTTGACCTCGCCGAACCATGCGGAGCGGATTTTGCGGCGCATGAATGAGGCCGGCGTGCTTGGTCGTTTCCTGCCTGATTTCGGGCGAATTGTCGCCCTGATGCAGTTCAACATGTATCACCATTACACAGCCGACGAGCATTTGCTGCGTGCCATCGGGCTTTTGTCAGATCTGGAGCAGGGCAAATTTGCGGATGATCATCCACTGGCGCATGAGCTGGTCAAAAAGAACATCAACCGCAAGGTCATCTATCTGGCGGTATTGCTGCATGACATCGCCAAAGGCCGCCCGGAAGACCATTCGGTAGCCGGTGCGCGCATTGCCCGCCGCCTGGGGCCGCGGCTCGGGTTCTCCAAAGCCGAAACCGAGCTGACGGAATGGCTGGTGCGCGAGCATTTGATCATGAGCGACGTTGCCCAGCGCCGGGACTTGAGTGACCCGCGGACCATCCGTGATTTTGCCGACAAGGTGCAGACGCTGGAGCGCCTGCGACACCTGCTGGTGCTGACGGTCATTGACATCCGGGCCGTCGGGCCGGGGGTCTGGAACGGTTGGAAAGGTCAGCTGCTGCGGGAATTATATTTCGAAGCTGAGGCCGATTTGATGGGTTCGGCCTCGCATACCAACCGTCCCAGCCGGGTCGCTGCGGCAAAGGAGACGTTCATTGAAGCCTATCGCGCCCATGACAAAAAAATCAGCCTGAAGGCCTGCCGCGAATACGTCACCCGTCATTATGACGCCTACTGGCTGTCCATTGGTCTCGACGAGCAGTTGCATCATGCCGACCTTCTGCGGCAGGCTGACAAGCAGCCCATGGTTGTTGACGCCAAACGCGACACGTTTCAGGACATTACCACGCTGAGCTTCATCGGACAGGACCATCCGGGCCTGTTCTCGCGCCTGACGGGGGCGTGTGCGGTCGTCGGCCTTGACATTGTTGATGCCCGCATCATCACCACCCGGGACGGCATGGCGGTGGATGTGTTGAAGCTGCAGGAGCCGCTGGCCCACCAATCCCCGGATGAAAGCCGTATGGCGCGGTTGAGCAATACGGTGTCGCGGGTGATGTCGGGCGAGATTTTGCCGGGTGATGAAATTCTTGAGCCCCGCCGCGCCCGCAAAATCAAGGCCTTCGATATTGAACCGAGCGTCATGATTGACAATGAGGCTTCGCAGCACTCCACGGTCATCGAAGTCAGCGGTCTTGACCGTCCGGGGCTGCTGCACGCATTGACCCGCACATTGTTCGGCTTGGGTGTGACGATTGTGACGGCCCGCGTGGCGACCTTTGGCGAGCGGGCGGTTGACGTTTTTTACGCCCAAGATTTGACCGGTGCCAAAATCACCAGCCCGTCCAAAACCGCCGCCATCCGGAAAAAACTGGAGCGCGCCCTGCTTGATCCGACAACCGCCGCCCTGCCCGAAGGCAAGACAGCCAAGGCTGAGGGGGCCGAGAAGGTCGCGTGATGGCCGGTCGCTTCTCCATAGTGCGCGCCGCGGTCACGACAGGCAGCGCCACCATGCTGAGCCGGCTGTTGGGGTTTGTGCGCGACATTCTGATTGCCGCCGCCCTGGGCGCCGGGCCGCTGGCGGATATTTTTGTCGTGGCGTTCCGCCTGCCAAATCTGTTTCGCAGGCTGTTCGCTGAGGGGGCGTTCAGCGCCGCCTTTGTCCCGCTGTTTGCCAAACGCCTTGAAGGTGCCGGCTTGGACAGCGCCCGCACCATGGCGGGCGAGGTGTTTTCCGTGCTGGCTTTTGCGCTGCTGGTCTTTACGGCTGTCGCCGAGTTGTTCATGCCGGTTTTGGTCTATGCCCTTGCCGGCGGCTTTGAGGTTGGGTCGGAAAAATTCAGCCAGACCGTTCATTATGCACGCATCACGTTCCCCTATTTGGCCTTCATGTCCCTGATGGCGCTGTTTGCTGCCATGCTCAACGCCACCGGACGTTTTGCGCTGGCCGGACTGGCGCCGGTACTGTTGAATCTGGTGTTGATCGGGGCGCTGGTTTTGGCGTGGGGTGATGACCGGCTGAGTCTGGACTATCTGATTTGGGGCGTGGCGGTGGCCGGCTTTTTGCAGCTGGCTGTGTTGTGGGTCGGTGCCTGGCGCGCCGGGCTCTCGCTGGCGTTCCGGCGCCCGCGCCTCAGCCCGGACGTCCGCCGTGTGTTTGTGCTTGGTGTGCCTGGGGTGCTGGCGGCCGGGGTGACGCAGATCAACCTTCTGGTCGGGACAAACATTGCCTCGGCCCAGCCGGGGGCGGCGGCCTGGCTGTATTATGCCGACCGTCTTTATCAGCTGCCATTGGGTGTGATCGGTGTGGCCCTGTCGGTCGCATTGCTGCCTGATATCTCGCGCCGCCTGCGCGCCGGTGACCAAAAAGGGGCTGTGGCCAGCCAGAATAACGGGCTGGCTTATGGACTGCTGTTGACTGCGCCGGCCAGCCTCGGGCTTTATGCCTTGGCGGAGCCGATCATGTCGGTTTTGTTTGAGCGCGGCTCGTTCAGCGCGTCTGACACGCATGCCGCGGCCCTGGCTTTGATGGGGTTTGCCCCCGGCCTGCCGGCGTTTGTTTTGGTCAAAGTCCTGCAGCCGAGCTTTTTTTCCCAAGAGGACACCAAAACGCCGTTGCTTTATGCGGCGCTTGGGGTCGGCGTCAACATCACCCTGTCCCTGCTATATTTTCCCGTTTACGGGCATGTGGCGATTGCGGTCGCCACCAGCATCGCCGGCTGGGTGTCGCTGCTGGCCATGGTGGTTCATTTAAGTGTCACAGGATGGCGCATGGACAGCCTGTTCGCGCTGCGGGTGCTGGTCATCGTGCTCGGCTGTGCCGCTATGTGGGGATATCTCGCCCTGCTGACGCCGCCATCGGGTGGCTTTGCGGCGCTTGCCGCCTGGCTTGCGTTGCAGATTCTGTGTGCGGCCAGTCTGTATTTTGCGGTTCTGGCCGGGCTTTCACACTTTATCCTGCCGGACGGCGCTGCCGGTTGGCGCGGGCTGGCGCGCCGCAGTTGAGGCTCTGCCGGTCGGCAAAAAACTTGAAATGCCCGGCTGAAAAGGCGATAAGAACCGGGACAAAAGGATGGTTATATGTCTGCACCGAAAAACAGAGTCTTCTCAGGCGTTCAGCCTACCGGCCAGTTGCATCTTGGAAATTACCTTGGCGCCATACGGAACTTCGTCAATTTGCAGGACAGCCATGAGTGCCTTTACTGCATTGTCGACCTGCATGCGATTACCGTCTGGCAGGAGCCCGAAGCTTTGCGGCGCAACACGCATGAGGTGGCGGCGGCGTTTCTGGCCGCCGGCGTGGACGGGGCGGCGCATATCGTGTTCAACCAAAGCCGTGTTTCCGCTCATGCGGAGCTGGCCTGGATCCTGAACTGTGTCTCCCGCATCGGGTGGTTGAACCGGATGACGCAGTTCAAGGAAAAGGCCGGCAAGCACCGTGAAAACGCGTCGGTCGGACTGTATGTGTACCCCAATCTGATGGCTGCCGACATTCTGGCCTATCGCGCCACCCATGTGCCGGTCGGCGCCGACCAGAAACAGCATCTTGAACTGGCCCGCGACATTGCCCAGAAGTTCAACCATGATTTTCTGGGTGAGGAGGCGGAGCCCTTTTTCCCGCTGCCCGAGCCGTTGATTACCGGTCCCGCGACCCGGGTCATGTCTTTACGCGACGGAAGCCGCAAAATGTCCAAATCCGAGCCGTCTGACATGTCCCGCATCACCCTGACGGATGATGCCGACATGATTGCGCAAAAAATCCGGAAAGCCCGAACCGACCCTGACCCGCTGCCGGAAACAGAGGCCGGGCTTGAAGGCCGGCCGGAAGCGGCCAACCTTGTCGGCATTTTTGCCGCCTTGTCCGGGCAGACCCCGGCTGAGGTGCTGGCTGACTATGCCGGACAGAATTTTTCCGTCTTCAAGCCGGCCCTGGCCGAGCTGACGGTTGAGAAAATCGGTCCGATCACCGCCAGAATGACAGCTTATCTGGATGACACAGCCCATCTTGACGCCATCTTGAATGATGGAGCCGAACGCGCCCAGGCGTTGGCCGAGCCGGTGCTGGCTGAAGTCAAAAAAATCGTCGGTTTTGCCTGATCCAAAAAAACCCCATTGCCGCCTGCGCCGGACAATGGCAACATAAGGGCATGTTGACGGATGCACATCTGCCGCGAAAATTTCTAGTCATCGTGGACGGTACGCCGGAGTCCCGCGCCGCTTTGCGCTGGGCTGAGCGTCGCGCCCACGGCAATGCCGGAGAATTGGTGCTGGCCGCCGTGCTGGAGCCGGGTGGCTTTGAGCATTGGCTGGGCGTTGAAAGCCTGATGAAACAGGAGGCGCGGGAAGAGGCCCAACAAATTCTCGACCGTTTGTCCGAGGAGGTCCGGCAGATTGCGGGCCGGACGCCACAGACACATGTATTGGAGGGCGATAAGATTGACGCCATTGTCGGCTTGATCGACAACGACAAAACCATTTCGACGCTGGTGCTGGCTTCCGGCACAGACCCGGACGGGCCGGGCCCGATGGTGTCCGCACTGGCCTCAGGGCGGGGCGGATTCCACATCCCCGTGACCATTGTGCCGGGTGAATTGAGCGATGAACAGATAGACGCCATAACCTGATGTGCTATATCAAAGGCCGGAATGGCCATTTTTGAAAACCGGAGAACGATATGTTTATCCAAACCGAGGAAACGCCGAACCCGGCGACTTTGAAGTTCATGCCCGGCAGGGACGTTATGGGGGACGCACCGCCGGCTGATTTTCCGTCGGCGGAGGCGGCTGAAAATGCCCCATTGGCGCAGGCTCTGTTCAAGGTGCAGCATGTGGAGAGCATTTTCCTGGGGCGTGATTTCATCACCGTCACCAAAGGCGATGCCGAGTGGCAGCATGTCAAGCCGCACGTGTTGACGGCTATTATGGACTTTTTCGTATCCGGCCTGCCGGTGATCAATGCGGACTCGGCCCTGCCGGAAACCGGAGATGGGCAGGATGCAGAAGGTGCGGATGGAGAGATTGTCGCGACCATCAAAGAGCTTCTGGAAACCCGTGTCCGGCCTGCCGTCGCGCAGGATGGCGGGGACATCGTGTTCAACAGGTTCGAGGACGGTGTTGTGTTTCTGGAAATGCGCGGCGCCTGCGCCGGGTGTCCCAGTTCCACTGCAACACTGAAGCAGGGTGTTGAAAACCTGCTGAAGCATTTTGTTCCGGTTGTCACGGAGGTCAGGGCTGTTGAGTGACGCCTTCGGCCCAGAACTCCGGCAGGCCGGCCAATCAACGTGACGACAAAGTTCACAAAAAACCTTTTGGTCTGTGACACCACGCAGCAAGCCTGCTCGGTCTCGGTTGCATGCAAAGGGGGCGTTGCGCCGGTCCACATCTATGAGGAAATTGGTACAGGCCATGCCGAGCATTTGCCGGGCATGCTGGCGGCGGCCTTGGGGGAGGCTGGCTTGACGGTCAGGGACCTGGATGCGGTTGGCGTGACGATCGGCCCCGGGACATTTGCCGGAGTGCGGGTCGGGTTGGCCGCGATGCGCGGCTTTGTTGTGGCCCGAAAAATGCCCATTTACACGGTGACGGGACTGGAGCTGATGGCGCGGACGCATCTGGCGACCGCCACCCCCTCTGGCGATCTGCCTTTGGCCTGCGTAATTGATGCCCGCCGCGACCAGCTATACATGCAGCGTTTTGCGGCTGACGGGGCCCCTTTAAGTGAGCCGGGGGTTTTGCCGACCCGTCAAGCCGCCGCAACTCTGGCTGTCGAGCCCCATGTGTTGATCGGCACCGGGGCGGCCCTGGTCTTGGATCAGCTTCAGGCGGCTGCAGATGTGAAAGCTTATCCGAAAAGTGCCGTTGTGTATCCGGACGCCGTCAATATGCTGACCCTGATCGAGACTGCGGCATTGGTGCCCGCTGACAGACCGGCACCTCTTTATCTGCGCCCGCCGGATGCCGACCCGCCGAAACAGGATCAGCGGATCAAACGCCGATGACCAATACCTTGAAACCGGCATCCAAACCAGACAGCGCGCCCGGTTTTGAGGTGCGACCCCTTGATCCGCCCCATTCCACAGTGCTGATTGAGGAATTGGCAGCATTGCACCAGGACGGTTTTGAACGCCCTTGGTCGCCGGCCAGTCTGCGACAGACATTGGAGCGTCCTGTTGCGCGCAGCTGGGGGGCGTTTGCCGCCGGTGAGACGGTCAAGCCGCTTGGTTTTTTGACCTGTGACTGGGTTGCGCGGGAGGCTGAAATCCTGACTTTTGCCGTGGCCCCCTTCATGCGCCGGTCCGGGGTCGGCGGGGCGCTTTTGGGAACCATGATGGCGGCGGCTGAAAACACGGCCATGAGCCGGATATTCTTGGAGGTTGCGGAAACCAATATTGCCGCGCTGCGGCTCTATGAGCGGGCCGGATTCGCCCGAACGGGGCGGCGCACGGGGTATTATGCGGGGACAGACGCCCTGTTGATGGAATACAGTCTTTAAATCCCCGGCATTTTGGGGTAGAACACCTTTATGAGCGAACAACAATCGAACGCCATATCAGATCTGGAAAAGCTGTGCACCGACGCCGGCATGCGGATGACCGAGCAGCGGCGCATTATTGCGCGTGTCATTTCGGACGCACATGACCACCCTGATGTTGAGGCGTTGCACCGGCGGGCCGTGGCCATAGATGCCGGAATATCCATCGCCACCGTTTACCGCACCGTCAGGCTGTTTGAGGAGGCCGGCATCCTGACCCGCCATGATTTCGGGGATGGACGCTCGCGTTATGAAACCGTTTCCAATGACCATCATGACCATTTGATTGACCTGCAGACCGGCAAGGTGATTGAATTCACCAATGACGAGATTGAGGTTCTGCAAAAAGAGGTCGCCAGCAAGCTCGGCTACAAGCTGGTGGATCACCGGCTGGAATTATATTGCGTCCCTCTGGATGAAAACCAGGACAGTTAATCCATGCTGCCCCCTTCACTCAGGCTTGTGATCCGCCTTCCGCTCGTGTTGTTGTGTCTGGCGGTGATTTTCCCCCTTCAGTCCGCATCCCATCTTTTGCGCCTCCCGACACGGCGCTATTTGCCGATTGTGCTGTACCGTTTCGCCATGCGCATTGCCGGCATCAAAGTCCGGACACACGGCCCTTTGCCCGAACGTGGGACGCTGGTTATTTCCAACCATGTAAGCTGGCTTGACATTGTGCTGATCGGCTCCGTCATGCCGGTGACGTTTGTCGCCAAGGCTGATATCGCCCAATGGCCGCTTTTCGGCGTTTTGGCAAAAGTCGCAAGAACCATATTTATTGAGCGTGAACGGCGCAGCGACGCCATGAAACAGCGCAACGCCATGCAGCGCAGGCTTGCCGAAGGCGAGCGCGTGGTCTTGTTCCCCGAAGGCTCCACAAGTGACGGCACGATTGTCCAACCCTTCAAATCAGCACTGCTGTCAGCTGCCGAAACGAAAATCCGCGGCAAGGCCGTCAGGGTGCAACCCATGACGCTTGCCTTTTCAGAGGTCAGCGGCATCGCGATGGGCCGGCGCATGCGGGTGGAATATGCCTGGATTGGTCATTTGAACCTGGTTCCGCACATGCTCAAGGTTTTGTGCGGCGACCCTTTGACCGTTGACCTTATTTTTTATCCCTCGACAGACCTTGAAACCGCCGGCGGGCGAAAGAGTCTTGCCGTGCAGGCGCACCGCACCGTGCAGGACGGTCTTGCCGCCTTCACCATAGGGCATAATCCGGATGCCGTTGACCGGCAGAATGATGAGGGATTGTTCGGGCAAACCGCCTTGGAGGCCCAAAAAACAAACCCCGCATCGGCCGACAAACCGGCGGAAAGGGTTGCGTGAGCCCCTGGCGGCGCCACAAAAGCTTGCTCTGGACCCTAAAAATCTGTAAACCGCCTGCATGAGCGACCTGCCGAACACAAAATCCGTCTTCATCAAGACCTACGGGTGTCAGATGAATGTTTATGACAGCGAACGCATGGGAGAGGCGCTGGTCGAGGCCGGCTACCATACGGTTGATGCACCGGACAGCGCGGATATGATCATTCTCAACACCTGTCACATCCGCGAGAAGGCGGCTGAAAAGGTTTATTCGGAACTGGGCCGCCTCAAAAAGCTGAAGCAGAGAAATGAGGATATGGTCATTGGTGTCGCCGGTTGCGTTGCGCAGGCTGAGGGTCAGGAGATCATCAACCGGGCGCCGTCTGTGGATTTGGTGTTCGGCCCGCAGACCTTTCAGGATTTGCCCGGCATGCTGCAGGAGCTGGATGACCAGCGCAGCAGCGGCAAAGCCAAGGGCGTGGTGCGGACAGAATTTCCCGCAGAGGAGAAATTCGATGCCCTGCAGGACGCCAAGCGCAAGCCATTGACCAGAAGCCCATCCGCTTTTGTGACGGCGCAGGAGGGCTGCGACAAGTTCTGCACGTTTTGTGTTGTCCCATATACGCGCGGCGCGGAGGTGTCACGGGCGGCGGCCGATATTGAGGCCGAGGTGCAGGCGCTCGCCGCGGCCGGCGTCAGTGAAATCACCCTGCTGGGGCAGAACGTCAATGCCTGGCATGACCAGACCGCCGACCTGACGCTGGGTGGGCTGTTGAGGCGATTGGCCGGATGTGACGGGATTGAGCGCCTCAGATTCACAACCTCCCACCCCCGCGACATGGATGACGACCTGATCAGTGCCCATGGCGACCTTCCCGAACTGATGCCTTATCTTCATCTTCCGGTTCAGGCGGGGTCAGACAAGATTTTGGCGGCCATGAACCGTCAGCATACAGCCGAGAGCTATATCCGTTTGGTCGCAAAAATTCGTGAGGCGCGACCGGACATCGCCCTGTCATCGGATTTCATTGTCGGCTTCCCGGGTGAAACGGATGCTGATTTCGAGGCGACGATGGAACTGGTGCGCGAGGTTAATTATGCCCAGGCCTATTCCTTCAAATATTCTGCGCGCCCCGGTACGCCGGCCGCGGAGGAGGAGGTGCAGGTGCCTGAAGAGGTCAAAGCGCGCCGGCTGGAGGCGCTGCAATCCTTGCTGAACACTCAGCAGCTGGATTTCAACTCGGCCCAGATCGGCAGAACCCTGCCGGTGTTGTTCGAAAAGGCCGGCAAATATGAGGGGCAGATGATCGGCCGTTCACCCTACCTGCAGACAGTCCATGTGGCGGCTGATGAAAAGGTCATCGGCAAGCTTTTGCCGGTTGAGATCGAGGCGGCGCATGCCAACAGCCTGTCCGGGAAAATTTCATAATCGGACGTTTTCGGACTTGCTAAGAGGCATTTGAAACCCCATATTTGAAGAACATGAGAAACAACGTTCCAAGATTGGCCAAAGAGGTCCGTGGTTGAGCAACATCAAACCAAGCCCCGAAGCCATGGTCCCGCAGAACGACCACAAACTTGTCCTAGACTTTGATGACAACCGACTGCTCGGTGCGCTTTATGGTGCGCATGACTGTCATTTGGCCCGGATTGAGGAAATTCTGGATATTCAGGCGGCAAATCGCGGCAATCTTTTGGTTTTGGAGGGTGAGCGGCAGGCGTGCGAACGTGCGCGCGAGGCTTTACGCAATTTATATGCCCGGCTGAAAAGCGGGCGTGACATCAGCCCTGGTGATGTAGATGGAGCATTGAGAATGACATTGGCCCCGGTCAAAAACGGCACAGGAAAATCCAAGGACAAGGCGGAGGTCCGCACCCAGAAAAGGGCGGTTTCGCCCCGCTCACCGAACCAGGCCGCTTATATTGATGCGCTTTACTCCAAGGAGCTTGTGATCGGCACCGGCCCGGCCGGTACCGGAAAAACCTATCTTGCGGTTGCGGTGGCGGCGGCCATGCTGGTTGAGGGGCAGATTGACCGCATCATCTTGTCCCGGCCGGCTGTCGAGGCCGGGGAAAGCCTTGGTTTCCTGCCCGGCGACATGCGGGACAAGGTTGACCCTTATCTGCGCCCGCTTTATGACGCGCTTTATGACATGCTGCCCGGTCCGCAGGTGATGCGGAGCATGGAGTCCGGTGAGATTGAAATTGCCCCCTTGGCCTTTATGCGCGGGCGGACGCTGGCAAACTCTTTTGTTATCCTCGATGAGGCGCAGAATGCCACGCCGATGCAGATGAAAATGTTTCTCACCCGCATGGGTGAAAACTCCCGCATGGTCATCACTGGGGACCCGACACAGATTGACCTGCCTTTTGGCGCCAAATCGGGGCTGCGTGATGCGTTGGAGATTTTGCCACGGGTCAAAGGGGTTGAGATCATCAACTTCACCGAAAGTGATGTTGTGCGTCACGATATGGTCACGCGCATCGTCAAAGCCTATCGTCAGCGTGACATGAAACTGACCGACAAAAAGGAAAAGACACGTCAGGCACAAAAACAAAACGGACAACAATCTGACGCGACCGAGGCCGATCATGAGCGCTGAGCAACTTTCTGACAGCGGCCCCGCATCCGAGGAGCCCGACAGTCCGGGGGCTCATCTGCTTATAGACGCGGCCCCGCTGCTGGTGGATGTCGAACTTGCCACCCTTTGGCATGATTTCCACGCCTCCGGCATGACGGAAATGAAGGCGGCCATTCAACAAGCCCTGACTTTGGCCGCCACATCCGCCGGCTTGACGCAGGGCCCATTCGAATTGTCTGTGGCGCTGGTCGACGATAAGCGCATCCAGATGCTGAACAAGGTCTGGCGCGGACAGGACAAGCCGACCAATGTGTTGTCCTTTCCAGGGATTGAACCATCCGAGATGTCTGCTGCAACGGGAACTGCCGACACCGCACCCAAGCTGCTCGGTGACATTGTCATTGCCCGTGAAACCGTTGATGCAGAAGCACAGGCGCAGGGCAAAACCCCGGTTGATCATTTCCTCCATCTTCTCGTGCATGGGTTTTTGCATTTATGCGGCTTTGACCATGTTGAAGACAAGGACGCTGAACGGATGGAGTCTTTGGAAACCACCATTTTGGCCGACATGGACATTGCCGCGCCCTATGAGCGGGCTGAGAAGGTTTGAAAGGCGCATTATGAGCAAGACGGACAGCCCACCCCGACAGGGCTTTTGGGATAAGGTGAAAACGGTGCTGCGTATGCAGGACACCAATTTGCGCGAAAGCCTTGAGGATGTGCTGGATGAGGAAAGTCAGCCGGATGCCTCATTGCGCGGCGAAGAACTGCACATGATGCGCAATCTGCTTGGTTTCAAGGATGTCCGCGTGGATGATGTCATGGTGCCGCGGGCCGATATTGTGGCTGTCGAGGCGGACATGTCTTATGCCGATTTGAAGGAAAAATTCATCAGCTGCGCCCATTCGCGGCTGCCGATCTACAATGAAACCCTGGATGACCCTGTAGGTATGGTGCATATCAAAGACGCCTATGCGTTCAAACCCGACACGTCAGACGTGCCGCCGCTTGCCCGATTGCGCCGCGATGTGCTGTTCGCCCCGCCCTCCATGCCGGCTCTTGATTTGCTGTTGCGCATGCAGACGACCCGCACGCACATGGCGATCGTGGTGGATGAATATGGCGGCACGGACGGTCTGGTGACCATTGAGGATCTGGTTGAGGAGATTGTCGGGGAAATCGAGGATGAGCATGACGGGTTTGACATGCCGCAACTTGTCGAGCGCCGCAAAGGGGTGATTGACGCCCATGCCCGCCTGCCGATTGAGATGCTGGAGGAGTTCCTTGCTGTTGATTTGATCCAGGGTGAAGAGGATGTTGATACGCTGGGTGGTTTGGTTTTCGCCTTGGCGGGTCGGGTGCCGCAACGCGGCGAAATCATTGTGCATCAGAGCGGCCTTGAATTCGAGGTCAGGGATGCCGACGCCCGGCGCATCAAGCAGTTGCGGGTGCGCACACAGGCGGCCAAAAAAGACTGATTGTGGCATCGGGAGGGATCATGACAGCCTCATGCCTCACCAGACTCCTTGATAAACTTGGCAGCCTGTCCGGCCGGCAGGTGCTGGGGCTGAATTTTACGCTGGGCGCCGTGTTGGTCCTGACTCTGCCGCCGACGGGCCTGTGGTTTCTTGCGCCGGGCGTTTTGCCGCTGTTCTTTTTGACGCTGGACACAGGGGGCCCGATGAGCCGCAGTGCGGGGTTCTGGCGGGGGTGGGCGTTTTATTTTGGTTATTTCCTGATCGGGTTGTACTGGTTGGGCGGCGCATTTTTGGTTGAGGCCGATATGTTTTTCTGGCTGATGCCGTTCGCTGTGACTTTGCTTCCGGCCGGCCTGGCGTTGTTTTACGGCGTGGCGGTGGTGGCCTGGCTGGAATTTTGCCGCCGGTTCAGGCCTGCCGCCTTGGCACGGCTGTTGCTGTTTGTTTTGGTGATGATGCTGGCGGATTATGTTCGCGGTCATGTGTTGACCGGATTTCCCTGGAATCTTCCGGGCATGGCGCTGCTGGGCTGGTTGCCCTTGGCCCAATCAGCGGCGGTTTGGGGGGTCTATGGGCTGGGTGTCATGGTCTGGATTTTCGGCCTGCTGCCCGTCATCGCCCGTCATCATAAGCCATTGGCGGCGGCCCTGCTTTTGACAATGACGGCTGTCGCTGGGGCGGGATTCATGCGCCTCAAGGAGCGGCCCACACCCCAGGACACGCCCCAACCCATTATCAGGATTGTGCAGCCGCATTTGGCGCAGGCCGAGAAATGGGATCCGGCTTTGCGGCGTGCTCACCTTGAAAAGACGATCAGTCTGACCAGCCGCCCGTTTGTTGCCAAACCTGATCTGGTTATCTGGCCTGAAACGGCGGTGCCGGTTTTGCTTGATCGGGATGAAGGGGTAAGGCGCCATGTTGCGTCTGTTCTGCCCGGCGGGAGCGGGCTGGTGTCCGGGTCATTGCGGCGTAAAGACCGCGAAGACGGTGGCCGGCCGATAAGTTATAACAGCCTTTTTGTTATTCAGGACGGCGCGGTCACTGCTCAGTATGACAAACATCATCTGGTGCCGTTTGGCGAATATTTGCCGCTCCAGCCGCTTTTGGAGGCGCTTGGGCTGCGCCAGTTGACACGGTTGCGCGGCGGGTTTCAGGCCGGACCGGGCCCGGCCTTGCTGTCGGCAGGGTCTGTGCCGCCATTTGTGCCGATGATCTGTTATGAGGTGATTTTCCCGCGCAGCAGCATGCCGGACACACGCCCGGGCTGGCTGATTAATGTGACAAATGACGGCTGGTTCGGGCAGACCGCCGGTCCGTGGCAGCATTTTGCCATGGCGCGGATGCGGGCGATTGAGGAGGGGTTGCCTCTGGCGCGGGCGGCCAATACCGGCATCTCAGCCCTGATTTCCCCGAAGGGGCAGATTATCGGCCTCGTGCCGTTGGGGGAGACCGGGGTCATGGATGCCGCTTTGCCATCGGCTTTGGAGACAACCATTTATGCCCGATACGGTGATATGACCTTTTGGGGGCTGCTCAGCCTCATAGGCGTTGCGGCTTTTATGGTTAATCTGCGCCAAAGGGATGTTCATTGACCTTGAAATTCCTTATTTGATATTGACTTAAAAATCTGGATAATAAATCCAAGGCACAACAAAAATAAAAGAAGGGTGTCATGTCTCTCAAGAAAACATCTGCTGTTGACCGGCATATCGGTCAAAGGCTCAGATTGCAGCGCATCAATCTGGGCATGAGTCAAGAAGCGCTGGGGGAGCGCGTCAATCTTACATTCCAACAAATTCAAAAATATGAAAAAGGGGTGAACCGCGTCTCCGCGGCGCGCCTGTTTGAATTTTCATTGGTTCTCAATGTGGAGATTTCGTATTTTTATGAGGGCATCAAGCCGCCGCCCAAAAAGCCCACAGGCATGCAGGAAAGCATGAATGTCAGGGACTTCATGGATTTCGTCTCCAGTCATGAGGGGATAGCCCTGAACCGGAATTTTGTCCGCATCCGCAACAAAAAGGTACGTCAAAGCATCATTGACATGACCCGCGCCATGGAAAAGGCGCAACCGGGTCGCCCGCGGCGCCGATGACGCGCACCTTGCGGGAAATGATTTCTCCCTAAGACGTTGCACTCGGGTCTTACTCTTGCTAAACACCCTGTAAAGTAGGGAGTAGCGAGAATGCCTAGACAAGATTATATTTTCACCAGTGAATCGGTATCCGAAGGCCATCCGGACAAGGTTTGTGACCTGATTTCGGACAGTGTGCTGGACGCCTTTTTGTCCCGCGAGCCGGAGGCCAGAGTTGCGGTCGAGACCTTGACCACAACCAATCTGATTGTGCTGGCCGGCGAAGTGCGGCCGCAGGGGTTGGTGTCGGCTGAGGAGATGGAAGAGGTGGCCCGCCAGCGTGTCCGTGACATCGGGTATGAGCAGGACGGCTTTCATTGGAAAAATGCTGAGGTGCAGGTGCGGGTGCATGCCCAATCCGCGCACATTGCCCAAGGCGTGGATGCCGGCGACGGCAACAAGGATGAAGGGGCGGGCGACCAGGGCATTATGTTCGGCTATGCCTGCCGTGAAACAGAGACCTTGATGCCGGCCCCCATCGCCTATTCCCACCAGATTCTGGCGGATATGGCCAGCCTGCGAAAGAGCGGAGCCGTCAAAGGGTTCGGACCCGACTCCAAAAGCCAGGTTTCCCTGCGTTATGAAAACGGTCGGCCTGTCGGCGCTGAATCGGTGGTTGTGTCCACCCAGCATGACGAAGACCTATCACAAAATGATGTGCGGGAACTGGTCCGCCCCATCGTGGAGAATGTTCTGCCGGACGGCTGGATGTGCCCGGAGGAGGAGTTTTACGTCAACCCGACCGGCACCTTCGTCATTGGCGGGCCTGATGGGGATGCCGGTTTGACCGGACGAAAAATCATCGTCGACACTTACGGCGGGGCGGCCCCACACGGCGGTGGTGCGTTTTCCGGAAAAGACCCGACCAAGGTCGACCGTTCGGCGGCTTATGCCTCGCGGTATCTGGCCAAAAATGTCGTGGCCGCAGGGCTTGCTGACAGATGCTGCATCCAGTTGTCCTACGCCATCGGTGTTTCCAAGCCGCTGTCCATTCTGGTTGACACCTACGGCACGGGCAAAACTGAGGAAGCCCAGCTTGAGGCGGTTCTGGGCAAGGTCATGGATTTGTCGCCACGCGGCATCCGTACCCATCTCGGTCTCAACAAGCCGATTTACGCCCGTACCGCGGCGTATGGGCATTTTGGGCGTCACCCCGATGAAGATGGCGGGTTTTCCTGGGAACGCACAGATCTGGCCGAGGCCATCAAGGCCGAATTGACCTGAATGTCTGCCGACCGCATCCGTCGCCATGTCTATGGCCGTCGGCAGGGTCACAAGTTGCATCCACGCCAGGCCGGTTTGGTGGCGGACATGCTGCCGGCTTTGCGGGTGCCCCAAGCCCCGTTTGACCCGGCCGGTCTATTCGGGGTTCCTCCGCAATCTGTCGCTTTGGAAATCGGTTTTGGCGGTGGTGAGCATCTGGCCCGGAAAGCGGCGCTGGAGCCATATACCGGCTTTATCGGCTGTGAGCCGTTTCTCAACGGGGTTGCCAAACTTTTGATGGAGATTGAGGCGCAGTCGCTCGGGAACATCCGCATCCATGACAATGACGCCCGCGATTTGATGGAATGGCTGCCCGATGCCTGTCTTGACAGGATTTACCTTTTGTATCCGGATCCCTGGCCGAAAACCCGTCACCATAAGCGCCGCTTCATCGTTCCTGACAATCTGCAACAATTCTTCCGTATATTAAAACCCAACGGTGAACTGATGGTGGCCAGTGATATTCCGCATTACATCATGTGGACCTTGTCGCACATCCGGCAGCATGGCGGCTTTGCATGGCAGGCCGGGGCTGCCGATGACTGGCGTCTGCCGCCCCCGGGATGGCAACCAACCCGCTATGAGCAAAAAGCTTTGCGCGAGGGGCGCACACCGACATATCTGTATTTCCGCCGCCTTGCCGCAAGAGGTCCTGCAGCGCTTTAGGGCTTGCAATTTTGCTTTTGATGGCTATTATGCCCCCAACAATCTGCTTCTTATCAAAGTGGGATGGTCGCCCGGACCCCCGCTTTTTTTAATGGCGGATTGGCGCCCCTGCAAAGCGGGCAACAGAAAGTGGTGAGCATGGCCAACCGTGAACAGGACAGCATTTCCCCCGCGCGTTACGCGCATTTGCAGGCACCGGGCCCGGCCCGTCCGCTGTTGGAGATTGTGACGCCTGTGGTTGAGGATTTGGGTTATGCGTTGCTGCGGATCCGCATGACCGGCGACAATGCCAATACGGTGGTGCAGGTCATGGCTGTTGGGCCGGACGGGACAATGACGGTTGAGGGTTGCGAAAAGATCAGCCGCAGCCTGTCGGCGGTCCTGGATGTGGAGGACCCGATCAAGGCGGCTTATGTGCTTGAGGTGTCCTCCCCGGGCATGGCCCGCCCCCTGTGCCGGCCGCAGGATTTCAATGACTGGGTTGGTCTGGAGGCCAAGCTGGAATTGAAACACCCGATTGACGGGCAAAAGCGGTTTCGCGGGCGCCTGAGCGGGTTTGATGATGGAGAGGCGTTGCTGCAGGTGGCGCTGGATGGGTTTGATGAACCGCAGGTATTGGGGTTCAGGATTGAGGATATTGCCGAGGCGCGGCTGGTGGCGAATGACGAAATGATGCAGGCCAGCCTGAAGGCGTCAAAAGGCAAAGTTTGAAATGAAAAGGCAGAAATGGTCGGCCCACGCGCCGGCCCCTGTAGAAAGCTAGACGGAGAGAGACATGGCTACGGGCATTAGTGCTAACAAGTTGGAACTTTTACAGATTGCGGAGGCGGTCGCACGTGAAAAGGGCATTGAACCTGCCATTGTGCTAGAGGCTATGTCCGACGCCATCCAACGGGCGGCAAAAGCCCGCTATGGGTCTGAAAATGACATTCGCGCTGACATTGACCCCAAAACCGGGGACACCAATCTGCGCCGCGTGTTCACGGTTGTCGAGGTGGTTGAGAATGAGGCGGTTGAAATCAGCCTGACGGAGGCCCAGAAAGACAATCCTGACGCGGCTTTGGGCGATGAGTTGAGTGACCCGCTGCCGCCGATTGAGTTCGGTCGCATTGCCACCCAGACAGCCAAGCAGGTGATTGTGCAGAAGGTCCGTGATGCTGAACGCGAAAACCAGTATGAGGAATACAAGGACCGTGTCGGCGAGATCGCCTCCGGCATCGTCAAGCGGGTGGAATATGGGAATGTCGTCGTTGATTTGGGTCGCGGCGAGGCGATGCTGCGCCGTGACAACCTCATTCCGCGGGAGGTTTTCCGGGTCAATGACCGCATTCGGGCCTACATTCAGGATGTCCGGCGTGAACAGCGCGGCCCTCAAATCCTGCTGTCCAGAACCGATCCGGCCTTCATGGCGAAGCTGTTTGCCCAAGAGGTGCCGGAAGTTTATGACGGGGTGATTGAAATTCGTTCTGTCGCCCGTGACCCGGGCAGTCGCGCCAAAATTGCCGTGATCTCCAATGATGGCAGCATTGATCCGGTCGGGGCTTGTGTCGGTATGCGGGGCAGCCGTGTGCAGGCCGTGGTCAATGAGCTGCAGGGGGAAAAGGTGGACATCATTCCATGGACGGAAGATTCCGCCAGCTTCATCGTCAATGCCCTGGCGCCGGCCGAAGTGTCCAAAGTGGTGCTGGACGAGGACACCCAGCGTATTGAGGTCTGTGTCCCTGATGACCAGTTGAGCCTGGCCATTGGACGCCGTGGCCAGAATGTCCGCTTGGCTTCGCAGCTGACCCAATGGGATATTGACATCATGACCGAGGCGGAAGAGTCGGAGCGGCGTCAGGCGGAATTTGCCGAGCGCACGGAAAACTTTATGAATGCGCTGGATGTGGATGAGATGATCGCACAGCTTCTGGCATCTGAAGGTTTCGCGGTGGTTGAAGAGGTTGCCTATGTGCCGCTTGAGGAGATTACCTATATTGAAGGCTTTGATGAGGAGACGGCTGAAGAGCTGCAGCGCCGCGCCCTGGACTTTATTGACCGTCAGAATGCCGAATTGGACGAGGAGCGCAAAACACTCGGCGTTGCCGATGACCTGTTGGAGGTTGAAGGCTTGACTTTGCAGATGCTGGTGGCGCTTGGCAAAAATGACGTGTTTACGGCAGAGGATTTTGCCGGCTGCATCCCCGACGATCTTGTCGGCTGGACAGAGACCGTTGACGGCCAGCGTGTCCGCCAGCCGGGGATACTGGACGGGTTTGATGTGTCCGCGGAGGATGCGGAGCACATGATCATGTCCACCCGCGTTCAGGTCGGCTGGATCACGCAGGAGGAACTCGATGCGCAACAGGCGGAGGAGCTCCCGGAAGGCGAGGATCAGGACGGCGCTGAGGCGGAGATTGCCGACGTGCCGGAGCCAGAGGCGGTTTCGGCAACGCCGGCCCCTGAAGCGGACGGGGAAACGGTCGCCTAGGCTGACGTCTGGGTCGGCCGCCAGGAGCTGCTTGTGGTGCAGCGCGAGCACAAAATATGTTTGGTCAGCGGATCTGAAAAGACTGAACATTTGGTGCGGCTGGTCATTGCCCCTGATGGCAAGGCTCTGCCCGATTTGTCCGGCAAGGCGCCGGGGCCGGGGTTGTGGGTCGCCGCCGACAAGGCGCTTATCGAGCAGGCGTTCCGGCAGGGTCTTTTTGTGGATGAGGCCGGTCAACCGGTGGCCTGCCCGCCTGATTTTTTTGGGCTGCTGGAGCGCCAGATGGAGGCCCGGCTGCTGAATTTGTTGGGCTTGGCCCGTCGCGCCGGTGCTTTGATGGTCGGTTACACCAAGGTTGAGGCGGCCTTGAAAAAGGGGGAGGCGCAACTGGTTTTGTCGGCTGCTGATGCGGCGGCGGACGGGCGGTCCAAAATCGCGGCCTTGGGGCGGCGTCGGAATGTGCAGGTGGCTGATGTGTTGTCTGTCGATGCCTTGAGCAAAGCGCTGGGGCTGGAAAATGTGGTCCATGCGGCGGTCACCGAAAAAGGCTGGTCTGATCGCGTGGGACAGGATATATCTCGAATGGCTCTTTACCATGGCGAGGTTATGAACTTAGATGGAGGGGGCTTGAAACAGCGCCCAGAGGAATGAGACGGCAGACTATGAGTGAGAACGAGAACAAAGAGACAAAAGACGCCAAACCCGGCAAGACGCTGAGTTTGAAAAGGACGGTGGAGTCCGGTCAGGTCCGCCAGAACTTTTCGCACGGGCGTTCGAAATCCGTGGTTGTCGAAAAGCGCCGCAAACGCGTGGTGACGCCTGATCAAGCCGCCAAAACCAAAGAAACGGAGGCGGCTCCCGCCCCTGCGAAACCGGCAGAGGAGCCGAAAAACCTCGGCGGGCTGAGCAAAAACGAACAAGAGGCCCGTCTGGCGGCGGTGGCTGAGGCCAAGGTCCGCGAGAAGGAAGAGGCCGCCCTCAAAATCATTCAGGAAAAAGAGCGCGCAGAACAGGAGGCGCGCCGCAAAGAGGAAGAAGCCAAGCTTGCCGCGGAAGAGGCGGAGCGCATTGCGGCAGAGGAGGCCAAGGCCAAGGAGGCTGAAAAAGCCGCCTCGCGCGCCCCGAAAGCTGCTGCCCCCGCCAAGGCGGCGTTGAAACCGGTCACCAGCAAGGCCGGCGACGACAAACGCGATGCCCCGCGCAAAACCCCGTCCAAACGCGGTGAGACACAGCGTCGGCGCTCCGGAAAGTTGACCATCAATGATGCGTTGAAGGACGAGGAGCGCGTGCGCTCCATGGCGTCCATCCGCCGCCGCCGCGAACGTGAAAAGCGGCAATCCTTGAGCAGCGAGCCGCGGGAGAAGGTTTCGCGCACGATTGTCCTGCCGGAAACCATCACCATTCAGGAGCTGGCCAACCGCATGGCCGAGCGGGCGGTGGATGTCATCAAACTTTTGATGCAACAGGGCGTTATGGCCAAAATCAATGATACGATTGATGCTGATACGGCAGAATTGATCGCCGAGGAGCTTGGACACAAGGTCAACCGCGTGACCGATTCCGATGTGGAGGACGTCATTGACACGGATGATGATGATGAGAGCCTGAAACAGGCGCGTCCGGCGGTTGTCACGGTGATGGGCCATGTTGACCACGGTAAGACCTCCTTGCTTGACGCGCTGCGCAAGACGGACGTTGTGGAAGGGGAAGCCGGCGGCATCACCCAGCATATCGGCGCCTATCAGGTGACGACCGAAAGCGGCCAGAAGGTGACGTTTATTGACACGCCGGGCCATGCCGCCTTCACCTCCATGCGGGCCCGCGGCGCCAAGGTGACGGATATCGTCATTCTGGTGGTCGCCGCCGATGACGGTGTCATGCCGCAAACCATTGAGGCCATCAATCACGCCAAAGCGGCCGAGGTGCCGATGATTGTGGCGGTCAATAAGATGGACAAACCCGAGGCTGACCCGACCCGGGTGAAAAACGAATTGCTGCAACATGAGATCATTGCGGAGGACATGGGCGGCGAAACGCAGTTTGTGGAGGTCTCGGCGCTGAAGGGCGATGGTCTTGATAATCTGGTGGAGTCGGTCCTGTTGCAGGCGGAATTGCTGGAGTTGAAAGCCAATCCGGCGCGGCAGGCCGAAGGTGTGGTCATTGAGGCCAAGCTCGACAAAGGCCGAGGTGCCGTTGCGACGGTTCTGCTGCAGCGCGGCACGTTGCGGGTCGGGGATATTTTTGTTGTTGGTGAGGAATCCGGCCGCGTCCGGGCCATGTTGAATGACAAGGGCGAAAAGCTTGAGGAGGCCGGCCCTGCTGCCCCGGTTGAGATTTTGGGATCCGGCGGCGCCCCGGCGGCCGGCGATATGTTTAATGTGGTTGAAAGCGAAGCCAAAGCGAGGGAAATCGCTGATTACCGTCAACGCACCGCCCGGCAGAACCGCACGGCAACCGGAGCCCGTTCCACGCTTGATCAGATGTTGCAGCAGCTCAAAGAGACCGACACGCAGGAAATGGCCATTGTCGTCAAGGCGGATGTGCAGGGATCAGCGGAAGCCATCACCCAGGCTGTGGAAAAGCTCGGCAATGAGGAAGTGCGCGCCCGCGTGGTTCACGCCGCAGTCGGCGGGGTGACGGAAAGTGACATCACGCTGGCTGCTGCCTCCAATGCGCCGGTGCTTGGCTTCAATGTCCGTGCCAATACGCAGGCCCGCAACATGGCCGACGAAGAGGGCATTGAAATCCGTTATTACAATGTGATTTATGATCTTGTCGATGACATCAAGGCCGCCATGTCCGGCATGCTGTCGCCTGATTTGCGCGAAAACATGCTCGGCAATGCCGAAGTTCTGGAGGTTTTCTCGATTTCGAAGTCCGGCAAGGTCGCCGGTTGTCGCGTCACTGACGGCTTGGTGCGTCGCGGCGCACGGGTCCGTCTGATCCGCGACAGTGTGGTCATCCATGAAGGTGAACTCAGTTCTTTGCGCCGTTTCAAGGATGAAGTCAAAGAGGTCAATGCCGGCCAGGAATGCGGCATGGCGTTTGAAACCTATGACGACCTGAAGGTCGGTGATGTCATTGAGTGTTATGAGGTTGAGGAAATCGCCCGCTCGCTTGACGACTGAACGCATGCCGTCTGATTACGGAGGCGCCGATGAAACGCACGCAAAAAGGTCAATCCAACGGGCCCAGCCAGCGTCAGCTGCGCGTCGGTGAGCTGTTCCGCCACCGCCTGTGCGAAGTGTTTGCCCGCAATGATGTGCGTGATCTCGATCTCGACACCCGCACCATCACCGTGACCGAAGTGTCGGCCAGCCCGGATTTGCGCAACGCCACCGCCTTCGTCATCCCGCTGGGCGGGGTGCAGCAGGCCGAGGTGGTCCGTAAGCTCAACAAATGTGCGCCGTTGCTGCGTGGTGAAATGAGCAAAGGGCTGCGGCTGAAATATGTCCCGGAGCTGACCTTCAAGGCTGATGAAAGCTTTGACAATGCCGACCACATGCGGCGCCTGTTTGATGATGAAAAGGTGCGCGGCGATCTGGCGGACACTGATGCAGAAGGTGAAAATGGGCCGCCGGCGTAAGGGCCGCCCGGTTTCGGGCTGGGTCAATCTCGACAAGCAGCTTCACATGTCGTCGGCCCAGGCGGTCAACCGTCTGCGGCGGGTTTTCAACGCCCAAAAGGCCGGCCATGCCGGGACGCTGGATCCGTTGGCGACCGGCATTTTGCCGGTGGCGCTGGGTGAGGCCACCAAAACCGTGCCGTATCTGGTTGATGCTGAAAAAGAGTATGAATTCACCGTGCGTTGGGGGATTGCCACCTCGACGGATGATGTCGAGGGCGAGGTGGTGGCAGAAAACGATGGCCGCCCGGATGAAAATGAAATCACCAGGGCATTGGCACAGTTCATCGGCGTCATAGACCAGATCCCGCCGGCCTATTCCGCTGTCAAGGTCGCTGGCAAAAGGGCCTATGCCCGCGCCCGCGCCGGGGAGACGCTTGCCTTGGCGGCCAGACCGGTGCGCATTAAGCGCCTTGACCTTCTGGCCTGTCCCGACAAAGACCATGCGGCATTCTCCGTAACTTGTGGAAAAGGCACATATATTCGGTCCCTGGCGCGCGATCTGGCCTTGGCCTTGGGCACATGCGGGCATGTCAGTGCCTTGCGCCGGGTGCGGGTCGGGCCGTTTTCAGAAAAAAACGCATTAACACTGGTAAAATGCATGGATTTGGTCCATATTGCCGCGCAGACGGAAGGCACCATTGCGGAACACCGCGCAGACGCGGCGTTTGACGCCTTGGACGGCCTTCTTCTTCCGTTGACGACAGCGCTGGACGACATCCCGGCCCTGCCGATAAATGACGCGGAAGCGGCCCATGTCAAAATGGGGCGGTCAATCGGGGTGATCTCCATGGCGGACAGTGCCGGCCCGGACGGGTATGAAGCTGTTGTCATGCTGGCCGAGCGGCCGGTTGCCATTGGACATGTTACCCAGGGACGGTTTCAGCCGACCCGTGTTTTTAACCTCTAGCTGCGGCTGGATCAAAAAAAGGAGTACCCGATGTCGATAACACCCGAACGCAAGCTTGAGCTTGTCAAGGAATACGCAACCAAAGACGGCGACACCGGGTCGCCTGAGGTACAGGTTGCCATTTTGTCGGAACGCATCGCGAATCTGACCGAGCATTTCAAATCCCACGGCAAGGACAATCATTCCCGCCGCGGGCTGTTGAAAATGGTCTCGCAGCGCCGCCGTCTTCTGGACTATGTCAAGGACCGTGACGAAGAGCGTTACCAGTCTTTGATTTCACGTCTGGGTCTGCGCCGCTGAGTGTGATTGGAAACCGGGCTCTGCCCGGTTTTCATTTTTTGGAAAAGCCGTCAGGGGATGGGCCTTTGGCGGTGCTAACGCATCCGGCCAAGGGGTCGAGATGAGATGATAGGAAAATGTATGTTTACGCTGACTCGAGAAGAGATAGACTGGGGCGGACAGCCGCTCATCATTGAAACCGGCAAAGTTGCCCGTCAAGCGGACGGGGCCGTGCTGGTCACTTATGGGGATACAACAGTGCTGGCCACGGTGGTTGCCGACCGCCAGCCGAAAGCGGGGATCGATTTTTTCCCGCTGACAGTGAATTATCAGGAAAAAGCCTATGCCGCCGGCAAGATACCGGGCGGCTATTTCAAGCGTGAAGGGCGTCCGAGCGAAAAGGAAACATTGGTGTCGCGTCTGATTGACCGCCCGATCCGTCCGCTCTTCGCCAAGGGCTTCAAAAACGAAACGCAGGTCATTGCGACCGTGGTCAGCCATGATTTGGAAAATGACAGCGATATTGTCGCCATGGTGGCCGTATCCGCCGCCTTGACCATTTCCGGCATTCCGTTCCTCGGCCCGATCGGGGCGGCACGGGTCGGCTACAGGGATGGCGAATACCTGCTCAACCCCAGCATTGAGGACACGGCCGAAAGCGAGCTTGACCTCGTGGTCGCCGGTACGCGCGACGCTGTGTTGATGGTGGAAAGCCAGGCCAATGAGCTGTCTGAAGACGTCATGTTGGGCGCCGTGATGTACGGCCACAAGGAATTCCAGAAAGTCATCGACATGATCATTTCGCTGGCGGAGAAATGCGCCAAAGAGCCGCGTGATGTGCCGGTGGTCGACAACAGTGAGCTGAAGTCGCAAATCACAGCTTTGGTCGGCGGTGAGCTTGAGGCCGCCTATCAGGAGGCCGACAAGGTGACACGGCAGGCCTTGATTGCGGAAGCCAAAGACAAGGTCATGGACGAGCTGTTGGCGCAGGACGCCTCAGATGACGACCGGATAGCCTTGTCCGGTGCGGTCAAGTCGGTCGAGAGTGACATCGTACGCGGCTCCATTCTGGCCACCAAGAAGCGCATTGACGGCCGCGGTCTGGCGGATGTGCGCGCCATTGAAAGCGAAGCCGGCATTCTGCCGCGCGCCCACGGTTCGGCCCTGTTCACCCGCGGTGAGACGCAGGCCATTGTGGTTGCCACGCTCGGCACCGGCGATGATGAGCAGTTTGTTGACGCGCTGGAGGGCACCTATAAGGAGAATTTTCTGCTGCATTACAACTTCCCGCCCTATTCGGTCGGGGAGACCGGCCGGGTCGGCTTTACCGGCCGCCGCGAAATCGGTCACGGCAAGCTCGCCTGGCGGGCGCTCAAGCCGATGCTGCCGGCCAAGGAGGAGTTCCCCTACACGCTGCGTCTGGTGTCCGAGATCACCGAGTCGAACGGGTCGTCATCCATGGCGACGGTCTGCGGCTCCTCTCTGGCCATGATGGACGCCGGTGTGCCGATCAAGAAGCCGGTGGCGGGCATCGCCATGGGCCTGATCAAGGAAGGTGACGATTTTGCCGTCCTGTCCGACATTCTCGGCGATGAGGACCATCTCGGCGATATGGACTTTAAGGTCGCCGGCACGGCGGACGGCATCACATCCCTGCAGATGGACATCAAGATCACCGGCATCACCGAAGAGATCATGCAGGTGGCGCTCGACCAGGCCAAGGGCGGTCGTGAGCACATTCTGGGTGAGATGAACAAGGCCTTGGGTGAAGCCCGCTCTGAAATGGGTGAATATGCGCCCAAGATCGAGACGCTGACCGTGCCGCAGGATAAGATCCGCGAAGTCATCGGCACCGGCGGCAAGGTCATCCGTGAGATTGTTGACACCACCGGTGCCAAGGTCGATATCGGCGATGACGGCGTCATCAAGGTTGCGTCCAGTGACGCCGAGGTCATCAAGGCCGCGGTTGACTGGATCAACTCGATTGTCGCCGAGCCGGAAGTCGGCGTGATTTATGAAGGCACAGTCGTCAAGGTCATGGACTTCGGCGCATTCGTGAATTTCTTCGGGAAAAAAGACGGCCTTGTGCACATCTCCCAGCTGAAAAACGAGCGCGTCGCCAACACCTCCGACGTCGTGTCCGAAGGCGATACGGTCAAGGTCAAGCTGATGGGCTTTGACGACCGCGGCAAGGTGCGCCTGTCGATGAAGGTCGTCGACCAGGAAACCGGCGAAGACCTTGAGGGCAAGCCGGCGGAGTCTGACGAGGACTGAGTCTGGAGAAGACGGAGCTTTCCCGCTTTTTGAAAGCGGAAAGGTGAATCAGGGCGGTGCGACAGTGCCGCCCTTTTTGCTTGGGTCGCGCCCGCGCATGCCCCATACTGATTGTGTAAAGGCGGCACGATACGCAGGACAAGTAAGATGACCCGGGCTTTTTTCTCGATTTATTTCGCTGTTTTTCTGATTCCGGTTCTGGCGGCATGGTCGCCATCGGCCCGGGCGGAAACCGACAAGGTGATTTACCCCGCGGCGGAGATTGTCACACTGTCGGCGCATCAGGGCGATGCGGTGCTGGTGCGCGATGGCCGCATTGCCGCGGTCGGGGCGCTGGACGCGTTGCGCCGCACCCATCCGCAGGCGCGGATCGATGACCGCTATGCCGGACAGGTCATGGTGCCGGGCCTGATCGAACATCATGTGCACCCGTTTCTGGCGGCGCTGTCCATGTCGGCGCATGTTCTGGCGATTGAGGATTGGGCGCTGCCGCATGGTCGCTTTCCGGGCGTGCGCACCGCGGCCGGTTACCGCAGCAAGCTCACCGCTGCGCTGGCCGCCATAAATGCCGATGCCCCCCCGGATGCCCCGTTTGTCAGCTGGGGGTATCATCATTATTTCCACGGGAAACTGACGCGGCGTGACCTCGACAAAATGGCCCCCGACCGGCCGGTGCTGATTGTCCACCGCTCGTTTCATGAGCTGATTTTCAACACTGCGGCGCTGGAGCTGGCCGGCATCACCCAGGCCGACATCGACGCGGCGCCGGCAAGTGCGCGCCAACACATGTCGCTGGCCGACGGGCATTTCGCCGAGCAGGGCACGCTGGCGGTGTCCGACAAGGCGATGGTGCTGATGGCCCCGCCGCGCAAGCTGATGCTGGGGCTGGCGCGCACACGGGCTTATCTGCACGCCAGGGGCGTGACGCTGGCCGCCAATCCCGGGGCGATGCTGTCGCCGGCCCTGCAGCAGGCCAAAAACGCCGTGTTCGGCGCCCCCGATGCGCCGTTCCGCAGCCTGTTCATCCCCAACGGCATGATGCTGGCGGCGCAGACGCCGGGTCAGCTGGACACGCTGGTCGCGCGCACCAGGGCGCTGGAGACGGCGGGTGCCGGGCGGTTGTCTTATGTGCCGGGGCAGGTGAAGCTGTTTGCCGACGGGGCGATGTACTCGCAGGCCATGCAGATGCGCGACGGTTATCTCGACGGGCACAAGGGCGCTTGGATGATGGAGCCGGAGGTGTTCCGTGCCGCCTTCCGCATCTATTGGGAGGCCGGCTATCAGATCCATGTGCACCAGAACGGCGATGCCGGTCTGGATCTGGTGCTTGACACGCTGGCCGAAAACCTGGCGCGCATGCCGAGACCGGATCATCGCACGGTGCTGGTGCATTTCGGCTATGCCGCGGCCGACCAGGTGGACCGCCTGCGCAAGCTCGGCGCACTGGTCAGCGCCAATCCGTATTATGTTACGGCGCTGTCGCATCTTTATGCTGAAAAAGGCGTCGGGGCTGCGCGTGCGCCCGACATGGCGCGGCTTGGTGATGTGGTGCGCGCCGGGGTCAGGCTCGGCCTGCATTCAGACATGCCGATGGCGCCGGGCGACCCGCTGTTCCTGATGCATCAGGCCGTCAACCGGGTCAATTTCGCCGGCGACATTGCCGCGCCCGAACAGCGGCTGACGCCGGAACAGGCGCTGCGCGCCGTCACGCTGGACGCCGCCTATATGATGCGGCTGGAGGCCGATTACGGCTCACTGGCGCCGGGCAAACGCGCCAACATCACCGTGCTGGCCCAAAATCCGCTGACCGCGCCGCCCGCCACCATCAAGGACATCCCCGTCATCGCCACCATGGTGGAAGGGGTGAGTTTTCCAGTGGAGTGAGTGTGGGGGGCTTTACACCCGTTTCATCACCAGTGTGCCGTTGGTGCCGCCGAAGCCGAACGAGTTGGAAAGCACGCAGTTCAGGCCGGTGTTCTCGATGGTTTCACGCACAATCGGCATGTCGGCGAAGTCGGGGTCCAGCTCCTCAATATGCATGGACGGGGCGATGAAGTCGCCCTGCATCATCAGCAGCGCATAAATCGCCTCCTGCACGCCGGCCGCGCCGAGCGAATGGCCGGTGATCGATTTGGTCGCCGACAGGCGCGGGCAGTCGGCCCCGAACACCTCGCGCAGCGCCTCAATCTCCTTGATGTCGCCGACCGGGGTCGAGGTGGCGTGCGGGTTGATGTAGTCAATGCCGCAATCGAGACCCTTCATCGCCATCTGCATGCAGCGCACGGCGCCTTCGCCCGACGGCTGCACCATATCGTGCCCGTCCGAGGTGGCGCCATAGCCGGCAATCTCGGCATAGATTTTGGCGCCGCGTTTCTGCGCGCGCTCCATTTCCTCGAGCACCAGCACCCCGGCGCCGCCGGCAATGACAAAGCCGTCGCGGTTTTTGTCATAGGCGCGGCTGGCCGTCGCCGGCGTGTCATTATATTTGGACGACATCGCGCCCATGGCGTCAAACAGCACCGACAGGGACCAGTCCAGCTCCTCGCCGCCGCCGGCGAAGACGATGTCCTGTTTGCCCCACTGGATCATCTCGGCGGCATTGCCGACGCAGTGCGTCGAGGTCGCGCAGGCGGAGGAAATCGAATAATTGACGCCCTTGATGCCGAACGGCGTGGCGAGGGTCGCGGAATTGGTCGAGGACATGGCCTTGGGCACGGCGAAGGGGCCGACCCGCTTGGGGCCGGATTTGCGCGTGATGTCGGCGCTGTCAACCAGCGTGCGCGCACTCGGCCCGCCCGACCCCATAATGATGCCGGTCATCGGGTTGACGACATCGTGCTCCTCCAGCCCGCTGTCAGCAATGGCCTGCTCCATGGCGACATAATTCCAGGCCGCGCCTTCGCCCATGAAACGGCGCACGCGCTTGTCCACGGCCTCGGTGACGTCAAGCGTCGGGCGGCCGTAAATCTGTGAGCGGAAGCCCTTTTCAATATGATCCGGCGCAGCGGTGATGCCCGAACGGCCCTCCCGCAGGCTGGCCGAAACCTCTTCGGCATTGTTGCCGATGCTGGAGACAATCCCCAATCCTGTTATGGCTACACGACGCATGGCTCTCTCTCCAGCTTTTCTGTCTTACATTTGGCCCGGCTTGAACAGCCCGACCCGCAAATCCTCGGCGCGGTAAATGTCCTTGCCGTCCACACTCACCGTACCGTCGGCAATGCCCATGACCAGCTTGCGGGCAATCACCCGCTTGACGTCAATCGTATAGGTCACGAGCTTGGCGTCCGGCTCAATCTGGCCGGTGAACTTCACTTCGCCCGCCGCCAGCGCCCGGCCCTTGCCCTCATGACCGAGCCAGCCCTGGAAAAACCCCAAAAGCTGCCACATGGCGTCAAGGCCCAGACAACCCGGCATCACCGGATCGCCCTGAAAGTGACAGTCGAAAAACCACAAACCGGGCTTGATATCCAGTTCCGCGATGATCTGGCCCTTGCCATGGGCGCCGCCATCCTCGGTGATCAGGTTGATGCGGTCCAGCATCAGCATGGGCGGCATGGGCAACTGGGCGTTGCCGGGGCCGAAAAGTTCGCCGCGGGCGCAGGTCAACAGGCCTTCATAATCATAGCTGTTTTGACGGGACATGATGTCTCCTTGGGGGTCTTCTCGGGGTCAAAGTCCGTTATCCCTAACACATTCAGGCCCATACATAAAGTTCAGAAAACGTACGGGATGAAAAAGGTTTGCAATTTCAGCCCGTTTTATTTAGATTGATTACAAACAGCAACTATGAATGACATGATGAACATTGACAATGGCATTACGGATAAACACTTGAGCGACAGGCTGCGGGCTGTCGGCCTGCGGGCGACCCGTCCGCGGCTGGATCTGGTGCGCCTGCTGTTCACCGGCGAAAACCGTCATTTGACGGCCGAAAGTCTGCATGAGGAAGTGCAGCAGGCCGGCCACAAAATGTCTCTGGCGACCATCTATAACAGCCTGCACCAGTTCACCGAGGCCGGTTTGCTGCGTCAGGTGGTTGTTGACTCGACCCGCAGCTATTTCGACACCAACACCACAGACCATCATCATTTTTTCGTCAGCGACGAAAACCGCCTGATTGACATACCGGCTGAAAAAGTTTCGGTTTCCGACTTGCCGGATGTGCCGGCAGGACTAGGTATTACTGGTGTGGACGTCATCATCCGGCTGCACAAAAAATCCTGAAACTTTTTTCTTTAGAATTATTCTAAACTGTTGACAGGCTCACAAGTCTGCGCTAAGCTCTGCGCAACATACTCATAGGGGGTATGTCCGGGCCAAGTGCCCGGTCAATTGATTGAGGAGATTGACATGTCACTCGCAACTTCAAAAACTCTGGAAAACCTGAAAGCAGCGTTTGCCGGTGAAAGCCAGGCCAACCGCCGCTATCTGTATTTCGCCCAAAAAGCCGACGTCGAAGGGTACAACGACGTTGCCACCGTCTTCCGCAGCACCGCGGAAGGGGAAACAGGTCATGCGCACGGCCATCTGGAATTTCTGGAAGAGGTCGGCGATCCGGCCACCGGGGAGCCGATCGGGTCCACCGCAGAAAACCTGAAAGCCGCCATCGCCGGCGAAACCCATGAATATACGGATATGTATCCGGGCATGGCACGTACGGCCCGCGATGAAGGTTTTGATGAAATTGCTGACTGGTTTGAAACGCTGGCAAAGGCTGAAAAGTCTCATGCCGGGCGTTTCCAGAAAGCACTGGACTCCATGGACTAAACGCAACGGGCGGCCGCTTATGCGGCCGCCGACCGCCATTTGACGGTGAAGGGGAAAAACAATGAAAGAAGGTAGCCTTGATGCACCGATCCGCCATCCTTTGGACTGGCACAGTGAAGAATTTTACGACCGTGAGGCGCTGGACGCCGAAGCGCGGCGCCAAATGGATGTCTGCCACGGCTGCCGCCGCTGTTTCAATCTGTGCGACAGCTTTCCCCGCCTGTTCGATTTGATTGATGAGTCGGAAACCGGAGAACTTGACAGCGTTGACAGCAAAGATTTCGCCCCGGTGATTGAAGGCTGCACCTTGTGTGACATGTGCTTCATGACCAAATGTCCCTATGTCCCACCGCATGAGTTCAACCTTGATTTTCCCCATCTGATGCTGCGTTACCGCGCCGTGGAGCTGAAGGAAAAAGGCAAACCGCCTTTTGTCCAGAACCAGCTCGCCCAGATGGACCGCAACGGCAAGCTGGCCGCCCCGGTCGCGCCGCTGGCCAATTGGGGCTCCAGCCGCAGCAACAAGCTGACCAGACCGGTCATGCAGGCCACACTTGGCATCGACAAAAATGCTGAATTACCGAAATTTGTCGGCAAAACGTTTATGAAACGCGCCGCTGAAGGCCTGGCGGATGGCTCGCTGGCCCCCAACCCTGCCGGTCCGGCCAAAGGCCGCCAGGCCGTGCTGTTCGCCACCTGCGCCGTCAATTACAACAATCCGGGTGTCGGGGAGGCCGCCGCCAAGGTTTTGAGTCATCTTGGTGTTGATGTCAGCACCGATTATCCCGGCTGCTGCGGCATGCCGTTTCTGGAGCAGGGCAATATCGCCAAAGTCGCGGAGCAGGCCAAGAAAATTGCCGAAAACTTCCGCCCACTGATTGATGCCGGGAAAGACATCATCACCCTGACGGCATCCTGCGGGTTGATGTTCAAATTTGAATGGCCGTTGATTTTGCCGGATGACGAAAACGTCAAGGCTTTGTCCGCCGCCACCCGCGACATTACCGAATACATAGTCGATATCGCCAATAATGAGGGTCTGGTGGATGGCCTGTCGCCTCTGGAGGGTGGTGTCAGTGTGCATCTTGCGTGCCATGCCCGGGCGCAGAATATGGGGCCGAAAGCAGCCGATTTGCTGCGCCTCATCCCCGACGCTGAAATTGACGTGATTGAGCGGTGCTCCGGTCATGGCGGCACTTTTGGCGTGCTGAAAGAAACCCATCATCTGGCGGTCAAGGTCGGCAAGCCGGTGATGCGCAAGGTTGCCAAGGCCGGCACCAAGGCCGTTGTTTCGGAATGTCCCTTGGCGGCAAAACATATTGTGCAGGGTGTCGAGGGCCTCGATGCCGATGCCCCTTTGCCAGAGGCCGCTCATCCGGTTGAACTGTTCGCCCGCGCTTACGGGCTTTGATCAAAAAGGAAAAAGAAATGCCAGCTACTGAAAGAAAAGTCACGCCTGACGACATCATGCCGATGGAGAAATACGCCCAAATCCGCAAGACACTCCGACAAGAAGTGTTGGCCGTCAAGCGGCCGCGTCGGATTGATATCGGCCCGATCGCCACCATCTATTTTGAGAATTACGACACCATGCTGGCGCAAATCCAGGAGATGCTCTATATCGAACAAGGCGGCGACGAGCAGCTTGAAGACGAGCTGAACGCCTATAATCCGATGATTCCGCAAGGGCAGGAACTGACCGCGACATTGATGTTTGAAATTGAGGACGAAACACGGCGGGCCGACATTCTGCGGACCCTGACGGATGTCGAGTTGAAGGTTTATGTCGAGGTGAACGGTGAAAAGTTCTTCGCCAAGCCGGAACAGGAAGTCGAGCGGACCGCCAGTGACGGCAAAACCTCATCCGTACACTTTTTGCATTTCCCGTTCAGCGAGGCCGGCATTGCGGCAATCCAGAAGGACGACGCCAAGGTTGTGGTCGGCATTGAACATGAGAATTACGGTCACATGGCGATGCTGGCTGCTGACAGCCGACAGTCTCTGGGCGCTGATTTCGCCTGATCAGTCTTCAAGGAACTCGAAATCGTAAACCCCCCAGAGCAGGTCTCTGGGGACCCATCCATCATGGCTGCCGACATCAATCTCGCACCAGCCGCGTTCACAGTCTTCCAGATCCGCCACGACGCCCGGCTGGATGAGCGCCACCATGCGGGCACCGCTGTCCGGGGCGGCGCGCAGAGGTTGCGCCTCCGGCGTGAGTTTGACGATGACCGACCGCTGGCCGCGCAACAGGCTGGCATGGACCCATCCCTCCGCGCCCTCATGGTCGCGGATTTGCCGCCACAATTTATACTCGGCGATGATTTCGACCGGCAGGCCGCGGCGCTGGAATTGCCAAAGGATCGGATATTCCTTTCCCGGCCCACGGCGGATGTTCACCTCATTGGATTTCAGGCTGACAAAGCGCGGCAAAGGATGACCGCTGTCGCCTAAGATACGGGTGTCACCCCCCGCAAGGGATATGTAGGAAATGGGAAACAGGGCCAGCAGCAAAACAAGCAGACCAAAGACACCACCCAATCGCCACAAAATCAACCGTTCCATAACAGTTATTGATAACTGAGGTTCGTTTTGGGTCAAACGGTTTTGTCGCTTTTTCATTGCGGTACAATTTGCTATGAAGGGACTGTTCCAAAAAACAAGGTAAATCATGACTGACACTGACGCGCAAATTGACAGCCAGACCATGAAAGTAGTGGTTTTGAGGCAATTGCCGCATTCCGTGGAGCAACGCATGACACAATTGTTCAATGTTGTGCTCAATCGCAATGACCGCCCGTTCTCACGTCAAGACATTCTGGATGCCATGCAGGGGGCGGATGTCCTGGTGCCGACCGTCACTGACAGGATTGACGCCGACATGATCGCCATGGCCGGCCCCCGGCTGAAACTGATCGCCAATTTCGGCAATGGGGTTGATAATATTGATGTGGACGCCGCCCATGATAAGGGCATCACCGTCACCAACACCCCAAGTGTTTTGACGGAGGATACGGCTGATATGGTCACGGGTCTGCTGCTTGCCCTGCCGCGCCGCATGGTTGAGGGCGACCGGGTGATGCGTGTGCCGGGCAGCTTTTCCGGCTGGTCGCCCAACTGGATGCTGGGCCGCCGTCTGGCCGGCAAAACGCTCGGCATTGTCGGTATGGGCCGCATCGGGCAGGCTGTGGCCCGCCGGGCCGGCGTGTTCGGTTTGAAGGTGCTCTACCATAACCGCAATCGGCTGCACGAAGAGATCGAAACAGAACTGGATGCCACTTATTGTTCTGATCTGGACACATTGCTGCCGGCGGCGGATTTTCTGTCCCTCAACTGTCCGCATACGGAGGAGACCACACATCTGATCAACGCCGAACGTCTGGGGCTGATGCGTCCTGACAGCTATCTGATCAATACGAGCCGCGGTAAGGTGGTTGATGAAAACGCCTTGGCGGACGCTTTGGCGCAAGGCCGCCTCGCCGGGGCGGCACTCGATGTTTTTGAACGCGAGCCGGCGGTCAATCCAAGACTGCTGCAGTTTGAAAACGTCATTTTGCTGCCGCATATGAGCTCGGCCACAGTCGAGGGGCGCGACGGCATGGGTGAAAAGGTGCTGATCAACATCCGGACATTCGCTGATGGCCACCGACCGCCGGACCGGGTTTTGCCCAGCCATGCCCTGCATGGCTGAAGTCTAGACGGTGTGGTGCCCCAGATCCTCATATAGGGGATTTTCCCCGTTCAGCGGGTTGGCCGGATCCCATGGCAGACGTACAATCCGGCTTTGCGCCGTCAGGGCATCATAGATCAAAAGCCGGCCTGTCAGGGTGTCTCCTGCGCCGGTGATCTCCTTGATAACCTCAAGTGCCTGCAGACTGCCCATCACGCCGGTCAAGGCGCCGATGATGCCGGTCTGGGTGCATGTCATTTCGTCCGCCGCATCCGGGGCGGTCGGAACAAGGCTGCGATAACAGGGGTTTGGCGTTCCGTCCGGCTGGGTTTCATGGGCTTTGAAGCAGCTCAACTGCCCGTCAAACCGCCCGACGGCTGCAGATATCAGCGGTTTTTGTGCAAAAAAGCAGGCATCATTGACCAGGAAACGTGTGGCGAAATTATCGCAGCCGTCAGCCACAAGATCATAAGCGCTGATCAACTCCAGTGCATTGTCAGCTACCAGACGGGTCGGGTGTTTGATGATGGTGCAGTCCGGGTTGAGCTGTGACAGCCGGTCTGCGGCCGCTTCCGTTTTCAGTCGCCCGACATCCGGAGTGGTGAAGAGCGTCTGGCGCTGCAGATTGGACAGGCTGACCGTGTCATCGTCAATAATGCCGATGGTGCCGACCCCGGCGGCCGCAAGATAGCTCAACAGCGGGCATCCAAGGCCGCCGGCGCCGATGACCAGAACTTTGGCATTGAGCAGTTTCTGTTGTCCGGCGCCGCCGATCTCCTTCAAAACGATGTGGCGGGCATAGCGGTCAAGCTGGTCGTCGTTCAGCGCCATCAGCCTTTACAGGCCTTCAAACAGGGCGGTTGACAGATAGCGCTCGGCGAAGCTTGGGATGATGACGACAATCGTCTTGCCGGTCATGTCGGGGCGTGCGCCGACTTCCAGTGCGGCGGCAATGGCGGCACCGGAGGAAATGCCGCCGGGTATGCCTTCGCGTTTGGCCGCCTGACGCGCCGTTGAGAAAGCGGTCTCATTACCGATTGTGATAACTTCGTCAATCAAGGCCTCTTCGAGATTGCCGGGTTTGAACCCGGCGCCGATGCCTTGAATCTTATGCGGGCCGGGGCTGCCGCCCGACAGCACCGGGCTGTCTTCCGGCTCCACAGCAATCATTTTCAGATCCGGCTTTTTGGCCTTCAGCACACTGCCGACCCCGGTGAAGGTGCCGGCTGTTCCGATGCCGGAGATGACGGCATCCACCGCGCCCTGTGTGTCGGCCCAAATCTCTTCAGCGGTCGTGGTGCGGTGGATTTCGGGATTGGCCGGATTGTCGAACTGTTGCGGCATCACGGCATTGTCGAGGCTGTTCAACAGCTCTTCAGCTTTGGCAATGGCCCCTTTCATGCCCTCTGCAGCCGGGGTCAGCTCAAGGTCAGCACCCAGCAGCGACAGCATTTTTCGCCGCTCCAGGGACATGCTTTCGGGCATGCACAAAATCAGGCGATAGCCTTTGGCAGCGGCGGCAAACGCCAATGCAATGCCGGTGTTGCCAGATGTCGGCTCAACAATGACCGATTTGTCGTTGAGCAGACCCTGCTTTTCAAGCGCTTCAATCATGGCCACGCCGATCCGGTCTTTGACGCTGGACATCGGGTTGAAAAATTCCAGCTTTAAAAGAATGTCGGCCTCAACGCCGTTTTCTGCCGGCAGACGCTGCAGTCGGACCAAGGGCGTATTGCCGATGGTTTGCGTGATGTCATCATAAATTCTGCCTCGTCCCGTCATGACTTGCCTCATATTATCTGGGGTTAAATGGTGAAATCAGCTGCTGTTGGCTTTGTGGCCTCATTATGGATAGTCTCGCAGAGTTGGGCAACTGACGTTTCGTCAAGCCGGGTCATCAAATCCCGCTGCAGACTGTCGCTCAGATTTTGTGTCAATCCTGCGCCGCACATGTTCTTGTCCGCCCCGCCCTCTGCGTCACTGTCCTCCAATGCCGCGATCACGCGCACTATCTCACCGACTGATATGCGCCGGCGTTCACGGGCCAATCTGTAGCCGCCTCGCGGACCCCGGACCCCACGCAAGATGTCGGCCCGCACCAATGCCTGCATGATGTGTTCCAGATAGCGTTGCGGGACGTTCTGGCGTTCGGTGATGTCGCGGGCCTGCACCGGGTCCGGCCGGGCGTTGAGGGCGACATCCAACACGGCTTCCAAGGCCAGGGTTTGTTTGCGGGAAAGGGACAGCATGGCCTTACTTCGTACCTGTCGAGCCGAAGCCACCGGCCCCGCGCTCGGTTTCATTGAGGTCGGCGACCTCCACCCAGACGCCCTGGGTGACGGGGGCAATGACCATTTGCGCAATGCGTTCGCCGCGCTCAATGACAAAGCTGTCGCGGCTATGATTGATCAGGATGACCTTCACCTCACCGCGATAGTCGCTGTCCACTGTGCCGGGGCTGTTGAGCACCGTGACGCCGTGTTTGGCGGCCAGCCCGGAACGTGGCCGCACTTGTGCCTCATAGCCGGGCGGCAGGGCCATGGCCAGCCCGGTCGGAACCATGGCGGTTTCGCCCGGGGCCAATGTCACCGGATTGTCCGCCGCCAGTGCCGCCAGCAAATCCATGCCGGCGGCTTCAGCGCTGGCATAAAAAGGCAGCTCGAGATCCGCGCCATGCGGCAGGCGGATGACCGGAATATTGACTTTCTCAATCGGGTGGCTCATTTTCTTGTCCCTGCTAGTGGCCGGCATGGGCGCTGAAATGGTCAGCAATCCGGGCGGCCAATCTGTGCGCCACTTCGGCTTTGCTCAATTTTTCCCAAGCTTCGTGGCTGGATTGGTCGATGATATGGACCGTGTTGTCGTCTCCGCCCATCACCCCGGTTTCCGGCGACACGTCATTGGCGACAATCCAGTCACAGCGCTTGCGGACCAGTTTGGCGCGGGCATTGTCAAGCACATCATCGGTTTCGGCGGCAAAGCCGACCAGCAGTTCAGGCCGTTGAGGATGGTGTGCCAGATGGGCCAGAATGTCCGGATTTTCCGTTAATTCCAGCGCCGGCGGCCTGTCATCCTTTTGTTTCTTGATTTTGGCGTTATGCGTCTTGGCGCTGCGCCAGTCTGCAACGGCAGCCGACAGGATGGCGATGTTGCTGGGCAGATGCGCCTCGCAGGCCTGTTTCATCTCTTCGGCGGTTTCAACCGCCTCCAGTCTCACATTCGCCGGTGACGGCAGATTGGTCGGGCCGGACACCAGAACCGTGTCCGCACCCAGACCGGCCAAGGCTTCGGCAATGGCATAGCCCTGCTTGCCGGAGGAGCGGTTGGCAATGTAGCGCACCGGGTCAATCGGTTCATGTGTCGGGCCGGCGGTGATCAGGGCGCGCCTGCCGGCCAGCGGTTTCGGACCGGCACCGAGTTTGGCAATCACGGCTTGGGTGATGGCGTCGGGTTCTGACATGCGTCCGGGTCCGGTTTCTCCGCACGCCATGTCGCCGCTGTCCGGCCCGATGATTTCAAGGCCGTCCTGCTGCAGGATTTTCAGATTGCGCTGGGTCGCCGGATGCAGCCACATGCGGACATTCATCGCCGGGGCCAGCAGGACCGGCTTGTCAGTTGCCAGCAGGGCCGTGCTGGCCAGATCATTGGCCAGCCCCTGCGCCATTTTCGCCATCAGGTCCGCTGTGGCGGGGGCGACAACAATCAGGTCTGCATCACGCGAGAGTTGGATATGGCCCATTTCGGTTTCATCGGTCAGGTCGAACAGGCTTTCATAAACCTTGTCACCCGAAACACTGCCCAAGGTCAGCGGGGTGACAAACTGTGCGCCGCCGGCGGTCAAAATGCACCGGACGTCGGCACCGGCACCTTTCAGCTGGCGGACCAGTTCAGGGGTTTTGTAGGCGGCAATGCCGCCACCGACCACCAGCAGAATGCGTTTGCCCTGCAATATGTCAGACATTTTCGTGTCCTCCGGAAATACAATCACGGACATATAACATGATAATCAGGTTAATTTACAGTATTTTTTTGTAGTACTTGAAGACCCTAAAGCACCAAGGCGGCCAGTGCCAGTCCTGCTGTCGCCGCCACGGCAATCCACAAGGGTTTCTGGCTTTTGCCGCTTTCCGTCATGTCAGGATGCAGCAAAAGCCCGTCTTCAGTCAGGATGGTGTCGAGGCGCTGCAGGTTGCGTTCGGCCAGGGTCAGGGTTTCCGGCAGTTTTGAAATTTGTTTGGCGGCGCTTTTCAGACCCGCCGCGGCATCCTTGAAGGCGGCCTCCGGCCCGAGTTCAGCGCGCAGCCAAGCGCTGACAGTGGGTTCTGATATGGTCCAGATGTTGAGCTGCGGGTCGAGCGAGCGGGCCACGCCCTCGACCACAACCATGGTTTTCTGCAACAGCAGGAGTTGCGGCTGGGTTTCCATGTCAAACTGCTCAGTAACCTCGAACAACTGGGTCAGGAGACGGGCCATGGAGATTGTGTCAGCGTTCTGGCCGCTGATCGGCTCGCCGATTGAACGCAGTGCCTGTGCGAAAGCGTCCATGTTTTTTGTGTCGCTGACATAACCGGCCTCAAAATGCACTTCAGCGATTTTCATATAGTCACGGGTGATGAACCCGTAGAGGATCTCTGCCAGAAACCGGCGGCTGTCCTTGTCCAGACGCCCGGCAATGCCGAGATCAATGCCAATCAAATTGCCGTCTGCATCGGCCATCAGATTGCCCTGATGCATATCGCCATGGAAAAAGCCGTCCCGGATGGCATGGGTCAGAAAAGCCTGCAGAAGTTTTGCAGCCAGGTCGGGCAGGTCGTGACCGGCCTGCTGCAGGCCGTCCGTATCCGACAGCTTGATGCCGTCCATCCAACTCATGGTCAGCATTTGTTTGCTGGTGCCCTCCCACACCACCTCCGGGACAGTGTAATGCGGGTCATCTTTGACATTATCCCCCATTTCCGACAGGGCGGCGGCTTCAAGGCGCAAATCCAGCTCAAGCCGGACACTATCAGCAAGGGTCTGCACGGCGGCGACCGGTTTGATGCGGCGGGCGGCGGGGATGAGGCGCTCCGTCAGGCGCGCCAGAAAAAAGAACGTCCGCAGTTCTGCAGCCAGCTGCTTTTCAATGCCGGGGCGCAGAAGTTTGACGGCGACCTGCCTGCCATCCCTCAATGTGGCCTTATGCACCTGGGCAATCGATGCGGCGGCGATGGGCGGGCCGAATTCGGCGAAAAGGTCGTCTTTCGGGACATCCAGCTGGTCGGCCAGCAGCATGTTCACCTCAGTGTCCGCAAAAGGCGGCAGTCGGTCCTGCAGATAATGCAGGTCGCGTGACAGCTCAATGCCGATGACGTCGGGGCGGGTCGCCAATGACTGTCCGAGCTTGATATAGGTCGGCCCAAGCGCCTGCAGGCGCCGTGACAGGGCTTCGCCGCGTTCCCGGCTTTCCTGGCCGTGAAAGGTTGGGGCGCCCAGGGTCAGCACATACCGCAAGGCGCGTATCAGCCAAGGGGCGCGGGTGCTGAAACCCGGCGGCAACAGGCTATCCTGGGCCAGCAGCAGCCTGGCAAAGCTCAGTAGTTTGAAATAGCGTCGCATCCCGCCTCACATTTTCCAGCCGCTGTGCAGGGCGGCAATGCCGCCGCTCAGGCGCTCATAGCGTACCCTCGCGAACCCGGCATCACGAATTTCCCCGGCAAACGCATCCGGTTCCGGAAATTTGCGTATGCTTTCAACCAGATAGCTGTAAGGGGCGTCATCTCCGGCAATCAGCTTGCCAATGCGTGGGATGGCATGAAACGACCAGCTGTCATACAGCCGGTCGAGCCCCGGCACGTTGACATGGCTGAATTCCAGGCACAAAAACCGCCCGCCGGGTTTGAGCACCCGCAGGGCTTCGGTCAAAGCCTTGTTCCGGTGGGTGACATTACGGATGCCGAAAGCGATTGTGTATCCATCAAAGTGGTTGTCCGGATAGGGTAGGGTCTCGGCATTGCCGGAAACGAAATCCACAATCGCATCCAAGCCCTTGGTGACGGCGCGGTTTCGGCCGACCCGCAACATTTCCTCATTGATGTCTAGGCAGTGGGCCATAAACCCGGTCCCCGCCTGGGCTGCTGCGCGAAACGCGATATCCCCTGTGCCGCCGGCAACATCCAGCAAATGATATGGCTTGTCATTGCGCGGCAGGCACAGGGCCGACACCGCATGGGCTTTCCAGACCCGGTGCAGACCGGCGGACATCAGATCGTTCATGACGTCATATTTGTCCGCCACAGCGTCAAACACGCCGCGCACCAGACCCTGCTTGTCCTCCAGTGGTACGTCCCGGAACCCGAATGATGTTGTATCCTGCTGCTTTTTCATAAGCCTGACTTCATATCCATATTGGCCTGCACCATAGCCGATAGACAGGCTTTCGGCTAGATGCCATGGCGGGACATTTTGCCCATGCGCCTGCGCCATGTTTTGATGCGCTGTGGCTGGAAATGGCGTATAACACATCATGCCTGAACTGCCTGAAGTTGAAACTGTCTGCCGGGGTCTGCAGCCTTTTGTTGAAGGGCGGCGGATTCAGACCCTCACCCTGCGCCGTGCCGGGCTGAGATTTCCGTTTCCCGGCGGCTTTGCCGAGAAAGTCGCGCAAGCCAGGGTCGAAAAAATCACGCGGCGCGCCAAATTCATCCTGAAACATCTTGACAATGGCTTGGTGTGGATGACGCATCTCGGGATGACCGGCCGCTACACTGTGATCGACCCGGACGGCCCCTCGCGCCCGGGTGCCTTTCATCATCAGGCGGAGGCCAGCCCGTCAACCGGCGGTAAACATGAGCATGTCCATGCCGTGTTTGAGGGCGGTCTTGAACTGATTTATTCCGACCCGCGGCGGTTTGGGTACATGGACCTGTTGCCGGCGGAAAGTTTGTGGCAGAGCAGGCATTTCGCGCATTTGGGGCCGGAGCCGTTGTCGAATGCGTGGCATTGGCGGGATCTTCTGGCTGTTTTGGACGGGCGGGGGGCGCCGGTCAAGACGGCCCTGCTGGACCAGTCCGTTGTTTCCGGACTCGGGAATATTTATGTCTGCGAGGCGCTTTTTCGAGCTGGCGTCTCACCACGCCGCAAAGCCGGGAATTTGGGTGCAAAACGCGTCGAGCGGCTGGTTCCGCACATCCGCGAGGTGTTGCAGGAGGCGATTGCCGCCGGCGGCTCCAGCTTGCGTGATTTTGCCGGCGCACAGGGCTCAGCCGGTTATTTCCAGCATAATTTTGACGTGTATGACCGGGAAGGCGAAGCCTGTTCAAACCGGAATTGTGATGCTACAATCAAACGTATTGTCCAATCCGGGCGATCGAGCTTTTATTGTCCAAAATGCCAGCGTTAACTGGCACCTACGCAAAGGCCCAGCTGTGTTGACACAATTCATCAAACCTTTCTTCAATTTTGCAGGATTTGTATGCGGTCTGGCGATGACCGTGGTGTCTGCGGCGTTTCTGTCGGCAGTGCCTGAGATCCCTCTGGCGCCGGGCATGCAGGAAAACGCGGAAAGCACATTGATCTTTGACAAACCGGAAGGCCGCATTATTGCAATCGAGGCGTTGACCGACCGCCCGACAGAGGAAATTCTGTCATATTACCGTGCGGTTTTGCCCAATCTTGGCTGGGCCCCGTCCGCCAAGGGCTGGACCCGGCCGAATGAACTGAAATTCCTGCGGTCCGGCGAAGCATTGGATATTCGCGTTGAGGGCGGCGTGGTGTTTTTCAAACTGCAGCCGGACTCTTGATCCCTGATTTGAGCATGAACTTCAGGTGTTGACGAAACCACCTATTCCGCCTATAACCGCGCCATCCCGCTGATGCGGCCAATGATACGTAACGCATCTGCGTTGCATGACGCCAGACCCCGCATGGGCGGATGGCAAAAGGAAAGTAATATGGCGAATTTGAAGTCATCCAAGAAAATGGTTCGTAAAATCGAACGCCGGACTGCTGTCAACAAGTCGCGCCGCACCAATATGCGGTCACACATCCGCAAAGTTGAAGAGGCGATTGCGGCTGGCGACAAGGAAACGGCTCTACAGGCGCTGCGCAATGCTGAACCGAAAATCATCCGCAGTGCCCAAAAAGGGATTTTGCACAAACGCACCGCCGCTCGCAAAGTGTCCCGACTGACCAAACGGGTCAACACAATCGCCTGACCGGCCGGGATGGGGCGTCCCTTTTTCCGTTTAGATCCAAAAACCGTGCCTGATTTGCAGGCGCGGTTTTGTTGACTCTGGGTTTCCGACACAAAATCTTAACGAAATCGAAAAAAAAATGAAAAAAAATGCAAGTTCTCGTTTCAGCCCCATTGCGTCTGCAGATATGTCTCGCTAATGTGATTAAAGTTGGAGTGTAAAAAAAACACTTGGAACGAATCACTTTTTCACGGAGGCACTTAAAGTCCATTAAATTTCAATCGGTTAGATGGTCTCCAGAATCCCCCCACATGTTAAGGTTTTCATTTGTGACCCCGCCTCCGACAACCGGATTTTAAGCTAAGTCATTCTGCTAAAAAGTATTTCATCCATTTCCTTTTACGCTTCAATCTGAAGGGCATCCTGTTCTTTGGATTATGGCTGCGGGCGGCTGAACTGCCGCTTCAGGTCACCGGCGGTATCCGCCTTTTGTAATCGATGGGGACGTGCCAGATGGACGCCCCCTTGGTCCGAAATTTGAGGTCACTTTGGGGTGGCGCTTGATGAAAAGGTTTGATGAACATGACATCTGTGACTGACAACATAGTGTCTGACTCAGCTGCAAAAACCGGTGACGTAACCATTATTGCGAACACCAATCAAGGCTATGACGGTGACGTGACGCCGGAAACGGCTTGGGACACCCTGTTGAGCGATGACACAGCCGTATTGGTCGATGTGCGCACAGAGGCGGAGTGGATTTTTGTCGGAACGCCGTCTTTGGCCCAGACCGGCAAGGAGCTTGTCACGATTGAGCTGCAGCATTTCCCCGGCATGGATTTCAATAAAAATTTTGGCGCCAGCTTGAAGAGGTTTGTCTCCGACAAAAGGTCCTCCGTTTTCTTCATCTGTCGTTCGGGGGCGCGGTCACGCAATGCCGCCATCATGGCCAAGCAGATGGGGTATGAAAAATCCTATAATGTTGCGGGTGGTTTTGAAGGGGATCATGACGAAAACCGGCAGCGCGGCAAACAAAATGGGTGGAAATCAAAGGGGTTGCCCTGGTTTCAGGGTTAAGATGTAACAAGGCAAAGTGTTGCCATTTGAGGGTAGTGGTCCATTGGGCCAAAGGGTGAGAGAGTAGCATGAAGACTGAAGAAAAAGCGAATGTCGAAAACGCACTGACTGACAAAAATGAGATTGAGAAACAGTGGCGCCATGTCCGTTCACGGTTGCGTGCCGAACTGGGTGAGGCGACATTCAACAGCTGGTTCCGTAATCTTGGGGTCAATACCCATGCCAATGGCAAGGTGGTTTTGGAAGTGCCGACCCGTTTCGTCTGTTCATGGATTGAGCAACATTATCTGGCCCGCATAGAGACCTATTGGAAAAACGAGAATGACTCCATCAGGTCCATCGGTATCCGGGTCGCTGCGCCGTCAGAGACACCCCAGCCACAGCCCGAGTCACGTGTTCAGGAGGTGACCCCGCTGCGGCTGCAGGGCGACGGACGTTTCGGCGCCGTCAGTGCCGCCAAGCCCGGTGACAAGACACAGAACGGGCAGGAGGATATCGGCGCCCCGTTGGACAGCCGCTTTACATTTGACAATTTCATTGTCGGCAAATCCAATGAGTTGGCGCATGCCGCCGCCCGGCGTATCACAGAGGCTCAGGAGGCTGCCTTCAACCCGCTGTTTTTGTATGGCGGTGTCGGGCTTGGCAAGACCCATTTGATGCACGCGATTGCCTGGGAAATCCGTCGTCGGACACCAGAGCGGCGGGTTCTCTACATTTCGGCTGAAAAATTCATGTATCAGTTTGTCCGCGCCCTGCGGTTCAAGGATACAATGGCGTTCAAGCAGCAGTTCCGCGAGGTGGATGTGCTGATGGTCGATGACATTCAATTTATTGCCGGCAAGGAGTCCACGCAGGAGGAGTTCTTTCACACCTTCAACGCCCTGATTGACAAAAACCATCAGGTCATCATTTCCGCGGACCGGTCGCCGTCCGATCTTGAGGGGATTGAAGACCGCATCCGTTCCCGTCTCGGCTGGGGTTTGGTTGCTGATATCCACCCGACGGATTATGAGTTGCGGCTCGGCATTTTGCAGTCCAAGGCTGAAGCCCTGATGCGCAGCAAAAAGGACATTCATGTGCCGTTTGATGTGCTTGAATTTCTGGCCCAGCGCGTCTCGTCCAATATCCGGGTTTTGGAGGGTGCTTTGAACCGCGTTGTGGCCGCCGCCTCATTCAAAGGTGGTCCCATCACGCTGGAGAGAACCAAGGAGGTCCTCAAGGACTTGCTGCGCTCGGCTGATCGCCGCATCACGATTGACGAGATACAGCGCAAAGTCGCGGAATATTACAATCTGCGCATGGGCGACCTGCTGTCGTCACGCCGCGCCCGCGCCATCGCCCGCCCGCGCCAGATTGCCATGTATATCTCCAAACAGCTGACCACGCGCTCTTTACCAGAAATCGGCCGCCGGTTTGGCGGGCGCGACCATACCACGGTCATGCACGCCGTCAAAAAGGTCGAGGAGCTGCGCGAATTGGATCCGTCCATCGACGAGGATGTTGACCTGCTGCTGCGCAGTTTGGGCGGGTAATAGTCGGCTTTTTCAAGCAATGCGCTGAACTGGTTTTTTTGACCCGGTGTCTGACGATTTGGGGATGAAAAATGCACCAAATATGTGCTTTTTTCTCCCTTTGATGGTATATTTTCAAGAGCGATTCGTTATCTGACGCCGTTTCGTCAAGCCACGTGTTTGAAACCTGAAATGCAAAGATTGGTCTTATCGGATGCTGGCAACAGCAAGATTGGAAAGTAGAAAAAAATGAAAGCAACCATCGAACGTAGCGCCCTTTTGAAAGCCCTTAATCATGTGCAAAGTGTCGTTGAACGACGCAACACCATCCCGATTTTGTCGAATGTGATGATGGCTGCCGAAAACGGAAGTTTGATCATGACCGCCACGGACCTGGAGATTGAAATCCGTGAAAAGGTCGAGGCTGAGGTCTCTGAGGCGGGTGCCATCACCGCCCCGGCGCACATGATGTATGATATTGTGCGCAAGCTTCCAGAGGGGGCGCAGGTCGAGCTCTCGCTTGATGAGACCGGCAACAAGCTGCAATTGTTGGCCGGCAAATCCTCGTTTGCGTTGCAAAGCCTGCCGCGCGAGGACTTTCCGGAGTTGACCACAGGGGAGATGCCGATCGCTTTTGCGTTGCCGGCAGACTCCCTGAAACGGCTGATTGAAAAAACCCGGTTTGCCATTTCAGTTGAGGAAACCCGCTATTATCTCAATGGAATATATCTGCATACACTTGAGGAGGGCGGTCAGGCCCTCTTGCGGGCCGTCGCCACGGACGGGCATCGGCTTGCCCGGGTTCAGACCGCCCAGCCGGTTGGCGCAGACGGCATGCCGTCCATTATTGTGCCGCGTAAAACCGTCAATGAGGTGCAAAAGCTGCTGGAGGAGTCTGAGGGCGAGGTCTCGATACAAGTCTCCGACACCAAAATCAATTTTGCCTTCTCCGACATTGTGCTGACCTCAAAGCTGATTGACGGAAAATTCCCAGACTACAACCGGGTGATTCCAAGCAATAACGACAAATCCCTGACAGTGGACAGCAAGGCTTTCGGGCAGAGCGTTGACCGTGTATCAGCGGTGTCCAGTGAGAAGTCCAGGGCGGTCAAGTTGAGCCTTGAAAGCGACAAGTTGACTTTCACTGTCTCCAATCCTGACAGCGGCAGTGCAACCGATGAGTTGGGTGTCGGCTATGATTCGGATGCGCTCGAAATCGGTTTCAATGCGCGCTATCTGCTCGACATCACCGGACAGTTGGATGGCGACACAGCCACTTTTGAGCTGGCCGACAGCGGTTCCCCCACTGTGATCCGCGATGAAAAAGACGATGATGCGCTGTATGTCCTCATGCCGATGCGCGTGTAGGACATGACTGCACCACGCGCACAGAAAGTTGAGTCTGACCGCCGCCAAGACGCCCCGGCACCGGGCTTTGAGACTTTTTTTGCCCCGCATATCACCGAGCTGCAACTGACGGATTTCAGGTCGTACCCCCGGGCACGTATTGACTGTGCCGCCGCCGGCGTGGTTTTGACCGGTGACAACGGCATGGGGAAAACCAACATATTGGAGGCCGTCTCGCAATTCGGCCCGGGGCGCGGTCTGCGCAGCGCCTCTTTGGCTGACATGGCCCGGATGCAGGGCAATGGCGGCTGGGCGGTGTCGGCACAAATTGAGACCCTTGACGGCTGCCTTCAGATCGGGGTCGGGCTAGACCCCGGCAAACAGAGCCGGCGTCTGCGCCTGGACGGGGAGCCGGCGAAAGGATTTGAGACGCTGGTGCGCTATTGCCCCCAATTGTGGCTGACACCGGCGATGGATCGGCTGTTTGTGGACAGCGCGACCGGGCGGCGCAGGTTTCTGGACCGGTTTGCTGTCGGGCTGGTCCCGTTTCACAGCAAAACCCTGTCGGCTTTTGACAAGGCGATGCGCGAACGCAACCGGTTGTTGCAGGAAAACGGCCCGCACACATCCGCCGCCTGGCTTGACGGGTTGGAGAACACCATGTCGGAAACCGGTGTGACGATCGCCGAAACCCGCCTCGATGCGCTGGATGTGCTGAGTGCGGCTTTGTTTGAGGGCCACCATCCGGTTTTCCCGCAGGCTGAAATCGCTCTGGACGGGCTTTTGGAGGCCGAAGTGCGGCGTTCCTCAGCCACGCAGGCCGAAGAGTCATACCGTGAGATGCTGCACCGTAATCGCGCCCTGGACGCCGGTGCCGGCCGGACGCTGGAAGGCCCGCATCGCACAGATCTTGTCACCCGGCATTTGTCGAAGGACATGCCGGCGGCCAAATGCTCGACCGGCGAGCAAAAGGCGCTGCTGGTTGGTCTGGTCCTGGCCCAGGCGCGGGTGCTGGCCCAGCAGACCGGCGCCGTGCCTGTTCTGCTGCTTGATGAGGTGACGGCCCATCTTGACCCAACCCGCCGGGCGGCCCTGTTTGACGTCATCCATACGCTTGGGGCGCAGGCCTGGCTCACCGGCACCGATGCCCATGTGTTTGATGGCTTCGCCAAAGGGGGCAAGGGCAAAGCCAGCCATCTGCATGTGACGGACGGCGCCGTCATGGAGCTGTAACGGACCGGCACTGAAACGGATACAGAATTGAAAACCGAGAAGACGAATTTGAGGAACTGATGACCGACGATACACAAAACGACCCGCAAGCCCCAGACGCCACCGGCGATGATTACGGCGCCTCATCCATCAAGGTTCTGAAGGGCCTTGAGGCTGTGCGCAAGCGTCCGGGCATGTATATCGGTGACACGGATGACGGCACGGGGCTGCATCACATGGTCTATGAGGTTGTCGATAATTCGATCGACGAGGCGTTGGCCGGTCACTGCGATACGGTCACGGTGCGCCTGAATGCCGACGGGTCGGTGACGGTCGGTGACAATGGCCGCGGCATCCCGACGGAAATGCATCCGGAGGAAGGCGTTTCGGCGGCACAGGTCATCATGACCCAGCTGCATGCCGGCGGCAAGTTCGACTCCAACAGCTACAAGGTCTCCGGCGGTCTGCACGGTGTCGGCGTTTCTGTCGTCAACGCCCTGTCCGACTGGCTTGAGCTGACCATCCACCGCGACGGCAAGGAACATCATATGCGGTTTGAAAACGGCGAAGCGGTTGAGGACCTTGCCGTAAAAGGGGACTCGGACGCGGCCGGCACACAGATCACCTTCCACCCCTCGGCGGAAACCTTCACCATGACCGAGTTCGATTACGCCACGCTGGAACACCGGCTGCGCGAACTGGCCTTTTTGAACAGCGGTGTGCGCATTCATCTGTCCGACCATCGCGGTGCCGAGGTCAAAGAGAAGGAAATGGTCTATGAGGGCGGTCTGGAAGCTTTTGTGAACTATCTCGACCGCAGCAAGACCAATCTGTTGGAGGCCCCGATTTTCGTGACGTCAGAAAAAGACGGCATCGGGGTCGAGGTGGCCCTGTGGTGGAATGACAGCTATCACGAGACGGTTTTGTGCTTCACCAACAATATTCCACAGCGTGACGGCGGCACACATTTGGCCGGTTTCCGCGGGGCCTTGACCCGGACCGTCAACGGCTATGCAAATGAGAGCGGGATCGCCAAAAAGGAAAAAGTCACCCTGAGTGGTGATGATTGCCGCGAGGGGCTGACGGCCGTTTTGTCGGTCAAGGTGCCGGACCCGAAATTCTCCAGCCAGACCAAGGACAAACTGGTATCGTCCGAGGTGCGGCCCGTCGTGGAAAGTGTTGTCAATGACCTGCTGAACACTTGGTTTGAGGAGCATCCCGCGGAAGCCAAAAACATTGTCGCCAAAGTCGCGGAAGCCGCGATGGCCCGGGAGGCGGCGCGCAAAGCCCGCGAATTGACCCGGCGCAAGGGCGCTCTGGACGTGTCCAGCCTGCCCGGCAAGCTGGCTGATTGCCAGGAGCGGGATGCCGCGCAGGCTGAGCTGTTCATTGTTGAGGGTGACTCGGCCGGCGGCTCGGCCAAGCAGGGCCGTAACCGGAGAAACCAGGCGATATTGCCGTTGCGCGGCAAAATCCTGAATGTTGAGCGGGCGCGCTTTGACAAAATGTTGTCATCGGCGGAAATCGGCACCTTGATTACGGCGCTGGGGACCGGCATCGGGCATGATGATTTCAATTTGGAAAAACTGCGTTATCATAAAATCATCATCATGACGGACGCTGATGTTGATGGCGCCCATATCCGTACGCTGCTGTTGACATTCTTCTACCGGCAGATGCCGGAAATCATCGAGCGGGGGCATCTCTACATCGCCCAGCCACCGCTTTACAAGGTCAAGCGTCAAAGCTCTGAGACCTATCTGAAGGATGAGGGTGCGCTGGAGGATTATTTGATCGAGGCCGGCACCCGTGAAGCGGTGCTGACATTGCATAATGGCGAGCAGCGCAGCGGTCAGGATTTGATCGATCTGGTCGCCCAAGCCCGCAAAATCAGGTCTTTGTTGCATTCATTGCCCCCGCGCTATCCGCATTTTGTGATCGAGCAGACGGCCATTGCCGGCGCCTTGACCCCGGATATCATGTCCAAGCCGGATCTGGCGGGACAGACGGCCCCCTATATCGCCAAACGGCTCGACATGCTGTTTGATGACATTGAGCGCGGCTGGCACGGAGAACCGTCCGGCGATGGCGGGCTGAAGCTCTGGCGCGAGCTGCGCGGTGTACGGGAAAACATCGAAATTGACGCACCCCTGATCGCCTCGGCGGATGCGCGCGCCCTGGATGCCATGACCGAGGCGTTGCAGGCGGTCTATCTTGGCCCGGCGACCCTGTCCCACAAGGACAAGCAGGTGATGATCTTCTCCCCGACCGCACTGATGGAGGCGGTTCTGGATATCGGCCGCCAGGGGTTCTCCCTGCAGCGTTACAAGGGGTTGGGCGAGATGAATCCCGACCAGCTCTGGCAGACGACACTGGACAGCAATGCCCGCTCGCTGCTGCAGGTGCGCATCAAGGATGTCGCCGAGAGCAACGGCCTGTTTGAACAGCTGATGGGTGATGTGGTTGAGCCGCGCCGGCAGTTTATCCAGGACAATGCCTTGTCCGTCAGCAATCTTGACATCTAGCCGCCGGCAGCGACGCGTATGGCGTCGGCCATGGCCTGAGGCGTGTCGCGAAATGTGAAGGCCCTTACAAAGCCGTTGTCGCGCCCCATCAGAAAGACGATGGAGGAATGGTCAATGGTGTAGGCGGCGGCGCTTTGCTCATCCTCAACTTTGGCGAAATAGACCTTGAAACGGCTGGCGACATTTTGAATCTGTTCCGGCGTTCCGGTCAATCCAATCAATTTGGGGTGAAAAAAATCCGTATAGGTTTTGATGGTCTGGGCGGTGTCACGTTCCGGGTCCAGCGTAATGAGGATGGGCGTGACCGATTGCAGGGTGTCCGCTTCGAGCAGGTCAAGCGCCTCAGCCATGACGCTGAGTTGATTGGGGCAGACATCAGGGCAATAGGTGAAGCCGAAATAGATCAGCTTCAATGTATCGGTGTAGCTGGTTTCAGTGACGATCCGGTCATTTTCATCCAGCAATTCGAACGCCGCCGGCGGCACCGGGGCTTTTTGAGGTTTTGAGGCGGCCACGGGGCTGCCTGATTTGTTGACCAACCCGGCGACCAAGATGGCGAGAAAGGACAAAACCAGCAAAATGGCGCTGGCAAGGACGAGTTTGCGGTTGGCGGGCATGCGGGTCTTATTTCCTTAAAGCTTTCTTGTTTTCTGCGCTTCTGATTTATATCATAGCAGTATTGAAACGCACCGTCAGCCGGGGTTCCGGGTGAGGTGGCTTATCCATAACATATTTAGATAAAAGACGCCCAGATGCAATTTTCCAAAATACGCCAAACCTTGATCATTCGACTGCCACAAATTCGGTTGCCGCAGGGTGGCCTGTTGCTGATGGCATTGGCGTTTGTGATGATTTCTGTCCAGTCCGCAGCGGCCCAGTCGCGCGGTTTCATAAAGGAGAATGATATGGTTGACGGGGCCCGCAGCGGCAGCGTCGGCATTATGGAGCGCGGCTATATTGAAGGGCTCAGCCCCAATCTGCGCAGCCGGGACGGGGAGCCGGTCATTGTCATCGGCGCCGAGGCCGGTCACGCCAATGTGGTGCAATATCTGATTTACCGCAAAGCCCGGCTGGATGAGCGCGGCTCCAGTGGCCATACGGCCCTGACGGCAGCGGCCGCGCGCGGTCATGTGGAGATCATGAAGCTGCTGCTTGAAGGCGGCGCCGATATTGACAAAACCGGCGTCCGCAAGGAGGTGCCGATCATCATCGCCGCGCGCGAAGGGCATTATGAAGCCGTCAAACTTTTGATTGAAAAAGACGCTTATCTCGAGGACACCGACCTGACCGGCCGCACTGCGTTGGACTGGGCGCGCGAAAGCCGCAACCGTGACCTGATACAGCTGTTGGAGGGCGCGCAGTAGAGCATGTCCAACGACGCAGACACCCCTCTGGGCGATATGACGCAGGATACCCGGGAGGTGGCTTATCTGACCCGTGACGGCGGGGTGCTGTTGCGGGTGCAGATTTTCCTGCGCTGGTTGGCGGTCATCGGGCAGCTTGCGGCGATTGTTGTTGTGGCCGCCCTGCTTGGCTACAAGTTACCGCTGGTGGAAAGCCTGACCGTGATTTCCCTGTCGGTGATCCTGAACATCTGGCTGATTCTGAGATACCCTTCCAACCACATGCTCAGCGTGCGTGAAACCGCGATGTTTCTTGGGTTTGATCTGGTGCAACTGGTGATGCTGCTGTATCTGAATGGCGGCCTTGGCAACCCTTTTGCGCTGTTGATCCTGGCACCTGTCACCGTTTCCGCGACCATTTTGACGGCCGGTACGACATGGATTTTGGTCAGTCTTGCTGCGGCCGCCAGCTCATTGCTGGCGGTTTATCATCTGCCTTTGCCCTGGAAAGGTGAGGCCCCGCCTGTCTTGCCGGATTTGTACATATTCGGAATCTGGATGTCTTTGCTGCTCGGCCTTGTTTTCATTTCGACGTATGTTTGGCGCGTCAGCCATGAGGGGCGGCGCATGACAGCGGCCACATCTGCCCTACAGCAGGTTTTGGCACGCGAGCACCGGCTCTCAGCCCTGGACGGGTTTGCGGCGGCGGCGGCGCATCAGCTCGGCACCCCGCTCGGAACCATCGGATTGATTGCCAAGGAATTGCAGTCCTCCCCGCTGGCGCAGGGGGAGCATGCCGAGGATTTGCTGACCCTGCAGAATGAGGCCCGGCGATGCCGCGAAATTCTGACTTCATTGACGGCGGACGGCGATAAAAGTGATCAGATATTCTCACAAATGAATTTGACGGCCCTGATTGACAGTGTGATTGAGGAGGCGGGCAGTCCCGATGTTGAGGTGCGCAAGACGTTTCAATATAGCGATGGGCGTGAGCCGGTGGTTTACCGAAAAGCTGAAATCATCTACGGGATCGGCAATTTGATTGAGAATGCCTCTGATTTTGCCGAAACCGCTGTGGATATTGACGTCACCCAAAGCGCCACGGAGATAACCATCACGATTTCGGATGATGGACCGGGGTTTGCCCCGGATCTGATGTCCCGTCTTGGAGAGCCGTGGCTGACCACGCGGGCGAACAAGGGAAGCCTGACTGCGCAATCTGGAATGGGCCTGGGGTTCTTCATTGCCAAGACCATGCTGGAGCGGACCGGTGCCAAAATAGAGATTTCCAACAAGAAACACCCCCTCTCCGGGGCCGTGATAAACCTGACCTGGAAACGGGAAATGTTTGAAATTAACGGCCAATAAGCTAAATAGACATTGAAGGGCTGTGACTGCAGCGTTTTTTGGAGAGATCATGACCGACGCAGACGGTGATTTGGGTAACACCCTGCTGATTGTTGACGACGATACAGCGTGGCTGAACCGCCTGGAGCGGGCGATGGAGCGGCGCGGCTATGACGTGCACACATCCGAGACGGTTTCCGGCGGCATCAATCTGGCGCAAAAACTGAAACCGGATTATGCCGTTGTCGACATGCGTCTGCTGGACGGAAACGGCATGGACGTCATTGAAGCAATCCAGACTGTGCGTCCCGATGGCCGTGTCATTATGCTGACCGGTTATGGCAATATCGCCACAGCTGTGGAGGCTGTTAAAAAAGGGGCGATTGATTATCTGGCCAAGCCGGCTGACGCTGACGAAATTGAGGCGGCGTTGAAAGCCGATCCCGAAACCAAGGCGCCGCCGCCCGAAAACCCGATGTCAGCAGACCGTGTGCGGTGGGAGCATATTCAGCGCGTCTATGAACTGTGTGACCGCAACGTGTCAGAAACGGCCCGGCGGCTCAACATGCACCGTCGCACCCTGCAGCGCATTCTGGCCAAACGCGCCCCGCGTTAAATTCAGATAACTCAGTTAATGGCCGGCTCCTCAAAGGCCGGCAGGGCCTCCACACCGAGCTTGAGCATCAACTCGTCATCCTTGGCGCGCCCCGGATTGCCTTTGGTCAGCAATTCATCACCGACAAAAATTGAATTGGCCCCGGCGAAAAAGCACAGCGCCTGCATTTCATCGCTCATTTCCTCACGCCCGGCCGAAAGACGCACGGATGAGCGCGGCATGGTGATGCGTGCCACGGCGATGCATTTGACAAAATCAATCGGATGCGGCAGCTCGGCATTTTCGAGTTGCGTCCCGGGCACGGCGATCAACTGGTTGATCGGCACGCTGTCCGGATGTTCCGGAAGATTGGCGAGGGTGCGGATCATGTCGGCCCGGTCCATCAATTTCTCCCCCATGCCGATGATCCCGCCACAGCACACTTTCATGCCGCTGTTGCGGACATTTTCCAGCGTCTCCAGCCGGTCCTGGAACGTACGGGTTGTGATGATTTCGCCGTAAAATTCCTCCGATGTGTCGATGTTGTGGTTGTAGTAGTCAAGCCCTGCCTCGGACAATTCCTGGGCTTGCTCAGGTGTCAGCATGCCGAGCGTTGCACAGGTCTCCATGCCCATATCGCGGACGCCTTTGATCATCAGCTTCAGCGCTTCCATGTCGCGGTCTTTCGGGCTTCGCCAGGCGGCCCCCATGCAATAGCGTGTGGCTCCGCCCTGTTTGGCGCGCCGCGCCTCTGACAGCACTTTCTCAACCTCCATCAGCTTGCCGGCCTTCAAGCCGGTCGGGGCACTGGCGGACTGGCTGCAATAGCCGCAATCCTCAGGGCATCCGCCGGTCTTGATCGACAGCAGTTGGCACATTTGCACCTGATTGGGGTCAAAATATTGACGATGAACGGTCTGGGCCTGAAACAGCAGGTCATTAAAGGGCAGGTCGAACAAAGCGAGGATTTCTTCGCGTGTCCAGTCATGGCGCAGGGGGGTTTTGGCAGTTTCCATCATCTCATCCAAATATCAAATACGGGGTAAATTTACGCATTGCCGAAAAATATGCAACTCATGATACTGTTTTTCAAAGATTTATAAACCACTTTAGGAAAGGGGCGGCTGAATGGACGTGACACCGTGTTATGTCTATGTGCTGGGCAGCTGGAGCGACTGTGAGAAGGGCGGCAAGCCGCGCACCTACACAGGCTGGACACACGATGTTCAGGCCCGTCTGGACAAGCACAATGCCGGGCAGGGCGCGAAAGCGACCAGAGGCCGCCAATGGCAGCTTCTGTACAGCGAAACCTTCAAGACCCGCGGCGCAGCGATGTCGCGGGAGGCCGCCTTGAAAAAACAGCTGCGGACTCAGCCGGGATTCCGTGCTGCATTACTGGCGAGGCGGGCCGAATAACCCGATTTCGATCCAGCCATGCGCTTCAGTCGGGAACAGAAGATTGCGTCTGTTTCTTTGTTTCTCCAGTTTCAGCATCCCCAAGCGTGTATGACGCGGCAGGCCGAGGGTCTTTTCCAGCTTGTGCGTGTCATAGCGGGGGATTTCGAGACTCTGGCCGTCCCCGAGGATGGCGTCGAAGATGAAGTTGCCGTACTCCGCCGCCTGATCATTGAGCCGGCTGAGGGGTTTGAGGTAATCAATGATGACGTATGCGGGTGCCAGAGCCGCGGTCAGGCTTTGTGTCTCCTGTGCGGCAATGTAATAGCTGATGCCCTCATAGATGACTAGGCTCGGCTGGGATGCCTGCCAGCCCATTTCAGCCAGCGCATCCAGACAGGTTTGGTGACGTGTCAAATCGGATGTGATGTAATGCATGCGCTCATGTGGTGCCAATTGCGCCTTTTCGCTCATGAAGGCCTGATCAAGTTCATAAACACGCGTGCCGGGGTGACGGGAGATGATCTCCAGCCCCATGGCGTCCATGCCGGCCGCCGCAATCACAATCTGGTGCGGCAGGCGGCCCTCCAGAAGCAATGTTTCCACCAGCTTCAGGACAGCATATTTACGGTTCTTGATGGTCTGGTCATAGTGCGGCCAGAATGCCATGACCCGATCATAAAGCGGGCGCCCGGCCGAAAGATCCAATCGGGACAAGAAGCTGCGGGCCAGCGGGGTTTTGTATATTTCCGAGCCGAGCAAAAGCAGCACAAAGGCGGATGTATGAGACAGGCGCATGGTTTTTCTTTTCGTTATTTTGCCTATGTCTCAACATTATCACATAATCGCCGCCCTGTCTTGCGGCTTGACCCGACAGGGATGTCCCGCCCGGCGTCTCATTAACAATTTGCCAAACGCCTCTGCACGCATTAGCTTTGGCAACAATCAAACATGGGGGAAAGAATGTCTGAGCAAAACGAATTCAATGTCATCATTTTCGGTGCCAGTGGTTTCACCGGGCGGCTGGTCGCAGAATATATGCACAAGCAATATGGCCAGGACAAGGGTGTGCGTTGGGCCATGGCCGGCCGCAGTGCCGACAAGCTGGCGGCCGTCAGGGATGAGATGGGCCTGCCTGCCGACACGCCGCTGGTGACGGCGGACACCGATGATGAAGCCAGCCTGCGGGCGATGGTGGCGCGCACAGATGTGCTGCTGACGACAGTCGGCCCATATCAACTTTACGGCTCCGGCGTCGTCGCGGCCTGCGCTGACTTGGGCGTGGATTATGTTGACCTCACCGGTGAGCCGTTATGGATGTATGACATGATTGCGGCGCATGAAGCCCGCGCCAAGGAAACCGGGGCGCGCATCGTATTTTCCTGCGGATTTGACTCGGTGCCCTTCGACCTTGGCGTCTTGTATCTGCAAAACGCCGCCAAAGCGGCGTTCGGCGCTGCGGCCCCGCGTGTGCGTGGCCGTGTCAGGGCCATGAATGGCGAATTTTCCGGCGGCACGGTGGCATCTTTCCTCGGCAGCTTGAAACGGCTGGAGGCGGAGCCGGAGATTTTCAGCCGCATGGTTGACCCATTTTCCCTGGCCAATGGTTTTCAGGGGCCGGAGCAGCCGGCCGGCAACAAGGTCTGCGAGGACGAATTGCTAGGCAGCTGGCTGGCACCGTTCATTATGGCGCCGATCAACACCAAAAACATTCACCGTTCAAACGCCTTGATGGGCCATGCTTATGGTGAGGATTTTGTCTATGACGAAATGATGATGGCCGGACCCGGCGATGAGGGGAAAGCGGTCGCTGAGATGGTCGCCGGCATGGACATGCTGGCCGGTGACGTACCCCAGCCGGGCGAGGGGCCGTCCAAGGAAAGCCGTGAGGCGGGCAATTATGACGTGCTGTTTGTCGGCGAAATGCCGGACGGCCGGTTGATCAAAGCCGGTGTCACCGGCGATATGGACCCCGGTTACGGCTCAACGTCAAAAATGCTGGCGGAGAGCGCCGTCTGCCTGGCGCTGGACTGTGCCGAGACGCCCGGCGGCATTTTGACATCGGCGCCGGCCATGGGTGACAAATTGATCGCCCGTCTGGTCGCCAATGCCGGCCTGACCTTTAATCTGGAGGACTGACGTCCTCCCCTCATGACTGGTTTCCGGTCTGGTCCGCCCTACATAATTAAGGGTTGGAAAGTGAGTGCTGATGTCAAACCCCACCCAATCCCTGTCACTGATGGACAAGGTCAGGCAAATGCGTCTGGTCTCCATGTTCGGGGAGATCATTCCGCTTTGCGTTTTCTTTTTCGCCTATGAACATGGCGGCCTGTTTTATGCCGCAGTTGCGACTCTGCTGGCCACCATTTTGAGCCTTGGTGTCTATTGGCTGGTTGAGAAACGTATTGCGCGGTTTGTGATTTTTTCCACCATACTGTCAGGTGCCATGACCATCACGGCGGTGCTGGTGCAGGAGGACCTTCTGATCAAGGTTCAGCCGAGTGTGTTCAGCTTTGTCCTGTCCTCGGTGCTGCTGGGTGGTCTGCTGCGCAACAAGGCCATGATGGAGGTGTTTTTCGGCACACAATTCAACCTTACGCCGCAAACCTGGCGGTTGCTGAGCCTGCGCTGGGGTTTGTTTTTCCTGTTTGCCGCGCTGGCCAATGAACTGGCCTGGCGGGTTTTGAGCGAACAGCACTGGGTCTATTTCAGGGTGTTTGTCATGCCGCCGCTGACCGGCGGTTTCATGCTCGCCATGTTGCCGCTGACCCTGCGCGGCACTGTCGCAAAATAACCTATTCGCCCTTGAAGGCGGGGGCCCGCTTTTCGAAAAACGCCGTGACGCCCTCCAGACAATCCTTGGAACTCATCAGGGCGTTTTGTTCAAAGGTTTCCATCATGAAATTCTGTTCAAAGCTCTGACCGGCGGCTTCGCGCAGAATGCGTTTGGTCGCCTTTTGCGCCAGTGGCGGGCCGGCGGCAATGGCCTGTGCCATGGCGTTGGCTTCATCCAGCAGCGCGTCGAGGGGGACGACTTTATTGACAATCCCGGCTGTCAAACAGTCCTGCGCCGGCAGTTTTTCGCAGTTCAGGATCATGGACATGGCCCGTTTGTAGCCCAGTTCGCGCAGCAAATGCCAATGCATGCCGCCGTCCGGCACCAGTGAAATGGCCATGAAGGGCTGATGCATATAGGCATCCTCCGACATGATGGCGAGGTCGCAGTTCAGCACCATGGCGCCGGAAACGCCGGAGGTTGCGCCATTGACCGCGGCGATGAAGATTTTGTCGGATTTGGAGATGCTTTCAATGCCGGGGAATATCTCGGTCATCAGCGTGTCGGATGTGCGAAAATGCGGCCCCGGCTTTTCCGGGTCACGCAGATTGGCCCCGGCTGAAAAATTCTTGCCATTGCCTGTGATGATGACGGCCCGGACATCCGGTGCGGCCTCAACCTGATTGACGGCATGATGGAAGTCGCGGAACATTTGGCGCGTAAAGGCGTTGGAGTTGGCCGGGTCGTTGATGGTGATTGTGGCGACCGGCCCGTTGATTGCAACAATGATTTTATCTTCATTTTCGGCTTCAGTCATGTCTTCCCCCTGTGACTTAAGACAACAGGCTCATGCCACCTAACTTGTGACAATTTGCGCGTTTTTTCAGGCTTTGAGTTTGCAACTATTTATTTGATTTCTCAATCCTAATTGCCCAAATTAAAGCCATATCCGTTTTAAGGGGGAAATCATGGTTCAATTCACAGAAGAGCAGATCCTGTTCCGCGAAGCCTATCGCAAGTTCTTGGAGACCGAAATTGCGCCGCATATGGAGCGCTACAAGGAAGAAGGCATTGTTGACCGCGAATGTTTTAAAAAAGCCGGCGAGCAGGGTTTTTTGATGATCTGGCCGGATGAGCGCTATGGCGGGCTGGGGGACAGCGATTTCCGCTATGAACAAATCATTATGGAAGAGGGTGTGCGCGCTGGAACCAGCGGGTTTTATGCAACGCTGCACAGCCGGCTGGTCGGCCCCTATCTGGAAAATCTGGGCACACAAGAGCAGAAAGACCGCTTTTTGCCGAAATGCGTCAGCGGTGAAACCATATTGGCCATCGCCATGACCGAACCCGGTGCCGGCTCTGATCTGGCCGGCATGCGTTCCTATATCAAGGAGGAGGGGGACCATTACATCCTGAACGGCTCGAAGACATATATTTCGAATGGCATCAATGCTGATTTGATCATTGTTGCCGCCAAGTCAGATCCCGACAACAACCCGCATGCGATGACACTTGTTCTGGTGGAGCGCGGCATGGAAGGTTTTGAGCGCGGCCGCAATCTCGACAAGATGGGCCAGCCGGCCCAGGATACGGCCGAGCTGTTCTTCACCGATGTCAAAATCCCGAAAGAGAATGTTTTGGGCGAGATGCACAAAGGGTTTTACTATCTGATGGAGGGTCTGGCCGAGGAGCGCCTGATTGCCGCGGTCGGCTGCGTCAACACCGCGCGCAAAGCCTTCGAACTGACCCGTGAATTCGTCATGGACCGCAAAATCTTCGGCGGCGTGTTGTCCGAACAGCAGAACACCCAGTTCAAAATGGCGGAAATGGATGCCGAGATTGAAATGGCGGAAGTTTATGTCGATCATTGCATTGAGCTGCACAATCAGGGTTTGCTGGACTCCAACAAGGCCGCCAAAGCCAAACTCATGACCAATGAGATTGAGTGGAAAATGGTTGATTTGGGTGTGCAGATGCACGGCGGTGCCGGCTACATGAAGGAATATCCGATCTGCAACATGTTCACGGATGTCCGCATCAACAGAATTCTGGCGGGCAGCACCGAGGTCATGAAATACATTATCGGGCGTGATGTGTTCTCTCAGAAATACCGCAACCAGATCATATCCTGAGAGATTGTCGGTTGAACCTAAAAGGGCGCTGCGGCGCCCTTTTTTATTCCGATCTCTTATTCCCTTCAGTCTTTGAAGCGGAAGCCGCGCTTTTCCGTCAGTCCGTTTTTGCCGTGTTTGGTTTTGCGGCCCGCCACCCTTTTGCGCCACATCCTGAAGCTTGAAGGGGTCATTTCGCGGCGCATCAGGGCAATCACCTGTTTTTCACTCAACCCTGTCTGGCGGCGGATGTCGTCGAAACTGACTTCATCATGCCAAGCCAGCCCGATGACTTCACTGATGTCGGCCGCGTCCAAAACCTATTTGCCCTTGAAGACCGGCGCCCGTTTTTCGCTGAACGCCGCCACGCCCTCCTGATGGTCTTCCGAAGACATGCAGATGTGCTGGATTTCGGCCTCCCGCTTGACGGTTTCGTCAAAGCTCATATCCACCGCTTCGCGCATGAGGCGTTTGGTGTGGGTCAGGGACAGCGGGGCCAGTCCGGCGAGTTTTTTGCCCCATTCTATTGCTGTCTGTTTGACCTGATCGGCCGGGACGATTTTGTTGACCATGCCGGCGTCAAGGCAGGTTTGGGCGTCCAGCCGGTCGCCCTCCAGAATGGCGGCATAAGCGCGTTTGTAGCCCAGCCTGTCCAGAAACAGCCATGAGCTGCCGCCGTCCGGCACCAGTGAAATGTTTGCGAATGGCATGAAGATAAAGGCGTCGTCAGCCATCACCGCCAGATCACAATTCAGGGCAAAGCCGATGGCAACGCCGGCGCACAAGCCGTTGAGTGCGCAAATATAGGTTTTGTCAGACGCGCCGATGGCGTCAATCAGCGGCTTGTAGTCGCGCAGAATATGATCGGTCACATCTGCGCGGTCTTTCAGGAAATCCTCCATCAGGTTTGTGCCGGCGGAAAATGCCCGCCCGTTGGCCGTCAGAACAATCACCCGCAGGCTGTCATCCGCTTCAATGTCCTTGTAAAGCTGGGCCAGTTCCTCGCGCATCTGGCCGGAAATGGCATTCAGGGCCTTTGGCCGGTTGAAGGTGATGATGCCGACCGGGCCGTTTTTTTCAAAAAGCAGAGGGGTTTCTTCCGTCATGATGGGCGCCTTCCAAATTACTGTGACCCCCAATATGCCCCATAAGCGCATCCAGACCAAGCAGGAAAAGCTGCGCGTCTCCCTTGACCGCAAGGGTCATTCGATTAAGGTTTAACCATAATGTGAAGGGGGATCCATGACCGAACAATCTGTATTGACTTTAGAGACCAGCGACGGGGTCGCTGTGATGACCATGAACCGTCCTGAGGCGATGAATGCCCTGTCCATCGGTCTCCGCAATGAGATGATGGATGCGTTCGCCGCATTGGACGCCGATGACAAGGTGCAGGTAGTGGTGTTGACCGGGGCCGGCGACCGGGCTTTTTCAGCCGGTGTTGACCTGCGGGAAATGGGTGCTGATGAAACCAGCAGCACCGAGGACAATCTCAAGCGTGGTGATCTGGTGCCGGCCATGGACGCTTTTTCCAAGCCGATCATCGGCGCCATTAACGGCGTGGCGGTCACCGGCGGGCTGGAGATCGCCCTGGCCTGCGACATTTTGCTGGCAGCAGATCATGCTCGGTTCGCTGATACGCATGCCCGTGTCGGGCTGATGCCGACCTGGGGCCTGAGCCAGAAGCTGCAGCGCATTGTCGGCACTTCCCGTGCCAAGGAAATCTCATTCACCGGAAATTTCTTCACGGCTCAGGAGGCGCTGGCCTGGGGGCTGGTCAATCATGTCGTGGCGTCAGATGACTTGATGGACAAGGCCATGTCCATCGCCGGAGACATTGCGTCGTGCATTCCCGAGACCGTGCAGGGATACAAGGATTTGATGGATTTCGGATACGGCCAGACACTCTCAGCCGCCCGCAAATATGAATATGACCTGTCCATGTCGCATAACGGAAATGTGACGGCGGCCGATATTGAGGCGCGACGCGAAGCCGTCATCAAGCGCGGCAAGGCACAAAAAGGCTGACGCCTAGAGCGATTTCACAAACTTCTGGACGTCGGCGGCAAAGGTTTCCGGCACCTCAAAGGCGGCGAAATGCCCGCCACGCTCATAGTCCGTCCATTGTGTGACCTGATAACCCTTGTCGACCAGACTGCGGGGCGGGAAGGTGATCAGTTCATGCGCGAAATTGGCGATGCCGGCCGGTACGGTGATGCGGCTGCCGGCAGGCATTCCGGTCGGGCCGCTGAAATAGGCCAGATAATACCAGCTGGCCGAGTTGAAGCTTTTGGTCACGAGATAAATCATGATGTTGGAAAGCAGTTGGTGTCTGGTATAGACATTTTCCAGATGCCGCGCTTGGTGTTCGCTCTGATCCGCCTGCGGACGCAGATCGCTCCAGGAAACGAATTTGTCCAGCAGCCAGGCGGCCACCCCGACCGGACTGTCCATCATTGCGTAAGCCAGTGACAGCGGACGGGTTGACTGTACATGCAGATAACCGGTTTCGGCGGCCATGACGGCCTTGAAGGTCTCGAGCCAGGCCAGTTCCTCAGCACTTGATGGTTCCTCAGCGACCGCCAGTCCGTACATGTTGAGATGAATGGCGCGACATCCCCCGCCCAGGGCAACGGAATGATTAAGGCCCAAAAAGCCGGTAACCAGACTGCCCCAATCGCCGCCTTGCGCAATATAGCTGTCAAAACCCAGAACTTGTGTCATCAGCTTGTCGTACAGGGCGGCGGTTTGCTTCGGGCCGATCGGTGTGTCCGGCTTGCCGGACCAGCCATAGCCGGGCAGCGACGGGCAAATGACCGTTATGCCGTCCTCGGCATCACCGCCGAAGCGTTCAGGATGTGCCAGACGCGGAATAACCTGCATGAACTCATAGACGGAGCCGGGCCAGCCATGGGTCATGATCAGGGCCGGCGGGTTGCTGCCCGACCCTGTTTCCATCAGATAATGAATCTCCAGACCGTCAATCCTGTCGCGGAAATGCGGGAATGTCGTCAGTTCAGCAACCGTGTCGCCCCATTCATATCCGTTCAGCCAATCATCACAAAACGCCCTGAGATAGGCCTGGTTGCCGCCGCCCGCCCAGGGCGCCTCCGGCTGGCCGAAATCCTGCATGGCGCTCCAGTCATAGGCGGCCACCTTGTCAAGAATGTTCCGGATGTCCTCTTCCGGCACTGAGATGTCAAAAGGTGTCATGAAGTTTCCCCCGATCTTGAGACTGGGTTCATCATTTCATCAATGCCGCCGGTTTTCAATAACGCGGATGCACCATCGGGCTTGCCATTGCCGCGAAGCCTGTTAGCGTGGAAAAAAACAGGAGGCACTTATGGTTGAAACCTATTCATCTGCGTTGACCGGCATTTGGGTCATCATCATCACCGTCATGGTTCAGGCCCTGGTGGCATCCATCGCGCACCGGCGCCAAAACAAATACATCCCGGGCATTGTTGACGCCCATCTCGGGCATGAGTCATTTGTGTTCAGAAGCGACCGGACCTTCCGCAATTCGCTGGAGAACATTGTGCCGATGCTGGCCTTGTCCTTCATGGCGATCATGCTGGAGTTGGATCCTGGCCGGCTGGCGAATATTGTCTGGGTCTATGCGGCGGCGCGGATTGTCTTCACGGGCCTCTATTACGCCATTGCGACCGAGAAAAACCCCAGTCCGCGCAGTTATTTTTTCATCATCGCCTTCATCGCCAATATCATTCTGGCTGTTGATGTCGGGCGGGCGCTGCTTTAGGCCCGAAACAGCCTTATGAACCAAAAATGGGGCGCAACACCGGCCGTTTCGGCCAATTCGGCCAATGAAAACGCCTGGCCGCTGGCACAAAGATGATCGGTTGATAAATTGTCTATGGGCCATTCAGCCTGTTGCGCGCAACAATTTGGTCGCTTTTTTTGTGAATTCGGGGTTTTCACGCCACTTTCCCCAAAAATTAGGCTCTCTGGGTTTTTCAGACTTCGTTTTGCGGCTATATAAAAACTAGTGTTTGTTTGCAGATTGACGGGGGAACATCATGATCAAACGTATCGAAATTGCCGGCCTTCAGATTGACGAAAAGCTCGCCGCATTTGTGGCGGATGAGGCTGCGCCGGGGACGCCGATTGCGGCGGAGGCGTTTTGGGGCGCCTGTGCAGACATTCTTGCCAAACATGCCCCAACCAACCGTGATTTGCTGCAAAAGCGTGGGCATCTGCAGGCTGCCATCAATGACTGGCACAAATCCCGTCAAGGTCAGCCGCATGACCCGGAGGCCTATAAGGCCTTTTTGACAGAGATCGGCTATCTGGTGCCCGAAGGCCCGGCCTTCAGTATCGAGACTGAGAATGTGGACCCTGAAATCGCCACCATTGCCGGACCGCAGCTGGTGGTGCCGGTCAAGAATGCAAGGTTTGCGCTCAATGCGGCCAATGCCCGTTGGGGCAGCCTGTATGATGCGTTTTATGGCACGGATGTGATTGACCAAAGCGGCGAACTGGCGCCCGAGGGTGCTTACAATCCTGTGCGCGGGGCCGAGGTGATCAAAAAGGCCAAAGCGCTGCTGGATGAGATGGCGCCACTGACGAGCGGAACCTATGCCGATGCCACGGGCTTTGCGGTTGAAAACGGCGCATTGCAGGTGATGACGGCAGACGGCGCTGTGGCACTGCAGTCTCCGGAAAAATTTGCCGGCTACAGTGGGGACGCCGCGGCGCCGAGTTCGGTGTTGCTGCACAATAACGGCCTGCATGCGGATATTCTGGTCAACGCCGGAGACCCTATCGGCAAAGATGACCCGGCCCACATCGCTGATGTCATTCTGGAGTCGGCGGTGACGACCATTTTGGATATGGAGGACTCGGTCGCCGCCGTGGACGGCGAGGACAAGGTTGAAACCTACCGGAATTTCCTTGGTCTGATGAAGGGTGATTTGTCCTGTGAAATGCAAAAGGGGGGCAAAACCCTGACCCGCGCCCTGAACGCCAATCGCAGCTACACGGCCCCCGATGGCGGAGCTTTGACGCTGAACGGACTGAGCCTGATGCTGGTGCGCAATGTCGGTCATTTGATGACCAATCCTGCTGTTCTTGACGCGGACGGAAACGAAATCCCTGAAGGCATCATGGATGCCTTGATGACCGGCCTGATTGCCCACCATGATCTCAGCAAGACGGATGCGGCCGCCCGCAACAGTGCCGCCGGTTCGGTTTATGTCGTGAAGCCGAAAATGCACGGGCCAGAGGAGGTCGCTTTTTGCAACACCTTGTTCACCGATGTTGAGGCGGCCATGCAACTGGCGCCCAACACACTGAAAATCGGTATTATGGACGAAGAGCGCCGCACAACCGTCAATCTCAAGGAGTGCATCCGCGCCGCCAAGACGCGGGTGATTTTCATCAATACCGGGTTCCTTGACCGCACGGGGGATGAAATCCACACCTCCATGGAGATGGGGCCGATGATCCGCAAGGCTGACATGAAAACCTCCGCCTGGCTCACCGCCTATGAGAACTGGAATGTCGATATCGGTCTGGAGTGCGGCCTTGACGGGCGCGCCCAGATCGGCAAAGGCATGTGGCCGATGCCGGATATGATGGCTGACATGCTGGAGACAAAAATCGGGCACCCGCAGGCGGGGGCGGACTGCGCTTGGGCACCGTCGCCCACCGCGGCGACCATCCATGCCATTCATTACCATAAGGTTGATGTGGACAGGGTTCAGGAGGACCTCAAATCCCGCGAGCGTGCTTCGCTGGATGACATCCTGTCAATCCCGGTCAGCCGTGAAACCAACTGGCAGCCGGAGGAGATCCAGCAGGAACTCGACAACAACGCCCAGGGCATTTTGGGCTATGTGGTGCGCTGGGTTGATCAGGGGGTCGGGTGTTCAAAAGTGCCGGACATCCATAATGTCGGGTTGATGGAAGACCGCGCCACCTTGCGCATTTCCAGCCAACATATCGCCAACTGGCTGCATCATGGCATCTGCTCAGAGCAGCAGGTCATGGAGACCATGCAACGCATGGCCGCGATTGTTGACCAGCAGAATGCGGGCGATGCCGACTACCGGCCGATGGCGCCGGATTTCGACGCCTCCATCGCCTTTGCGGCGGCGTGCGATCTCGTCTTCAAGGGGCGTGCGCAGCCGAGCGGCTACACCGAACCGCTGCTGCATCAGCGACGGCTTGAATTCAAGGCCGCCAACAATTAAGGCTGGGGCCGTTTGACGGCCTGAAGGTGGGTGTTGAGCCGAAGGTAAACCACCCCGGCCGGCGCCCCGCATAGGCTGAGCAGAACGACCCCGGCGAGTTCGCGTGCGGCGGCCAGGGCCGTCAAGCCGAATACCGCCTCAATGGTCACAAGCGTCACCAGAACGCTGACAAAACCGGCGCCGGCAAACATCGTGTCGGCGGACAACCCTGTCCGTTTTACCAGCTGAGCAGCCGTGAAAAAGGCGATCAAAAACCCCAGGCCGAAAATCGGGGAAAAGGTCGGCAACAGGCCGAGAATGTCATGCAGGGTCGTGGACAGGCGCGTCTGCAACGATATCTCAACGCCCAATGCGGCGATTTCGTTCAGCACCACCTGTGTTGATACCGTGGCAGCCAAAATGTCAAAAACCAGAAGGCCGGCGGTGAAGCTGACGATTGTTTTCAACCAGGGCATTGTTTCTCCGGAAATAGAACTGGACGACTGTTCCTGAAAATTGGCATGATTGGGCAAGAAATCAAAGGTAAATCATCATGAGACTTTTATCCGCAATTCTGACTGTTTTTATGTTGAGTGCCCCTTTGGGGGCGCAGGATGTCGCCCATGAAATCATCACCGATGGGTTGAACGACCCCTGGGGCATGGCCTTTCTGCCCAACGGCGACATTCTGGTGACGGAACATGCCGGCACGGTGCGTTTGATCCGGGACGGCCAGCTGGTGGACGAGCCTGTCGCCGTGATTGACGGTGTTTTTCAAAAGAGCCAGGGCGGGCTGTTTGATGTGGTCCTGCATCCAGAGCATGCCGAAAACAAGCTGGTCTATCTTTCCTACGCGACCGGGACGGCCGACCGCAACGCCACCAAACTCATCCGGGCAAGCTATACCGGTTCAGCCCTGACTAATATTGAAACCGTTTATGTGTCTGATGAACGCTCACGCCCGGCCCATTATGGCGGGCGCTTTGTGTTTCTGAACGACAACACACTGGTGTTGACGCTTGGGGACAGTTTTGACGAGCGGGAGAAAGCCCAAGACCCAACCAACACGACTGGCAGTCTGGTTCGGATCACTGATACCGGGGGCATTCCGGCTGACAATCCTTTTGTCGGGGACGAAAAAGTGCGGCCTGAGACCTACAGCTACGGCCACCGCAATCCGCAGGCGATTGTTTATGACGCCGCCAATGACATAATCTACGCCAATGAACATGGCCCCAAGGGCGGGGATGAGCTGAATGTCATCCGGCCGGGCCTGAATTACGGCTGGCCGGTCATCACCTATGGGCTGGATTATTCCGGTGCGCGCATATCACCCTTCACGAAAATGCCCGGCATGGAACAGCCGCTGACCTACTGGGTGCCGTCGATCGCACCCAGCGGCATGGCCTTTTATGATGCGCCCGGGGCGAACTGGCAGGGTGATTTGTTCATTACATCCCTGGTGTATGACAAGCTGGTGCGGCTCGAGATGGAAAACGGCAAGGTGCGGGCTGAACATGACATCAGGCTGGGGGACGCGGAGCGCCTGCGTGATGTGCGGGTCGGGCCGGACGGTGCCCTCTATGTGCTCGCTGAACTGCCGACGGGCCGTTTGATCCGCGTGTTTCCCGAGTAAGGTCTTGGGGTGCGGATAAAGACTGGACGCGACCGGTTTAATGCTCTATAAACCGCTCAATCTCATATGAGACATGGAGCAATGGAGTAGAACGATGGCCGTTCCGAAGCGAAAAACCACCCCGTCGAAACGCGGTATGCGTCGTGCCACGGATGCACTGAAAAACCCGGCTTATGTCGAAAACAAAGACAGCGGCGAACTGCACCGTCCGCATCATATTGACCTGAAAAGCGGCATGTATCGCGGCCGTCAGGTGATTGAGCCGAAAGGCTGACCTTTTAATCAGCCTTGAGACAATCTGAAATCGCCTGCATCGCAGGCGATTTTTCTTTTGCGCAATCATCAATGCAGGTAATCGGCACAGCCCCCATCAGGCTGTTGGTCAAGAAGGCTGCATTGCATCCAGCCAAGTCCTGACGCGTAACCGGCACCTCCAAAAGCTGCAATCCGGTCTGGTCATGAATTTCCTGCGCATGGGAGAGCAATCGGGCGCGACGGGTGCCGGGCAGGGCACCTTCGGCAATTGGCGGGGTCAGGATTTCATTGTCCCGCATGAAAAAGATGTTGGCGGCCCCTGCGCAGGCAAGTCGCCCATGTTCGTTCACCATCAGGGCTTCATCAGCCCCGGCTTCAACAGCTTGTCGACGCGCCAGAATGTTGTCCAGATAATTGACAGATTTTAGACGGCTGGTCGGCGCGCTGGCCGGCCTGCAGATATCGATCACCTTGACGCGCATACTCGCCGGCGGGGGATTGGCCGGCGACCCTGTGATCAACCAGTTTTGGTCGGCCTCCGAGCTCATTGCAAGGCCACGATCACCGGTGCGGGTGACGGTCAGCCTCAGCACATTGCGCTGCGCGCCTGTGGCTGCAAACATGTCGGCCGCGAGGTCGGACAGGGCCTTGAGAATTTGCGTGCGCCCATAGCGGGGCGGCATCGCCAGTGCCGGCAGGCTCTGATACAGCCGTTCAAGGTGCAGATCCGGGAACACCGGATTGCCGTCCACCACAAGCAGGGTCTCAAACAGTCCGTCCCCGAGCAGATAGCCGCGGTCCGCAACCGGGAGCGCCGCCGTTTCCGCCCTTTCCGCCCTTTCCCCATTTAACCAGATCATGCCGTTACCCCAACACCGGCAAGCGACAGGAAGTTCTCCAGAATCCTGTTCCCGTGCGGGGTCAGGATGCTTTCTGGGTGGAACTGCAGGCCGAACACCCGGTTCTCATCATCAGCCAGCGCCATATTGATGTCATCCGGGGTGCGGGCAATGCTGGTGAGGTTTTGCGGCGGCTGATTGACGGCCAAAGAATGATAGCGCGCGGCGGGGAAAGGATTGGGAACCCCGTCAAACAGGGGGTGTCCGTCATGATGGATTTGCGCATCAACACCATGCGCGGGATAGGGCGCGCGGCCAACTGTTGCGGAATTGTGTGTTCCGTTGATGCCGGCATAGGCGACGGAAATCGCTTGATGGCCCAGACAAATGCCGAGTATTGGAATACGGCCCCTGCAGGCCTTGACCAATTCGATGCAAATCCCGGCCTTTTGCGGTGTCGCCGGTCCGGGGGACAGCACAATGGCATCCGGGGGGTTGTGCAGAACGGTTGCAACGTCAATCCGGTCATTGCGCACCATGCGGCGGGCCGCGCCGATTTCCCCGAGGCAATGGCCGAGCATATGCACAAAGCTGTCGTAATTGTCGATAATCAGAATCATGATGCGTCGCTCTCGGCTGTTGTCGGCTGGCCCATGCCCGGATGGTCGCAACCAAGCGCCTGAAATATCCCGGCTGCCTTGTCGAGGGTTTCGCGGTATTCCGAGGCCGGTTCACTGGCAGCGGTGATGCCGCCGCCGACCTGAAAACTGATCTCACCGCCACGAATGACCGGCGTGCGGATGGCGATATTGGTGTCCATAATGCCGTCAAAGCCGATATAGCCGATGGCGCCGCAATAAGGGCCGCGGCATGTGTTTTCAAGCTCGGCAATGATTTCCATGGCACGGATTTTGGGGGCGCCGCTGATGGAGCCACCCGGAAAACAGGCTTTGAGCAAATCTGTCGGCCCGGCGTTCTGTTTGAGTGTGCCTTCAATGATCGACACCAGATGATGCACAGCAGGGAAGCTCTCAACGGCGCACAGGCTGGGGACATTGATGCTGCCCTCTTTGCAGACACGGGCGATGTCATTGCGCAGCAGGTCCACAATCATGATGTTTTCGGCCCGCTCCTTGGCGTCCTGACGCAACGCCGAGGCCAAAGCCATATCGCGGGCGGGGTCGGTATGTCGCGGCCGTGTGCCTTTGATCGGACGGGTCTCAACCCGGCCGTTGCGGCAGGACAAAAAGCGTTCCGGCGACGCAGAGGTCAACGCCCAGTCGCCAAGCTGGAAAAAGGCGGCGAAGGGCGCCTTTGAAACCTGACGCAGCCTTTTGTAAAAACCAAAAGGGGTGTCATCAGGATGCAGTCCGGCCTCGAACCGATGGGACAGATTGGCCTGAAAAATATCCCCGGCAAGAATATAGTCAATGACAGTCTGCACCCGGTCTTGATATGCAGCGGCGCTGAGGGGGCTGGAGGGTGCGCGGGTGAGTGGCGGCGGGGGGTCGTAATCATCCTGCGAAACCGCACTGACGCCGTAAAGTTTCCGCCGCATATCATCAAGGCGCATCACGGCCCTGCGGCTGCGTGGGGCCGGTTCTGATTCCGGAAAGCCGGAGGAAAACAGAAAACACCTGTGGGCTTCGTGATCGAAAGCCAGCACCAAGTCATAAAGCCCGACCACCATATCCGGCAAGCCGGCGTCATCAACGGCATAGGGCGAGACGGGCGGCGGCAGGGTCTCCAGCCCCTGCGCCAGATCATAACCGAAATAGCCCCCCGCACCGCCGCGGAAATCCGGCAGGTCTTCCGGCAGACCGCGCCAGGTTTCAGTGAAATGCGCCAGCCGTGCCTTCAGATGGTCAAACGGATCGACACTCAGACCATTCATGTCGCCGTTTTTGACGCTGATGGTTTCAAACGCGTCAATGGCGATGTAAGAGCACTTGCCGGCCGGATGGTTGGTGTCGGCCGAATCGAACCAGAGGGCATGCGGCGCCTCGGAAAAGGCGGCGAAGCAGCTGCATGGGTCAAGCCAGTCTAGCTCCTGGACGACGGCCCCGGTGCCCAGCACCCATTCGCGGATTGTTCCAAGTGTCGGCTGCATCATCCGGCCTTCATCATTGCGTCAGTTTCATGCAGCCGGTGGCCGCGGTTTGGGGAACCAGTCCGGCGCTGCCTGCTCGAACAGATCGACCGTGAAGCCGGGTGTGCAGCTCCAACCCAGCAACGTCCAATGGCCGAGACTCTCCGCGGTCATCCAATGGCCGGCTGCAACAGAGGTCTGGGGTTTCTGGCCGGCGTCGAGGTGATTGCCGAGATGCAGGGCCGATGCGTCATGCCCGTCCGGAGAGACGGTGACGGCCAGTGGCGCACCCGCGTGCCAGAACCAGCTTTGGACACCTTGATAACGGTGCCAGGGCAGGACGTCACCGACCTCGAGCAGAACCAACATGACGGACTGTTCGGCACAACGATGGGTTTCGCGGCTGTGGCCGCCGGCCGGAAAGGGTGCCAGATCAAGCGCGGCAATCACATCAGCGGCGGTAAGACCGCTATCCGACCCGGAAAAGAAAGAGGCTGACGGCATGACATCATCCTTTGAAATTGTCCTTGCGGTGTCTGATTTCCGCAAAGACGTCAACCTGAGAGGCGTTTTGCATATCCAGCAGGATGCGCATGGCAGGGTCATCGACCCGCAGGAACGGGTTGGTCGCCCGTTCCAGCGACAGGGTTGTCGGGACGGTCGGCAGACCGGCGGCGCGGCGGGCTTTGACGTCCTCAGTCCGTTCAATCAAGGCCTGATTGTCGGGGTCAACGCTCAGGGCAAAAGCGGCGTTTGCCAAAGTGTATTCATGTGCACAGCAGATGACGGTTTCGGCCGGCAGCCGGTTGAGCCGCGACAGCGACGCCCACATTTGGGCGGGGGTGCCCTCAAACAGCCTGCCGCAACCCATGGCGAACAGGGCGTCCCCGACAAAAGCGGTTTTTTGAGAGCGCAGAAAATAGGCGATATGGCCGAGCGTGTGCCCGCCGACATTAATGACCTCCAGATAATCATTGCCGAAGGCAATCATGTCGTCCTGGTCAACCGCCCGGTCAATGCCGGGGATTTTTTCACTTTCGCAGGCCGGGCCGATGATTTCGCAGCCCGTCGCCTCCTTGATCTCCAGATTGCCGCCGGCATGGTCCCAATGATGGTGCGTATTGAGGATGTGGGTCAGTTGCCAGCCCTTGTCCGCCAGCCGTTGCAGGATGACCCCGGCATCGGGTGTGTCAATGGTTGCCGTGGCCCCGGTTTCGGGGTCATGCAGCAAATAGCCGTAATTGTCCTCAAGACATGGGAATTGGTCAATTTCAAGCTGTTTCATCGCTGTTGCATCCCGCCGTGTTTCGCCTAAGCTTGTCGTAACTTCTTTATACAGGGGAACCGGGCAGAAATCATGCATTATGATGTCATCAATCTGCGGACATTTTATGCCGGCCGTCTGGGGCGGCAGGTCTATGACGTTGTTGCGGCGCGACTGGCGGAATTTTGGCCGACCGCTAAAAGTGACAAGCACTGCCGGTTCACGGCTGTCGGCTATGGCGTGCCCTATCTCGAGAGACTCTGGCCGGCGGGCGACATCACAGCTTTGATGCCGGCGCATCTCGGCGTGCATCGATGGGCCGGGCCGGGTGACCCCAATGGCGCCAACAAGACCGCCCTGATTGACGAGCCGGCCCTGCCTTTGGCCGACAATTCCATCGACAGGGTTTTGCTGGTGCATTGTCTTGAGCACAGCAGCGATGCCGACATTCTGCTGGCGGAGGCGCGGCGGGTCCTGGTTCCAGGGGGACGCCTGATGGTGGTTGTACCCAATCGTCTCGGCTGGTGGTCACGCAGCGATCAAACCGCCTGGGGGTCGGGTCAGCCGTTCAGTCCGGCGCAGATCAAAACGCTGCTGCTTGAGGCAGAGCTTGTCCCAATACGGTGGACGGGATGTCTGTTTTTGCCGCCTTTGCTGTGGCAGGCGATGGCCGCCTTTTCCCCGTATCTGCTGAAGGTGACGGAGAAAATCGGTCGCTTCGCCTTCAGCCGGTTATGCGGCTTGACGATTGTTGAGGCGGACAAGCTGGTGCACGCGCCGGTCAAGGGGCGCAAAAGCCGACGGCGGCGTCAGGTGCTGGGCGGCAAACCGGCTTTTGCACCAAATGCCAACTCCTCACCGCAAACCGGTGGTTGAACCCGGACTATGTGCAGTCGCAAAATCTAAGCGGAAAGTCCTATCTTGCCTTGGACAGCAAATAGATGGCCTGTTCGCTGGACAGGTTATCCCGGCCATTTGGTGCGCGCGACAGTTTGTGGGTGCTGCCGTTGCGCATCAGGATGCACTGATCAATGGTGAGGCCGAGGCGCACACATAAATCATTAAAATCAAGCAATGTGCACAAATGGATGTTTGGTGTGTTGAACCACTCCGCATCCAACGTATGTGTGCGCGGCATGCGCCCGCTGGCCAGCAGGCTCAGGCGGACCCGCCAATGTCCGAAATTCGGGATGGAGACCACTATGTTCCGCGATATGCGGGCCAGTTGGACCAGGACGTCTTCAGGCTTTTGGGTGGCCTGCAGGGTTTGGCTGAGAATCGCATAATCAAAGCCGGCGTCAGGGTATTGTTGCAAATCCGTATCCGCATTGCCCTGCACCACCGCCAGACCCCGGGACACACAGGCATTGACATTCCGCTGCGAAATCTCCAATCCGCGCCCGTCAATGTTTTTGGCCGCCTTCAGCAAAGCCAACAAATCACCGCCGCCGCAGCCAATATCCAGAACGCGCGCGCCCTCAGTGATGAGGTCACTGATCAGCAGCAGATCCATGCGGTCAGCGGAAATATTCCCCGGGGCTGATTGTGTGTTGCTGGCTGCGTCAGTCATCATGCACCTCGAAATCCATCGCTGCGGCGCTCAGAAAGCCGTTCAGGGCGTCATACATTTCCGGCTCGTCCAGCAGGAAGGCGTCATGGCCCTTGTCGCTCTCAATCTCGACAAAGCTGACATTGGCCCCGGCGCTGTTGAGGGCGCGCACAAGCATCTGGCTTTCGCTGGTCGGGAACAACCAGTCTGAGGTGAACGACATCAGGCAAAACCGGGCCGGACATCCGGTGAAGGCGTTGGCCAAAACACCGTCATTGTCGGCGGCGATGTCAAAATAGTCCATGGCGCGCGTGATGTAGAGATAGCTGTTGGCGTCAAAGCGCTCGACAAAGGTGAAACCTTGATGGCGCAGATAGCTTTCAATCTGGAAATCGGCTTCAAAGCCGAAGCTGAGCTTTTCGCGCTCTTGAAGGTTTCGGCCGAATTTACGGGTCAATGCGGCTTCCGACAGATAGGTGATGTGTGCAGCCATGCGCGCCACCGCCAACCCTTTGCGCGGCAGATCCTCGCTCATGTGGTAGGTTCCGCCCTGCCAGTTGGTGTCGGCCATAATGGCCTGGCGCCCGACTTCATGAAAAGCGATGTTCTGGGCTGAATGGCGCGCCGAGCCGGCGATCGGGATGGCGGTTTTGACCCGTTGCGGATAAGCGACCGTCCATTGGATGACCTGCATGGCCCCCATGGAGCCGCCGATTGCGCTGAATAATGTGTCAATTCCCAAGGCGTCCAGCAATTTGGCCTGGGCACGGACCATGTCGGCAATGGTGATGACCGGGAAATCGAGACCATAGGCGCGCCCGGTTTCAGGATTGATGCTCGATGGTCCGCTGCTGCCGCTGCACCCGCCTATGACATTGCTGCAAATGATGAAATATTGGTCAGGGTCAATCGGTTTGCCCTTGCCGATCAGATTGCTCCACCAGCCGGGTTTGCCGGTGACCGGGTTGCTGCCGGACGCATATTGGTCGCCCGTCAGGGCGTGACAGATGAGAATGGCGTTGCTTTTGTCCTTGTTGAGACGCCCCCAGGTCTGATAGGCGATGGTGAAAGGCTGCAGAACCGCGCCGCTGTCCAGGGGCAGGGCTTCATCAAAGATATGGAAGCTTTCTGTCCCTTTCGGGCTGTCGGCCGCCGGACCGGGCTTTTTTGCGGTTGTTTTGTCCATAATCATCAGTAAATTGCGCGATGAGGGGCAAAAGTCAATCTTTGTTTGATTTTTTGCCTATGGGCTTTAAGACTAAACATAATTCGGTTTTTAAGAAAGTGTTTGATGGGCAGCGACGAGACGCCGACACCCCCTGATTTGGGCGATTTGAGGGACAAGATTGATGCCGTTGACGATCGGCTGCTTGAGCTGTTGGCGCAACGCTCGCGGCTGGTCAATCAGGTCGCACAGGCCAAACGCGACAGCGGCGAGGCCCATATCCTGCGCCCGTCACGTGAAGCCCAGCAAATGCGTAAATTCATTGACTGGCACAGTTGCAATGCTGCGGATATGCCGTTGGCCGGGTTCCAGGCCGTCTGGCGCGAAATCATCTCCTCTTCGGTCAGCCAGCAGAAACCCTTGACCGTGTATTGCACTGGCGCGGTGCATGACGCTGCGAAAGCCCAATTCGGCCAGGCGGCGCATTATGCCAAGACCGCTACTGCTGCCGAGTTGTTTGCACAAGTCACCGACACTCCCCACGCCATAGGCGTGGCGGACACAAAGACGGACGGATTTGTGACCCAGCTCTACGCTGCGGCGCAGGCGGAGTCGCACTTGCCTTTGTGCATCTTTTTGAGTTTGCCGCTGTTTGAGGCCGCCGCCCGGATTGTCTGCCTTGGCCGGATACCTGTTGAAGCCAGCGGCAGGGACAGGACCCTTGTGGTTGGTCCGGTCGCCGCAATATCGGGGCATGGTGAAGTGCTGACCGATGAAAACGGCATTGGTCTTGCCATGATGGACGGTTTTGTGACACAAGAGGCACTTGACCCGTCCCTGCAAAAGGACGGTGTATTTGTGTGTGGGGCTTACCCGCTGTTTGACGAGCGTAATGAGGATCCGGCATGACAGCCTTGAAACCGAAACCGGGCATTATGGACCTGCCGGCTTATGTCGGCGGGCGTGAGGTGCTGGACGGCATTGACAATCCTGTCAAACTCTCCGCCAATGAAAGCCCTTTGGGGCCAAGCCCACTGGCGGTTGCGGCTTACAAAACGGCGGCTGACAATCTGGAGGTCTATCCGGACGGCGCTGCCTTGGCGTTGCGCGAGGTGCTGGCCGAAAAACACGGACTTGATGTTGATAAGATTGTCTGCGGGTTCGGCTCCGACGAGTTGCTGCAATTGCTGCCGCAAGCCTATGCCGGGCCCGGGGATGAGGTCATTCACACGGCGCACGGCTTTTTGGTCTATAAGCTGGCGGCGACGGCGGCCGGTGCCAAGGCGATCAGCGTGCCCGAACCGCAACTGACAGCGGATGTCGATCTGATGCTGGCGGCGGTGACGCAGAACACCAGAATCGTGTTCCTGGCCAACCCAAACAACCCGACCGGCACCATGATCAGCAAGCAGGAGGTCCGGCGTCTGCATGCCGGACTGCGTGAGGATATTGTGCTGGTTCTGGATGGGGCTTATGCGGAATATGTTGATCCAGACACATATGAGGACGGGTTTGACCTGGTGGACAGCGCCGCCAATGTGGTGACGACCCGGACCTTTTCGAAAATTCACGGTCTTGCGGCATTACGGCTCGGCTGGGCTTATGGTGCCCCGGAAATCATCGAGGTTCTCAATCGTCTGCGCGGGCCGTTCAACGTCAACACCCCGGCCATGCTGGCGGGAATCGCCTCGGTGCAGGATGACGCCCACATTGCCAAGGCGGTGGCCCACAACACCCAATGGCGCGCATGGTTGGCGCAGCGGCTGGATGCGTGCGGGTTTGAGACCATACCGAGTGAAGCCAACTTCATTCTGGTTAATTTTGATCCCGACGGACCGGTCAGTGTCGCAGAGGCGGATGCCGCCTTGTGTCAGGCCGGGTTGATCGCCCGGCAGGTCGGCGGCTATGGCCTGCCGCACAGCCTACGCATTTCCATTGGAACCCAGCCGGCCATGGAACAGGTCGCGGCTGTGTTTGAAACCCTGCGGTCCGAGTGAAGGGGCGGGGCCATGGATAAACCGAACATCACCCTGATTGGTCTCGGCTTGATTGGCTCCTCATTGGGGCATGCCTTCAAACGTGCTGGCCTTGCCGCCAGCATCACCGGTTATGCCCGCAGTGCGCAAACACGAGAAAAGGCCCTTGAGCTTGGTTTTGTTGACAGGACGGCCGACAGTGCGGCCGAAGCGGTCGCGGATGCTGATGTCGTCTTCATCAACATTCCGATCGGTGCAACAGGGGCCGTTGTTGAAGAATTCGCACCCGCTTTGAAAAAAGGTGCGGTCATCAGTGATGTCGGCTCGGTCAAAAAGTCGGTCATTGATCAGGTCATGCCGCATTTGCCCGACAGCGTGGCATTTGTTCCCGGTCATCCGATTGCCGGGACGGAAAACTCGGGCCCAGAGTCGGGCTTTGCCAGTCTGTTTGAAAACCGTTGGTGCATCCTGACGCCGACAGCCGAAACGCCGCCGGATGCGGTTGAAACCATCCGCGGGCTTTGGGAGGCCATCGGCAGCCGCGTGGAGATCATGAGCCCCGACCATCATGATCTGGTGCTGGCCATCACCAGCCATGTGCCGCACTTGATTGCTTATAATATTGTCGGGACGGCGGCGGATCTTGAGTCCGTAACCCAAAGCGAAGTCATCAAATACAGTGCCGGCGGATTCCGTGATTTCACCCGCATCGCCTCCTCCGATCCGGTGATGTGGCGCGATGTTTTCCTCAACAACACGGATGCCGTTTTGGAAATGCTGGGGCGCTTCACCGAAGACCTGCAGGCGCTTCAACGTGCTGTCAGGTGGAAAGACGGCGATGCTCTGGAGACCCTGTTCACCAGGACACGCAAAATCCGTCGTGAGATCATTGATGCCGGCCAGGAGACCGAGGCCGCGGATTTCGGTCGCACACCATCCGACAAGGACAGTTAGAAGCGCGGTGCCGGACCGAGCCTGACCGGCCCCATAAACATCTGCCCCTCCCTGAACTGCAAAGGCAGGGACAAGGTGTTTTGTGCATCGCCGCTGGCGGCGCTGGCAAGCCCGGAAAACAGCAAAATGGTGCCCATATTGCGTTGGCTGATAAGTCCGTTGGCCTGCAGACTTTGCAACAGTGTCTCCAAATTGACGATTTGCAGATCCACCTTGCCCTGCAGCCGCCGTTGGGGGTCCAGCGACAGCCTGCCCTGACCGCGCAGCGTCACCGGCTGTGACGGGCCGTCGGCAAAGCGCAGCAGCAATCGGGATATGTCCAGCCCGTCCGCCAGCCCGCTATTGGCTGCGTTGAAGGCGATTTCCCCGTTCAACAGGGTCGATTGTGCATTGCCCGTCAGGGCGGTGATGTTCAGATAATTCTCACTGATGCCCGGCTGGCCGGCAAGGTCGCGTGTGTGGAATTCTATCTGCTCGGCCTGCACGGAGAAGGGGCCGCTCAGCGCCGGGTCAATCTGGATGTCCGGCCCGGTCAGGACAAGCGACAGCCTGTTGCCGTTTTCTGTCCCGCGCCGAAGTGACCCTGTAAGGCTTTGTGCGGTCAAAAACAGCTGATTGCCGTTTTTGTCACGGAAAGCCTGTTCGCCCTCGGCCCAAAAAATGTGATGCTTGGGTTTGTAGACCAATGTGGTGGCCTGTACGCGCTCTGACTGCAAAATGCCGCCTGATACGCGGTAAGCCAACCCGTCCAGCGTGACCCGCCACTGGGACGGAAAGCCTGCGACGGAAACGGCATTGGTCGTCAAGCCGGGCTGGGCGCGCACATTGTGGTCAATCTCGCGGCTGACATAATACCAAAAGCCTGTGTATAGCAGCAGCACTGACGCCAGCACGGCATAGGGCAGGAACAGCTTATAGCGTTGTGGGGGTGTTTCTGTCATGGCAACAGTCCTGTGTTACGTCTCATGGGCACCCGCCAAATCAAACAAGGCGAAAAGGTATCGGGTAAACTCGCCGAGCAACAGAACAAAAGTACCGGGATACTTCCACCACGCATCCAAGCGGATACCCGGCGGGTTGACCGGATGCGCAATCAGGCGGATATGCGGCATGGTGCGCTGCATTTCGATCAAGGTGCGTGGAACGTGATGCGTGCTGGTCACAAGAATCAGCGAGCGATAGCCGTGAATGCGGGCCCATAATGCGGCTTCCGCCGCATTGCCGACCGTATTGCTTGCCCGGTAGTCAAGGTCCACGCAACAGGCGATTTTGTCCGCGGCGACCGGGGATATGGCCAAAATATTGTCCATTGTGACATTTTTATGAACCCCCGTAATCAAAACGCGCCGCCCCCTTTTGTCTGCCATCAGCATCAGGCCCTGTTCGATACGCCTGCGGGATGATCCGGTCAGGACGACAATGCCGTCGGCCTGGGGTGTCCGTAGAGCCTGTCCAGCATCCGCCCGCCGGCCTTCGGCAAACAGGATGAAACTGAGCAGATAAACGGTCGCCAGACCGAGCATAAGCCAGACCACCCACTCAATGTTTTTTCTGAAAGACCGCTTTTCCATCAGGGACTCGCCCGCAAAATCCGCATGACATACTGATGGGTGATGAACCAGGAAAAAAAGGTGATCGTGGATGCAACCGCCCCGAGGCCGGTATAAAGTGCCATGGGTATGTTCACAGGCAGCAGGTTTTGGGAAAAATAAAACAACCCGCCCGACAGGGCCAATCCAGTCAGACAGGAGACCAGGGACTGTCTGGCCAGATGGCGGGTGAACTGGCGTGAAATAAACCGGTCGGTTGCGCCTATCAACCGCAAAACCTCCAAAATCTCACGATTGGCGGTCAGGGCCGAGCGGGTGGCGAACACCAGCACCGTGCCGGTTGCGGCCAAAACCAGCAGCAGAATGAAGCCGGCCAGCATACGCAATATCAAGGCGGTTTTGCCGAGGGTTTCCTGCCAATGACCATGGGTGTCAAGACTGGCGCCGGGGGCGACCGCCTTCAGTTCAATCCGCAGGGCGCGTTCATTCAACATGGCCTCTGGATCGGTTTTGACATCCACCAGCACCGGCAGGGGGAGGTCATCCGTCACATTGCCGGTGCCCAGCCAGGGTTCCAGCATCTTAATGACGTCATCAGCCAGAATCACCTCGGCGCGGGCGATGCCGGGGGTCCTGTCCAAAGTCTTGAGCACCGCCGGCAGCTGGTCCTGCGCCGACTGGAAGCGGGTCTCGATGATCTGGACCGTGACGGCACTGCCGGCCTGCACCAGCCAACGGTCGGCAGCATGGTTGACCAGCAGGGCTGTGCCGAAAGCAAGACAGGCCAGAAAACACATGCTGGCTGTCACAATACCGAGTGCCGTGCCGCCAACGGTGCCCGACGGCAGGATCGGGCCCTCCGTGCCCCTGCCGGCGCTGTGGTCGGGATGGCTCATGCCGACACCGCCGGTTCAGGCGAAGCGGACAAGCCCCCGGCCGACAGATGCAGACGCGGATAATCAAACTGCCGCCATAAATGCTGGTCATGGGTGGCAATGATGATGCTGGTGCCGAGTTTGTTGAGTTCAATGAACAGCCGCATCAGGCGTGTGCCCATTTCAGGGTCCACATTCCCGGTCGGCTCGTCGGCGACAATCACCTGCGGCCTGGCCACAACCGCGCGGGCAATGGCGGCGCGCTGCTGCTCACCGCCGGACAGGGTTGAGGGCGCCGCCGTAACCTTGTCCCCAAGGCCGACCCAATCCAGCAATTCGTGGATGTTGTCTCTGTAGGTTGACTGCTTTTCGCCCATAACCCGCAGCGGTAAGGCGACATTTTCATAAATGCTGAGATGCTCCAGAAGGCGGAATTCCTGAAATACAATGCCGATTTGACGCCGCAGGAGGGCCAGTTTCTTGGGCGTGATGGTCATGGTGTCCTGGCCGAAAAGGTGGACGGTGCCGGTGCTGGGCGTGCCCGCCAGAAAAATCAGCCGTAACAGGGAGGTTTTGCCGGCCCCTGACGGTCCGGTCAGAAAGGTGAAGCTGCCCTGCGGCAGCTCGAAATTAATGTCGGAAAAAATCTCCGGTCCGTTGTCATACCGCATGCCGACATTTTCAAACCGCACCAAGGTGTTTCTCCATTGTCATTGGGCTTTTACCAGTCCCATTTTTGACGAATTTGGCGGAAAAGAAAAGCGCTAAGGGTCCGTACGGCGTTACTTCAGGTGCTCTGGCACGCTTTCGAGCGCCAGCATGTCGTCAAAGGCCGGGCGTTCACGCACAATATGGTGCTGTCCACCGCTGACAAGCACCTCCGGCGCCGGCCGCCGCGTATTGTAGGTTGAGCCGAGCGTGGCGCCATACGCCCCGACCGTATAGACCACGAGAAGATCACCGGCCTCCGGTTCGCTCATTTCGCGGTCAGTGCCGATGAAATCCCCGGTCTCGCAGACCGGGCCGACAATGTCCCAATTGCTCACCGCGCCTTGGCGGGGTGTGACAGGTCTGATGTCGTGATGCGCGCCATAGAGCGTCGGGCGCATCAGTTCCGTCATGGCGGCATCCACAATCACAAAGTTTTTGGCCTGCCCTCTTTTGGTGCGGATGACGGATGTGACCAGAATGCCGGCATTGGCCGCGATGAGCCGACCGGGCTCCACAAACAGGCGGCAACCGAGCCCGCCAACGGTTTTGGCGATGATGGCGGCATAAGCCTCCGGTGCCGGAGGTGCCTCCTGCGTGGTGTCGTAAGGCACGCCAAGGCCGCCGCCGAGATCAAGACGGGTGATGTCGTGTCCCGCGTCCGTCAGGCTGGCATGCAGTTCCGCAACCTTGGTGAAGGCCCGTTCAAACGGGTCAAGCGATGTAATCTGGCTGCCGATGTGAATGTCAATGCCGCAAGCGTTCAGGCCCGGTAGGGCGCGGGCGCGGTCAAAAGCGGCAGCGGCATCCTCCCAGGCAATGCCGAATTTGTTTTCGGCCTTGCCGGTGGAAATCTTTTCATGCGTGCCGGCGTCAATATCCGGGTTGACGCGCAGGGCCACATTTGCCGTAACACCTTTTTGGTCGGCGCAGTCGGAGAGAAGCTCCAGTTCGGACAGGCTCTCAACATTGAATTGGGCAATGCCGGCGTCCAATGCGGCATCCATTTCCGCAGCCGTTTTGCCGACCCCGGAAAAGACGATTTTGTCGGCCGGCACCCCTGCCATCAGTGCACGTTGCAGTTCACCCTGCGACACAATATCGGCTCCGGCGCCGAGTTTCGCCAGTGTCGCCACAACCCCGAGGTTCGAATTGGCCTTGACGGAGTAGCAGATGGTCATGTCGAGGCCGGAAAACGCCTCGGCCAGAACCGTATAATGGCGCTCCAAAGTGGCTGAGGAGTAGCAGTAAAACGGCGTGCCAATCTGTTCGGCCAGAGCCGTCACGTCAACCTGTTCGGCAAACAGACGACCGTTTTCAATTGTGAAATGGTGCATCGATGCTTACTCCCGAGCTGCAACCGTTGAGCTGCCAGTGAGGTTCTGGCTTTGCGCATCGGGGAAATAGAGTTCACCCCGCCGTCCACATGCAGACAGGGTCAGTCCGGCGATGGCCAATACGATGATCAATGTCCGCATGGTGTGTCCTTTCCGATATTTTTCCGGCGGCAATCAGGCAAGTTTGTCCAGCCAGGCCTGCGCGGCACGTTGCACATTCTCCGGCGCCGTGCCGCCAAAACTGGTCCGGCTGGCCACCGACTCATCCAGGCCCAGCACAGCCAACACCTGTTCGGTGATGCGCGGCTCCACCGACTGCATGTCCGCCAGCGCCAGCTCATGCAGATCGCAGTCGCGCTCCTCGGCCAATGCCACCAGGGACCCGGTGACATGATGTGCTTCCCGGAACGGCAGGTGCAGTTCGCGCACCAGCCAGTCGGCCAGATCCGTCGCGGTCGAGAACCCGCTGCCGGCGGATGCCCGCATGGTGTCCGTATTCGGGGTCAGGGCCGCCATCATGCCGGTCATCGCCGCGAGGCACAGTGACAGGCTGTCAAACGCGTCAAACGCACCTTCCTTGTCTTCTTGCATGTCTTTTGAGTAAGCCAGCGGCAAGCCTTTCATGACCACAAGAAAACCGGTGAGGGCACCGATAATCCGGCCGGCTTTGGCACGCACCAGTTCGGCGGCGTCGGGATTGCGTTTTTGCGGCATGATCGACGAGCCGGTTGAAAAGGCATCCGGCAGCTTGAAAAAGCCGAATTGTGCTGATGCGAATACAACGATTTCCTCGGCCAGGCGCGACAAATGAGTGGCGGTGATTGCGGCGCAGGACAGGGCCTCCAACACAAAATCCCGGTCCGACACACTGTCAATGGAATTGGCGGTCGGCCGGTCAAAACCAAGCGTTTTGGCGGTCTGCTCCCGGTCAATCGGGAAGGATGTACCGGCCAAAGCAGCCGCCCCCAACGGGGACTCGTTCATCCGCGCTCTGGCGTCCGCAAACCGGCTGTAATCACGCGCGAACATCTCCACATAAGCCATCAAATGATGCCCATAGGTCACGGGTTGGGCAGTCTGCAAATGTGTGAAACCCGGCATCAAGGTGTCGGCATGGGCCAAAGCCTGCGCCGCCAGAACCTTCTGCAGGGCGGCGATCTGCTCCATCATGTGGGAGACGGTCTCGCGCACATAGAGCTTGAAATCCGTCGCCACCTGATCATTGCGTGACCGCGCCGTGTGCAGCCGCCCGGCATCCGGGCCGATCAGCTCGGCCAGCCGTGCCTCAATGTTCATGTGGATGTCTTCCAAAGCCCGGCTGAAGCTGAAGTTTTCATCAGCTATCTCCTGCTCCACCGTCGCCAGACCATTCAAAATGGCCTCGGCTTCCCCCGCCTTGATGATGCCGGTATCAGCCAGCATTTGGCAATGCGCCTTCGAGCCGGCAATGTCCTGCATCGCCAGCCTCTTGTCAAATCCGATGGAAGCGTTAATTTCTTCCATAATGTCGGCTGGCAGTTCCCCGAACCGTCCGCCCCACATTTTATGTGCCATACTGGACTCCTTACTAAGCCGAGCATAAAGCAAGATGACGAAATCAAAACCGAAATTTGGCCTTGTTGCCGTTATTTGCTGTCTGGGCTTTGCGCTTGCGCTAGTCTTCTACATGAGCGATGCCCCATCTGGCAAGGGGGGTGATGAAAATCATGCCATGAGCACGGCCACCGGCCTGCCGGCGGAGCTGGTTGTCCATGCGGGACCGAAACCGCTACCGGAGGTGGAATTCAGGAATGCTTCAGGAGAGGTGGTCACTCTGGGGGCATATAACGGCAATGTTGTGGTGCTGAATTTATGGGCGACTTGGTGTGCGCCGTGCCGCGAGGAAATGCCCTCGCTTGATGCTCTGCAGGCCCATTTTGCCGATGCACCGGTCACGGTGCTGGCGCTCAGCCTTGACCGAGGCAAGCCGGACAGTCCGCTGGCGTTTCTTGCGGATTTGGGGGTCAACAGTCTGGTCTTTGGCCATGACCCCAAAAGCCGCTCGGCTCGGGCATTGGGGGCGTTCGGGCTGCCGACCACCATCATCATTGACCCGAACGGCCGCGAAGTGGCCCGGCTTCTGGGCGAGGCTGAATGGCACACCACTGCCATGACAACCTTCATCAGCGGCTATCTGCCATAAAAAACGCCCCCACAAGGGGGGCGCTTTGGTGTTGGACGGAAACGGTTTAGAGGCCGGCTTTCCCCAGTTCTTCCTCCAGCTCAGGGACGGCTGTGAACAGGTCGGCCACGAGGCCGTAATCGGCAACCTGGAAAATCGGCGCCTCTTCATCCTTGTTGATGGCGACAATGACCTTTGAGTCCTTCATGCCGGCGAGGTGCTGAATGGCGCCGGAAATGCCGACGGCGATATACAGCTCCGGTGCGACGACCTTGCCGGTCTGTCCGACCTGATAATCATTGGGAACGTATCCGGCGTCAACGGCTGCGCGGGATGCGCCAATACCGGCCCCCAGCTTGTCGGCGACATTTTCAAGAATGTTGAAGTTTTCACCTGACCCCATGCCACGGCCGCCGGAAATGATGATTTTCGCGGAGGTCAGTTCCGGGCGGTCGGACACGGTCAGCTCTTCACCGACATATTCCGAAATCCCTTTGTCACCGGCGGCGGCCAGATCCTCGACTGCGGCACTGCCGGTTTCCTCGGCGGCGGCAAAGGCCGTGCCGCGCACAGTGATGACCTTTTTGGCCTCGGAAGCCTTGACGGTCTGGATGGCGTTGCCGGCATAGATCGGACGCTCGAATGTGTCCGCGTCAATCACGGCGGTGATGTCGGAAATTTGCGACGCATCAATCAGAGCGGCGATGCGCGGCATGTAGTTTTTGCCGTTGGTTGTGGCGGCGGCAACAACGGCGTCATAGCCGTCGGCCATGCCGGCGACCAGATCAGCCACCGGTTCGGCCAGCATTTTGCCATAGGCTGCATCATCGGCTTTCAAGACCTTGGCGACACCGGCAATCTTGGCGCCGTGATCAGCCGCTGCGGCGCAGCCCTCACCGGCGACCAGAAGGTGAACCTCTCCGCCCAAGGCGGCGGCTGCGGTTGCGGCCTTCAAAGTGGCATCGGCAATGGTGGTGTTATCATGTTCGGCAATCAATAGAGTTGTCATCAGATTACTCCTGCTTCGCTTTTCAGTTTTTCAACCAATTCGGATACGGTCTCCACCTTGACACCGGCTTCGCGTTCGGCCGGTTCCGCCACTTTGACGATTTCAAGGCGCGGAGCCACATCAACACCGTAATCTTCTGGTGTTTTTTCATCCAACGGCTTTTTCTTGGCTTTCATGATGTTCGGCAAGGATGCATAGCGCGGCTCGTTCAGCCGCAGATCCGTCGTCACCACGGCCGGCAGGGCCAGCTTGACCGTCTGCAGACCGCCATCAATTTCGCGGGTGACGCTGAGTTTGCCGTCTTCCGGCTTGACCTCGGAGGCAAATGTGCCTTGCGGCCAGCCGAGCAAGGCGGCGAGCATTTGGCCGGTCTGGTTGTTGTCACCATCAATGGCCTGCTTGCCCAAAATGACAAGATCCGGGCTTTCGGCGTCGACAACGCCTTTTAGCAACTTGGCCACGGCCAGCGGCTCGACATCAATATCGGTCTGCACCAGAATGGCACGGTCCGCACCCATGGCAAGTGCCGTACGCAGGGTTTCCTGGGCCTGCGACGGGCCGATGGACACGGCGATGATTTCTTCGGCGGTGCCGGCCTCTTTCAGGCGGATCGCCTCTTCCACGGCGATTTCGCAAAACGGGTTCATGGACATTTTTACATTGGCGAGATCCACGCCGGACTGATCCGGTTTGACGCGGATTTTTACGTTGTAATCGACAACCCGTTTGACAGGTACGAGAATTTTCATCTTCGAATTCCCCCAAATGTTGGCCGCGAAAGCGCGGGCCTTAAAAGTTGGGCAAATAAAGCATTACCGCCGTTTCAGGTCAATGCTTAACTCAGCCGCGGGGCGGGGCGTAATGTCACGGTGTTGCCGCGGTAGGGCCAGCTGGAAAACCCTTAAAAATCGGCGTTTTAAGGCTTAAGGAGTATCCCGCGTAGCGCCCGGCACCCACAAAACATCCGCATCCTTCAGGCTGTTGACGTAACGGGAGGCGACAAAAAGCAAATCCGAAGCGCGGTTGGCATATTGCAGTGCTTCCGGGGTGAATTTGTCGTCCGGGTTCTCAAGTTGAGCGGCCGCCATGTGACGTTCGGCGCGACGGATGGTCGTGCGGGCCAGATGCAGGTATGCGGCCGCCGGTTCCCCGCCAGGCAGGGTAAAGGAGGTCAAAGGCTCCAGATTGGCGTTTAAGGTGTCAGTTTCCTTTTCAAGACGCACCACCTGCTCGTTCAGTATCCGCAAGGGCGGGTATTCCGGTTCAACCCCGTCAGGGGGATAAGGTGTCGCCAGATCTGCACCAAGATCGAACAAATCATTCTGCAACCGCCCCAAAATCGCATCCAATTCTGCCAGTTCCGGGGTTTTTGTGTGCAGGCGCGCCAGTCCGATTGTTGCATTGGCCTCATCAACGGCACCATAGGCCACCACACGGGCATCGGATTTGTTGCGCCGCGAACCGTCGGCCAGTCCGGTGGTGCCGTCATCGCCGGTGCGTGTATATATTTTGTTCAGTCTGACCATGATGTCTGCCTCTGGCGGTGATTATAGAGGCTTTGGCGCCGCTTTAATAGCGGAAGCTGAAGCGCAGGCCGGCATTCGTCAGGCCGCTGTTTTGATCGCATAAGCCGGCATTGGAAATATGGCTGACCGTCGCCATGATGCTTTTTGACTCATCCATGCGATAGCCCAGGGACAAGGCCTCGCGGAACATAACCGAGCAGCCAAGCTCGCGATCATCCGGACGGTCCGTCATGTTGGTTTCGCCATTATGGGCGACAACGCCCAACATGATTTCAGAGAAGAAATCCTCGCCAATTTCAATATTCCATGCACCGCCGCCGTAAATTTGGCTGGTGTCACCGTCGGAATTCAGACTGACCCCCACAATTGGACGCGGTATCAGGAGACTTTCGCTCTCCGTATCCAGATTAATGACAAGCTCGGCATTCAAATCAGCGCCTTTTTCGTCATTGTCCTCAACATCATGCGCCATCAGCCCGATGCGCCATTCATCAATGGTCGGTTCCGCACCGGCCGGCCATGCGGCCATCATAGATACGGTTAAAACTGCTAATCCAAGACGCCTGAAGGTAAACATTGTCCCATCACTCCTGTATATCCGATATTAATGACTAATTTGCCGAAAAGTACAAGGCTGTCATTATCAATAGGACGGTCGCAAACTGCAATCCAACCCGCCAGCGCATCAGCTTTTGCGATGTGCTGGCACTGCCGCCGCGCATCATATTGACGAGCCCGGCCAGCAAAACCACGCTGACAGCCGCAAGGCCGACAGGTATGAGGTAATCAAATATTGACATAAGCGCTTACATAGGCCTTTTGCGGTTTCGGGCAAAGTAAAAATTGGTCAGAGGCCGGCCCCGCCGATGGGGGGCGGTAATGCCTCCATCAATGCCTGTGGTGATTTCCCGGCTTCGCGCCAGCCGGCAAAGCCGGCATCTCCGGCCCGTTTTGACAGTCTTTTGCCGGTATCATGGCGGATCAGCGGATGATGGAAATAAACCGGCTCCGGCAGATCCAGCAGAACCTGCAGAACCCGGTGAATATGGGTGGCGGGTTGCAAATCCATGCCACGGGTCACCAGATTGACATTTTGCGCCGCGTCATCCACCACGACGCTCAAGTGATAGGATGTCGGAATGTCTTTGCGTGCGATGATGACATCGCCGAACAGGTCTGCGGCAACCGGGGTTTTTTCGCCTGTTGATGCTTCCGTGAACGACAGGGGGGCGCCATGTTTTTGCTGCGCGACAGCCATCGCGGCTTCCATATCCAGCCGCCAGGCATAATTTGTATCCTCCCACATCATGTCATTGCGCCGGCTGGGGTCAAGGTCACGAAACAGGCCCGGATAGATCAAAGCCCCGTCCGGGTCTACCGGCCAGTCCGCCCCCCGCCCCAGGGATTCGACATGGGCGCGGATGTCGCGTCGGGTGGCCCAGCACGGATAGACCACATTCATTTTCCGCAGCCGGTCCAAAGCCGAGCGGTAAACATCGAAGCGTTCGGACTGAAACAGCACGGGTTCCGGCCATTTCAGGCCAAGCCAGGCAAGATCCTCGAAAATCGCATCAACAAATTCCTGACGCCGGCGGCCAAGGTCAATATCCTCAATCCGCAACAAAAAAGTCCCGCCTGCTGAGAGGTGCCGGCACATCAAAGCCGAATAGGCGTGCCCCAGATGCAGCCGCCCGTTCGGGCTGGGGGCAAAGCGGGTCACAGGCACGGCCGGCAGCAGGGTGTCATCGGGCGGGGCAGTCATGGCTATCTACCATATATATCCACTTGCGGGTTTCAACATACAAAATATTCTTTTTAGTCTGGTCTTTTTGCCACAAATTTGTAAACTTTCCATGTCAGAAACAACTTATGTAGGGTGCCAGGCACATTTTGGTGGACACTTTGGAGGTAAAATGCCGTCGCGATCTTCCCATCAGATGATACAACGCACAGCAGAATTCTTCGCTTCGGAACACGGGCGCTTTCAAAACCCTGACACCTGCCCCGCCCTTGTTTTAAATGCCGATTACCGCCCCCTCAGCTATTATCCGCTGTCGCTCTGGGGCTGGCAGGACACCCTCAAGGCGGTCTATATGGACCGTGTCAACGTCGTTTCGGAATATGAGACCAAAGTCCATTCCCCAACCACCGAGATCCGGCTGCCGAGCGTCGTGTCATTGAAAACCTATGTCAAGCCGCCGAAATATCCCGCCTTTACCCGCTTTAATGTGTTTTTGCGCGACGGCTTCAGCTGCCAGTATTGCGGCTCCCCCGAGGACCTGACCTTTGATCATGTGTTGCCGCGCCGCGCCGGTGGCGTCACCAGTTGGGAGAATGTCGTGGCGGCCTGTGCACCCTGCAATTTACGCAAGGGCGGGCGTTTGTGCAAAGACGCTGACATGCATCCGCGTCACACGCCGCGCCAGCCGACGGTCTATGAATTGCACGACATTGGCCGGCGGTTCCCGCCCAATTACCTGCATCAAAGCTGGCAGGACTACCTGTATTGGGACAGCGAGCTTCAGGCTTAGTTTCTGGATTAGATTTTTTCAGACACCTTGATGGCTGTCTGGCAGCCGGCTTTGATGACCTTGCTCATCAAGCGGTAAAACGGGGCTTGTGCAGCACCGTTTTCAAGGGCCGTATGTCGGTGTTCGGCCTCTTCAGCGCGGAACTTTTCAAGCTTTTTGAGCAATTCAGGTTCGGTTTTGAGTTTCTTCAATTCCTCAATCTGTGCCGAGTAGTGATCATCAATCACCTCCTCCACGGCGGCGGTGCAGGCCATGGCCGCTTTCTCCCCCATCAAGGCTGTGCCGGCGCCCAGCGCGAAACCGGCCATGTCCCAAAGCGGTGCCATTACGGTCGGGCGGATCCGGCGCTGCACGATCAGCGCATCAAAGTGGTCCATGTGGCTTTGCTCTTGCGCCGCCATTTCACGGACCAGTTCTGCCGCCTTTTTGGTTTTTTCACTGGCGCCGAAAACGGCGGCCTGGCCTTCGTAGATTTTGACCGCGCCGTGCTCTCCGGCATGGTCCACACGGATCATCTGTTCAAGACGTTTGGTCATGTTTCACCTGCAGGTTCAGTTTTTTCAAAACAATGTCGCCGTAAAACGGCCACAGCGCAAACGCAGCCAGCCCGAAACTGGCCAACGCATTGTATCCTGCCATGGAAATGCCCAAAAAGCGCCATGCCGCTTCGTCGCAGGGGACCAGTTGGTCATGCTGCAGGCTGTTCATCAACTGGTCAATGGTTTGCGGGCCGGTTCCGGTTGCACCGCAGGTGTCGGGTCCGGGCCACCATTTCCACTCGACACCGGCATGATAGGCCGCATAGGCGCCGCCGGCTGCAAACAGCAGGCTGACGGCGATTAAGCCATGGTGATAAAGCGTTTCGCGATTTTGGTGCCACGCCAGCCCCACCAGAGGCACCGCGACCAAACCGACATAATAGGGCAGGCGCTGTTTCAGACACATGTCACAGGGTTGGTATCCGCCGACATGCTGCATCAACAGGGCCAGAGCTATCACCCCTGCCATACCGAGCCACAGCAGAACCAGATGCAGTCTGGAATCGGCCAGCCATTTGCGCGGATCCGTCACCATGGCCAAAGTCACAAGGTAAAACCGCATGCCCCGGCCGACAAGGCTGGCAATGACAAATACCAGCGGGTTCAGCCCGACCACGCCGCTGGCAATGGTGGCGAGCTTGAACGGAATGAATGAAATGGCGCTGATGAAGACGACCCAGCCGCCCCAGGCGTCATAGTAAAACAGGAATTTGTCAAACTCCTCCTGTGCGTCATAGGCCGCGATGATGGGTTTGCCGACAACATCAAACAAAACCATGCCTATGGCATATCCAAACAGGGCGCCCAGAGTTGACGCCAAAGTGCAGATGAAAGCCAGCCGCCACGCCTTTGGCTTGTTGGCCATCGCCATGGGTGCCAGCATGACATCCGGCGGAACCAGAAAAAACGAACTTTCGGTGAACGACACGGTGGCCATGGCCGGCACAGCGTATTTGTGTTGGGTCAAGGAGACCACCCAGTCTTTCAAGCGTTTGAACATGCCCAGAGATTACGCAGGCTGGGGTAAAAAGAAAAGCCGTAAGTTCATCTCACCCCAATGTCCGGTATTTGGACCTCAAAACCGTGCATCAGGTCTCTATTGCAGAAAAAACGGTGCCGGGCCAAGTCTTCTATGGACGGCCTCCTGTCTTATGACTATATTGCAACCGCTGTGGCAAACAGCCCTCGTGGCGGAATTGGTAGACGCGACGGATTCAAAATCCGTTTCCTTCACGGGAGTGCCAGTTCGAGTCTGGCCGAGGGCACCACAGATTTCATCTCCCCCGGATTTAAGTTGCCCGCCCAAACGGTTTGGGGCATATTTTAACCTCGTTTTGGGGGAAACAGGACCATGGCAGAGTCAATAAGAGCTGCAAAAAAACCCAATTTTCTGGATGCTTTGCGCGCCGTGCGCCGCCTCATGAAAGACAATGAGGACACCGCACAGGTCTTTACCATTCTGGAGGCCATGGGTCAGCGCGCCATCCGGCGGGAGTGGAACCGCTTTGAAAAAGCGCCCATTGCCGACAAGATCTTGGCCGAGCCGCATCTGATAGAGATGTTGTGCGACCGGCCCTATTTGCAGGCCCTGCCGGAAGGGTCGCTGGGGCGCACATATTTTGACTTCACGCAGGTCGAAAACATTACGCCTGACGGTCTGGTGCAGGCCTCGGAAGACGGTTTGTCCCATGTGCGCAAATTCACGCCCGAGCAGGAGAAATTTCATCTGCGCCAGCGCGATGCGCATGATTTGTGGCATGTTGTCACCGGCTATGGGCGCGACCAGCTTGGCGAATTGTGCCTGCTCGGCGTGACCTACAAGATGATCGACAATCCGGGTTTTCTGCTCATCATCCTGTTCGGCCTGATGCAGAACCGGAAAATGAATCCTCAGGTATCCATTATGAGCGCCTTGCGCGAAGCCTTCCGCAATGGCGGGCGGATGGCCTGGCTGCCGGAAATCGACTGGCGGGACGCGATGGCGCGGCCATTGGAGGACTTGCGGGCCGAATGGAATGTTCTGCCACCGCACACCTATCATGCGACCCGCGACCGGCTGTCGGCGCTTGATTCTTCATATCTGAAGCAGGCTGCAGAATGAGCCTGAAAGTTTACGGTCTGAAAAACTGTGACACCTGCCGTAAGGCCCTGAAATGGCTTGCGGCGGAGAACATTGTCCATGATTTCATCGATGTGCGGGCGGATGGCGTGGAGACCGCCACGCTCAAGCGCTGGATTGAGGTTTTGGGCCCGCAACAGCTGGTCAACAAAAGCAGCACCAGCTGGCGCCAGCTGGAAGACAGCCAAAAGGCCGACCTGTCACCGGATGCCGTTCTGGCGCTGGTCAGCGATCACATCACTTTGGTCAAAAGGCCGGTGATTGAGGGTGGCGGTCATCTTTCCGTGGGCTTCAAGCCGGATGTCCAGAATGCCTTGAAGGCGCTTTAGACCCCCTCATTGCCGGCTTTTTCAATCACAAACACATGCACCGGATAAGCCCCTGTGCCGGCGTCCTCCGTCTGGGTGACCAGCTCATGACCGTGTTGGGCGCAAAAATGGGGGACATCAACGGCCGACATCGGGTCGGTGGCGTGCAGTTCCACCCTGTCGCCGGCTGTCATCGCCTCCAAAACACGGCGTAATTTGAGCGTCGGTAACGGACAAGACAGACCGCGGGCGTCTAAAAATCTCGGTTTTCCCATCCTTTGCCCTTTCTGCTCATCGGCGGACACGGAATAAACTATGGAATTTTCCGGTTTTTTCTGTATAAGCCTAATCACATTTTATGTGAAGGAGAGTTCCATGAACCAGCCGATCATGATTGAAGTGGGTGCCGGTGAATTGATAGACAAGATCACCATTCTGCAGATCAAGTCCGAGCGCATCGAGGATGAGGGCAAACTGAAAAATGTCCGCCATGAGCTAGAGGTGCTGTCGGCCGCCCGTGACGCCAATCTTGCCCCGTCAGACGAGTTGACCCGCCTGACCGGGGAGTTGAAGGGCGTGAATGAGGCCTTATGGGAAATTGAGGACGACATCCGGGCCTGTGAGAATGAAAAGGACTTCTCCCAGACCTTCATCGATCTGGCGCGCGCGGTTTATATCACAAACGACAAGCGGGCCGCCTTGAAAAAGGACATCAACCTGTTGACCGGCGCCACCATCATCGAGGAAAAATCCTACACGGATTTTGAATAACGCCCCAGCCTTTCTCCGTCAGGGCTTTGCAGGCAGCCATTTTGAAAGTTCGGTGGTTACGCTGTCCAGTGACAGCTCCGCCAGGCTCTGCTTTTCCAGAATTTCGAACTTGCGGTCCACGCAGGTGAGCCGAGCCGGTGTGTGGCCGCCGAACAGGGCCAGACCTTTGGTGGTGCCGGTATGGGCCGCCAGATGGGTCGGCCCGGTGTCATTGCCGACGACAAACCCGGCATGGGGGACCAGCGCCGCCAACTGGAAAAAACTGAGCGGTCGGCCCTCGTCCAGCAGTGTTGTTCCGGGCAGGGCTGCGCACAAGTCAAGCTCGTCTGGGCCGGGGGCCGTCACCACCTGAAGTCCCTTCTTGATCAGCCAGTCCGCCAATTCAGCATAATAAGGCCAGCGTTTTTGAGGATGCCGGCGCGAGGCACCCGGAATCAGCAGGACAAACCCGCTGTTGAGTTGATGCCGGGTGAGCAGGGTTTTTGTCGCGTCTTCAAGGCCGTGTCCCATCCAGGTCAAATCCGGCGCAAGGGTGTGGCGGGTCTCGACACCCGCCGCCGCAAGCTGTCCTGCCATCCGGTCCAGGGCCGGAATGGATTTGGGGTCGGGCTCTGTATGGCGGTGGCTGGCGCCCCTTTGTGTGCCCGACCAGGCCGGCACCTGCCGCATCCATTTAAAGTAAAGGGCGGTGCGGGCGTTGTCCTGCAGATCATAAACCCTGTCAAAAGGCATGTTTTGGAGCTGCTGTCTCAAGCTGTTGAGAATCCAGAATTTCCAGCGCGGGGCCCGCGGATCCAGCATCACAGCGTCAACATGCGGGCACGCCTCCATGATTTTACGATAGGGCGCGGTCGTCAAAACGGTGATGCAGGCGTCCGGGTGATGCCGGCGGATGTCCCGGAAGGCGCCGTCGGACATCATGACGTCCCCGAATGCGCCCAGCTTGAGGATGAGGATGTTCTGTTGTCTGCTGTCAGTGTTCATGGGGACGACCTCTGGTCATCATCCGAAAATTCACCCTGCCATGCAACGGCTTATTGGGCGCTGAACTGTTTGAGATAGGCGATGACGTCGGCGCGGTCTTTAGGTTTGCGCAGGCCGACAAAGGCCATGCGGGTCCCCTTGACGGCTTTGGCGGGTTTTTCGAGATAGGTGTCAAGCAGCGCTTCAGACCAGACTGAATTTTCCGTGGCGTATTGTTTCATCGCCTTGGAGTATTTGTAGCCCTCAACGGCGGCAATTTTGCCGTCAACAATGCCGTTCAGGGTCGGTCCGACCAGATTGCGGGCCTTGTCGCCGACCATATGACAGGACCTGCATTTTTTGAAAACCTCGGCACCTTTCGCCGGGTCGGCCTCCTGGGCCACGGCCGGAGGGGTGCAAAGCAGGCTGACAAGGGCGATGGCGGACAGAAACGTTCTCATTTAATACTCCTTTTGGATAAGGCCATAAGTCATAATTGGGTCTTTGCCAAGTCAGCGCCAAGTGACAAAATCGCACATCTGGTCAGACACAGCGCTTTGATCTGCGTCAGGGTGCCAGCCAGTGCATAGCCGGTGCCGCCCTGTTCTCCTCAAAATGGAACCGGGCCCGCCGATGACCGGCGGCGGCCAGATAGAGCCATTCAAGGGCACCGATATCCATGGCCATGGCGGTGAAATGGTCATATCCGTCATTGTTGTTTTGTGGGGCGTACACGGCTTGGGTCGGAGCCGGCAGGATTGATCCGGGGGCGGGTTCGATCTGATACACCGTTTTGCTGCCGGCGTGCAGACTTTGCCATTCCCGGTCGCGCCGGTCGGGCGCCAGCTCCGTCACCGGGCCGGTCACGCTGATCTGGATCCGCTGTTTGGGGTCGTAAAACAGCAGGCTGGCGGTCGGCGTCGCCGCCAGTTCCGCCATTTTTGTGCTTCTGAGGTCGGTGTGAAAGATCAGGCTGGCGGCCACCGGGTCTGTATGCCGCAAAACCACCATGCGGGTCTGCGGGGTGCCGTCCAGCCCGAGAGTCGCCAGAACCGGGGTGTGCAGGGCGGATTTGCGGTCCGCGGCGGCCCGCTCCAGAAAGGACAAGGCCGTTTGCCATGTCGCCTCCAGGTCATCATGGCAGGGGAGTGTCTTCGCCTTGGGTGCATTTTTTTCGGGCTTGATGTCGCGCATGGTGTAAATATAGACATTCACCCGAGCAAAGCCAGTCTTGAAAGGGCCGCTGATGAAACCTGTTTTTTCTCCCCCGTCTGGCGTCAAAGGGTTGGCCCTGTCCATCTGCGCTTTTTGGGGCGCGACGTTGGTGGTGAACGGGCTGATATTTTCCCTCGGTCTGAATGACCGCCCCATGGCGACTGCGGAGGGGGTTCTTCCGCCCGGTTATGTTATTGGTACGGTTTGGAGCCTGTTGTTCGCTGGCATGGGGGCGGCCTATTGGTGTGTCGTCCAACGGCCGGCGCATGTTTGGCCCGGATCCCTGCGGCCGCAAAGGCAGATTTTGGGGTTAGCCGGATTTTGTCTGGCTTATCCGGTTTTTACACTGGGTTTCAGCGTTGGCCCGTTGGTCGTCGCCGGCAATCTGGTCTGTATCGCCTGGAGCAGTGCCTTGGCCGGTTATTTTGCGCCAAAATTGCGGTTGGTGGCCGGGCTGGTTTTTTTGCCGGCCGTCTGGGTGATCTATGTTACATATCTGATTGCTGTCCAAGCAATGACCGGTTGAGAGGGGAGGGATACGCCATTTCCAGAATCTATGGCATGGAAGTTCAGTACAGTTTTCAGAGACCTTCGATCGATCTTTGCAGAAGCAGATATTAAGATGAGAACGAAGACTCTAAAATCTTTAGTATATTTTTTTATGGCAGCAACCCTTCTTTTTGGCTGCCGTAATGTTGAGTCTAGCCAACAAATCTACGTGACTGATATGGCCGATGGACGGATTTTTCAGCGTGATAAAAATGGACAGTACGATCTAGCTATCACGGGCGGAACCAACAATGTTGCTGGTGCAATCGAAGCACGTATTGTAGAGGCTGATACTGAGAATGAAGTCGTCGCTTGGACTGTAATAGACAACGATGCAAGTAATGGGAGGTTTTCTGGCACGCTGAAAGGCATTCCTCAGGGAGGCTGGTATAATATTCAGGTTCGGCCCTCTAATAATCACTCTATTACAGCTACTGGCAGCACTAAGTTTGGAATCGGGGTCCTGATTTTAACTGCCGGTCAGAGCCATATGGACCTATGGTATGAGGCATTCTTACTCGTTCCTGAGGAATGGGAAGCCTTCGGAGAAGTAGCTGTTAATCCACTCACCCGAATGTATAGGCATGAACAAGTTTTACAGCAAGGCCCTAAATGGACCGGCTGGCAACCTGTAACGGGAGTTGGTGCTAGGATATTTGCCAATAAGTTGCAGGAAGCGCTGAAAGTCCCCGTCGGTTTACTGGACTATGCTGTGGGCGGCAGTGCTCTTTGGCAGAAAAATACAACTGAAGTTAAACCTAATATTATCCGACTCCTAATCTCAGGATATGGATGGTGGCTGCCTGATGACAGTGGCAAGTTTCCTGAGCAAAACAACTATTCTGTACTCAAGGCCGGGCTTGACTCCATCGACAATAAGGTGGAAGCAGCTCTCTGGATCCAGGGGGATACCGATGCGGGCTCTGGAGAATCTACAGATTATTATAAAAAGGGACTTGCTGAACTATACAGCCAGCTGCGATCAGATACCAAAACCCCTGACTTACCAATCTTTACAAGCTTACTTCCAAGAATGGGTCACCTTAAATTAGACCTGTTCTTGGGCCTCTTAAATCTTGATTATCCACCCAATGGTGATCAAGAAAGACATAATATCAGAAAAGCGCAAGAACAATCGGTTCATGAGGACCCCTATAGCTTCTTAGGAGCAACAACTGTCGATCTTCCGCTGGTAATGGATAACGTCCATCACAATCCTCTGGGCCAGCAAATCCAGGCGGAAAGAATGGCACAAGCAGTGCTGCATATTTTGCTGGACTCCGGTGATTATACATATCACCGTGGCCCAAAGATCGAAGGAGTCGAGATTGTCGACGCCTCAACTCTGGATGTTCATATCAAGCATCATGGGGGCAACGACTTTTCACCTAATACTGATATCAAAGGTTTTGAGGTTCTTCTTGGAGAGTCATCTGCGACTCCAACAAAAGCCTTTCGCTACGACGCTGATACCATTCGTCTCAAAATAGACTACAATACAGATAATGTAACTGGTGTCAGATATCTCTTTGGAGTTAATCCTGATGACGCAGATTTGCAAAGCTACGTCGATGAATATGTACATGACAATTCTAAAATGCAACTGCCACTCGAAGGGGGAACCTTAGGTTTGCCTTGAATTACACCAAGCTTATTGGTCCCAAATCATCGTATTTAGAAAATTGACTATTCATTGACAGAATTATTTGTGGATAAACTCTTATGTATCTTGCAGCGCCCTCCACCCATAGGCATTGAGGAATTATCGCCTGGAGCAGTGCCTTGGCCGGTTATTTTGCACCAAAATTGCGGTTGGTGGCCGGGCTGGTTTTTTTGCCGGCCGTCTGGGTGATCTATGTTACATATCTGATTGCTGTCACAGCTATGCTCAACCAAGGGTGAGGGGGAAATTATGGGGTCAGGACCGCTTCAGGGTGTCAAAATCATTGAATTCGCCGGCATCGGGCCGGGGCCGTTTGCCGGCATGCTGTTGTCAGATATGGGGGCCGAGGTGTTGCGGATTGACCGGCAGCAGGATTTGCTCGACGGGTCTGTCGACATTACGGCGCGTGGGCGTAAATCCGTATGTCTGAACTTACGCAAGCCTGTGGCGATTGAGGCCGTTAAGGAGATTATCGGGTCTGCGGATGTGTTGATTGAAGGCTATCGCCCCGGTGTCATGGAAAAACTTGGGCTTGGTCCTGATGTTTTGTGTGCACTAAACCCGCGCCTTGTTTACGGACGCATGACGGGCTGGGGACAGGACGGCCCGTTGGCCCATAGCGCCGGGCATGACATCAACTATATTTCCCTGTGCGGTGCGCTTGACATGATCGGCCCCAAGGACAAACCGATGCCGCCGTTGAATCTGGTCGGCGATTATGGCGGCGGCGCCCTGTATCTTGCTATGGGCATTTGCGCCGCGCTTTTTGAGGCCCAGCGCTCCGGAAAGGGTCAGGTCATTGACTGCGCCATTACCGACGGCGCCGCCTCCCTGATGGCCATGTTCCTTGGTTTCAGTCAAAGCGGTCTCCTGGCGCAAGGCCGTGACAGCAATCTTTTGGATGGCGGTGCGCATTTTTATGGAGCCTATGAGACGGCGGACGGGAAATTCATCTCTATTGGTCCGATTGAGCCGCAGTTTTACGCTATTTTACGTGATGTTGCCGGATTGGACGACACGGCCTTTGAGGCCCAGTATGACCCCGGCAAATGGCCGGCGCTGAAGGAAAAGCTGGCAGTTGTGTTTAAAACCAAAACCCGGGATGAGTGGGATGAGCTGCTGCTTGGCACCGACGCCTGTTATGCGCCGGTTTTGAGCCTGGCGGAGGCCAAGCATCATCCGCACAACAAGGCCCGTGACATCATCACCCATCAGTTCGGCCTCGATCAGCCGAATGTGGCCCCGCGCTTCAGCCGCACGCCAAGCGCCATTCAGGGCCCGCCGGTCAAGGTCGGCCAAGACAATGAATCCGGTTTGACAGATTGGGGGCTGTCAGAGGATTTGATGGAGAAACTCAAGGCTGAGGAGGCGCTTTAGCCTGCGCGCAGCCGGCCTCAATCAGACAAAATCCGTCAGAGGCAACATGCCCTCATCGGCAGGATTGTCCTGGGCCTTTTTCAGCAGAAGATCGCGCAGTTTACCCAGTGCCTGATGTTCGATCTGGCGGACGCGCTCTTTGGAGATGCCAAGTTTCTTGCCGAGCTTTTCAAGCGTGATGCCTTCATCTTTCAGGCGGCGCTCAACTATGATTGTGTATTCACGCTTGTTGAGCTGTTCCAGCGCTTCACGGATCCATTGCCGTCGGACGTCGCCGTCAAGGGATTTGCCGACGGTTTCATCCTGGAGTGGCTTGTCACAGACCAGCAGGTCCTGCCATTCCAGATTCGAGCCTTCCTCCTGGTCCGATAAAGGCGCGTTCAAGGACCGGTCGGAGCCGGAAAGGCGGCCCTCCATCAGTTCAACATCCTCCAGTCGCACACCGAGTTCATTGGCAACATAGGTGCGGTTGTCCGGCGACATGGCGTTGTTACCGGTATCATTGAGTTTGGCGCGCAGGCGGCGCAGGTTGAAAAACAGTGATTTTTGCGCTGAGGTTGTGCCGGTGCGCACAATTGACCAGTTGCGCAGGACATAATCCTGAATGGAGGCGCGGATCCACCAGCTTGCATAGGTTGAAAACCGGACTTCGCGCTCAATGTCAAAGCGGGCGGCGGCCTGCATCAGGCCAATATTGCCTTCCTGGACGAGATCGCCCATTGGCAGGCCGTATCTGCGAAATTTCGAGGCCATGGAGATGACCAGTCTCAGATGCGCGCTGGTCAGTTCATGCAGGGCGTTTTCATCCCCCTTTTCGCGCCAGTTCCGGGCCAGTTCAAGCTCACGCTCAGGCGACAAAAGCGGTATCTTCATCGCCCCTTGGATGTATTTTTTGTTCGCGTTCAGCGTTTCCTGCGTGTCCAAATGTGTCATTTTACTCGCTCCCTATGAAGGGTACGCAGAAATGGCGCATCTGGTTTAGAATTTTTTAGTCTTCAGCCTTTTTTTCGGCTTTGCTGGTTGCCTTGTTCAACAGGGACTCCAGTTTGCCTTTGGCCTCATCCTCGGTGGATTTCTCGACGGCAGCGACCTCGCGGGCCAGACGGTCAAGTGCGGCCTCATAAAGCTGGCGCTCAGAATAGGATTGTTCAGGCTGGTTTTCATTGCGGAAAAGGTCGCGCACAACCTCAGAAATTGCGATGATGTCACCGGAATTGATTTTGGCCTCATATTCCTGAGCCCGGCGGCTCCACATGGTGCGCTTGATGCGGGCGCGTCCGCGCAGGGTCCGCATGGCCCCGTCCATCATGGCCTTGTCGGCCAGCTTGCGCATGCCAATCTGCTTGGCTTTTTCAAGCGGGACACGCAGCACCATTTTTTCCTTCTCAAAATTAATGACATAAAGGTCCAGCGTTTCCCCTGCGATTTCATGTTCTGAAATTTCAATGATCTGCCCGACACCATGCGCGGGGTAGACGATAAACTCATTAATCCGGAACCCTTTTGCGGTTCGTCTTTCCGCCGCCGGCTTTTGTGCAGCCGGTTTTTTGGCGGCCGGCTTTTTGGCGACCGGCTTCTTAGCAACCGGCTTTTTTGCAGCCGGCTTTTTTGCAGCCGGTTTTTTGGCGACTGGTTTCTTTGCTGCCGGTTTTTTGGCGGCTGGTTTTTTTGCGGCCGGCTTTTTCGGTGTGCTTGTTGATTTTTTAGCGGCGGATTTTGAGGACTTGGCGACCATAACTCACTTTCTCAGTAGGCTGATATGTTACCATAAGACGGAATAATTAACCAGAGTCCGGCCAGCCGATGTTTTGGAGGCGTTTGCGACGACTGTCTCAGTCGCCCTCGCCCGGCTCTTCGCTGAAGTGGGCTTCAAATTTGCCATCTTTTCCGACAAAATCGTCGGCATCGGCAGGGGCGTCTTTTTTAAGCGTGATGTTGGGCCATATATCCGCGAATTTGGTGTTGATTTCGAGCCATTTGTCCAGCCCCTCTTCGGTGTCGGCTTTGATGGCCTCGGCGGGGCATTCGGGTTCGCACACACCACAGTCAATGCATTCATCAGGATGAATGACAAGCATGTTTTCACCCTCATAGAAGCAGTCTACAGGGCAGACTTCTACACAGTCCGTGTACTTACATTTGATGCAGGCATCGGTGACAATATATGTCATGGTGTCTTCCGTTAACTCGTTTCGTTATCATTCGCTGTCAGTGCCGCCTCAACCCGTTTCCGGGCTTCGCCGGCAAGCCGGTCAGGGACGTGAATCAGCCCGCAAACGCGTCTTATCAAGCTAGCTTCATAATCATCAATGGCGTCATCTGCAAGGATTATCTGCCATAAATGCTCAATCAGCCCGACTTTTTCCTGTTCATCCATTTGACTGTTGATGACGCTTGTCCATCTGTAGAGGTCTGTGGCCGCCTCATCCTCTGTTTCAGCAAGCGTCATCAGTTCGGCCGTGGCACTGTCGCCAAGGCCGAAATCCCTCTCCAATATATGTTTCAGAGCAGCCTTTTCCTGCGCGGCAAAATCGCCGTCAAGGCGGGCGGCATGCACCAGCAGGGCCGCCATCGCCAGATTAAGCTGGTCAGCGGCAATGGTTTCCCCGGTTTGGGAAGGTGGTTTGTCGAACAGGTTTTTTAAGGCTTTCAGCATGTGACTGATTTAGGGGACAAGGTGAAACTAGGCAAGCGGTTTCAGTCTTTTTGCCGAAACCGCTCAAACTGGCGGCGTTCCCGTTTGGTCGGGCGTCCGGTTCCGGGGCGGCGGGTGAACAAGGGTGACGCCCTTTTGTCCTGGCCGGGGGCGGACACGGGCGGCGGTTGCAGATCCTTGTAAAGGGCTGCAGCTTCCATGGCGGGGCCGCGTCTTGCGCCGAGTGCAAGGATTTCAACGACCCTGATGTCGCGCTCTTTGGGGAAGGTCAACACATCGCCTTTTTTGACGGCGGCACTGGCTTTGGCAACCTTTTCACCATTGATGCGGATACGGCCTTGGGCCGCCAGTTGCGTGGCCTGTGTGCGGGTCTTGAAAAATCGCGCATGCCAGAGCCATTTGTCGACCCTGAGTTTTTGCGCCTCGTTCACTTGTCTTGCCCTTGCTTGAGTGCCGCCAGTGCCGCAAATGGTGAGTCCTCGGCTTTGGGCGGCTTTGCCGTCGTCTGTCCGGGGTTTGGTTTTCGGGATCTGGTCTTGCCTTTGCCGGACTTGCCCGCCGCCGGTTTGCGGTTTTTGCCTCTGGCCTTATGCGGGGCGTAATGCCACCAAATCTGGAGCGCCGGCGCCTCATCCAAAGAGGTTGTGTTTGTGCTGTCTGCATTGGCGGGTTGATCGGGCGGGGGTTGGTTTGCCTCCATGTCTTGCGCGTCCGGACTGTCAGCAGGGGGCGTGGGTTCAGCCGTGTCCCCGTTTGCATCCGGCGCCGGGTCCACCTGCCTGCTTTTGTAGCCGAGCTTTGACAAAATGCCGGCCATATCCTCTTCGCCGCAACCCATCAGCGACAGCATATCCGCATTGATCTGGAAAGTATTTTTTTGGGTTTTGTTTGTGGCGTTTTTCTCCTGTTCAGCGCGCACCAGATCGGCGAGGCGCTCCAACATGTCCAGCCTGACAATGCGGCGGCCCAGCGCAAAAAAGCCGAGTGACCGGTAAAACCCGTTGGGGAGATCCTTTTGCCGGTCTGCTGAAGTCAGACTTTCCGCCGGAGCCTTGGAAAAGTCCTGTTCCGGTAGGCGTCCGTTCTCAAGGCACCAGAGCTGGGCCAGCAGGCGCGCCGCCGCCGGTTTCAGCAATGCCGGCAGAAAAATATTATAAGCCCCGAACCGCACGCCATATTTGCGCAAAGTGGCGCGTGCAGGCTGGTCAAGCTGTGTGACGGTTTCCTGAACTGCGAGGCGGGCCGTGCTGCCACCCTGTTCAACCAGCTGAAAGGCCAACCCCCGGGCCAACCCGGACAGATCTTCGGCGTCGCGCAATTTCGCCAACGGCGAGAGGGCCGTGTCCAGATGCAGCCTGAGCCAGTCGGTGATGCGTTTCTCTGCAGCCTGGCGCGGCGCCCCATTGAGGCTTTCTTCCGCGACCAAAATGGCTGTCGGCCGCAGGCGGTCTTTGCCGGAGCGCATTTTGCCGACACAGGCCGTTCTGTCTGCGCCTGTGTCTGCTTGTGCGAGGTCCTCCGACCCCTTGTCCGCCCCCTGGGCTGCCCCGGCATCCGGGTGACAGGCCGGGTTCCACATGATCTGGCCGTTGAGATTGAGGCTGAAGGCTGCATCCGGCGCGTTCGCCAGCGCCTCTGCCTGCTGCCGCAGATAGGCGGCCGACAATTTGTCCAGCGCGCTGCGCACGGCCCGCGCCGGCGTATGGCTCAGGCGCGGATCGCGTTGAAACTGCAGTCCGGCAATGTGACCGGCATATTCGCCTTCCACATAGACGTCCCCAATGTCGTCTATGTGCGCCTCCGCCTCTTCTTTGCCCTGCAGCCGACGCATCAACGCCGATGACTTCGGATCCACAAACTGTTTCATCAATCCCTCATGCACCGCATCGGAAAGTTTGTCCTCAATGTCTCTGGCCCGGTTCTGCCAATGAACCGGGTCATCGATCCAGGCGGTTTTTTGGGACACATAGGTCCAGGTTCGGATATGCGCGAGCCGGGCGGATAATGTGTCCAAATCACCTTTGGTGTTGTCGCAACGCCGGATCCGCTCGTCAAGCCAATCGACCGGAATTTTCTCGTCCGGCCCCGTCAGGAACATGAAAATTTCCGACAGCAGGGCCGCGTGTTCACTGGCCATGGTTTTGCGGTAGTCCGGCGTCTGGGCGATTTCCCATAAAAGCCGCAGCCTGGCCTCACCGCTGATCCGGTCAACCAGCGCCGGATCCGTTGACATCAGCGTCAGGGCCTGCAGGTCGTCGGCGACTGGAGCGCGAACCAGCCCTTTGCGCGGGGAGGGGGCCTCAAGGCTCAGTTTCAGGGACGCCAGATTGGTGAAGTCAAGATTGGGGTTGCGCCACATAATGCTTTTGACCGCCTCAAACTCATGGTTTTCAATCTGTTCGACCAGTTCCGGGTCAAATTCAGACACCTCACCAGTGACCCCGAACGTGCCGTCACTGGTGTGGCGTCCGGCCCGCCCGGCAATCTGAGCCAGTTCGGCCGGCATCAGCGCCCTGTGGCGGCGACCGTCAAATTTCCGGGTCTGTGCGAAGGCGACATGATCGACATCCATATTCAGCCCCATGCCAATGGCGTCGGTCGCCACCAGAAAATCCACCTCGCCGGACTGGTACATGGCGACCTGTGCATTGCGGGTGCGCGGACTGAGCGCGCCCATCACCACGGCGGCCCCGCCTTTTTGCTGACGGATCAGTTGGGCGATGGCATACACATTGTCGGCGGAAAAGGCCGTGATGGCGGTGCGGCGCGGCAGGCGAGAAATTTTTTTGGAACCGGCATAGCGCAGTTCGGAAAAGCGTGGCCGGGTCATGATGTGGGCCTTGGGCAGCAAATGTTTGACCAGCGGCCGCATGGTGGCCGCCCCCAACAACATGGTCTGATGCCGCCCGCGCGCGTGCAGCAGGCGATCGGTGAAAATATAGCCGCGCTCAGGGTCAGCGCAGAGTTGGATTTCGTCAATGGCGATAAAATCCACGCTGCGGCTGAGCGGCATGGCCTCAATCGTGCAGATGTAATACCGCGCCCGCTTGGGGATGATTTTTTCCTCCCCCGTCACCAACGCCACCTCGCCGGCCCCGATTTTTGCTGTTATCCGGTCATAAATCTCACGCGCCAGCAGACGCAGGGGCAAACCGATCATGCCGGTTTCATAACCAAGCATGCGATCGATCGCCAGATGCGTTTTGCCGGTATTGGTCGGCCCCAAAACGGCAATCAGGGTGTGGGCAAACTCATCAAGGGAATCAGATTGGGGCATGACTTACCTTGCCCCTACTATTTGTGGGGCGCAACATAGACATAACAGGAACAAAAAATGAATGAACATTAGGTGAACATAAAGGGTCCGAATCGATATCATAGTAGTATTTCCACTTATGTTCACGCCTAAATATAGTGGCTTGTGAAATTTCAACCCAAACACAACATCTTGATTACGCATCTGTTTTCTTGTGGGCACTGATCACGATATTGTGACTTTTCGTGTTTCGAGATCTAGGGCGCCGGCCGGCATAGTGAAGCCGAGGGTCATCCGGATTTATAATCTCCTCCCTCCCAAAACCTCCGGATGGCCCTTTTTTCATTTACCGGACAGGCTTAAGGCTTGACGATGCTGTCCTGAGACCATATAACACCCCAAATTGTGCGCTCCGGCGCGCCACAACCCATATATCTGACTGCAAAGTCACCACTAGGAGATCACCATGGCCCGCGTATGTGAACTGACCGGAAAATCCGTGATGAGCGGCAACAACGTTTCGCACGCCATCAACAAGACCCGTCGCCGTTTCCTGCCCAATCTGCAGAATGTCAGCTTGCCCAGCGAAAAACTCGGCAAGACACTCAAATTCCGTGTCAGTGCAAGTGCCCTGCGCTCTGTAGAACATGTCGGGGGCATTGATGCCTTTTTGCTGAAAGCCAAAGATGCACAATTGTCCAAAGCGGCCCGTCAGTACAAAAAGCGCCTGTCCGCCCTGGCCGACGCCTAAACTCAGCGCACAGGCGCCGAGCCCATTTGGGTTTGGCGTGATGGACCCGCCGCACCACCGGCGGGTTTTTCTGTTTTGGGCACAGACAGAATGCCGGAAGCTTTATTGGACCGGGACATGGACAGATTTTCATCGAACAACTCCGCCAGCTTGTCCGTCATGGCGCCGCCCAACTGCTCAGCGTCCACTATTGTCACCGCCCGGTTGTAATAGCGCGTGACATCGTGGCCGATGCCAATGGCAATCAGTTCGACCGGCGAGCGGTTTTCAATTTCGTGAATGACCTGACGCAGATGCCGCTCAAGGTAATTGCCCTGATTGACGGACAAAGTGCTGTCATCGACCGGGGCGCCGTCGGAAATCACCATCAGGATGCGCCGTTGCTCAGGGCGCGCCAGCAGGCGTTGATACGCCCAGATCAGGGCTTCGCCGTCAATATTCTCCTTCAGCAGACCTTCCCGCATCATCAGGCCGAGATTGCGCCGCGCCCGTCGCCATGGCATGTCAGCGGCCTTGTAGACTATGTGCCGCAGATCATTCAGCCGTCCCGGATTGGCCGGCTTGCCTGCCGTCATCCAGGCTTCGCGGGCCTGCCCGCCTTTCCAAGCCCGTGTGGTGAAACCGAGGATCTCGGTGCGCACACCGCAGCGTTCCAGCGTGCGGGCGAGAATGTCGCCGCACATGGCCGCAACGGTGATCGGTCGGCCGCGCATTGAACCGGAATTGTCGATCAGCAGGGTCACGACCGTATCGCGGAATTCAGTGTCACGCTCCATTTTGAACGACAGCGGTTTGGACGGGTCAATCACCACGCGCGACAGACGGGCGGCGTCCAGATAGCCCTCCTCCAGATCGAAATCCCAGGACCTGTTCTGTTTGGCCTGCAGGCGCCGCTGCAGACGGTTGGCAAGGCGGGTGACGACGCCCTGCAACTGTTTGAGCTGCTGGTCAAGATAACCGCGCAGGCGGGTCAACTCCTCCGGGTCGCATAAATCCTCAGCCTCAACAACTTCGTCAAAGCGCTGCGTGAACACCTTGTAAAAGGCTTTCTGTCGGTCATCCTCCGGTTCCCGGCGCATATTGGCGACCGCTTCGCCGGTTTCCTCGCCTTCGCCCTCGCTGTCATCCTCCTCCATGTCCATGGAGATGGTCTGCTCCTCCCCTTCGGGGGTGTCGTCGGCTTCGGTCATGTCGTCCGCACCCGACCCGTCAGGCTGCTCCGCGGCACCGCTTTCACTGTCGGCATCCTCGTTTTCACCGCCGTCCTGGTCGTCATCGCCGCCGTCATCGCCGTCCTCTTCGCTCGGCGACTGATCGCCGCCCATATCGAGGTCGAACAGGATCTGTTTGGACAGTTTGGCGAAGGCTTCCTGATCATCAACAACATCGCCAAGGGCGTTGAGGCTGTCACCGGCACGCTGCTCGATCCAATCGCGCCAGGCCGAGACGGTGGCGGCCGCTGACGGGGGTGTTTCCATGCCGCAGAGCCGCTCGCGCACCATGAAGCCGAGCGCCTCGCTCAACGGGGCGGTGTCACGGTCGGTTTTTTCTCCCAGCCCGTCCTTGCTGCACCGGTCTTCATGCATGGAGGCCAGGTTTGCCCCCAGACCCGGCATTTGCTGTGCCCCAAGCGATTCATAACGGGCCTTCTCCAGCGCGTCATAAACCTCTCGTCCGGTGGCGTCCTGAGGCCGGTGCGTGGCCGCCAGCCGGCTGTCATGGTGCGCCTTGTTCAGGGCCAGGCTGTCGGCGAAACCGCGCACCACAGTGCGTTCATGCGCCGGCAGGTCACGCGGCGGCAGCGGCAGGCGCGCCCGGTTTCCGGCAAGGCTCGGCTTGTCGGTCCCGAAACTGACGTCAAGCTCATTGTTCTCGGCCAAAGACCGCATGGTCTGGCCAAGTGCACGCTTGAATTTTTCTATGGGTTCTTCGGACACCCGCTTGCCCCTTAGCTGCTGAGGACGCTGACGGCCTGTTCCGGCAGGTCATCCCCAAAACACCGCTGGTAAAATTCCGCCACAGTCGGGCGCTCCAGCTCATCACATTTGTTCAGGAAGGTGACCTGGAAGGCGAGACTGATGTCGCCGCCGAAAATCACCGCATTCTGCGCCCAGGTCAAAACGGTCCGCGGGCTCATCACGGTTGAGATGTCGCCATTGATGAACGAGGCCCGGGTCAGGTCGGCCACGCGGACCATGGCGGCAATCTGCTCTTTTCCCTGCTTGGTTTGGTAATCCTTTTCCTTGGCCAGAACAATCTCGACCTCTTGCTCATGCGGCAGGTAATTCAGGCTTGAGACGATGTTCCAGCGGTCCATCTGTCCCTGGTTGATCTGCTGTGTGCCGTGGTACAGGCCCGACGTGTCGCCAAGGCCGATGGTGTTGGTTGTTGCGAACAGACGGAAATGTGAGTGCGGGCGGATGACTTTATTCTGGTCGAGCAGGGTCAGCTTGCCGGCGACCTCCAGCACACGCTGGATCACGAACATCACATCCGGACGCCCGGCATCATATTCGTCAAACACCAGCGCAACCGGGTTCTGCAGCGCCCAGGGCAGAATGCCCTCCTGGAATTCCGTGACCTGCTTGCCGTCGCGCAGGACAATCGCCTCCTTGCCGACCAGATCAATACGGCTGACATGGCTGTCAAGATTGATGCGCACGCAGGGCCAGTTGAGCCGTGCCGCCACCTGCTCGATATGGGTCGATTTGCCGGTGCCGTGATAACCTTGGATCATGACCCGGCGGTTGTGGGAGAAACCGGCGAGAATGGACAAGGTGGTTTGCGGGTCAAACAGGTAATCGGGATCAAGGTCCGGCACATATTCGCACGCCTCGGAAAAGGCCGGTGCCTTCAGCTTGCTCTCGATGCCAAAGGCTTCGCTGACGGATACTTCCGTATCCGGCTGGTCGGGCATGTTGGGTTTGTTTTGGTTATCAGCACTCATTTCATTATCCTTGCTGGTATGGACGGTCCGGTCCGAACGGAATTAAGGTTTATATAGGGCATTTGCGGTTCAGCAAAAGCCTGAAGCCTTCAGAAAATTGTAGGCTTGGATGACTTTGTTCATTTTTTCTTCCAGTGACCTGTCGCCGCCATTTACATCCGGATGGTAGCGCTTCAACAGTTGATGGTAGCGCGGTTTCACCTCGTCAGGTTTGCAGTCCGGCTCAAGATTAAGCGTTTCAAGGGCTTTTTTCTGGCCTGTGGTCACATGCCGGGCGGCATCACCCGGGGCCTTGACGCCCTGCTCCTTCATGATTTCGAGCGGGTCATCGAATTTCCAGTCTGGCCGCGCCCCCGGTGCACTCCGGTTGGCGCCCATGTTCCAGGTCGGCCGGTGGCCGGTATGGGCGCTGCGTTGATAGGCCTGAATGTCTTTTTGCTCCATGCCCTCGAAGAAATTGTAGCTTTTGTTGTAAATCTTGATGTGGGTCAGACAGAAATAGCGTTTGGCGTCTGAGTCCGGCGCGACCGGGGCCGGATATTCCCCGGCCTCACTGCAGTCCGGCCAGTCGCATCCTTGCGCGGCCTGAACGGATTTGGCCGCCGGTTTGCTGATGCGAATGCCGTCAAAATATTTTGAATTCAGTTTCATGCCCCTTATTATGTAGGTGATTATTGGTGAAAACAAGCGACACACCCTAAAGCCAATAGGGGGGTGTTGCAACCCGTTTTTTACAAGGACCAAAGGAGCCTGACCCCCAATGAAAACAGCCAGCACGATCCGGCAAAAAATTGCCGAGCGCTTTTCGCCGGTCCATCTGGACATAATTGATGAGTCGCACCTGCACAAAGGCCATGCCGGCTATCAGGAGGGTGGCGAGACGCATTTCCGGCTGCTGATTGTCGCCTCGGCTTTTGAAGGCCTGTCCCGACTGCAGCGCCAGCGCGCCGTCAATGAGTGCCTGGCGGAGGAATTGCAGTCCGGCATCCACGCGCTGGCCATGAAAACCCGGACGCCCGCCGAGCAACAAAAGGCGGAGGCGGATGGTTAATCCTGTTCGGGCGTGACGCTCAGGCGCTTGATCTGGTTGCGGGTCCGTTCGAGAATTTTGAACCGCAGGCCGTGAAACATGAACACTTGCCCCGGACGGGGGATGGTCCGCGCCTCATGAATCACCAGCCCGGCAATGGTGATGGCCTCCTCATCCGGAAGGGCCCAGCCGGTTTCGCGGTTCAGGTCACGGATTGTGATGTCACCGTCCACCACAAGGCTGCCGTCCTCAGCCGCCTCGAACACGGCATCCGGCTCATCATGCTCGTCCTCAATCTGGCCGACAATCTCCTCCAGAATGTCCTCCAGTGTAATCAGCCCCATCAGCGCGCCATATTCGTCAATCACCAGTGAAAAGTGCTGCTTGCGGGCGCGGAAGGCCGTCAACTGATCGCCCAGGTCAGTGGTTTCTGGCACAAACCACGGGCTGCTCATCAAGGAGGGGATGTCCATGCTGGAGCCTGTCTTCTGGGTTTGAGCCAGGGCGCGCAGGACATTTTTGGCGTGCAGCACACCGACAATGTTTTCCGGGTCCTCCTGCCACAGCGGAATGCGGGTATAGGGGGAGTCCAGCACCGCATTGATGATTTCCTCCTGCGGCCGGTCAATGTCAATCATCTGCATGTTCTTGCGGTGAACCATGACCTCCCCGACGGTCAGATCCTTCAGGTCGAGAATGCCGCCCAGCATGTCCCGGTCGCCTTTGGTCACGCCTTCCTCCTGATGGTGCAAATCAATGGCGCCGCGAATTTCCTCATGGGCTGGGACGAGCGCATCACCGTTGCTGCGGTCAACGCCGACCAGCCGCATGAAACCTGTTGTGATCCGTCCCAGCCCCCAGGTGAAAGGGGAAAAGACCAGCACCACCAGACGCAGTGCGGTGGCCACACGCAGGGCGACCTTATCGGGGTTCATGATGGCGTAGGTTTTGGGCAGCACCTCTGCGAAGATGACCACGATCACGGTCATGACCATGGTTGCATAGATGACGCCGGCCTCGCCGAACATTGTCAGAAACAACTGGGTGGCCAGCGCTGAGGCCAGAATATTGACCAGATTGTTGCCGAGCAGAATGGCGCTGATCAGGCGTTCCTTTTGCAGCAACAAAAAGGTGACCGATTTGGCCCGCCGGTCACCTTCCTCCTGCAGCCTGTGGATGCGCGCCCGTGATGTGGCGGTCAAGGCCGTTTCAGAGCCGGAGAAAAAGCCCGAAATCAAAATCAGGAAAAAGATGAAGAGGGCGAGATAGAGAAGGGACATGCTCATGATGTCCGTTCACGATCCCGCAGAAAACCCTCCAGCTGGCTGGCTGTGACCTGCTTGGAAAGAAAGGCTTTGCCGAGACCGGTCACCAGAATGAAAGTCAGGACCCCCTGCTGGACTTTTTTGTCCTGCGCCATGGCTTCCATTAAAGCCGGCACATCAAAGGGTGCACCGGCTATCCCGGCGGAGTCCACCGGCAGGCCGGCGGCGGCGATATGGCGCCGCAGTCTGGCTGCATCCTCAGGCGGGCAAAGGTCAAGTGCGGCCGACAACTCATAGGCCATGACCATGCCGAGGGCCACACCTTCGCCATGCAGCAGATCCTTACTGTAGCCGGTCAACGCCTCGTAAGCATGACCGAATGTATGGCCGAGGTTCAGCAAGGCCCGCTGGCCTTGCTCCTTTTCATCGGCGGCGACGATTGCGGCTTTGGCGGCGCAGCTGCGGGCCACGGCCTCCAGCAGCAGTGTTGCGTCGCGGGCCATCAGGCCCTCCAGATTCGTCTCCAGCCAATTGAAAAATTCCGCATCACCAAGCGCCCCATATTTGACCACCTCGGCATACCCCGCCAAGAAGTCACGCTGGGGCAGTGTGTCCAGAACGTCCGTGTCCGCCAGCACCAGACAGGGCTGGTGAAAGGCACCGATCAGGTTTTTGCCATGGGTGGCGTTGATCGCCGTTTTGCCGCCGACCGAGCTGTCCACCTGCGCCAGCAATGTGGTCGGAATTTGGATGAAATTGACGCCGCGCCGCAAAACAGCGGCGGCAAAACCGGTTAAATCGCCAATGACGCCGCCACCCAAGGCGATGATCACATCGTCACGCTCAATTTTTTCAGCCAACAGCCAGTCTGTCAGCTTTTCGAGCATGGCGAAGGATTTGGTGCCTTCACCGGCCGGCAGGATTTGGCTGCTCACGGCAATGCCCTGGCGGTCCAGGCTGGCCGTCAAGGTTTCAAGATGCAGTCCGGCGACGGTTTCATCCGTCACAATGGCGACTTTCTTGCGGGCCAGTTGACCGGCGACATATTCCCCGGCACGCGCCAGCAGGCCGGCGCCGACATGGATGTCATAAGACGCCGCACCGCCGGCGGCGGATAAATCGACCCGGATGGTTTGAATGGTCACGCTAGGCTCCTTCCGCCGACACAATACCGCACTCTGACAATTCTGCAATAATGTCCTCAACCGTGGTTTTGTGGGAGTCGCCGCCGCTGACAATCGTAATGTCCGCCTGCCGGTAATCGGCCTCGCGTTCGCCAAGCAGTCCGGTCAAGATTTCCTCCGGGTCGCCTGTGTTCAACAGCGGCCGTTTGCCGGGTCGTTTGTTGACCCGGCGCACCAGCTCCTTGATCTCGACATTCAGCCAGACGGAACAGGCAGTCTGCTTGATCAGGCTGCGTGTTTCAGCATGACAAAACGCCCCCCCGCCGGTGGCCAGAATATGCGGCGGCTCAGCCAGCAGGCGTTCGATCACCCGGCGTTCCCCGCCGCGGAAATGCGCCTCCCCATGCGCCTCGAAAATCTCCGGAATGCTCATGGCCGCCGCCGCCTCGATTTCGCTGTCGGCATCCTTGAAGCCGACCCCGAGCCTGTCGGCCAACATCCGCCCGATTGAGGATTTGCCGCTGCCCATCATGCCGACCAGCACAACCGTTTTGCGCAAAGTGTCATTTGCTGAGTTTTCCATACCCTTGTCTATCCGGCACAAGCCCCAACGTCCAGAGCTTTGTCCTTTGTTTTTGCCGACAATCAGCGGTTGATTGACACTTCAGGTTCGCATCTGATAAACCTTTCGCCAATGGTTCGGTGCACCAAGGTGCGCCGCTAAGAGGGAAGTCGGTGAGAATCCGGCGCTGTACCCGCAACTGTAAGTTAAGAGTGAACCGCCATAAGGCCACTGGTGTCCAATCCGGGAAGGCGGCGGTTTGCAGCGAAGAACAAGTCAGGAGACCTGCCATTACGTCGTTCGTTCCAGGCCGGGAACAGCCAGTTGGAACGGGATACCTTTCTCAGAAACGACACAGTTCAGCGTTGAAAAGACAGCCGTCATGCCCTTGTGCATGCGGTCGGTCAGCTTATGCAATGAAAGAGAAAAGGAAGACATAATGAATTTCTCGGGACAAAAGAACAGGTCAAGAAACACCGCTTTGGCCTTGGCAGTGATGGTGCCTTTGGCGCCGTATCCGGGTTTGGCAGGGCCGGTCAGTGAAATCACCGTTTACGGCACCCGCCTGCCGACCGCCCTGTCTGAGGCCGGAACCAGCGTCAGTGTGATCACCGCAGAGCAGATCAGGCTGAGGGGATATGATTTTGTCATCGACGCCGTGGCCGATGCGCCCGGCGTTTCCGTCAACCAGAACGGGCCGTTTGGCGGCTCCGGTTTTGTCCGCACCCGCGGGGCGAGCGCCAACGGGCACACGCTTGTCCTGATAGATGGTGTGGCTGTCAACGACCCGACCTCGGTCGGCAATGCCTTTAATTTCGCCTCCCTTGATGCGGCAAATATTGAGCGGATTGAAATTCTCAAGGGTGGTCAGGCCACACTTTGGGGGTCGGATGCGATGGCCGGTGTCGTCAGCATCATGACCAAACAGCCGGAGGGGTCTGAATTCTCCGGCTATGGTGAGGCCGGCTCCTTCAACACCATACGCGCCGGCATGGCCGTGGGCGGGGTCCGCGGCAGCGCGTCCGGCCGGCTGGCGGTCAATTACCAGGAATCGGACGGAATTTCCAAAGCCGAGGAGGATGACGGCAATCCGGAAAAAGACGGTTTTGAAGGTGTCTCCCTTTCTGCCAAGGGGCGGGTGACTGTTTCCGACCGCCTGCGCCTTGACGCCGCCCTTTACGCCACATCGTCCAAAACCGAATTTGACGCCTTCGGCCCGGTGGACGGCGAGGCGCTGGCCGACAATGACCAGCTTGTTGCGACGCTGGGCGCGCATTATGCGCCCAGTGAAGATGTCACCCATGACCTGCAGTTCGGGTTCACCCGTGTGGAGCGGGACAATTACGGTGCCGACGCCTATCCGTTCGGGGAACGCGGCCGCCGACTGCAGCTGCGCTATCAGTCCGTCATCCAGCTGGATGACACCAGCCGGACGGCTTTTGGTATCGATTTTGAGGACATTCAGGCTGAAAATGCGGGCATGGATGATGAGGCCGACATGACCAGCCTGTTCGGGCTTTATGAGCGCAGCCCAAGTGACCGTTTGACCCTGACGGCGGGATTGCGGCATGACGACCACAGCCTGTTCGGTGATGACGTGACCGGCCGTGCCACCGCCGCCTATGAGCTGTCCGAAAAAGTCCGCCTGCGGGCGGCCTACAGCCAGGGGCGCAAAGCCCCGACGCTGGACGAGCTGAACGATACAGCGTCCTTGCAGCCGGAGGAAACCACCAGCTTTGACCTTGGCCTGACATATCAGGGCGGGGCGGGGCTGTTGCTTGACCTGACCTATTTCAGGCAGGACACCAAAAACCTGTTGCAATATGTCGGTGTCTGGCCCTGTGCGGCGAACTGCTATGCCAATGTCAATGAGGCGGACACGCAGGGTTTTGAGGTGTCGGCGCAAATGGGGTTGACCGACACGGTGACCCTGACGGCTGACTACACCTTCACCGATGCAACAACCGGTGGCGGGCAGCGGCTGGGGCGCATTCCCGAACATGAGGGCAATATCGCGCTGGCTTATGACGGCGGTGATGTGTTTTCGGCCAATCTGATTGTGCGCTACAATGGCACCGAAGCGAACAGCAACGGCTCGACGGTCATGCTGGGCAGCTGGACGCGGGTCGATGCCAACGCCGCTTATGAGCTGGGGTCCGGCTGGCAGCTTTATGGCAGGGTTGAAAACCTGTTTGACGAGGATTACCAGCAGGTGCTTGGCTATGGCACACCCGGCCTGTCCGGTTCTGTCGGTGTGCGGTTTGGATTGTAGGATTAGGTAAGTGATGCATTGGGTTGTGCGGTTCAGACATTTATTGGCAGCGGTCCTGTTGACCGCCGCCCCCGCACCGGCCCTGTCGGATGCGGCAGGGCAGGTTGTTTCGCTGGATTATTGCGCCGACCAATATGTGCTGCACTTTCTGGACAGGGACCGCATTGCGGCCCTGTCACCGGACGCCCGCAAACCCTTTTCATATTTTCGGGACAAAGCCGCCGGTTTTGCCCAGACCTCAGCGCGGGCGGAGCATGTCTTGGCCCTGCAGCCCGATTTGGTGGTCCGCAGCTATGGCGGTGGCCCAAAAGCGGTGACGTATTTTCAACAGGCCGGTATTCGTGTGGTGCAGGTTCCAACCGCAATGCGTCTTCAGGATATTCCGGGCCTGACCCGGCAAATTGGCGGCCTGCTGGGAGCCCCGCAAAAGGCTGAGGCCGAGGCGCGCCGCGTGGAGGACCTGCTTGAGCGTCCGGCCCCCGCCCGTGGAAAGACGCTGCTTTACATGACGCCGGGCGGCTTGACCGCCGGCCGCGGGACCTTGATTGACCAACTGATCCGTCATGCCGGATATGACAATTACGAAAACAGACAGGGCTGGCGTAGCCTGCCATTGGAAAAGCTGGTGCGGGAGACCCCGGACCGGGTGATCTACGCCTCATTCGGGGCCGGCTATGAAGACAGAAACAAATGGTCCCCGGCACGGCATCCAGTGGCCCGATCTCTGCAGGATGACCGCCCCATCGCCCTGTCCGGGGCCATCACCTCCTGCGGCGCCTGGTTCCTGATGGATGTCCTGAAACAGCTGGAGACGCCGGGCGGAAAACGGGTGGAACACGGGGGGATGGCTGAATGACCCCGGGTTCTGTCCCCAAGCTGTCGCTCGGGTTGGCTTTGGCCGGGGGCCTGGCCGTGCTGGCCGCCTGTCTGCTCGGTCCAACCCCCTATCCGCCGCTTGACCTGCTCGGCATCTTGTTTGGGGGCGGAGATGAGGTGTCACGGCGGATCGTTTTTGACATTCGCCTGCCGCGGGCCTTGGCAGCCTGGCTGGTCGGTGCCACACTGGGTGTCAGCGGTGCGGCCCTGCAGGGTCTGTTGCGCAACCCGCTGGCCGAGCCGGGTGTGCTTGGAGTTTCCGCCAGCGCCGTGCTGTGCGCCACCCTTGTGATTTTTTACGGCCTGGCCGGGCTCAGTGTTTTGGTGCTGCCGGCGGCGGCGATAATCGGTGCCCTGACGGCAACCCTTTTCATTGCTGCTGTGGCGCGCCGGGGCGCCAACATGATTGTCCTGATTTTGGCCGGTGTCGGCTTGTCAAGCTTCGCCGGCGCGATGATGGCCTTGTTGATGAATCTGGCGCCCAACCCATTCACCCTGTCTGATATGGTGAATTGGACGCTCGGCTCTGTGGCTTACCGGAGCAGGGATGACATTCTGCTGGTCCTTCCCTTTATGGTTTTCGGCCTGGGTGTGCTGTGGCGTGAACGCCGGGGGCTATCGGCGCTGACGCTCGGCGAGGAGTCGGCGCATGCGCTGGGGGTCAATCTGCGGCGGTTGCGTTATGGCGTGATTGCCGGCACCGGGCTGATGACCGGCGCCGGTGTGGCGCTGGCGGGTGCCATCGGGTTTCTCGGCATCATTGCGCCGCATATCATCCGCCCGTTTGTCGGCTATGATCCGGCACGGTCTTTGCTGCCGTCCGGATTGCTGGCCGGATTGATATTGGTTGTATCGGATATAGCCGTACGGCTGCTCCCCGGCGCGACGGAGCTGAAATTGGGGGTTGTCGCCGCGCTCATTGGTGCACCGGTGTTTGTCTCCATCGCCATCAAAGGGGCCAAGCCCGTGCAGGGGGCCAGACATGGATGAAACGCCTCACATGTTGGTGTTTGAACAGGTTGTCTGGGGGCCGGACGGCGCCCCCTTGATTGCCGACCTTTCCTTCACGCTCCGGCAGGGGGAACTGGTGGTTGTGCTGGGTCCCAACGGCGCCGGTAAAAGCAGCCTTATGAAACTTGCCTGCGGTCTTGTGACGCCGCAAAGCGGACATGTTCTGCTCTCCGGTGTGCCGCCAGCGGCTTACGGCGATCAGGAGCGCGCCAAACGACTCGGATATCTGCCGCAATCCCGCGGGTTGGCCTGGCCGAACCGCGTTGAGGATGTGGTTGCTTTGGGCCGTTATGCGCATGGTGGGGGGATGGGCATGATGGGCGGCCGGGACCGTGAGGTTGTTGAGCGGGCCCTGACCGCCTGCAATATCGGCCATTTGCGGCACCGGTCGATGCTGACCTTGTCGGGGGGAGAACAGACGCGGGTCCATTGTGCCCGCCTGTTTGCCGCACAAACGCCTCTGCTGCTGGCTGATGAACCGATTACGGCGCTTGACCCGCATCATCAGCACCGGATCATGCAACTCATCAAATCTTATGTTGCGGACGGTCATGGTGCCCTGGTCGTTCTGCATGATCTCGACATCGCCGCCCGCTATGCCGACCGGCTGATCTGGATGTTTGACGGGCGGATCGTCGCCGACGGGACTGTGGCGGAAACCCTGACCAGGGATAATGTTGCCAGGGTTTTTGATATGGACAGTCACATTGACGTCTCTGCCGCAGCGCCCAGGGTGCATCTTCATGGTCCACGGGACAGGGGGCAGACATGACCGCTGGCGGTGCCCGCGCCCTGATGTTTCAAGGCACCGGATCTGATGTCGGCAAAACCGTCCTGGTGGCCGGTTTGTGTCGCCTGATGCGGCGGCGGGGGCTGCGGGTCGCCCCCTTCAAACCGCAGAACATGTCAAACAATGCCGCGGTCTGCCCGGATGGCGGGGAAATCGGCAGGGCGCAGGCTTTGCAGGCGCGCGCCGCCGGGCTGGTTCCGCACACCGATTTCAACCCTGTCCTGTTGAAGCCGCAAAGCGATACGGCGGCGCAGATCATTGTTCATGGCAAAGTGCGGCAGGCCGCAGAAGCGGCCGATTATATGTCCGGGCGCGGGGTGTTGCTGGCTCCGGTTCTGGAAAGTTTTGAACGGCTGGTCTCGGCCTATGACCTGGTTCTCGTTGAAGGCGCAGGCAGTCCGGCCGAAGTCAACCTCAGGCGGGGCGACATCGCCAATATGGGGTTCGCCCGTGCCGCCGGTGTGCCGGTCTGTCTGGTCGGCGACATTGACCGGGGCGGGGTGATTGCCGCCCTTTGCGGCACACAGAGCGTCTTGCAGCGTGATGATCCGGAGGATGCTGCGCTGATAAAAAGCTTTCTGGTGAACAAGTTTCGCGGCGATGCGCGTTTGTTTGATGAGGGGGTTGCAACGATAGAGGCGATGACAGCCTGGCCGTGCATGGGGGTCGTGCCCTGGCTTGCCTGCGTATCCCGGCTGCCGGCTGAGGATGCCGTCCCCCTCACCATGCCGGCAAAAGCCGACGGCGCAAAGCGGGTGAAGGTGGTTGCGCCAATGTTGTCGCGCATGGCCAATTTTGACGATGCGGACCCTTTGCGCCATGAGGCGGATGTGGATTTTCATTTCATTAAGCCCGGCACCCCGCTGCCGCAGGACGCGGATGTTGTCATCCTGTTTGGCACAAAATCCTCACTGGGCGATATGAGCTTTTTCAGGCAGCAGGGCTGGCACCATGATCTGCAGGCTCATGTCAGACGCGGCGGGCATGTGCTTGGCCTGTGCGGCGGCTATCAGATGCTCGGGCGCACGCTCATTGACCCGGATGGTGTGGACGGCATGGCCGGCCAGAGCGAAGGGCTGGGGCTGCTGGATGTTGAGACGGTCATGCACCCGGCCAAACAGACCCGAGAGGTTGAGGCGGTACACGCATTAACCGGTCGGTCGATCACAGCCTATGAGATTCATGCCGGGGTGACGGACGGACCGGACAGGACCCGGCCGTTCAGCATTTTGTCCGGCGGAGAAACCGACGGCGCCACCAGCCCGGATGGACGCGTGGCGGGAACCTATCTGCACGGGTTGTTTGCGCAAGACGACTTCAGGCGCAAGTGGCTTGACAGCCTTGTCCCGCAAACGTCCTCCCATCCGGTCCAGGACGGGGCGGCGGGTTATGAGCAGACCGTTGACCAGGCGCTGGACGATTTGGCTGATGGCCTCGAAACGGCGCTGGATATTGAGGCCCTGATCGCCCAAGCGGCCCCCCCGCACATCAAGAAGTGATCTCCCGGTTTTCAATCCGCTTGCCATTCTTGTGCCGCATTTGCGACGCATGTTAAACTGACAAGAAACTTTTTGGAGAGAATGCATGTCCATGGGTGTCCGTTTGGCGATTGCTGGTGTGATTGCCGCCATTGTGATGATTGTCGCTGTTGCCTATCTGGCGCAGGCCGTTCAACCGGAGCGGGAAACAACGGTTGAAATCATCCCGAACGAAACTTTCCAATAGCACAGGTTTACTCGTGATATTGGCAGAAGCAATGAGCGTTTTTGCAGCCATATTGTTCAGCCGTGGCCGGTCTCGTGTGGCGGCGCCGGCCGGTCTGGTGCTGGCGAGCTTGCTGTTGCTGACCGTCGAGACAGCAGCCAAAGAAAAAGCCACGCGGTCCCCCCTCAACATTATCCCAAAAACCAAAGTCACCCTGTCGATTGAGCGTGATGTGCCGGGTCAGCAGGAGCCGACGGCAGCCAGTCTGCCGCAGCTCAAGCCCGGCGGGGTCAAGCTGGCGCGTCCGGTGCGTCAGGTCGCGGCCTTGCCGGGGGGAAGCGGCGCGGTGCAGGTCGGTGAGCTCGGCAACCTTGAGGATACGGATATCGGCCTGCAAAAGGGCCTCGGTCCGCAGCTGTGGCGTGCCAGCCGGTTGTCAACTGTCACCCGGCTTTTCAAACGGATTCCGAGCAGCTTCAAGTCACCTGTCGCAACCAGTATTGCCTATCAGCTGATGACAACAGAGGCCGCCCCGCCGCCGGGGCTTTCGGATAAGGAGAGTTTTTTTGCCCAGCGCCTCATTTATTTGATGCAGCTGGGGGAAATTGAAGCCGTCAGTGCCATGATTGACATGACCGGGGCACAACTGCGTGACCCATTGGTTACACGTCTGGCCGCCGAGGTCGCTCTGGTGAACAATGATGTGCCGGCTGCCTGCGGTCTGCTGGGTCAGTTTGCCCGCCTGCAGGCACCTGCGCCGATTCAGGATTTTGCGACAAAGCTTCGGGCGGTCTGCCAGCTGGAGGCCGGCGACGTTTCCGCGGCCATGCTGACCCTGGATCTGGCACGCGAGAGCGGCATCAAGGACACATTGTTTCTGGATGCGATGTTCGCCTTGACGGCCGAGATTCCCTACCAAAGGTCGCAGCCGGTGCAGGGCAACAGGTTGAGCGTCCTTCAGTCGGTTATCCTGTTGAAGGCCGGCGCGCGTTTATTTGCGCCTGAAGTGGCGCATCTCAACCCGGCTTTGGTCGCAAGGTTTGCCAAGAACCTCAAACAGCCGCAAAACATCCAGCTGCTTTTGGCCCAACGCGGGGTCATGCTGAAAACGATTGAACCAGTTTATCTCCGGGCCTTGATGGATATGGTTGAGTTCGGCGTGATCGCCCCCGCTGCGTTGGAGGCGGACACAATTGAAACCATGCAGGATACGTCTGAAGCCGTCGAGCCTGCTGATGACATTATTGTGCGGGCGCGGCAAATGCGCATTATCGATGAACCCGTGACGCCAGAGGGTAAAATCCTGGCTTTGCAGGATCTTCTTCTCTCGGCCTTGATGGTCGGGGATTGGGAGTTGGTGGTGGACTTGCTGGCGCCGAATCTGCAGGCTGTTGCGCCGGCTCTGGAATATGCTGATTTTGCCCTCTATGCGGTGCCGGCCTTTGTGTATCTCGGCGACCTGCCCCGGGCGGCGGCCTGGTATGATGTTCTGCTGGAGCGGCAAAACGGCCTGCCATCGGCCAAAAGCAGAAATTTGAACGGCCTGATCCGGTTGATGGATGATGTGGAAGAACAGGTGGCGGACGAACAGGCCGCCGGTCTGCTGGCGGCGGCCGGGACTGTTGCGGACATGGACGACCTGCCGGCCATATTGGGCGTGGCCCCGATGGAAGCGGTTTTGATGAATGCCATTCTCGAAACCGGAACTGTCGAGGAGCGGGCCTATGTTGCCAGCGAAATTAACATGTTGCCTCTGTTTGGTTATGAGGTGCCGTCATATCTGCGCCAGACCGTTGAAACGGAACCCACGGACAAGGTGCTGGCCCGCACCCTGGCCGACATGGAAAAAGCGGTTGCCGCCGGTGATCTTGGAACGGCCTTGTTGCACGGCTTGATTGCCGTCGGGCGTCAAGAGCGGCAAAACCGTTATGATATGGCCGCTATGCGGCGCGTCATGCAGACACTTCAGACGCTTGGCCTTGATGCCGAAGCGCGCGATATGGCCCGTCATCTTTTGACCAGGCAGGCGGCGCAGCTTGTCATCGGGGGGTAAAGCCATGGCGCGGACACCCTCCGGCTTGCTGATCGAGGCTTTTTTGGAGACGATGAGCGCTGAACAGGGTGCGTCCAAACACACGCTGGCGGCATACGGCAATGACCTGAAAGGTTTGGCCGCTTTTCTGGAGCCAAATGGACAGTCCCTGCAAAGTGCCGAGCGCGCAGATATTCTGGCTTATCTGGACAAGATTGCCGCCCAAGGCAAAGCTGCCAGCACGGCGGCCCGGCTGGTCTCTTCCTTGACAAAATTTTACACCTATCTGGTGCTTGAGGGGGTGGTCCCGGCCAGTCCCGTGGACAGGTTGCCGCGCCCGAAAACCGGTCAGGCTTTGCCGAAGTATCTGAGCCAAGACGATGTCGAGCGCCTCATGCGTGCTGTTTATGACATGCCGGCCGAAACCGACAAGGCGGAGGGTGAAAAAAGGCGTCTGATCTGTCTTTTGGAGATTCTTTATGCCACCGGGGTCCGGGTTTCAGAACTCGTCTCCATCCGTCAGCAGAACATCTCCCTGTCCCGCGGGCGTTTGATTGTGCTTGGCAAAGGCCACCGTGAACGGATGGTTCCGTTGGGTGGCAAAGCGCAGGAGGCCCTCGCCAAATGGCAAAGCTGGCTGGTGGAGCAAAAAAAGTTTCTGGGGTCGCCCTATCTGTTTCCATCTCGCAGTGCCGATGGTCATTTGACCCGCCAGCGCTTTGCCCAATTGCTTGAGACGGCGGCCCGCAGGGCGGGCATGGGGGATCGGCGTTTGACCCCGCATGTCTTGAGGCACGCTTTTGCGACACATCTGCTCGCCAATGGCGCCCAGTTGACCTCTGTTCAGAAAATGCTCGGTCACAGCAACATTTCCACCACACAAATATATACGCGGGTGCTGCAAAGCCGTCAGCAGGAGCTGGTGGAAAATGCACACCCCTTGGCCGGCGGGCTGCCGGATTTCAAAAGCAAGGGAAAACCGCACGGGTAAACGGCCGTTCCGCGTCGTGAAAACGATTTCAATTGTAATTTTTTGAAACCACGCATATTTTGGATCAATCATTAACGGGTGAGGAAAAAATGCAGGTTTACCTCGATTTTGAAAAACCGATTGCTGAACTGGAGGGTAAAATCCAGGAACTCAGGGTGATGTCGCAGGATGACCCGGAGATCAGCATTGTCGATGAAGTCGCCAAACTGGAGACCAAAGTCGCTGATCAACTCGCCAAAACCTATAAAAGTCTCGATCCCTGGCAAAAAACCCAGGTTGCCCGGCATCCGGCCCGCCCGCACTTCAAGGATTATGTGGAAACGCTGGTGGAGGACTTCACACCATTGGCCGGTGACCGTCTGTTTTCTGAGGATCACGCGATTGTTGCCGGGCTGGGCCGCTGGAAAGGTCGGCGCGTGGCCATTATGGGTCATGAAAAGGGCAACAATACGCAAAGCCGCATCAAGCACAATTTCGGCATGGCCCGGCCGGAGGGCTACCGCAAGGCGATCCGCATCATGGAGCTGGCGGAACGCTTCAACCTGCCGCTGGTCACGCTGGTTGACACATCGGGTGCCTATCCGGGCATTGGTGCCGAGGAACGCGGCCAGGCCGAGGCGATTGCGCGGTGTACGGACAAATGCCTGCAGGTGGGGGTTCCGTTCGTCTCTGTGGTTGTCGGCGAAGGGGGCTCCGGTGGGGCTTTGGCGCTGGCGACCGCCAACCGGATTCTGATGCTGGAGCATTCGATTTACGCCGTGGCGTCCCCTGAGGCCTGTGCCTCCATTTTATGGCGTTCGCGGGACAAGGCGAAAGAGGCGGCCACCGCATTGAAGGTCACTTCACAAAGCCTGCAGGAGCTTGGCGTGATAGACCGTATTCTCGAAGAACCGGTCGGTGGCGCCCATCGTGAGCGTGAAGCAATGATGAACGCCGTCGGGGATGCGGTGATTGAGGAGATTGACGCCCTCACAGGCCTGTCACCGGAAGCGCTGCGTAAAAGTCGCCGGGAAAAATTCCTGTCTATGGGCCGCGAGGGACTCGTCTAAACGCTGCTTTCAGGCAGCGCGGCCATGGCAATGCTTGAATTTGCGCCCTGAACCGCACGGGCAGGGGGCATTGCGCGGCACTTTCCCGAACGTCTCCCGGTCCGCCGCATTTGGCCCGCTGTCCCGGGCTTGCATGTCGGGTGTCTCAGGGGTTTGGACATTTTCGGCGATTTCAACCGACACATTCATGACATAGCGCGTCACGTCATAGCGCAGTTGATCGAGCATGTTGGAAAACATGCCAAAGGCTTCCAGCTTGTATTCCGACAATGGGTCGCGCTGGCCATAGGCGCGCATGCCAATGACCTGACGCAGATGTTCAAGCGTGTGCAGATGTTCGCGCCAATGCTGGTCGAGAATCTGGAGCATCAGGCTTTTTTCAACCTGACGCATCAGGTCCGGCCCGATCTCTACGGCGCGCGCCGCAGCCAGATCGTCCGTTTTCTGTTGCAGCCGCTCAATGATCTCATCATTGGCAATGCCCTCCTCCTCGGCCCATGCGGTGACGCCGAAATCCTGCCCGAAAACGGCGTTCAGCTGGGCGGCCAGGCCCTTCATGTCCCATTGCTCGGCATAGGCGCGTTCAGGTATATGCGCAGCGACCTGCTCTTCAATCACCTGCTGGCGCATATCCTTGATGATGGTGCTGAGGTCGGTTGCCGACATGAAGTCGAGCCGCTGTTCAAACACCACCTTGCGCTGGTCGTTCATGACATCATCAAATTTCAGGATGTTTTTCCGGATGTCAAAATTGCGCGCCTCAACTTTTTTCTGCGCCCGCTCCAGCGCCTTGTTGATCCAGCGGTGGACAATCGCCTCCCCCTCCTCAAGACCCAGACGACCCAAAATGGCGTCCATGCGGTCAGTGCCGAAAATGCGCATCAGGTCGTCTTCAAGGCTGAGGAAGAAATAGGACGCGCCCGGATCACCCTGGCGGCCTGAACGTCCACGCAGCTGATTGTCAATGCGCCGGCTCTCATGGCGCTCCGTCCCGACGACACATAGCCCGCCGGCGGCCAGCGCCTCCTGCTTGGCGGCGTTGATCTCGGTTTCGATTTTCGCCTTCATCTCACCGCGTCTGCCCTCGTCGGCGTTTTCGTCAAGCTCCTGCGACAGCCGCATATCCAGATTGCCGCCAAGCTGAATGTCTGTGCCGCGGCCGGCCATATTGGTGGCGATGGTCACGGCTCCTGGCACGCCGGCCTGCGCGATGATGGCGGCTTCCTGCTCATGATAGCGGGCGTTCAGGACATTATGCGGGATTTTGCGGTTTTTCAGCTCAGCCGACAGGTCCTCTGATTTTTCAATCGAGGTGGTGCCGACCAGCACCGGTTGACCGCGCTCGCGGCAATCCGCAATCAGCTCAATGACAGCCTCGGTCTTTTCCTTATGGGTGCGGAAAATCTGGTCATCATGGTCAAGGCGCGCCACCGGGGTGTTGGTCGGGATTTCGAGGACATCCAGCCCGTAAATGTCCATCAACTCCTCGGCCTCGGTCAGGGCTGTTCCGGTCATGCCGGCCATCTTGCCGTAAAGCCGAAAATAATTCTGGAAGGTCACGGAGGCCAGCGTCTGGTTTTCAGGCTGGATGGCTGCGCCCTCCTTGGCCTCAAGTGCCTGATGCAGGCCGTCGGAGAAGCGTCGGCCCTCCATCATGCGGCCGGTGAATTCGTCAATCAGGACAACCTGCCCGTCCTTGACGATGTAGTCCTTGTCACGGGCGAACAGCTTATGGGCTTTCAGCGCATTGGTGACATGATGGACTAGGGTGATGTTGCTGACATCATAAATCGTGCTGTCCGCCTCCATCAGGCCGGCCTCTTTCAAAAGACCCTCAACCACGTCATTGCCGTCATCTGTCAGGACAACATTATTGGTCTTTTCATCAAGTTCGAAATGCGGCGCCTCGAGTTTGGCGACAAGCTTGTCAATTTGGTTGTAAAGCCCGCTTTTGTCCTCCAACGGGCCGGAAATGATCAGCGGGGTGCGGGCCTCGTCAATCAGGATTGAGTCAACCTCGTCAATAATGGCGAAATGCAGTGCGCCCTGCGCCATATCCTCCCGGCTGTATTTCATGTTGTCGCGCAGATAGTCAAAGCCGAATTCATTGTTCGTGCCATAGGTGATGTCACATTCATACGCGGCGCGGCGTTCGGCATCGCTCATGCTGTTGGTGATGCAGCCGACACTCAGCCCGAGGAAAGTGTGCACCTGGGACATCCAGTCGGAGTCGCGCTGGGCCAGATAATCATTGACGGTGACGACATGCACGCCGTTGCCTGTCAAGGCGTTGAGGTAACAGGGCAGTGTGGCGACCAGCGTTTTGCCTTCGCCGGTTTTCATTTCGGCGATTTTGCCATCATGCAGGGCCATGCCGCCGACAAGCTGTACATCGAAATGGCGCTGGCCGAGCGTGCGTTTCGCCGCTTCCCTGACCGCCGCAAAGGCGGGTTCCAGTAGCGCATCCAACGTCACCCCGTCGGCAAGCTGGTTTTTGAACGCCTGCGTTTTGGCTTTTAACTCGGCGTCGCTCAACGCCTCAAATTCAGCTTCGAGCTCATTGATGCGGTTGACGCGGGCCAGATACGGTTTGAGCTTGCGGTCATTGACTGTGCCGAATAGACGTCGCGCAATGGCGTTAAGTCCCAACATGGGTAATCCCTCTAAAAGCCAGGGACTGCCCCCTGAATACATTTATATAAGGTTCATGTAAGCATCCTGCCGGGTCATGTCAATGAGCACACCGGCAATAAGCCGGAAGAATTTGCCCTTCACGCAGGCCTTTGTTAAATGAGGTTCTGTTGCCGACTGGTCGTTTCATGGCATAAGGTTGTACAGGCACAGACAGGAAAAGGATTCCGCCATGGTTCAACATGCAAACATCTCGCCGCTGGCACCCAAACGGCAGAAAAAACTGCCCGCCATTGCCGGGGCACGGCTCACCACAGTGGCCACGGGTGTCAAATATCAAGGCCGGGATGATTTGTTGATGATGACATTCGCCCCCGGTACCACGGTCGCCGGGGTGACGACGCGCTCCTCCATGCCGTCAGCCGCCGTCGACTGGTGCAAAGCCAATCTGCCGCAGGGCAAGGCCGGGGCGTTGGTGGTCAATGCCGGCAACGCCAACGCCTTCACCGGGCGCCAGGGCACGCGCGCTGTTGCCGCCATTGGCGCCTACATGGCAGCCAAAGCCGGCCTCCCGCCGGCGCAGGTCATGATGGCGTCAACCGGGGTGATCGGCGAAGATCTCGACACCGGTCCGATATGTGACGGGCTGGACGCCGGTTATGACACCCTGCACGAAAAGGGGGATTGGCTGGCCGCCGCCAAAGCCATCATGACCACAGACACATTCCCCAAAACCGTGACCCGGGAGGTCACTCTTGGCGGCACGAAAGTGCGCATCAACGGCATCGCCAAAGGTTCCGGCATGATTGCCCCTGACATGGCGACCATGCTCGGCTTTTTCGTCACGGATGCCGACCTGCCGGCGCCGGTTTTGCGGAAACTTTTGAAAGACACCGTGCCCGGCAGTTTCAATGCGATTACGGTTGACAGCGACACCTCAACATCCGACACCGTGCTACTGTTTGCGACCAGAACGGCCAAACACAGAGGCGGCCCGGTCAAAAGCGCCGGGGACAAAAGGCTGACCGCCTTCCGCAGGGCCTTGAACGAGGTGATGCAGGACATGGCGCAGTTGATTGTCCGTGACGGCGAGGGGGCCACCAAATTCGTGACCGTGAAAGTCCGCGGCGCTGTTTCGGACGCCTCGGCCCGCCGTGTTGCCCTGTCCATCGCCAATTCACCACTGGTCAAGACGGCGATGGCGGGCGAGGACGCGAATTGGGGTCGTATTGTCATGGCGGTCGGGAAATCCGGCGAACCGGCCGACCGCGACCGGCTTGGCATCACCATTGGCGGCCATAAGGTCGCCGCATCCGGGCGCGCCGTCAAAGGCTATGATGAACGCCCGGTGGCGCGGCACATGCGCGGCCGTGAGATCACACTGGACGTGCAGTTGGGGGTCGGCAGAGGCGCGGCCTGTGTTTGGACGTCCGATCTGACACATGACTACATCTCCATCAATGCCGATTACCGGAGTTGATCATGAGGCAGGTTCTTGTCGCCGCCGGGGCACTGGTTGACGAAAAGGGTCACGTTCTGGTGACCCAGCGCCCGCCCGGCAAATCCATGGCCGGCAAGTGGGAGTTTCCGGGCGGCAAGGTTGAGCCGGGGGAAACCCCGGAGCAGGCCTTGATCCGCGAATTGAAGGAGGAACTGGACATTGATGTCACGCACAATTGTCTGGCGCCTTTGAGTTTTGCCAGCCATGCCTATGAGGATTTTCATTTGCTGATGCCGCTGTTTGTCTGCCGCAAATGGCACGGTGTTGTCAGGCCAAGGGAAGGTCAGGCGATGCAATGGGTCAAGCCGGTGCAGTTGTTCAAGTTTGACATGCCCCCGGCGGACCTGCCGCTTCTCGGAATTTTGTGCGAACTCGTCTAGAGCTTCTTCTCCTGCGTGTTCAGGGCGTCGGCCAAGCGCATTTTGGCGCTGCCGGGGCGCAATGGTTTTTGCTGGCTGTCATGGGGCGCCCAACCGGAGATATGGATCAGCTCAAAACTGGCCGGCACTCTGCTGTCAGCGTCGCCATGTTCCGAGGTGTAAATTTCAGCCAGACGCATCAGTGTCTGGCGGCGTAACGGCACGCGGCGCCTGTCTTGCAGGCAGTTGGCTTCGCCCATGCGCCGGATTTCGTTGAGCAGATGCAACGGGGTTTCATAACGCACCGTCACCTTGTCGCAGTCAACCACCGGCAGGGCAAAGCCGGCGCGCTGCAGCAGGGCGCCCATATCCTGCATATCGGCGAAGGGGTGCACCCGCGGGCTGACACCGCTCTGGGTTTCAGCCTCGGCCTGCAGAAAGCTCGCGCGCAGTTCGGTCAGGGTTTCGCCGCCCGGCAAAGCGCCCAGCAACAAACCATCCGGCTGCAGGGCCAGACGGAGCTGAATCAGGCTGCCGGGCAGGTCATTGACGCTGTGCAGCCCGCCCAGGGAGAGGATCAGGTCATGACTGCCGTGTTCAAGGTCAAGAAGCTCCTCGTCGATGAAATCGTCACTGACAGGGGTTGACCGCCGCAAAGTGGTGCTATGGCTTTTGTCTTTCAGGGCCGGCAGCTCATCCAGGACACATTCATGCGGCGCGATGATGAGGGTGTGTTGAAAGGTGCGGTTGATGTCAAGCAGACGCTCATTCACGTCCCGGGCCATGCGGCGGAGCAGGAAATCAACCTCGGTGAAGCCCCTGCGGGCCTTGAGCAGCCGGTTCCCACGCAGCTTGCGGTCAAATATCTCTGGTGCTGAGGCGGTCATGGCGGCACTATAGCCCTAATGATGGGTCAAAGGAAACAACAAGACATGACGCCACATACTGATGAACCAAACGGCACCCCCGTAATCCTGACTGAGGTTTTGGATTTTCTCCTGCCGCCAAGATGCGCCCTGTGCGGCGTGACGGTGGTGCAGACGCCTGCCCTTTGCGGCTCCTGCTGGGAGGGTTTGACTTTCATTGACGGTCCGGTCTGCGCCCGCACCGGCGCGCCGCTGCCCTATGACCTTGGTCCGCAGACGGTTTCGCTCGGGGCCATGATGCGCCCGCCCGCTTATGACGCCGCACGGGCAGCTGTCGGTTATGACGCCGCCGCCCGTGATTTGATCCGCCGGTTTAAATTCAACAACCGTCCAGAGCTTGCCGCTTTGATGGTGCCGTGGATGCATCGGGCCGGACATGCCATTTTGCAGGACGCGGATTTTCTTCTGCCTGTGCCCCTGCACTGGACGCGGTTTTTGTCACGGCGCTACAACCAGTCGGCGGAGCTGGCGCGGCGTCTGGCACATGCCGCCGGTGTGCCGATGCGTATCGACCTGCTCAAACGCGTGAAGCGGACCCGCCAGCAGGTCGGGCTGACGCGGCCGATGCGCAGGAAAAACCTGCAGGGGGCGTTCCTCCTGCCCAAAAAACAGAAGCCATCGGTGGTCGACCGGCATCTGGTTCTGGTGGATGATGTGCTGACAACCGGGGCAACGGTTGAGGCTTGCGCCAAGGTGTTGCGCCGTGCCGGGGCGGCAAGGGTGTCGGTGTTGACGGTCGCCAGGGTTGTGATGCCGGAGAGAGTTCATATATGATAGGGGTCATGAGTGATGTCACAAAAGCGGCCTGTATCCAGTTTTGCAGCGGTGTTTCGCCTGAGGCGAATCTTGACCGCCTGTCCGGTTTTGTCGCCATGGCGGTGGAACAAGGGGCGCAATGGATTGTGACGCCTGAAACCAGCAACTTCATGCCCGCCAACCGCGACATGCTGCTTGCCACAGCCCGGACGGAAAACGAAGATCTCTGCGTGGCGGGGTTCAAGGAACTGGCACGCCGGCACAAAATCTGGTTGCAGGCCGGCTCCTTCATCCTCCTGAACGGGGCCGGCCGCCCGGTCAACAGATCGTTGATGTTTGCGCCTGACGGCAACTTGGTTGCCCGATATGACAAAATTCATCTGTTTGATGTCACTTTGGCGGATGGCGAAAGTCATCGCGAGTCGGCCAATTATGCCGGCGGGGGGACGGCGGTGGTCGTAAAATTGCCCTTCGGGTCCCTGGGCATGAGCGTCTGTTATGACCTGCGGTTTGCCGGGCTTTACAGAAGCCTGGCGGAGACCGGGGCGCAGTATCTGACAGTCCCCTCGGCCTTCACCAAGCCGACCGGCGCGGCGCATTGGGAGGTTTTGCTGCGGGCGCGGGCCGTGGAAACCGGCTGTTATGTGCTGGCGCCGGCGCAATCCGGATTGCATGAAAACGGCCGCGAAACCTATGGTCACAGCCTGATCATCGATCCGTGGGGGCAAATTTTGGCTGAACTTGCGGACGGTGAAGGGGTCATCATTGCGGCGTTGGATATGGCGCGGCTGGAGAAGACAAGACGCCAAATACCGGTTCTGGAGCATGGCAAAAACTTCATCACGGAGATCGTGAATGATCCGTTATGACCTGATCTGCACCCATGGGCATGAATTTGAGGCCTGGTTCCGTGACAGCGCCGCGTTCGATGATGACAAAGCCATGCGCCGTCTGCAATGTCCTGTCTGCGCGACCCGTAAGGTTGATAAAGCCATTATGGCGCCGGGAATCCCGAAAAAATCCAGTCAAACGCAGTCCGACAAGGACGCCTTCATAAAAATGGCACAAAAGGTTGAGCAGCATGTCACCGAGAATTTTGATTATGTCGGAGACGGTTTTGCGGACGAGGCGCGGGCCATGCATTACGGGGATGCGGAGCAGCGCGACATTTACGGTGAGGCAACCCCGGAGGATGCGGTTGACCTTTTGGAGGAAGGCATTGAGGTTCTGCCTTTGCCGGCATCCGTGCCGGCCAAGAAACGCAATTAGTGCCTATTTTCTGGCATAGCCCATGTAATTGACGGCCAGGTCAGCTGTCCGACGCCAGCTGTCGGCCAATGGGTTGAAGCTGACCCCGGTCATTTCCAGGGGGCTCAAGCCGGAGATTTCAAGATAATCCGTCATTTCGTCAGGCGTGATGAAACGGCTCCAATCATGTGTGCCCCTGGGCAGCCAGCGCAGGACATATTCAGCGCCGACAATGGCCAGTGCGAAGGATTTGAGCGTCCGGTTGAGTGTGGCGAAAAACATGATGCCACCCGGCCTGACCATTTTGCCGCAGGCATTCATGAATGCCGGGACATCCGCCACATGTTCGACGACCTCCATGTTCAGAATGATGTCAAACGTCTCGCCTTCGGCACACAGGGCGTCCGCAGTGGTGTGCCGATAGTCAATGGAAAGCCCCATTTTTTCAGCATGAACCGCCGCCGTTTTGATGTTGGCATCCCCGGCATCCGCCCCGATGACATCCGCCCCAAGCCGGCACATGGGTTCGCTTAACAGCCCGCCGCCGCAGCCAATGTCCAGAAGACGCAGACCTTCCAGGGGGGTGGCATCTGAAGGTTTGAGGTTGAAATGGGCGCAGGCCACGGTTTTGATGTAATCCAATCGGGTCGGGTTGAATTTGTGCAGGGGCTTGAATTTGCCGTGCGGATCCCACCATTCGTCGGCCATGGCGGAAAATTTGGCGATTTCAGCCTCATTGACGGTAACAGTTGACATGTTTTGGTTCGGCATGGCGCCCCTCAGTCTTGGGTCCTGAGCGCGGGAGTTCACAAGGCGCTGGACATTTCAGGTGTTTTTCTAGTAAATAAGCCCCGCTTGCACAAGAACAACACCTTATGTTGTTGTTATATGGGGCAATAATTATTTCAAGTCCAGTCATGGGGCGACGATTGCGCCTCATCGGTAAAGGAATGTAAATGGCACGCCTTGTCATGAAATTCGGCGGTACATCGGTCGGCTCGCCTGAGCGGATCAAAAATGTGGCGCAGCACGTCAAACGTGAGGTTGACGCCGGTCATAACGTGGCCGTTGTCGTCTCCGCCATGTCCGGCGAAACCAACCGGCTGGTGGATTTGACACGCGAGATTTCGCCGCTGCATGATGCGCGCGAATATGATGTCGTCGTGGCGGCCGGCGAGCAGGTCAGCATCGGCCTTCTGGCGATGGCGTTGAACGAGATAGGCGTGCCGGCCCGCTCCTGGCTGGGCTGGCAGTTGCCGGTCCGGACCAACGGTGTCCACGGTGCAGCCCGCATTCAGGATATTGACACCACCATTATAGAGGCGCAGTTTGAAGAAAACCGGGTGGCGGTCATTGCCGGGTTTCAGGGTCTTGCTGAGGACAACCGCATCACAACTCTCGGGCGCGGCGGTTCAGACACCAGTGCGGTCGCGGTTGCAGCCGCACTGAAGGCCGACCGGTGTGACATATATACGGATGTGGACGGTGTCTACACCACAGACCCGCGCATTGTGCCTGTGGCGCAACGGCTGTCGCGCATCAGCTATGAGGAGATGCTGGAAAGCGCATCATTAGGGGCGAAAGTCTTGCAGACCCGTTCCGTTGAAATGGCTATGGTGCATAATGTCAGTCTGCAAGTGCGCGCCAGTTTTGATGACCCGGCGGCCGACTATCCTGATGATGGTCTGGTCGGCACGTTGGTCTGCAATGAGGAGTTCATTATGGAACAGGAAGTTGTAAGCGGGATTGCCTATTCGCGGGATGAAGCGAAAATCACCTTGCGCAGCGTCGCGGACAAACCGGGTGTTGCCGCGGCCGTGTTCGGTCCGCTGGCCGAGGCCGCCATCAATGTGGACATGATTGTCCAGAACATTTCGGCTGATGGCGGACATACGGACATCACCTTTACCGTGCCCAATGATGAGTTGGCGCGGGCGAAAGGGGTTGTCGAGGGTTCGCAGGACGCCATCGGCTTTGCGCAAATGGAGAGCGCCGGCGGCCTGTCGAAAATATCAATTGTCGGAATTGGCATGCGCAGCCATGCCGGGGTTGCCCAGAAAATGTTTACGGTGTTGGCTGAAAAGGGCATCAACATCCACGTGATTTCGACATCGGAAATCAAAGTCAGCGTGCTGATAGACGCCGACTACACTGAGCTGGCCGTCAGGTCGCTGCACTCGGCCTATGGTCTGGACAGCGCGGAAGGAGAGGCTGAACCCGCCTGATGATGACGGGTGAAGCCGGCGCATAATGCCCTTGTCTGTTGAAGGCCCCCGAATTCTGCTCCGCCGCCTGCGGCAGGTCATGCTTGAGGAAATGGAGCGTCAGGCTCGGCTGGACCGTATTGTTGAGCTGATTGCAACCAGCATGAACACAGCTGTGTGTTCCGTCTATCTGAAAAAAGACAAAGACACGCTCGAGCTGTGCGCGACGGAGGGTTTGAAGCGCGAAGCCGTGCATCAGACAACCCTGCGGGTCGGTGAGGGGCTTGTCGGTGATATCGCCCAGCATGCCAGGCCCTTGAATCTGGCCGATGCGCAGACCCATCCCCGGTTTGCCTATCGCCCGGAAACCGGGGAAGAGAGCTTTCACTCTTTTGTTGGTGTGCCGGTTCTGCGTGGCGGTACGCTTGCCGGGGTTCTGGTCGTGCAGAACACGACCTACCGCACATTTGTTGATGAAGAGGTTGAGGCGCTGCAGACCGTGGCGATGGTGTTGGCTGAAATGCTGGCCGAAAGCGGTGAACTGGAGGCGCAGGAGGGCCGCAACGGTCCGCGTCGGTTTGAAGGCCAGGGTCTGACCGAAGGCATGGCCATGGGACATGTGGTGCTCCATGAACCGCGGGTTGAGGTTTCACGCCTGATTGCCGAGGATATTGAGGCGGAACGCGAGCGTCTGGACAACGCCGTTTATGATCTGCGCCGCACCGTGGATGAAATGCTGCTCAAGGATGATGTCTCACATGCCGGTGAACATCTGGATGTACTTGAAACCTATCGCATGTTTGCCAATGATGAGGGATGGCTGTCACGCATGCGGGACGCCGTGCGCGCCGGCTTGACGGCTGAGGCGGCTGTCGAGCGGGTCCAGGGGGACATGCATGCGCGTTTGACCGGACAGCGCGATGTGTATCTGCGCGAGCGGTTGCATGATTTTGAGGATCTGACCAACCGTCTGCTGCGGATTTTGACCGGGCGGCCGGTTTATGCCTCGTCAGACAAGCTGCCCAAAGACGCCATTTTGGTGGCCCGCGGCATGGGGCCTGCAGAGTTGCTGGATTATGAAAGAAAACACCTGCGCGGCCTGATTCTGGAGGAAGGCTCGCAAAGCGCGCATGTGTCGATTGTCGCCCGGGCGCTGGGGATACCAATGGTCGGCCGGGTTCTGGGCATTGTCGATATGGCGCAAGACGGGCAGGACATCATTGTCGACTCAGATATGGGGGCCTGCTTCCTCGACCCCTCACCCGAAATGATCGAAAGCTATGCCGAGCGCGCCAGAACCCTTGCGCGGCGTCAAAAACGTTATGCGCGGGTGCGCAAACTGCCCGGCGTCACCCGTGACGGCAGGGAGGTGGAGGTTCTGATGAACGCCGGCCTGCGTGTTGATATGAAAAACCTGAGCGACTCGGGCGCAGACGGCATTGGCCTGTTCAGAACCGAGTTGCAGTTTATGGTGTCCGCCAAATTGCCCCGTCTCGAGGAGCAGTCTGCATTTTACTCCTTTGTCTTGGATAATGCCGGTGGCAAGCCGGTCACGTTCCGGACGCTGGATATCGGCGGCGACAAAGTGCTGCCCTACATGCGGCATGCTCATGAGGAAAATCCGGCCATGGGGTGGCGGGCCATCCGGATTGCCCTCGACCGCCCCGGCCTGCTGCGCTATCAGCTTCGGGCGTTGCTGCAGGCGTCTGCCGGACATGAGCTGAATGTCATGTTTCCGATGATTGCCGAGGTCACGGAGTTTGAAAAGGCCCGCCTGATGCTTGACCGTGAGATGGAGCGTCTTGACAAATTCAATCTGCCAAAGCCGTGCCGCGTCAGGGTCGGGACAATGCTTGAGGTGCCCTCGCTGATCTGGCAGTTGGACCGGCTGCTGCCCAAACTCGATTTCATCAGTATCGGGACCAATGACCTGTTCCAGTTTTTTTTCGCCAGCGACCGCGGCAATCCGCTTTTGTCGGGACGCTATGATGTTCTGTCCGCAGCGCCGCTGGGTGTGCTGAAACAAATTGCTGATGCTTGTATCCGTCATAAGGTGGACGCGACCATTTGTGGCGAAATCGCCGGCCGGCCGCTGGAGGCCATGGCCATGCTTGGCCTCGGTTTCACCAAACTGTCAATTCCCTCCTCATCCGTCGGGCCGGTGAAGCGGATGATCAGATCCGTTCATCTTGGCAAGCTGAGACAGGCCTATGCGGAATTGACGCAGGCCGGCACCGACCCTTCAAGGGAGTCCCTGACAGCTCTGGCGGAACGGTTGAAAGTTAAATTATAGCAATTGAAATCGTCCCGGTTCAGTGGTTTCATTGGGGCAGAGTCCAGATTTTTTGTGTGTGGATAATATGGCTGACAAACAGATTCAAACTGTAGGTGATATTCTCAAAAACAGGCGGGAGCACCTTCAACAGGAGCTTGCGGATATCGCCTTGACACTGCGCATCCGCCGCGAACACCTTGAGGCCATTGAAACGGATAATCTTGAGGCGCTGCCGGCTGAGGCTTATGCCATCGGTTTCATCCGCACCTATGCCAGACATCTGGAGCTGGATGAGACACAGCTGGTGGCCTTGTTCAAACAGCAGTCCAGCAGCAACGGCGCGGTCAGCTTTGATTTCCCTGAAATGGACGAAAAGCGGGAAATTCCCGGCACGGCTCTGGCTTTTGGGTTGTTGGGCCTGGTCTTGACGGCATATTTTTTCGTCGCCTTTTTGACTGACGCCCAGACCGTATCGCAAAACAAGGTCAGTCAAGACAGCCGGGTCACCCAAGAGGCTGCCGCACCTGAAGGCGTTGACATGGTGTCGGAAGATCAAGAGAAAAGCACCGCCGTGACTGCCCCGGAAGATGAGTCAACAAGCCCGCCGGCTGATGTGCAGACCCCTGTTCCGGAGTCGGAGGTTGCGGCCCTGACGCAGGCGCCTGACATCATCCGTGTCGAGCCTCTGCCGGAAACTGTTGAAGAGGCCGCCGCCCCACCATCGCCCGTTGCCGCGCCGCAACCCCTCTTGTCCATCCGCGCCCGCGGTGAGACCTGGATGCGTGTGGTCACAGATGAGGGCCGGATCCTGTTTTCCAGCATCATTGTTGAGGGGGAACGATTTGACTTTCCCCCTGGTGAGAAATTCCGGCTGGCCACCCAGAATGCCGGTCGGTTGGAATATGTCATCAATGGGGAAAGCGTCGGGTTGGTCGGCGGACGGGGCCAGACCCTTGCCAACCGGGTCGTGAATGTGCCGCGTCTGCTGGAAAGGTTTGCGGTCCGTCCGGAAATGTGACACACAGGGCTGCGATTGTTTGAACAGATGACGTTAACTGAAGGTGAGCTTTATGGGCATACGCCCCTGGCGGGACATTAACCGCCGTGCATCTCGGAAAATCATGGTCGGGCAGGTCCCGGTCGGCGGGGACGCACCGATCAGTGTGCAATCCATGACCAATACCTTGACCGCAGATGCACAGGCGACAATCAACCAGATCAAGGCTCTGGAAGACGCCGGCGCCGACCTGGTGCGCGTATCCTGCCCGGATGAGGCTTCAACGGCGGCACTCCCGGACATTGTCAAGGCCAGCAAAGTGCCCCTGATTGCGGACATTCATTTTCATTACAAGCGGGCCATTGAGGCGGCCGAAGCCGGGGCCGCCTGTTTGCGCATCAACCCCGGTAATATTGGCAGCGCCGAACGCGTCAAGGAGGTGATTCAGGCCGCCCGCGACCATCAATGCGCCATCCGCATCGGGGTCAATGCCGGTTCGCTGGAAAAGCATCTGTTGGAAAAATATGCCGAACCCTGCCCCGAAGCGATGGTTGAAAGCGCATTGGATCATGTCCGCATCCTGCAGGACCATGATTTTCATGATTACAAAATCAGCGTCAAAGCGTCGGACATTTTTCTCAGTGTTGCCGCCTATCGCCAGCTGGCTGAGGCCGTCGACTGCCCGTTGCATATCGGCATTACGGAAGCCGGCGGGCTGATGTCGGGCACGGTGAAATCCTCAATCGGCCTGGGTGCTTTGCTGATGGAGGGGATTGGCGACACCATCAGGGTGTCATTGTCCTCGGATCCGGTGGATGAGGTCAAAGTCGGTTATGAAATGTTGAAGTCACTGGGTCTGCGCCATCGCGGGGTGACGATCATATCGTGCCCATCATGTGCGCGTCAGGGGTTTGACGTCATCAGCACAGTGCAGGCATTGGAGGCGCGTCTGGCGCATATCAGTGAGCCGATCACCCTGTCGATCATCGGCTGTGTGGTCAACGGACCCGGTGAGGCGCGGGAGACCGATATCGGTTTCACCGGCGGCGGGGCCGGCTCGGGCATGGTGTATGTCGCCGGGCGCCCGGACCATAAAATGACCAATGATGAAATGATTGACCATCTGGCCGGTCTGGTTGAGGACAAGGCCCGGCAAATGCGCGCCGCTGCAGATGCGGATGAAGGGTAAATCATGCTGCCGACCGAACGTTTAGACCAGATCCTGACCCATGCCGAAAAACTGCAGACGCAGATGAACGGAGAACTGCCGCCCGAGCGGTTTGTTGAGCTGTCGAAGGAATATGCCGCATTGTCGCCCCTGGTGGAGGCGATCAGCGCCTACCGCGCCGTGATCAGTGAGATCGAGGATTTGCAGTCCCTGATTGACGGTGAGGATGAAGAGATGAAGGCGCTGGCGGAAGCCGAACTGCCGGAGCTGCAAAAACGCCTCCCGGATATGGAACAGGAACTGCAGATTCTGCTGCTGCCAAAGGATGCCGCGGATGAAATGAACGTCATTCTTGAGGTGCGCGCCGGCACCGGTGGCGATGAGGCGGCCCTGTTCGCCGGGGACCTGCTGCGCATGTATTTGCGGTATGCGGAACTGTCGGGGTTCAAAACCGAATTGATCAGCCAGTCCGAAGGCGATGTGGGCGGTTATAAGGAGGTGGTCGCCGCCATCCGCGGGCAGGGGGTGTTCGCCAAGCTGAAATTTGAAAGCGGCGTCCATCGTGTCCAGCGTGTGCCGGAAACCGAAAGCGGCGGACGCATCCATACCTCGGCGGCGACGGTGGCGGTGCTGCCTGAGCCGGAAGAGGTGGATGTCGTGATTGAGGAGAAGGATTTGCGGATTGATGTGTTCCGTGCCAGCGGACCGGGCGGGCAGTCCGTCAATACGACAGACAGTGCCGTCCGCGTGACGCATTTGCCGACCGGCATTGTTGTGTCGCAGCAGGATGAGAAATCCCAGCACAAGAACCGCGCCAAGGCGCTGCAGGTCCTGCGCGCACGCCTGTTTGAGGCCGAACGCATGCGGATTGAGAATGAACGTTCAGCCGACAGAAAATCCCAGGTCGGGTCCGGGGACCGGTCCGAGCGCATCCGCACCTATAATTTCCCGCAGGGCCGTGTCACCGACCATCGCATCAATTTGACCTTGCACAAGCTTGAAAAAATCATGGCCGGCGACGGTCTGCCGGAGATGATTGATACACTGATCGCCGAGGATCAGACCCGACGTCTGGCCGCGGCCGAGCAACATGATTGATGCAATAGGCCGGTCCCTTGACGGCCAGAGTGTGGCGCAGGCGGTCCGAACCCTCACCGAGCTGTTCAGTCAAAACCGGATTGATACACCGGCCCTGGATGCCCGCCTCCTGACCGGTGCCGCCTGCCGGCTGGATGACGTGAAGCTGATTACGCTGGCCGACCAGCGGTTGACATCAGCGCAGGCCCGTGATTTGGGCCGGTTTGTGGCCGCGCGCCTGGCCCGTGTCCCGGTCTCAAGAATCATCAACCATCGCGAATTTTACGGATTGGCGTTCCGGCTGTCCAAACATACGCTGGACCCCAGACCGGACAGTGAGACGCTGGTGACGGCGGCTTTGGGCAAGGCGCGGACAATCCCACGCCTGTCAGTTCTGGACCTTGGCACGGGATCAGGGTGCCTGTTGCTGGCTTTGTTGTCACAGGTGCCGGATGCGGTCGGACTGGGCGTGGACATCAGCGCCGGCGCGGTGCGGACAGCACGCCTGAATGCCGGGTTGAACGGTCTTCGCGAACGGGCGCATTTCCGCCAATCGAACTGGTTTTCACAGGTGTCCGGAAGGTTCGACATGATTGTCGCCAACCCGCCCTATATCCGTCCTGCGGATCTGGCCGGTCTGGCGCCGGAAGTCAAGGGCCATGACCCTGTCAAGGCGCTGGTGGCGGATCAGGACGGATTGGGCGATTTCGCCCGCATTGCCGGCGCTGCCGCGCCGTTTTTGAAACAGGACGGATGGCTCGGTTTTGAGGTGGGGCAAGGGCAGGCTGGGTCCGTCGCCGGGCTGTTGACCGCCTCCGGTTTCCGCCAGCTTGAGGTTTCAAAAGATCTGGCCGGGATTGACCGTGTGGTGATGGCGCAGAAGGGTTGAGACAAAAAAAGCATTTTTTTGCAAAAATGGGTTTGTGTTTTTTTTCACAATTGGTTAGGTTGCAGGCGTTCGGTCATTTGATTGAAGATAAACAGGCAAAAAACCGGACGATTTCTCACTTCATATTTGTGTCTCCCTTTGTTGGGACACCATGACGTTTGAAAATATCTGCCGAAATCGGACCATTCCAAACCTGCTGCGGTTTGGCCGATATGCAGCTTCAGCCAAGGTTTAACAAGGTCGTTGACCAGTTTGAAAGATAAAACGCAGTTTGAACACAATGATGTTTTGCAATTTCAGCACTGGCACCGATTGAAGATACATTTGCGCACAGCGAACAGGAACATAAGATGAAACGCTCTCGTGGACGCAACCGCCGTCAAGGCAACCCCGCCAACAGAAACTATGAAAGCAACGGGCCGGACGTCAAGGTCCGCGGCCATGCCAGTACGATCAATGAAAAATACCTGTCATTGGCGCGCGACGCCCTGACCGCAGGCGACCCGGTCAATGCTGAAAACTATTTCCAGCATGCCGAGCACTATTTCCGCATCATGTCGGCCAATCAGCCGGCCAAAAATGAAGAGGCCGCCGGTGCTGATGCCGCCGAAACGGACGCCGCCGACGGCAATGTTGAGCCATTGATTCTCGGTCAAGGCGATGAGGAAGGCGGCAAAGACGAAGCCGCTTCATCCGGCAAAGGCCGCCGGCGCGGACATTTGCGCCGTCGCCCGAAGGACGAGGCGGCAGAGGCCCAGCCGGAAACGGAGGCCCAGCCCGAGCCGGAAACGGAGGCCCAGCCCGAGCCGGAAACCGCGTCTGACGACGCCCCCGCCCAGACGGACCCGACAACGGAAGCGGAAGCCAGCACCGCCTGATCTGCACACGCGGACTCCCTGTTTTTGGACAACCCGGCCCTGCGGGGTCTTGTTGTGCCCGTCATTGCTCCCCATATAAAAATCATGGCCGTTAAACGGCGAAAGGAGCAAATGATGAATCCTGAAAAATACACTGATCGTTGCAAAGGCTTTGTGCAGTCGGCGCAAAGCTATGCCCTGGGCGAAGGGCATCCGCGTCTGGAGCCGCTGCATGTGATGAAAGTCCTGCTGGACGACCCGCAGGGCTTGGCGGCCAACCTGTTGGCTGAAGCCGGCTGTGGGGTGGTCATCCTGCGCCAAAACCTTGCCGGGCAGATTGCCCGCCTGTCCAAGGTCTCCGGAGACGGGGCGCAGCTTGTGATGGCGCCCGAAACCGCGAAAATGTTTGCTGCCGCTGAAAAGTTTGCGGCCAAGGCCGGTGATGATTTCGTCACCGTTGAGCGTCTGGTGCAGGGTCTGCTGGACACCAAAGGCAAGGCGTCCGAACTTCTGGCCGCGGCCGGATGTCAGGCCAAGGCTTTGGCGCAGGCCATAGAGGCTTTGCGCAAGGGCCGGCGCGCCAGCTCGGCCACGGCTGAAGAGGGCTATGATGCGCTCGGTAAATACACCCGGGATTTGACCGAGGATGCCCGCCAAGGGCGGCTTGATCCGGTCATCGGCCGCGAGGAGGAAATCCGGCGTGCGATACAGGTCCTGTCACGGCGCACCAAGAACAATCCGGTGCTGATCGGTGAGCCGGGCGTCGGCAAAACCGCAATTGCCGAGGGACTGGCTCTGCGCATCGTCAATGGCGATGTGCCCGAAACCCTGCGCGACAAGAAACTGTTTGTACTGGATATGGGCGCCCTGATTGCCGGCGCCAAATATCGCGGCGAATTTGAGGAGCGCCTGAAGGCTGTCTTGCAGGATGTGACGGCGGCCGACGGCGATGTGGTGTTGTTCATTGACGAGATGCACACCTTGATCGGGGCCGGCGCCGGCGAAGGGGCGATGGATGCCTCCAATCTGCTCAAACCCGCACTGGCGCGTGGTGAGTTGCACTGCATCGGCGCGACGACGCTGGACGAATACCGCAGGCATGTCGAAAAGGATGCGGCACTGGCGCGGCGTTTCCAGCCCGTGCATGTCAGTGAGCCGCAGGTCGAGGACACGATTTCGATTTTGCGCGGCCTGAAGGAAAAATACGAAGTGCATCATGGCGTCACCATCACCGATAATGCGCTTGTGGCGGCGGCGACCCTGTCGAACCGCTACATCACCGACCGGTTTTTGCCGGACAAGGCGATTGACCTGATGGACGAGGCCGCCAGCCGCCTGCGCATGGAGGTTGACAGCAAACCGGAGGAACTGGACGAGCTGGACCGGCGCGTCATCCAGCTGAAGATTGAACGCGAGGCCCTGAAAAAGGAGACCGATGAGCTGTCCAGGGAGCGGCTGGACAGGCTGGAGCTTGAACTGGCCGGTCTGGAGGAGCAGGCGACGGCCATGTCGGCCCGATGGGAGGCGGAAAAGGGCCGGTTGAATGACATGCAGAAACTGAAGGAGGACCTGGATCAGGCCCGCATTGAGCTGGAGCAGGCGCAACGCCAGGGCCGGCTGGAGCGCGCCAGTGAGCTGGCCTATGGCATCATTCCCGACGGCGAAAAGCGTCTGGCCGAGGCCGAGGCGCGGCAGTCCGGTGGGGGGGAAAACGCAGCTGAGGAAACCGCCCCGTCCATGCTGGAGGAGCAGGTCAGCGCCAACCATATCGCGCAGATTGTGTCGCGCTGGACCGGCGTGCCGGTTGACAAGATGCTGGCGGGCGAGCGTGAAAAGCTGCTCGGCATGGAGGCGGAGCTGCACAGGCGTGTGGTCGGGCAGGATGAGGCGGTGGAGGCCGTGTCGCGGGCCGTGCGCCGGGCGCGTGCCGGCCTGCAGGATCCGTCCCGCCCGATCGGCTCGTTTTTGTTCCTCGGCCCCACCGGGGTCGGCAAGACCGAGCTGACCAAGGCGTTGGCCGCCTTTCTGTTTGACGACGAGAGCGCCATCTGCCGGCTCGACATGTCGGAATATATGGAGAAACATTCGGTCGCCCGTCTGATCGGCGCACCGCCGGGCTATGTCGGCTATGAGGATGGCGGGGCGCTGAGCGAGTCGGTGCGCCGCCGGCCCTATCAGATTGTGCTGTTTGACGAGGTGGAAAAGGCCCATCCCGATGTCTTCAACATTCTGCTGCAGGTGCTCGATGACGGACGCCTGACCGACGGGCAGGGCCGTGTGGTGGACTTCAAGAACACGCTGATCATCCTGACCTCCAATTTGGGGGCCGAGCATCTGGTGGCGCTTGCCGACGGCAAAGGCGTTGAGAGCGTCCGGCCGCAGGTCATGGAGGCGGTGCGCGCCGCCTTCCGGCCGGAATTCCTCAACCGGCTCGATGACATGATCCTGTTTGAACGCCTGCACAAGACGCAGATGGGCGCGATTGTCGATGTCCAGATGCAGCGCCTGACGGCCTTGGCGGCGGCGCAGAACCTTCATCTTGAGCTGACCGGGGACGCCCGTTCGTGGCTGGCGCAAAAGGGCTATGACCCGGCTTATGGGGCGCGCCCGCTCAAGCGCGTCATCCAGCGCGAGGTGCAGGACCGCCTGGCGGAGCTGCTGCTGGCCGGTGATGTGTCGCCCGGGGAGGTGGTTTATGTTGACACCGGCAAGGATGCGCTGCGCCTGAACACCAGCCCGCCCGCCGCGGCGTGATCCAGCCCCGAGGCAGGCTGGACATCACGTCATGCTGAGATAGGCGGTGGCGGGGAAGGACAGGGCGGCCATCACCACAAGAAAATGATAAACCGCTCGATTCGTTGGGTTCTTTCCTCTTCAGTGAATTTCTCTGCACGCCCGCGCCTCTGTGCGGGTGTGCCGGTTTTGTGTTTGCCTGTGTGCTCTTTGTTTTCAGATGTCATGCTCAATCCGAAATGGCAAACTGCTTGAAGCCGCCATCCTCCCAATAATACAGCGAGGCGGCCTTGCCTGCGGTGAAGCCGTAAATCGAGTCCCGCTCAAGCGTGATGAAGGCGGTGTCGCCGTCGGGTTCACACAAATGTTGATAGTCCTTGAAACACCAGCCCTCATGGCGCCCCGGCGGCATGTTTTTGATGCCGCTGTTTCCAATTGTCCCTTTATCATAAATCACGATTTCCCGGCCATTGCCCATGGCAGCAACGAAATCATAAAATGGCAATCCCCATTCGGGATGATATGACCCGTTGCGCCTGAAGAACACACGGTCGCGGGTGCCGGTGACGACAATCTCATCTATCGGATTGAAGGACATGGGGTGCGCTCATTTTTGTTCTTGTCGGACGCAAACTGTGTACCCCTTCACGCTAGGCCGGGGCCGGGCCGGGTGTCAAGTGTGGGGTGGGCACCGGCTAAAGCCCGGCGGCGAGTTCGGTGGTGATGCGGTTGATCTCCAGCCGGACATCGCGGAAGGCGTCCCGGTCGGCCGGCGCCACGGTGGCGCGGGGCGGCAGGTCGAGCGCCAGCGGGTTGAGGCTTTGCCCGTCGCGGCTGACCTCAAAATGCAGGACCGGCCCGGTCGCCAGCCCCGAGCGCCCGACATAGCCGATCACCTCGCCCTGCTTGACGCGGTCGCCGGGCTGCAGGTCTTTGGCATAGCTGTTGAGATGGGCATAAAGCGTCTGGTAGCCGTCGGCATGGCGCAGGATGATGCGCCGGCCGTGGTCGCCGTCCCGCCCCAGCGCCGTGACTTCGGCGTCTCCGGCGGCGTAAATCGGCGTGCCGGTGCGGGCGGCGAAATCGACGCCCTTATGCAGGCGGGTATAGCCGAGAATCGGGTGCTTGCGCATGCCGTATCGCGACGACAGGCGGGCGCCGTCCAGCGGCGTCTTCATCAACAGGCGCTCCAGACTTTCCCCTTTCGCATCGTAATGGCCGAATTCATCCGGCCCGCGGGCAAAGCGCCAATAGGCCCGCCGCTCGCCCTTGTTGGTCAGGGCGGCAAACAGGATTTTCCCCTCATCCGCCAAAATCCCGTTCTCGTCAAAGCGGCGGGTATAGAGCACCTCCAGCCGATCACCCTCACGGATTTCGCGCTGAAAATCTATCGTGAAGGAAAACAGCCGGATCAGTTCCAGCACCAGCCTCGGCGCCATGCCGGTGGCGCGGGCCGACTCATAAAGGCTTGAGGCGATCAGCGTATCCGTCAGGAAAAACCGGTCGGTCAGGGGCCGGTTTGCGGTCACCGCCTGAAAGCGGCCATCCGCCAGCAGCCGCACAATCACCCGTTCGCTGGGTGCCGGAATGAAGTCCAACCCGGCAAAGGCGGCGTCCTGCGGGTCCTGCCGGCTGGTGTGCTGGTAATACAGCCGGATTTTCTGGCCGACCTTGAGCCGGCGCGCGTCAAACACCCCGCGCAGGGCGTCCAGCGCGGCATCAGCCGTCACGGCGTTCACCCCCTGGGCCGTCAACAGGCTCATCAGATTGTCGCCCTGCTTGACGGTCAGGGTTTTTGTGGTGCGGTACATGGGCGGCGTGTCGAGCCAGTCCGGATGCACAAACGGGCGCGCCGGTGCCGGGCGGGCCGACAGGCGTGTGCTGTTGTCATTGGGGATCAAATAAGAGTTGAGCAGCCACACCCCGCCGACAAAAACGATCAAGGCCGAGAGCATGAAACGCTGGCGGCTTTTTGATTTGGGTCCGTTGAATTGGGTCTGGTCGCTCATCGTGTCATCCGGACATGGGGGTGATCGCTTGTGCTGTTTACAGCCGTCAGAATGGCAATTTTTCCGCTTGAGGGAAAGGGCTTCTTTGTGGCGCGCATGGCCCGTCAGCTTTCGGGCAGGATTTTGGCGCGGCGGCGTTCCACCAGCCACCAGCACCCCAGTACGCTCAAAATGGAGACAATGACATAAACATATCGGATGAGGTCAAAATCCAGCGTCACCGTATCGGCCTGTTTGGGCCCGAAGATCGGCTTGAAGATCGCGTCCCAGTCAACGGCGTCGAGATTGCTGAAATCCAGCAAAGGCACGCCGCCGCCGCAAAATGACAGTCCATAATCATCATTGGTGTTGAAGTGGGACATCGGGTCTCTCTTTTTCTTGTTCTTTTTTATTCTATGCGAGCGCGGTGACGCCGATCAGTTTATTGGTTTTATCAAATCATGGAGCCCGCACATCGTCAAGAACGGCCCGGTTGTGTGCCAAAATGCACGCCTTTTTGGCGCGTGATGTGGGCCCGGTGGAGCATCCGGCCGGTTTTGCGGGCCGGCAGGGTCTGTCCGGCACCCCCGATATAGTGGCTTCAGGGTTTTTTTTATGCTATATTGTGTATAAATTGCGACATACGAAAAAAAACGACAAAAAAGCAAAAAAAGCCCAAATAAACCTTTGACACAAGGGGCGGGGCTATCTATAAACCACTTCACCGCTTGAGACACCAGTGGCTTGCGGGCAGGGTTTCCCTGACATAACTGGTCCAGACAGATGTCATGATTACCGGTGCTATCGGTTCTTAATGGTAGCAGCAGGTTTTTGTGGCCTTGTTTGGGTCCGGCAACGGACATGCTGTTTGACATTGTTGATATATGAAAGAGAAACGTGGACGGCGGGATCCTGGCAGTCTGTTTCCGGCAACGGAAATTCGACAACAGTATACGCAATCTCACTTGAGATAGACGTTTGCGTTTCTTCCACTCCGCATCCCTTGTGGATGCAAGTGAGTGGGAACTCGTCGAAGATTTTAATTAATCTTCATTTGAACGTTTAGAATAGTGACGATTGCTAGAATCAAACTTGAGAGTTTGATCCTGGCTCAGAACGAACGCTGGCGGCAGGCTTAACACATGCAAGTCGAACGAGAAGCTTCTTCGGAAGTGGACAGTGGCAGACGGGTGAGTAACGCGTGGGAAACTACCAAGAGGTACGGAACAACCATTG
>JBMHBY010000004.1:0-122136 GCA_049890195.1 Parvibaculales bacterium
GCCCGAGAAATCCGGTGAAGTAGTAAGCGCTTGCATGGATGAGTTGGAGCGGAAAAAATCCGCCATTGGCTTATAAGCCGGCCACCATGCAGGGAATAAAAATGGGTTAGGAGGGTTTAATGAGTAGAATGGTATCGATCACCTTGGCAAATAATGACGATTCCCGTCCAATTTTGCAGGCTATTGAGCAGGACAATCCCGGGTGTGACATTCAATATCTACCATCACTGGTAAAGGTAGATACTGCAGGGCCATTGCGAATTGTCCGTGACAGTGTTGAAGCCTTTCTCGGCAGGGAGTGGGAGGTGCAGGAACTGCATTTGTCGATTGTATCCCTTTCCGGTGAGGTTGACGAAGAAGATGATTTTTTTGAACTAAGTTGGGGCAGCAGGTAACCCTGACTCCTATTTTCTGGAGGATAAAATGACTGAACATAAAAGAGCAAAAAAGATGGGCATCAAGGAGCGTTACGCTGCAATGACGCGTGACCTCGGTTGGGAAACGACCTACCAGCCCATGGATAAGGTGTTTCCATATGACACCTATGAAGGCATTAAAATTCATGATTGGGACGCCTGGGTGGATCCGTTCCGCCTGACAATGGACGCCTATTGGAAGTACCAGTCAGAAAAAGAGCGAAAGCTCTACGCTGTCATTGACAGCTTCGCCCAGAACAACGGGCAGTTGGGCCTCACGGATGCGCGTTATCTGAACGCCGTCAAAATCTTCCTGACCGGCGTATCCCCTCTGGAATATGCCGCCCACCGTGGCTACGCCTTCACGGGCCGCCACTTCCGCGGTGTGGGGGCTCGGATTGCCTGCCAAATGCAATCCGTTGACGAACTGAGGCACGCCCAGACCCAGCTGCACTCCATGAGCCATTACAACAAGTTCTTCTCAGGCATGCATTCACGCAATCTCATGCATGACCGCGTGTGGTACTTGTCAGTGCCGAAATCATTCTTTGATGATGCCATGTCTGCCGGTCCGTTCGAATTCCTGACCGCCATTTCCTTCTCCTTTGAATATGTGCTGACAAACCTGCTGTTTGTTCCGTTCATGTCAGGAGCTGCGCACAATGGTGATATGGCGACCGTGACTTTCGGTTTCTCGGCCCAGTCAGATGAAGCGCGTCACATGACACTGGGTATTGAAATCATCAAATTCATGCTCGAGCAGGATGAAGCCAATGTGCCGATCGTTCAGCGCTGGATTGATAAGTGGTTCTGGCGTGGCTACAGAATGCTGACCCTAGTTTCCATGATGATGGATTACATGCTGCCCAAGCGCATTATGTCCTGGAAAGAGGCATGGGAAATGTATTTCGAAGAAGCCGGTACCGCCTTGTTTGAGGATTTGGGTCGATACGGCATCCGTATGCCGAAGTACCACGAAGTTGCATCATGGGAGAAGGACCACCTGTCCCATCAGGCCTGGAACACTTTCTACAACTATGCCGGAGCTGCGGCGTTCCATACCTGGATGCCGAATGAGGACGAGAAAAACTGGCTCAAGGAGAAATATCCTGAGACATTTGAAAAGCATTACGAGCCGCGCTTTGATCACTTCACGGCGAAAAAAGACGCCGGTGAGCGTTTCTATAACGGATCCTTGCCGATGCTTTGCAACACTTGTCAAATTCCGCTCGTCTTCACCGAGCCGGGCGATCCGACAACCACCTGCTACCGTGAGAGTGAATATGAAGGTGAAAAATATCACTTCTGCTCTGACGGGTGTAAGGACATTTTCGACCATGAACCGCAGAAATACGTCCAGTCCTGGATGCCGGTTCACCAAATCTATCAGGGGAACTGCGGCGGCGCTGAGCTTGAAGATGTGCTGAAGTGGTACCAGATGGATCTTGGCGTTGACAATGGCGACTACCACGACTCTGAGGACTACAAAATGTGGACTCAGTGGGCGGAAAGTCAGAAGAAAGCCGTCTAGCAGACTGAAGAGGGTAAAATGAGCGTAAATGCAATTGGTGAATATTCTTTCACACCAAAAGACAGGGTTGAGAATTTTCACGGGAATATGCTGGTTTACATGCAATGGGAAAAGCACTTGTCGTTTTGTGCGCCTCTGGCTTTCCCGTTGCCGCCAGACATGCCGTTCGGTGACTTGGTTGCCGGGGTTTTGGCTCCCGCATACGCTGATCATCCGGACTCGGCAAAGGTGAACTTTGAAGAGGGCGAATGGTTGCTCAACAATGAGCCGTTTACCCCCGATTTTTCCAAATCCCTGAAGGAAAACGGATTGGGTCATAAATCCGTCATTCGGGTATCAACACCGGGTTTGGAAGGTCTGGCGGGGCCGGACTCAGCTGCTGGGTAACGCAATGTTCGAACTGGTTGTTGAGCCGACTGGAGATGTCGTAGAGGTTGAGGAGGGGCAGACCATATTGGACTCCCTTCTTCGCTCTGGCATCAGCATACCCTATCAATGTGGTCACGGATTGTGTTCCACCTGCAAAGTCACGGTTCTTGAAGGTGAGGTTGATCATGGCGAAGCCTCGCCCTTTGCACTCATGGATTTTGAGCGCGATGAAGGGGTGGCCCTGGCCTGTTGCGCTACCGCTCAATCCGATCTGGTGATTGAGGCTGAAATAGATGTCGATCCGGATGCCCGGATGATCCCCATTCAGGATTTCACAGCAACGGTAGAGCGCATGGAGAAATTGACGGGTGACATTACCGGTATTTGGCTGAAACTCGACAAGGATATGGATTTCCAGGCCGGGCAGTACATCAATCTGCATGTGCCCGGCGTCGCCCAGCCAAGGGCGTTTTCGATCGCGTCACCTGAAACCCAGCCAGATCTGATTGAGTTGCATGTCCGTTATGTGCCGGACGGCAAGGCGACAGGGTATTTACATAATGACTTGAAAACCGGGGATACGTTGAAGGTCTCCGGGCCATTAGGCCGCTTTTATGTCCGAAAGTCCCGGACAACGCCCACCATGTTCATTGCCGGCGGCTCGGGACTGTCCAGTCCGAAATCCATGATACTTGATCTGCTTGACTCCGGCTTTGACAGTCCGGTCGAGCTGTTCCATGGAACACGTACTGTAGCAGATGTCTATGATCACCAGCTGTTTGAAACCCTCAGCGAAAAACATGAGAATTTTTCATACACACCAGTTCCGTTTGACGTTTCAGATGACAGCGGCGCCGGCTGGTTAGGTGAACATGGGGCACTTCAGGATGTGATTGCGAAAAAATTTGCTGACGGGTTCAAGGGTTGGACAGCCTATTTATGCGGCCCTCCGGGCATGATTGAAGTCTGCATCCGGACACTGATGCAGGGGCGCCTGTTTGAAAAAGACATTTTCACAGAAGGCTTTTTGACTTCAGCAGAAGCTGAAACCGCCTCAAAATCCAAGGTGTTTAAGCGCATATAGGTTGATGGAAATATGGAAACAAGCCAGAACATCCGGGTCTTTGAAGTCCATGCCAAACATGAGGGCGGGTATACTGAATTTGCCTGTCCTGAAAATCTGTCAATTCTTTCGGCAATGGAAAAGGCCGGTCTGGCCGTGGTGCCCGTCGGCTGCCGTGGCGGCGGCTGCGGCATTTGCAAAATCGCCGTTGAGTCCGGTGAATTCACGGTCGGTAAAATGAGTAAAGCGCATATAACGGATGAAGACATCAAGACCGCTTCGGTTTCTCTTGCATGTCGGACATATCCCAAAGGCGCAATAAAAATAAGACCAATAGGGAAAGTGTTTAAAAAGTTCCAGCAAACCAAAAGCCCGTCAGGTGATGGGTTTGGATATACACAAGGAGGGTAGATTATGGCACTAACTGGAGTATTAAGACCTGGATATGTTCAGATCCGGGTATTGGAAATGGAGCCGGCGCTTCATCATTATCGGGATCTTGTCGGTCTCAATGTTGTCAGCACTGAGGATGATGGCCGGGTTTATCTCAAAACCTATGACGAATTTGACCGTCACAGCATCATTTTGCGTGAGGCCGATGAGCCGGGCATGGACATGATGGCGTTCAAGGTGGACAGTCCTGAGACGCTGCATGATCTGAAGCAGAAGATTGAGGATTACGGGATTTCCACCGAAATAATCCCTGCCGGTGAGCAGCCGGGCGTCGGGGAGCGTGTACGATTTGTTGCGCCGACCGGTCATAATTTTGAGCTTTATGCTGAAATCGAAGCATCTGACAATGGTCCAATGACGGAAAATCCGGACATGTGGGAAAAGCCGCCACATGGCATGTCCCCGATCCGGTTTGACCACTGTCTGCTCTATGGTGGGGACATTGACGGGACGACTGACCTGTTTACAAAAGTTCTCGGATTCCGCGTCACGGAAGTGGCAAAGGCTGAAGATGGTGAACTGCGGATTGCCATCTTCCTGTCCTGCTCAACCAAAGCCCATGACATTGCGCTTGTACGCCATGAGGAGGACAATAAGTTTCACCATTGCTCCTTCCAGCTTGCGGACTGGAATGCCATCGGTCATGCTGCCGACATTATGTCGCGCTATGATGTATCCGTTGATATCGGGCCGACACGTCACGGGATTACCCGTGGACAAACAATTTATTTCTGGGATCCGTCAGGTAACAGAAATGAGGTATTTGCCGGTGGGTATTCACATTATCCGGACCATCCGGTACGGGTTTGGTCGGCGGACCAGACAGGCAAGGCCATCTTCTATTACGAAAAAGCCATCAACGACACGTTCCTTTCCGTTGTAACGTGACAGGATAGTATGCTTGCCGCTACGCTCAGATGCGGCAAGAGATTATGAAATTGGGTGAGGCGTTACCCCTCGCCTCACCCATGCTTTATTTCCGAAAGAAAACCAGATGACAAACGAAACGCAACATTTCATCAATGGATCCTACACAGCCGGCAGTTCGGGGGCGATGTTTCAAAACATATCCCCCGTTGACGGTAGTTTGATTTCTGAGGTGCATGAAGGCAAACAGGACGAAATAGATCTTGCAGTTGCCGCCGCAAAAGAAGCGCTGAACGGCCCTTGGGGGGCGATGACCCAGGATGAACGCAGCGCAATTCTCCACAAAGTTGCAGATGGGATCACCGCTCGGTTTGATGACTTTCTTGCAGCTGAATGCCGAGATACGGGAAAGCCTGAGTCCCTGGCGCGGATGATTGACATCCCGCGTGGTGCTGCAAATTTCAAGATTTTCGCGGATCTGGTGAAAAATATCCCCGGTGAGAGTTTTGAAATGCCCACACCGGATGGTGCGGGGGCGTTGAATTATTCCATTCGGGTCCCGCGAGGGGTGATTGGGGTCATATCGCCCTGGAATTTACCGCTTTTGCTGATGACCTGGAAAGTCGGCCCGGCTTTGGCCTGCGGCAATACAGTTGTGGTCAAGCCATCTGAGGAAACCCCGACAACAGCGGCCATGCTTGGCGAAGTCATGAAAGAGGCGGGCGTGCCGGACGGGGTTTATAATGTCGTGCATGGTTTGGGGCCAAACAGCGCTGGCGCCTATTTGACCCAGCATCCGGATGTCGACGGAATCACCTTCACCGGGGAAACCCGAACCGGTGAAATCATCATGAAGGCATGCGCCGATGGTCTACGGAACATCTCATTTGAATTGGGGGGCAAGAACCCTGCGCTGGTGTTTGCGGATTGCGACCTCGACAAAGCGATTGAAGGCACCATGCGGTCGGCATTCGCAAATTGTGGGCAGGTTTGTCTGGGCACGGAGCGTGTTTATGTTGAACGCCCGATTTTTGATGAATTTCTATCCCGCCTGAAGGAGGCGGCCGGCCAGCTGGTGCTCGGCAAGCCAGATGACCCTAATGCAAATTTTGGCCCTCTGGTTTCCAAGGAGCATCAGCAAAAGGTGCTGTCCTACTATGACAGGGCTGTACAGGAGGGCGCAACCGTTGAACTGGGCGGCGGCGTTCCGGAAATGGGTGAAGCATTACAGGCCGGTGCATGGGTGGAACCCACAATCTGGACGGGCTTGACGGATGATTGTAGTGTTGTGCGCGAGGAAATTTTTGGACCGTGTTGCGCTTTGTTGCCGTTTGATGATGAGGATGATGTTATCAGGCGGGCCAATGATACGGAATATGGCCTGGCCTGTTCGATTTGGACGGAAAGTTCTTCGCGGGCAGTGAGAGTGGCGCGTCAAATGGAGGCCGGATTGATTTGGGTCAATTCTTGGTTCCTGCGCGACCTTAGAACACCCTTTGGTGGGATGAAAAAGTCAGGCATTGGACGCGAAGGTGGTGTGCATGGTATGGAATTCTATACTGAGCTGAAAAATGTCTGTTTGAAAATATAAGAGGGTAATATGACGGTATCAAAAAAAGATATAGAGCAGGCCGCAAGCTTGTTGATGGACGCCTATGCAACGCATCAGCCGATTGCACCATTGCGCGAGTCTTTTGATCTGACGATTGAAGACGCTTATGCCGTGCAGGAGGTAAACACCAAAAACTGGATCAAAAACGGCAGGGTTTTGGCGGGCCGTAAAATCGGCGTCACCTCCAAAGCCGTGCAGGGGCAGTTGGGTGTGGATCAGCCGGATTTCGGCATGTTGTTTTCCGACATGGCCTATGCCGACAGCGAGGAAATCCCGATCAACAACCTCATGCAGCCAAGAATTGAAGGCGAAATCGCTTTTTATCTGGGCAAGGATCTCGACAGCGAGAAGCTGACCTTGGCAGAGGTTTTGTCGGCTGTTGAGTATGCGGTCGCGGCGATCGAGGTGGTGGACAGCCGCATTGCCGACTGGAACATCCAGATTACCGACACGATTGCCGACAATGCCTCCTCAGGATTATATGTGTTGGGGTCCAAGCCGGTGAAATTGTCTGATTTTGACCATTTGAACTGTGGCATGGTGATTGAGCACAGGGGCCAGCCGGTCTGTTCAGGCGTTGGCTCGGCATGCCTTGGTAACCCATTGAATGCCTGCCTGTGGCTGGCAAAAAAAATGCAGTTGGTCGGGCGGCCGTTAAAGGCGGGCGACCTGATTTTGTCCGGTGCTTTGGGGCCGCTGACTCCGGTGCAGGCGAATGAGACCTATGAAGTGAAGATTGAGGGACTTGGCTCGGTGCGCGCCAATTTCACCTCCTAAGGGGATAGAAGAATATGAGCAAAGTGAAATGTGCATTGATCGGTTCCGGGAATATCGGGACGGATTTGCTGGTCAAGATTCAGGAGACATCGGATGTTCTGGAAGCCGCTTTGGTGGTCGGGATTGACCCGGACTCCGATGGCCTCGCCAAGGCGCGGGAGCGCAATGTGGCGACGACCCATGAGGGCATTGACGGCGCGGTGGCCTCACCCGAATGGGCCGACATCCAGATTGTGTTTGATGCGACCTCGGCCGGGGCGCACAAAATGCATAATGAGATCTGCGCGCGCGACGGCAAGCTGATGGTGGATTTGACGCCGGCGGCGATCGGGCCGTTCTGTGTGCCGCCGGTCAATGCCGATGAACATCTCGACAAGCAGAATGTCAATATGGTGACCTGTGGCGGGCAGGCGACCATTCCGATGGTTTATGCCGTGACGCGTGTGTCTGACAGCGTGCCTTATGCCGAGATTGTGGCTTCGGTATCGTCACGCTCCGCCGGACCCGGCACACGGGCAAACATTGACGAGTTCACCCAGACGACGGCACAAGGTGTCGAGGTGGTCGGCGGCGCCGAGCGCGGCAAGGCGATCATCATTTTGAACCCGGCCGAGCCGCCGATGATCATGCGCGATACGGTCTATGCCTTCTCGGTCGGCGGGAATGAGGATGACATCCGCCAGAGCGTTGAGGAGATGGTGGCTGAAGTGCAGAAATATGTACCGGGCTACCGCCTGAAGCAGGAGGTGCAGTTCGAGCATTTTACCGGCAACAACAAGCTGCATATTCCGTCCCAGGGGGATTATGAAGGCATCAAGACGACCATCTTCCTTGAGGTTGAGGGCGCGGGTCATTACCTGCCCAATTATGCCGGCAATCTCGACATTATGACCTCGGCCGGCATGGCGACAGCCGAGCGCATGGCGCAGAAAATGTTGGGGGCGTAATCATGAGTGGACTGATCAGCGACCCGACACAAGAAAAACTCTACATTCAGGATGTGACCCTGCGCGACGGCATGCACGCCATCCGCCATCTTTACGGCATTGACCATGTGCGCGACATCGCCAAGGCGTTGGAGGCCGCCGGTGTCGATGCGGTTGAGGTGGCACATGGTGACGGTCTGGCTGGCTCCAGCTTCAATTACGGCTTTGGCGCCCATACGGACTGGGAATGGCTGGAGGCGGTCGCAGACGTGCTTGACAAAGCGGTTCTGACGACATTGATTTTGCCCGGCATTGCGACGATTGAACATCTGAAGCAGGCTTATGACATTGGCGTGCGTTCGGTGCGCGTCGCCACCCATTGCACCGAGGCGGATGTCTCCAAACAGCACATTGAGTTCGCCCGTGAACTGGGCATGGACACAATCGGCTTTTTGATGATGAGCCATATGAGCGCGCCGCAGGATCTGGCACAACAGGCCAAGCTGATGGAAAGCTACGGGGCGCAATGCGTCTATGTGACCGACAGTGGCGGGGCCTTGGATATGGACGGTTATCGCGACCGCGTGCGCGCTTATCGTGAGGTGCTGGATCCGGCGACCGAAATCGGTGTGCACGCCCACCACAACCTGTCGCTGGGCGTCGCCAACTCGATCGTCGCCGTGCAGGAAGGGGTCAAGCGGGTCGATGCCTCGCTGGCCGGCATGGGCGCCGGGGCCGGTAACGCCCCGTTGGAGGTGTTCATCGCGGCGGCTGAACGCAAGGGCTGGAACCATGGCTGTGACGTGTTCACGCTGATGGATGCGGCCGAGGAACTGGTGCGGCCATTGCAGGACCGTCCGGTGCGGGTTGACCGCGAAACCCTGTCATTGGGCTATGCCGGGGTCTACTCGTCCTTCCTCCGCCATGCCGAGAAGGCGGCCGAGGATTACGGCATTGATGTGCGCACCATTCTGGTTGAGCTGGGGCGCCGCCGCATGGTCGGTGGACAGGAAGACATGATCGTCGACGTCGCACTCGATCTGCTCAAAGAACAGGGAAAGGCATAGGTAAGGCATAAATTATGGATAGATTAGAAGTATATGCAGAAAAACTCGATACTGCGGCTCTGACGGCCACGGCAACACCGCAAATCAGCATTGATGATGCCGCTTTCACTGTGGAAGAGGCCTATCAGGTGCAGGCACAATCAATCGCCAGACGTTATGAGCGCGGCGAAAAGCGCATCGGCGTCAAAATGGGCCTGACCAGCCGGGCCAAAATGGTGCAGGTCGGTGTGGAGGAGGTCATTTGGGGCCGGTTGACTGACAAAATGCTGCTGGAAGAGGGGGGGCATTTGTCTAAATCCGCCTTTGTGCACCCGCGCATTGAACCCGAAATCGTGTTTTTGATGAAAAAGGAATTGCGCGGCAAAGTGACCGCTGTTGAGGCCATGGATGCTGTTGAGGCCATCGGGCCGGCTATGGAGGTCATTGACAGCCGATATGAGAATTTCAAATTTGCATTGACGGATGTTGTCGCAGACAATTCCTCATCGTCCGGGCTGGTGATTGGCGACTGGCATAAACCTGACATTGACATTTCCAATCTCGGCATGCGTCTGGCGGTCAACGGGCAGGATACGAAATTCGGTTCCTCCGCCGCCATTCTCGGGCACCCCGTTCGGTCCCTCGTATCTGCGGCCCGCATGGTGGCGCAATCCGGTGAGTCGTTGATGCCGGGCGACATTGTCATGGCGGGTGGGGCGACAGAAGCCCATTCGCTGAGTGTTGGTGAAACCGTGTCCTTGACCGTGCAGAATCTTGGTTCGATTCATATCACAGTCGAAGAATAGGCATGTCCGTCTCTGAAAATCCTGAAATCGGGGAAACTTTGCAAGCTGGCAAGGTGGCCACAAATATTCATGATAACCATTTTGAGTCGGATAAGACGCCCGTCATGTTTCTGCACGGCTCCGGCCCGGGGGTGTCCGCCTGGGCAAACTGGCGGTTGAATTTGCCTGCGATAGGGCAAACCAGACGGGCCATTGCCCCTGATATTCTCGGTTTCGGATATACACAGCGGCCGCAGGATAATCGCTATACAATGGCGGGCTGGCTTGAGCATCTCAATGACATATGTTCTGTGCTTGAGCTCGAACAGGTTGACCTGATCGGCAATTCATTTGGCGGCGCCTTGGCTTTGGCTTTCAGCGTCGCCTATCCCGAACGGGTCAGACGCCTTGTTTTGATGGGGTCTGCCGGCATTGATTTTCCGTTGACCGAAGGGCTTGATGCGGTTTGGGGGTATGAGCCATCCGAGGCCAACATGCTCACCTTGATGGATACATTCGCCTTCAACAAGGAATTGGTGAATGAGGAACTTGCCGCCCTGCGCTATCGCGCCAGTATCGTGCCGGGTGTGCAGGAGGCTTATGCCAGCATGTTCCCGGCCCCTCGGCAAGAGGCCATCCGCGCCATTGCAACCAAGGAGGCTGACATCAGGGGCATCAAAGCCAAAACGCTGATTGTTCATGGCCGCGACGACCAGGTCATTCCCTTACAGAACAGCTATCGGCTTCATGAATTGATAGACGACTCGCAGCTTCATGTTTTCGGCCGATGTGGTCATTGGACACAAATTGAATATGCGGAAACATTCAACCAGCTTTTACAGACTTTTTTCGACAGTTAAGATACGGAAATGATTGAGCTTTACACACACCCTATGTCACCATGCGCCCAAAAGGTCAGGATCTTGTTGGCGGAAAAAGGCTTGCACTGGACGGCGCGTCATGTGGATCTTGCGGAAAAGGAAAATCTCTCACCTGACTATTTGAAACTTAATCCCCTGGGGGTGGTCCCGACGCTTGTGGATGCCGGTAAAGTGGTCATCGAGTCGAGCATCATTTGTGAGTATCTTGATGATGCCTATCCGCAAACAGGTTTCCGGCCGGAGGATGCCCATTCGACCGCAAAGATGCGGTTTTGGATGAAACATGTCGACAACAAACTTCATCCGTCATGCGGGGCCATTCAATGGCCGATGGTGATGCGACCGGCCATGATGGAGAAATCCCCTGAAGAGCGTGAGGCTTTGCTGGAGAAAATTCCTGAAAAGCCGCGGCGGGAACGCCAAAGAAGGCTGGTCGAAAAAGGTTTGGATGCGCCGGATGTGGCGGATGCAGTCAAAACCTACCGTAAAACCATAAAGGATATGGAGAAGGATCTGGCCGATCAGGACTGGCTATTGGGGGCAGATATCTCGCTCGCGGATATTTGCTTGATACCGTATTTCCAGACCCTGTTGCAGTTTGAGTGGACAGGTCTTTATGAGGATTGCCCAAATGTTCAACGTTGGACGGAAAAATGGTTTGTGCGCCCGTCCTTTGTTGAAGCTGTCACTGCTGATTTTGCCCCTGAAAAACTTGCGCAATGCAGCCGGGATGGCCAGGCGGCGTGGCCCAAAATCAAATCCTATAGTGATTGAGTGTTGAATAAGCGGGTGCAAACCTACCCAAGGCTCTCCCATAGGGCGAAAACAGGGTCTTCCTTGCCCCAGCGTGCATGGCGGTCCAGCCCCTCATAGAACCCGTCCACCTCAGCTGTTGTCGGGTCACTGCGGTTCCAGTCCATGACAAAGGTGCGTTCCCTGATTTTCCAGTCTCCGTTCCGACGGACATAACGGTCTATGTAACGCCCGCCGGTCATCACATCCTGTCCGTCAGCCTTCATCATGGCGATGACATAATGTTCGCCGACCGCCTCGTCGCCGGACACCTTGATCCACTCATTGGCGATGCTGTGAAACACATAATCGGTGTTGGTGCGCACATGTTCGCAGATGGTGGGCGCAAACTCTTTGGCGGGGCCGTTGAAAACGCCCGAGATGACGGTGGCGTCTTCGCTGAAGATGGAGGCGAGCAGATCGCTGTCGGCGCGGTCAACGGCCCGCGAATAGCTCATGCACAACTCATGAATGGCGATTTTGGACAGGGCGACATCTGTCTCGCTTTGGTCGGTCTTTTCTGTCATGGGTGCAGTCTCCTGTGATGTATTTTGGTCGGCTTGCGCGAAGGCCATGAGAACCCGGCCGGGATCCGCTGCGCCTTGTCCGCCTTGGGGCACGAAATTGGCATCATCCGCCGCCGGATCCGGGCGCAGGGCATTTGAGGGTTTGTTGGTGTTGCCTTCCATGGTGTAGAAGCGCTTGGTCAGGCGCCACACGCCGTCGCGTTTTTCATGATTATCCAGGTAACGGCCCAGGACAAGGCGCTGAACGCCGCCGACTTCGACATAGGCCGTCGCATAGCTTTCGCTGACAGCTTTTGCGCCCCTGATGCGGATGGAAATATTGCTGGTGCGGTGCAGACTGATGATGCCGGTCTTGTGGGCATTTGTCACAAAGCTGGCAAACTCGCCGGCCGGCCCGACAAAAGAGCCGTAATCAACCACGGCATCCTCATGATAGGCCGTGCTGAGCAGGGCGGCGTCAGCACGGTCAACACCGCGACTGTGGTTGGCGAGGGCTTCTTCAATGCCCTGACGGTCAATGATCAAACGGCTGTCCATGCAATGATATTGGCGTCCGGAGACGGAAGTTTCGCCTGACCATTCTGCTAGTAGAGGCACGCTGGGCCGGCAGATAGCCTTTTACAGGAATGAACGGAGCAGTCGATGACAACCCCACCCCGACACCCTTTGACCATGGACGGCCGCGATCCGCGCAATCTGCGCGGCGACGAAATTTCAGGCGAACGTTATTATGCGGCTGACTTTGCCCAGGCGGAATGGGACAAAATGTGGACCAAAATCTGGCATGTGGCCGGGCGCTTGGCCGATATTCCGGAGGCTGGTGATTATCTGGTCCATAATTTTCTGAAGGAGTCGGTGATCTGCGTGCGCCAGGATGATGGTGGTGTGCGGGCTTTCTACAACAACTGCCGGCACAGGGGTATGAAGTTGGTGAATGAGAGTGCATCCACGGACGCCTTTCATTGTCCCTATCATGGCTGGCGGTATGGCCTGGACGGCTTCTTGCAAAGCGCCCAGGACTCCCAAACGGATTTCCCACAGGGCGACCCGTGCGGCAAGCTGCAGTTGAAGGAACTGCGCTGCGACCAATGGGGCGGTTTTGTCTGGTACACAATGGACGATAAGGCGCCGGAGCTTCTGGACTATCTGGCGCCGCTGCCGGAAATCTATGCCGCCTATCCGATGGAGACGGCGGTCCGTGTGGCCTGGTACCGGATTGAGATCAACGCCAACTGGAAATATGTGACGGACAATTTTTCGGAAAGTTATCACACCCGCACCGCCCATCCGCAGGTGCCGCCCTGGATTGACCAGGATGTCGAGACGGCGCGCCATGAAATGTGGCCGGGTGGTCACGGGCGCACAGTTCAACCCATGCGCCCGTCTTTGTCGGACCGTCTGCCGGACGGTGAACCGCATCCGTTCAAAATGATTTTGCAGGCCTGGGGCATTGATCCGGAAGGGTATGACACTTATGAGGATATGGTCTCGCAAGGCTGGTTGGATTTGAAGGCCGCCAAGCGCGACCAATGGCGCGCGCGCGGCTATGTGCATTACGAGCATATGGATGATGAACAGCTGACCGACAGCCCGCATACGGTTATTTTCCCGAATGTCACCATCTCCTTCCTTCCGGATAATCTTGTGTTTTTCCGCTCCGAACCGCATCCGGACGACCCGGAAAAATCCTTTTTTGATCTCTGGTGCATGGCGTTTCCGGTTGCCGGGCAGGAGATGGTGGAGTCGATTATGGCCGGCCCGAAGCCCTTGAAAGAGGCGGAATTCTGCGAGCATCGGGTGTTTGACAGCGGCAAGGGCGTGCCGGAACTGGCAGGCCAGATTGTTTATCAGGATATGGAACTGGCGGAAAACATGCAGGCCGGGATGCACAGCCGCGGCTATGAGGACGCTTATTTGTCCGGACAGGAAACCCGTGTGCGCTTTTTCCACGAAGTGCTGAACGATTACCTCCAAGGCAGGAAATAAATTTGTATCAGGCTTGGTTGTGAAGGGGGTTAACTCTGCGCCTTGGCCATTTCACGTTCAAAGGTGGCGAGGTCGAAATAGTCGCGCCAGACGTTCAGCAGGCCGTCCTCAAATTTCATGCTGCCCATGACCGGCAGGCAGACCCAGTATCCATTCATCAAGAACTTGTCGGTGCGTTCCGTCATGACAAAGCCGTCCGCGTTTTCGCTAATGTGATGCACCTCCCATTCGACCCTCTCGGACATGTCCAGCACCGGTGTGATAAAGGCGGCGATTTCATCTTTGCCTGTATATGCCGGCAACGGGATGTTGTGATAGAAGCAATTGTCAGTCATGGCGCCGAGAATGGCCGGCAGATCCCGGTTTTCCCAATGTTTGATGAATTGCAGGGCGAGTTGTGTGTGGGATCTGTCAATCCCTTCCACGGCCTCGAGGGTGAACGGGGCGGTGGGGATGACCGTGGGGGTGTCCTGCCATAAGGCGTCCTGCGCCAACACGCCATCATAAAACTCAATCAGACGCGTGATTTTGCCGTTTTTGATGCGGAAAACATGCCCGTAAAGCTGGTTATAGGCTTTGCCGCTCAGAGCCACGCCGTCATTTTGGGTCAGGGCGGTGACGTTATCACCATCTGCGCTGACAATCTTGAAGGCTTTGCAGAAGGTGATTTGTGTTGGGTTAACCCCTGAAAAAACGGCCGGAAAGATCTGTGTCAGAAACGCCTCTTTGCCGCGGTAATGCCCGTGCAGGACGCCGTCATTGCCGGGTACGACGAGTTCAAATGCATCATCGACCAATGCGGCAACCGTCTCTGCCTCGCCATTGGAAATGGCATGATAAAATGTTTCAACAACTGCAATATTTGACATGGCAAAAGCTTATGTGAGCCCCCGTGCTTTGGCAAGACGGGATGTGGTTGCTACTTGGGGTTGAAAAAATCGGCGAACAACTCGCGGGAAGTGAACAAGCAGGTGCCATTGCGGATTTCATAAGTGTCATGATAGCGGGCCACGGCCAGCAGGCTGTCCCCTGACAAAGGGATGCGCGGCGGGGTTGCACCGTTTTCAGCGGTCAACACCAAAGCGTAATTGATGCCTGAGGCTGAGTGCGGGCCGGTGACGACATATTCCGCTGTCGTGGTCATGTGACGGACAGTCGGCCCGTTGCTGCGCCGACGCAAGGCTTCGGCGATGGCGTCACGACCTGTCAGTGTCTCGCCGAACAGGGTCATGGTGCCGTTTGGGGCAAACAGCGCCGCATGGCCGTCCGCATCTTCGCGGTCACGGGTCAGGGCATAACCATCAACCGTGGCTTGGCATGCCGTTCTGACGTCAGCCTCGCTCAAATGATTGCTGTTGAGAGCGCAGGCGCCGACAAGGAGAGGGCCGAAAAGGGCAAAGAGGCTTTTTTTGGTCATGCCTGCAATCTTATCGGGCATTTTCCACCGTGCAATCCATATCAGGAAGCTATTTTACCGTCCGGAAGCCGATATGATTGGTGGAAAAGCCGGACTCGTGAAACTGACGTGCCGGGGCGCGATAGCGGCGGCAATAGTTTTCGGCGCATAAAAAGGAGCCACCCTTGATGACATGCACCGGTTCGCTGTTGCGGCCGCCATTGCGTGTTTCGGTCCACTCCCAGACATTGCCGATCATGTCATACAGGCCAAATTCGTTCGCTTCAAAGCATCCGACCGGGGCACGCAGCCCATAGCCGTCGTCAAGGCTGTTGTGCACAGGAAAAGCGCCCTGCCAGTAATTGGCCATTTCCTTTCCGCCAGGGGCTCTCTCTTCACCCCAGACATAAGTGGTCTCAGTCCCGGCGCGGGCGGCATATTCCCATTCAGCCTCACGCGGCAGGCGGCGTCCGGCCCATGCCGCATAAGCGCGGGCGTCAGTCAAGGTCACCTGCACCACCGGGTCATTGTCGCGCCCTTCTATGGAGCTTTCAGGCCCTTCCGGATGGCGCCAATTGGCCCCGGCCACAAATTTCCACCAACTTGGGTTGTTTGGTCCCGGTATCGTGAACACAGCCCCGCCGGCAACGTCAAAACCTGGCTGCGGTTTTTCAGCCTGCGTGACATAACCGGTGGCCGCGACAAACGCCCTGAACTGCGCATTGGTGACCTCGGTAGCGTCGATTGAAAAAGGCGTGATTGAGATTTTGCGGGCCGGACGTTCTTCAGGATAAGCGGTATTTGACCCCATGACGGAGATGCCGCCGGGCAGGGGCACAGGGCCGGGAAGGGTCTCCAAACAAGAATTTGCAAAAATCTGTTTTTGGTTTGACGAGACAGTCCAGATCAGGGCGGCAGCAAACACCAAAACAAGAGCGGCCAGAGCCGTCAAAGTTTTTGGGCGGGTTTTGAATAAATCAGGCATGGTCTGGGGTGTGGAATTGCGATTGCCACCTTTATCACACGCCAAACCGGGTTTTTCAAGCTTGGAGACCCCCAAACCCACCTGACCTATCCTTTTGTCCCCCGCAGTGTTAAGAAGCTTGTCATCCGGGGGTACGCTCAATAAAGTTTTAAGTAAGACGCCTTTGTTTGACCTTGGAGAGACCATGACAACCAAATTGTCCGACGTGCCGGAAGCGTTGCGAAGTGATTTCGATATTGCGCTTGACCCTGAATTGATGCGTGCGCCGCACAACCGAATGACCGAAGCCTTTGTCGATGACCCGCGCGACATTGTTTTCACCCCGCATAATGGCGGGCATTGGATCATCAGCAATTTTGAATATGGGCGCGAGATACTGCGCGACCAGAGGGCATTCGGCTCGTTCCCGATTGGCGTGCCCGCGAATTTTGAGCAACGTCCGCGGCTGATCCCCCTTGAGAGCGGACCTGATGAACACTCCCGTTACCGGCGGTTGCTGCTGCCCGTATTTGAGCCGAACACCATTCGCATGATGTCGGAGAAAATCAGGGCACGCACGGCCCGCGTCATGGATGAAACTCTGACTGAAACATCGGTTGACTATTTGTGGGACGTCGCAAAGCCCATTCCGACAGGGGTTTTTCTGGACATGATGGGCCTGCCTCAGGACATGCAGCCGAAATTCTTTGAATGGGAAAACGGGTTTTACCGCGCGCCAAAGATGGAAGACCGGATGGCTTATGGTCAAAAAATATCCGAGTCCCTGATTGCCTGTGTCGAAGAGCATATCGCCGCCCCGAAAGATGATATTGTCGGCCTGTTGCTTGATGTTGAGGTGGAGGGTGAGCGTTTGACGCCCGAAGAAGTGAACGCCATCTGCTATCTGTTGTTTCTGGCCGGGGTTGACACGGTGGCGACCATGCTTGGGTTCATCACACGTTATCTGGCCGAGCATCAGGATTTATACCAAAACCTCAAGGCCGATCCGGAACTGTTGCCCAAGGCTGTGGATGAGTTAATCCGCATGCAGGCGTTTATCAACCTCAATCGGATCTGCGAACAGGATATCGAGTTTCATGGCGTTCAGTTCAGAAAAGGGGACAATATTGTCATCCCGTCTTTCGTCATGGACCGCGACCCGCGTTCTTTCAAGGATCCGCACGCCTTCAACCCTGACCGCCCCAAGCAGGAAATGTCCATGCATCATGCCTTTGGGGACGGGCCACATAAATGCATCGGCATGCATCTGGCCAAACTTGAAATCCGCATTGTGCTGGAGGAGTTCATGAAACGGGTCAGTGCGTTTGAAATTTCTGACATCACCAAAGTGACGGCGCATGGCGGGACGACCATGGGGTTGGACGCCTTGCCGCTTAAACTGACACTGGAAGACTGAAGGGGGATATGATGGGACGTGTGGCAGACAAGATTGCTCTGGTGACCGGCGCCGCCTCCGGCATCGGGCTGGCTGACGCCAAAGCTCTGGCCCGGGAAGGGGCAACAGTGATTATCACCGACGTCAATGATGAACTGGGAGCTGAAGCCGTCAAAGAGGTTGGTGCGGAGGCCGTCTATCGCCATCTTGATGTCAGTGATGAGGCGGCCTGGATTGAGATGGCGGATTGGCTCGCCGGGACTTATGGGCGTCTTGATATTTTGGTGAACAATGCCGGCATTTTGATGCAGGGCACGATCGAGGACTGCTCACTTGAGCAGTTCCGCAAACTCAACGCCGTTTTGAATGAAGGTGTGTTTTTGGGCATCAAATATATGCTGCCATTATTGGAAAAAAGCACGGCGGCCTCCATCATCAACATGTCGTCCCTGTCATCGCACATGGCCTATCCGCCGTTTTTCGGCTATGCGGTCGCGAAGGGCGCGGTGCGCACCATGACCAAAAATGTGGCCATCCATTGTCAGGAAAAAGGTGTGCCGGTCCGCTGCAATTCCATCCATGCCGGCGGAATATTGACCCCGCTGGTCATCCCTGAGGGCATTGACATGTCCGACATTCCGGATGTGCCGGAAGGGGTGTTGCCGGCGTTTTCCATGGGGGCGCCCGAGGATGTGGCGAACATGGTCTTGTATCTTGCGTCGGATGAGTCGCGTTTTGTCACCGGCTCTGAATTCATGCTGGAGAACGGGGTGAATGTGCGGCCTGTTGATATGCCGGCGGCTGAGAGTTTATCTTAGTTTCCCGGCGGCTAAACAATATTACAGGTGGTCTGGCCCATCGCCCATGATAGCTTTTTCCATACTGCATAAGCGCTGACACCAATTCTGAGGTTTATCATGACTGACACGTCTGCATTGCCCAAAGGCCTTGACCGGCCGGCCAAACTTCCGGAGCCCGAATTGCGCGGTGACGCCATATCCGCCGACCGCTATGTGGACGCCGGTTATCTTGCCAAGGAACTCGACAAGGTCTGGCATAAGGTCTGGAACATTGGCGGCGTCAGCTATCAAATGCCGGACCCGGGCGATTTTCTCACGACCGACCTTGGGCACGACTCGATCATCATGGTGCGCCAGGATGACAGCAGCGTCAAAGCGTTCTTCAATGTCTGTCCGCATCGCGGCACCCGTATCACGGAGGCGCCGGAGGGTCATGTCAACCGTTTCCAGTGCCCCTATCATGGCTGGGAGTTCAGCCGCGACGGGGTTGTCGTTGCGGTGCCGGATGAGGATGACTTTCCATCCGGGTCCCCCTGCGGCAGGGCGCATTTGCAGGAAATCGCCTGTGTTGAACGCTTCGGCATGATCTGGTTCAATTTTGACCTGACAGCGCCGTCACTTGAAACTTTCCTTGGTGATGTTGTGGTCCGGGAGCTTGAGAGCTATCACGTTGAGAACATGATCCGGGTGCTGGACATCACGGCGGATGTCGATTGCAATTGGAAAATCATCACGGACAATTTTAACGAAGCCTATCACGTCAAGGTGTTGCACCCTGATTTGATCCCATACATTGCCGCCGACCATGAGGACTGCCAGTTTGACCTGTTGTCCGGCGGTCACAATCGTGGGTGGTTTCCATCGTTTCTGCCGTCAAAGGCTTATGGGCAGGATAAAATCGGCGAACCCTTGATCAGCATGGCGGCTGCGTGGGAGGTTGACAGCGATCAATATGTCGGTCGCGACCGCTGGCGGGACATGCGGGTTGACATTCAACAAAAGAAATTCAGCCATGGCGCCGATAAAGGGTTCAAGCACTATGACGGGCTGACCGACTATCAGACCACGGATTATGTGATTTACAATATTTTCCCGAACAACGTCCTGACCGCGGGGCCGGATGGCATGCAGCTGCTGCGTCCGCGCCCGCACCCGACGGATCCAGGCAAATGCCTTTTTGACCACTGGTGGATGGTGCATCCGATTGAGGGCATGACCATGACGCCGTCACCTGCCGGCGGCCCGGACCTGCCGGTTGAGGATGCCATGCACGAGCATATCGCCTATGGCGACAAGACCCTCGGCACAACCGCCGACCAGGACCTTTCCATTGCGAGCCTGCAGCAAAAAGGCCTTTCCTCAAAGGGCTATCAAGGGTGTTATCTGGCGCATCAGGAGCGCCGCGTGCAGCACTTTCATGAGGCGCTCAACGATTATATGGATGATTAGGCCGGGATGGCTTATTCGCCGTGCAGCACCGTGAACTTGCGGCAGGAGAATTTCCATTCGCCGTAAATCTTGACGCATTCATCATCATATTGACCGCGCGGGCGCAGTTCAGTGCCGTCCTGGGTCACAGCGACCTCATCTGTATAGCTGCGCATCACGGCCCGGTCACCGTCAATTCTGATGAAGCCAGGCTGGGCCATCATATTGACAAAGGGGAACATGGCCATCGCCTCGAGCCAGGTGGCGACAATCTGTGCCTTGCCCTTCATGCCCTCCATCTCCATGTGCGGCAGTTCCCAGGTGGCGTCTTCCGCCCAGGTGCTGCCCCAAATTTCGGCATCACGCTGGTTGACCCCGTCACAATAGGTGTCCAGCAACGCTCTGATGGCCAGTTTGTCAGTGGTGGTGTCGCACATCGTCTTCTCCCTCGCTCAATAAAGTTTAACGACTGTTTTGCCTATATTTCCGCCGGTGAAAAGCTTGCGATAGGCACTTAAAATGTTTTCAATGCCCGCAGTCTCATCAAAGGGTGAATTGATTTGGCCGCTGCGGTAAAGCTCAAGCAGGCGTGCATTCATGGCCGGCATGTGCTCGGCGAAATCCGGGGCCAGAAAGCCCTGTATCAGCAGGCGTTTCATCAAAACCTGATCATAATTCTTCGGCTGCGTCGGGGTGTTCTCATAATCGGCAATCATGCCGCATACGGCAATGCGGCCGAGCAGGGCCATATTGTCCAGCGCCGCTTCCAATATCTCTCCGCCAACATTGTCAAAGTAAATGTTGAAACCGCCTTCGACCTGAGACAGTTTGTCGGCCAGCCCACCGGCCTTGTAATCGAGCGCGTGAACGCCGTATTCGTTTTCCAGCATGGCGCATTTGTCGGGGCCGCCGGCAATGCCGTAAACCTCACACCCAAGCGCCAGGGCGATTTGGCAGGCCAGCAGGCCGGTACAGCCGGCAGCGGCTGAAACCAGAACCTTGTCACCGGGTTTGGCCTGTCCGATTTCGGCAATGCCCCACAGAGCGGTCAAGGCGTTGAACCCCAAGGCACCAAGATGCTGGCGCCAGTCATCAATGCCGGCATCCAGTTTGGTCAGGCCGGCCTCTTCGGCATTGACCGTGGAATATTGCGCCCAGTGGCCGAAGCCGCGCACCAGATCGCCTTCCGCAAAATCGGGATGATTGGAGGCGTAAACCTCGCCCATGCCCAAACCGGCCATGGTCGCACCGAGCGGCAGGGGCGGCATGTAACTGTCTTCGCGCGGCGACATCCACATGCGTGTGCCCGGATCCAGTGAAATATATTTGTTGCGGACAATCACCTCGCCCGACACCGGCGCCGTCAGCTCCGCCTCCTGCAGGGACAGGGCGGTTTCGTAATTGTCCCCCTCCGGGCGCTGGTCGAGGCGCCAGAACAGGTTGCGGGCCGGTTCAAATCCACTCATGTCCGGTTCCTTTCCGTCTATTCGCGCAACAGGCGTTTGAGGATCTTGCCGGTCGGGGCTTTCGGCAACTCATCCAGAAACGCGACCTGGCGAGGCTTTTGATAGGAGGCGAGGTTCTCCTTGGCCGTCTGGATGATGTCTTCGGCGGTCGCTGTCTGGCCAGGTTTGAGCACAACGAAAGCCTTGACAGTTTCACCCCATTCGTCGTCCGGCACACCGATGACGGCGGCTTCAAGCACCGCCTCATTTTTGCAGATTGCCTCTTCGACCTGCACAGAATAGATGTTCTCGCCGCCGGAGATGATCATGTCCTTGGCCCGGTCCTTGATCGAGATGTAGCGGTCGGCATCCCAGGTGGCGATGTCGCCCGTCCACATCCAACCATCCGCCTTGATGGTGTTTTCCGTCAGGTCGGGGCGTTTGAAATAGCCCATCATATTGGCCGGGGATTTGACGATGATTTCGCCTGCGGTTTCCCCGTCACACGGCACCTCATTGCCGTCGGGGTCAACCACTTTGACACTGGTGACAAACCCCTCGCGTCCGCACGACAGCAGGCGCTCGACATTTTTGCCCTCATTGACGGCCCGCAAGTGGTCGTCATGTGACAGGAAGGTCATGGTGGCACCTTCGGTCTGCCCGTAGCCCTGAATGATTTTGCACGGCAGTTTGGCGACAACCTGTTTGATGATGCTGGTCGGCATCGGGCCGCCGCCATATTGCACAAGGCGCAGGCTGGACAGGTCGTAATCCTCGAACCCCTCCACAGCCAGCATCCAGTTCAGCATGGTCGTGATGCCGAGGAAGCCGGAGACTTTTTCCTGCTGGATCAGCTCCAACGCAAGCTTGGCGTCGAAATTCATCAGTACCAGCGGACGCCCATGCTGCAAATAGTTGACCGCCAGCAGCACCGGAATATGGAACATCTGTCCGGTCAACATGTACACATCCGTCGGTTGAATGCCCTCTGCCACGGTTTGGTTGAGCATGCCGAAATAAGCGGAGCGGTGATTGTGCAGTGCGCCCTTGGACTCACCGGTTGTCCCGCCGGTGTAAAGAATGAACAACGGATCCTCCCCGCCGACATCATCACAGCCTTCCGGTTGGGTGCAGGTGGCACCGTCGAGCAGGGCGTTGAGGGAGTTGTCGCTGTCCGGGCCGTATTCCAGCCAGTGCTCTATGCTGGTGCCGGCCTGCTTGAGGTGGTCGAGCGTGGCCTTGAACTGCCCTTGGGCAATCAGGGCACGGGGTTCGCCATTGGCGATGATATTGGTGATTTCGGCATCCGCAAGGCGCCAGTTGATGGTGTGGGCGACCAACCCGGTTTTGCCGCAGGCGAAAAACAGTGCCAGAAACTCGATGCTGTTCTGGGACAGGATGGACACCCGGTCCCCCTTGACCAGTCCGAGTGACAACAGGCCATTGGCCATTCTGTTGACCAGTTCGTCCAGTTCGGCAAAGGTGATGCGCTTGTCGTTTGGCTGGTCATAAACGGCCCATTCATTAGGCCGCAAACGGGCATGTTTGCTCGTAATGTTGCCAATGTTGATCATGCTTTCCTCCCGGCGTGAAACACTCAATGTCCTAGACCTTATAAGAAGCCTTTTATGCCACGCGACTAGAATATACACTAGGTGCATGATGCATTTTATCGGGTAACGTTAGGGCAAACACAGGAGGGTTTGATGGACAGATTAAAGGGAAAAGTTGCGATAGTCACCGGAGCCGCTGACGGCATGGGGGAGGCCATCACCAAGCTATTCATAGAGGAGGGCGCCCAGGTGCTCGGCGTGGATTTAAACGCCGACAAGCTGTCATCTGCGCATGCCTCTACCTCCAACTCCTTGAAGCTGCTGGCATTGGACATCACCGATGAGGGCGCCGAAAACAAAATGGTGGATGAGACGGTTTCAGCCTTTGGCGGGGTGGACATCATCGTCAATTGCGCCGGCATTGTTGAGTATGAGAATGTCGAGATCATGCGTGACGACAACTGGGAGCGCACCAATGATGTCAATTTGAACTCCGTCTTCAAATTCTGCCGCCGCGTGATACCGGAAATGAAAAAGCGGGGCGGCGGGCGCATCATCAATATTGCATCAATCAATGCCTATGTTGTCGCGCCAGGCCTCAGCGCCTATGCCGCGTCCAAACATGCGATTGTCGGTCTGACCAAAACGCTGGCGGTCGAACTTGGGCCTGACAACATCACCGCCAACCACATCAACCCCGGCGCCATTCTGACCGGCATGACCCGCCCCCTGATGGAGGATCCGGAGACCAAGGCCCTGTTTGAAAGTTTTGCGGTGCTGCCCAAAATGGGGATGCCGGAGGACATCGCCAAAGGCGCCTTGTTTCTGGCCTCGGATGATGCAGAGTTCATCACCGGCACCGGTTTGACGATTGACGGCGGGTTTCTGGCGAAGGTTTAACGCTACTTTTCACCGGCCATGTAACGGTCGATTTCCTTTTCCAGATGCCGCAGGCGGTCTTCCTGTTCGCACCAGATCGGGCCTTTGAAGCCGCGTGACTTCACCCCTTCCTGAACGCTGGCGATCAATTCAACATCCTGATCCAGGACTTCCCCGAGGTCAGCCTGCTCAGTGGCGGAAAAATGCTCAATCTCCGGCCGGATGTCTCCGGTCACGTCGGTGTCTTCCGGCAGCCCCATCCAGCCCGGTACGGTGTACCCCGGGTCGTCAACATAACGGAACAGGGTCATGTTGTCATAGTAGAAGCGCTCCGGGTCCGTCGGGTGCGGCACAAACCGCATGATGAAGACCCCTTCCGGATGCATCCCGATCTGGACATTCGGGAAAAAACCGGTGGCCCAGCTGTCCGTCAGCTGCCCGTCGGTCATCTTGTCGTAATAATCCAGTTTGAACTTTTTGCCGCGTTCGCGTTTGGCCTGCTGGATGGCGGTGCGGACCTCCTTGGCCGACCCGTCAAAGCTTTCAGGGTCAATGCCGGCCTCCATCATCATATGGGCCTGATAGGGGTCAATGGACTCCTGATCGGCCATGCGGTGGGATTTCACCCCAATCGGGACAATCATGCGGCTGAAGCCGTTTGGATAAAGGTCAACCTGGCTGAAATCCTCCATCACCCCCTGGGTTTGCGGATGGATATGCGGCAGGTGATAGGTTTCATAAAACGCCTCAACGCCTGTTTTCCAATTGGCCAACCATTCACTGCGGACATGGCGGACCACATTCATGTTTTCGATTTCATAGTTTTCGATATAGCCCTCGGGCAATCCGATCCAGTCTTTCAGGGGCGGGGCATTACCGTCCATGTTGACGAAGATCAGCCCCCCCAAATGATCACAGCGCAGTTCCGTCAGGCCCGGCCGGTGGGCAATCAGTTCGGCATCATAAGTCTCCTCATCGGTGATGTTGATGTTGCTGCCGTCGGTGCTGAACTGCCAGTTGTGGAAGGGGCAGGAGAATTTGTCCATGCTGCCCTGTTCCGTCAGGCAGACGCGGTTGGCGCGGTGCGGGCAGACATTGTAAAACGCCTTGATGCTGTCATCCTCCTGACGCACGACGATGAACTCTTCATGCCCGTGTTTGAAAGTGATGAAATCCCCTGGTTCCTTGATGTCCGGGGTCACCCCGACCAGCAGCCAAACTTTTGGCCATAGCTTTTCCCATTCTTGCTCCATGAAATCACGGGCGTAATAGCGGGACGGATCAACAACATCCCGGCCAAGGTCCTCGGGGCGCTCCTGTTTGGCTTCCAGCGAGCCGGCCGGCGCGCCCAGATCCATCGGCCATTTGACTTCGAAATTCTCAGACATTGTTCTTTCCTCTTACCGTTTTTCTAATCTGAAGCCCAAACGCGGGAAATGGGCGGAGACTTCCCCGATTATACCATCTTCGCGCATCAGGACAATCTGCCGGTCATTGACATGCAGCAATGTCCCGGCGATTTTGTTGGCGCCATAATCATCGGCGAACACAAACACCTCATCGCCCGGCTCGCATCCGGACTCATCTTCCGCGAGCGCACCCAACAGGACCGGCCGGGGGCTGGCTTGGGTGGCCATGGCGACGGCATCTGCGGAGCTGATGTCTTTGCGCCCTTTATCCTCAATCTGGTTCACACGGTCGTACCAGTCCTTCATTTTGGCGAACGGCGCGAACATGCGGGCGCTGCTGGGGATGTTGCCGCCGGCCATCCAGATGTTGAAAAAGGCGTTGATGTCGGCCCATTCCGGGCTGTCGCCCAGCAAGTATGGCTTGCCGTGGGTCAGTTGTTCCTCCAACAGGCCCGCATAGGCACGGAACTGACTTCTGAAGTGCGGGGCGTCCTCTTCAAAACGGTCAAAATCAAGGAAATTGAAATAATCCCGTCTGTCGTCAATGACGTCCTGCGGCAAATGCTCCGCATTTTCGTGCAGGGACAGGGCGGCACCGGGGCGGAACATGCTGTCCCCCATTTTTTGAAAAGCGAGATTGGCTGCGTGTCCGGATGGGAAAAGGGCCGGCTCGGGGTTTTTTGTGTCTATGATTTGTGCAATCAGCTGCGTGTCAAAAAACATGTCGGCACCACTTTGCATGACCGGAATGCGGCGGTATCCACCAGTCAAAAGGGTCATGTCCGGACGCGGCATCACCATCGACACCTGAACGGACAGCCAGTCGCAGTTCTTGAGCGCAAAAACTTTGCGGATCTTTTCGGCATAAGGCGACGGGTCATGGTGGTGTAGGATGAAGTCTGTCATGCATTGCCTTTTGGGGAATTTACTAATGCCTTAGCTAATCACGATGGGCGGTTTTTTTTACTATTAAAAAGGATAATTTTATCGCTCCATGGGTTATGTTTTATGGTTTATTGGTAAACCAGTAGGGGGCTGTTCGGCTTTGTGCGACACCCCTTTTACTTGTCAGGAAAGGATACAGTATGGGTCGGGTTAACGGAAAAATCGCCTTGGTGACAGGTGCCGCTTCAGGTCTGGGATTGGCTGATGCCAAAACCCTCGCACGCGAAGGGGCGACAGTGATTGTCACCGACGTCAATGACGAACTCGGGGCCAATGCCGCTGAAGAGATCGGGCATGGCGCCGAATATCATCATCTGGATGTGAGTGATGAAGCTGCCTGGGTCAGCATGGCCAAGAGGATTGAGGACAAGTTCTCCAAACTTGATGTTTTGGTCAATAATGCCGGCATCGTTATTCCGGCTTCACCGACTGACTGCACATTGGAACAATTCCGCTTGACCAACGCCATCATGAATGAAGGCGTGTTCCTTGGCATCAAATACATGCTGCCTCTGCTGGCCAAAAGTGGCGGCGGCTCCATCATCAACATGTCCTCGACAGCCTCACATCTGGGATATCCGCCCTTTTTCGCCTATTCCGCAGCCAAAGGTGCGGTGCGTTCCATGTCAAAATCCGTTTCGGTGCATTGTCAGCTTGAAAAGCTGCCGGTGCGGAGTAATTCAATCCATGCCGGGGCCATCGAAACGCCGATGGTGCAGAATGTCCAGGGCCGTGGTGACGAGGCGCCGGTGGATGTGCCGGACGGCATTTTGCCGGCTGACTCGTTGGGCTCACCTCAGGATGTCGCCAATCTGGTGCTGTTCCTGGCTTCAGACGAGTCCCGCTTCATCACCGGCGGGGAATATCTGGTTGATAATGGTCTGGTGTCCAGACCCGCTGACCTGCCGATGGAATAAAACATCTGAACAGACTTGAAGGAAAGACATTATGGATCTTGGACTCAGAGGAAAAAACGTCATCATCACCGGCTCGACCGCCGGTATCGGACGCCGCATCGCCAACCTGTTTGCGGCGGAGGGCGCCAATGTCGCCATCTGCTCGCGCTCCCCGGAAAGCGTTGACCGTGCCGTCAAGGAAATCAGTCTGTTTGCGGACGGCAACATTATCGGGAAGCCGTGCAACATCAAAAACAAGGAAGAGTATGAGGCCTGGATCGAGGAGATGGTCGAGGAGCTCGGCGGTGTTGACATTTTCGTCCCGAACGTCTCAGCTGGCGGCGGCAATGACAGCGAGAAGAACTGGTGGAACAATTTTGAAGTCGATATTCTCGGGACAGTCCGCGGGGTTGAGGCTGTGCTGCCGCACATGGAAGCATCCGGCGGCGCCATCACCTTTATCGGTTCAACCGCCGGCGTGGAGACGTTCATGGAGCCGCAGGCCTATAACGCCCTGAAGGCTGCGCTGGTGACCTATGCCAAACAGTTGAGCCAGAAGCATGGTGAAAACGGCATCCGGTTCAACACAATTTCCCCCGGTCCGATTTATTTTGAGGGCGGGGCATGGGAAATGATCAAGACCTCGAATGAGAAATTTCACGCCATTACGGAAAAAACCCATGCCCTTGGTCGCCTCGGCACCCCTGAGGAAGTGGCCAATTGCGTGGTCTTCCTCTCCAGTCCGGCGGCCAGCTGGGTGACGGGTGTGAACCTTGTTGTTGATGGCGGCTACACCAAGAGGGTTCAGCTGTAAGCCATGAAAGTCCGTCGCGAACAGAAAATCGAACGTATTGCCAAGAAAAAAGGGCGCAAGGGCACACCTGTGGAGGTGGCCCCCAAGCCCGACCTTGGCACGAGCCTCATCCCAAAAGAGCGGTACACCTCGAAAGAATATATGCAGCTGGAATGGGAGCATATGTGGTCGAAGGTCTGGCTGCTGGGTTGCCGCGAGGAGGATATTCCGGAGGCCGGCGACCATTTTGTGACGGAAATCGGCGGCGAGTCGATCCTTCTGGTGCGCCAGAAAGACGGCGGCATCAAGGCTTTCTACAATGTCTGTCATCACCGCGGCAACCGGCTGGTGCACAAGGTCGAAACACCGATAGAGTCGGCTGAATCCTTCCGCTGCAAGTATCATGATTGGGAATATGCCCTTGACGGCCGGTTTTCCGACATTCCTGATCTTGAGACCTTTCCGCAGGGCGCGCCGAAATGCGGCGGCCTTACCTCTTTGCCCTGCGATGTCTGGGGGTCTTTCGTCTGGTTCAGCCTCAATCCGGATGTGGAGCCGCTGCAGGATTTTCTCGGCGTCATCCCCGAACATCTTGACCCTTATCATTTCGACCGCATGGTGCTGACCAAAACCCTGACGGTTGAATGGGACTGCAACTGGAAAGCCTCTGTTGACGCGTTCAATGAGAGCTATCATGTCCAGGGCATCCACCCGCAACTGCTGTATTACCTGGATGATCTGGATATCCAGATTGACTGCTATGACAAGCACAACCGGTATTTGATCGCTTTTGGTGTCCTCAGCCCGCGGGTCATTCCGGCCGGTGAGATCCCGCCCCCGATCAAGCACATCATGAAAACCGCCGGCATGGACCCGGCCTCCTATGAAGGGTCGGTGCACAATATCCGCAAGGATGTGCAGAAGTTCAAGCGTGAGAACGGCGCCGCGCAGGGCAAGGATTACAGCGACCTCAATGATGATCAGTTGACTGATGATTATCACTACACCATCTTCCCGAATGTGACGATGAATGTGCACGCCGATGATCTGATGATGTTCCGCCAAAGACCTCATCCGGAAGACCCGAACAAGATGTATTTCGATTATTACTTCTACGAATTGCCGGACAATGAATTCGATGAGGAGGAGTACAGGAAGCCGCTGCACAAGAGTTACAAATACGGCGAGGTTTCCCTGGGGCTGGTCATCAATCAGGATGCCTATAACCTGCCGTTTGTACAAAAAGGCATGAACAGCGAGGGCTTTGAGGGGTTGTGGATCGGCAATCAGGAGCTGCGGATCCGGCATTTCCACGACACGCTGGAAGACTATTTGAACGCCGCCCCTGACCGGGACAAGTCATGACGCCGGCCCCGACACCGACACCGCTGCCGCAACCGCTGACGAACCACAAGGTCATTCAGGTCGCTTATGTTGTCAACAATCTTGAGCAGGCGGCCCATAAATGGATCCAGTCCTTTGGCATTGGCCCGTTTTTTGTTCTGGAAAAGCCCCAGATCACCGACCCGACCTATCGCGGCACACCCAATGAGGTGTCATTCTCCACCGCCGTTGCGCAGGCCGGGGACATGCATATTGAGCTAGTCGAGCAGCATTGTGACAGCCCGTCCTGCTACCGCGACATGTTTGCAAAAGGTGAGGAGGGGTTTCACCATGTGGCCGTCATTGCCGAGGATTACGAGGCCGAAATCGCGCGCTATGCCGCGCAGGGCCGCGAAATGGCTTTTGCCGGCATCTCCGGGCCGATGAAGTTCAGCTATGTTGACATGCGCCCCGACCTGCCGTTCATGATTGAGGTTCTGGAGAACAAGGCCTTCATCGTTGACTATTTTGCAAAGGTCAAAGAGGCGGGTGAAACCTGGGACGGGTCGGACCCGATCCGTGACGCAGCCTCTCTGTTTTAGCTGCGTTTAACCCCTTTTATAGGGCGGGCCGATGACATCCAGCATGTCCAGCCCCATTTCCTCCGCCAGACATTCATTGATCAGCGGCACAAGCCGGTCATGAAAATCGGTTTCCATGTGGTATTGAAATCCCGCCTCATCGGTGAAGGTGGCGACACAATAATAGGTGTTGGGGTCCTCCCGGGACTGCAACAGTTCATAGACCGGGGTTTCCGGCTCATGGGCATAGGTCAGCTCGCGCAGTTCGGACTGGGCCTGTTCAAATTGCCCCCGTTTGGCGGGGTCAATGACGAGTTTGGCGATAAAAGCGGTCATGTGTCATCCAATCTTTGCTGTCCGGGGGATTATTCAGGTTTTAGCGGGTCGAGAAATTCCCGTACATAGCCGCCGTCAATGCATTCCATCATATCAACGACAATTTCCTTGAAATGATCCGTCTGCTGATGCGCCTCATCATCGGCCTCGGTTTTGAAGCTCTCAATCACGGCAAAACTGTTGGGTTCCCGCAGCCGGTAAAACTTGTACAGCAAAGTGTTGGGTTCGTTTTCCGCGACCGCTTTTTCCATGCGTTCGCAGCTGTCAATGAATTGCTCCTCCTTGTCCGGAAAAACCTTCATGCGGGCGATAAATGTGAAAGCCATGATGTCCTCAATAGTGTCAAATTAACAACATTCACCCTAAATTCTTTGAGGGAGCAGGGTGACTATCCTATTTGTCAGGTTTCAGGACTCAAGAGGGCAGGCAAACTCACAGTTGAGATTATTGGTCCGTACGAATGTGTGCGGGCTATTCGCTCGTTTTTAAAAACAAACCACTTCGGAGGGAACTATGAAAATAGAACTGAAGGATTTGGTATTGAAAGGTGCGAAAACATCCGTCATGGCCCTGGCTGCCATGGGTGTCTTCCTACCTCATGCCAATGCTCAGATTGATGAAATCATCGTTCGTGCGTCCAAGCGCGAAACCAATCTGCAAAGCACACCGATTGCGGTGTCTGCCATTACGTCAGAAGCTGCAGAAAACCTGATTGCACGTGACATTGGTGACGTTGCGATTTTGGCGCCGAACTTCTCAGCGTCGAAAGTGACGGGTTTTAACGCCGCCTCATTCGCTATGCGCGGCGCCGGTCAGACTGACATCATTGTGTACTCCGATCCGCAGGTTGGTGTGGCGATTGACGATTTCATCGTCCCGCACGTCCAGACGCAGCTGCTGGACGTCTTCGACATTGAGCAGGTCGAAGTTCTGCGTGGTCCGCAGGGGACCCTGTTCGGTAAAAACACGACAGCCGGTATGGTGACATTGCGCACCAAGCGCCCGGAATTTGACGCCGCATCAGCGAAGCTGAGCGTGCGTGTCGCTGATTATGGCCGCCAGGAAGTGCGTACAGCCGTCAACCTGCCGATTTCCGACACACTGGCGATTCGTGCCTCTGCGCTGATCACCGAGTCTGACGGTTATTACAAAAACGGTGGTCACCGTTTGGACTCACTCGCCAACATCGGCGCGCCGCTTGCCGGTGATGGCCGTGACCTTGGCGCCGAAGATGTGTTCTCAGGCCGTTTCAAGGTTCTGTACCAGCCGTCTGACGACTTTTCCGCCCTGTTCCAGGTCGAAGCCATCCGTGACAATTCTGACGCAGTGCCTTCGATCAACGAATCCCCGGCCTCTTTTGTCTGGTCAAACTTTGGCCTGACACGCCTGCCGGGCGATCCGCTTGACAATGCAGCGTCCACCAACCGGGACGACCAGAACCTGAACATGAGTGGTGGTCACCAGGTTGATGTTGACGGTTACTACATGAATCTGGAATGGGATCTGGGTGATAAAACCCTGACCTCCATCACCGGTTACCGTGAGCAGGAATCCCGTCTGCCGAGCACCTACACGGGTGTTTCCGGTAATTTCTCATTGTTTGACGCCAACCGTGCGGATGACCGTGAGACGTTCCAGCAGGAAATCCGTCTGGCCTCAGATGGTGACGGACCTCTTGATTATGTGCTGGGTGCCTTTTACCAGACCAATGACACGCAGTTCTGTGTGACACAGGTGCTTGGTTTCTATGACGCGTTCGGCTTTACCCCGGCTGTTTTCGGTGCCCCTGCACTGGACACCTTCAACAACAACGCCCAGGTGCTCTGCAACAAGCAGGATGCTACCGCCGAAGCGATCTTTGTTGACGGCAGCTATGACGTCAATGACCGTCTGACCATCAGCGGTGGCCTTCGCTACACCTGGGAAGAGAAAAGCTGGACAGGCCGCAACCAGGTCTTCTATCAGCTGCTGGGTGGTTCATTTGATGCCGCCAACACCCCGGCCGCGATCGGCCCGATGGGTGCTGCGAACTTTGAGCGTTTCCCAACCGGTGTTTTGAGCGACTCGAAAGAGTGGTCGGAGCCGAGCTATCGTCTGACGGCATCCTACCAGATGTCTGATAACACATTCGGTTATGCCAACTACTCACACAGCTTCAAATCCGGTGCCTACAATGACCAGGTTGGTACGACAGGTGCGCCGCTTTCACCCGGCCTCATCAAACCTACCAACCCGGAAATTGCTGACTCCATCGAATTGGGCATCAAGTCCGATCTGATGGACAACCAGCTGCGTCTTAATGTGGCTGTGTTCAATGTTGACTACGAAGACGCCCAGCGTCAGCTGGCCTTCTCCGTCGGCGCGTCACAGGAAACTCGTTTCTTCAACGCCGCTGAAGTCAATGTGAAAGGTATTGAGGTTGAAGCCGTTTATGCGCCGGCATCCGTGCCGGGACTGGATATCTCAGCCAACTTTGCCTATCAGGACGGCAACATCGACAAGTTTGAGGCCGACAGCAACTTCAACGGCACGATTGAAGCCTCAGAGCGGTACACAGGCCGTCCGTTGACACGGACCCCGGAAATGGCCGGTGCAGTGCAGATCAACTATGCACATGACGTATCCGCAAACTTTGAAGGTCTGGCAACTCTGACAGCATCCTTCGAAGATGACCAGGTGTTCGCCTATTCAGATGCCGGACGTCAGTTCGATACGACACTGCAGTCCAAAACGCTGGTGGATGTAGCTTACAAACTGTCCAACCCGGACAAAAACTACTCCCTGACGGCGTTTGTGAAAAACGCGACGGATGAGCGCTACCGCGTATCATCGCAGCCGGTTGCGACCTTGTGGGTCTTCTCACAATATGGTCCGCCGCGCACCGTCGGTCTGGACTTCACAATTGGTTTCTAATTTGTGAACCACATGAAGAAAGCCGCTCACTTTTGTGGGCGGCTTTTTTTTGGCTTTCAAGGAGGGAGAAATGACTTTCAAACTGGACGGACGCAAAGCGATTGTCACCGGCGCCGGTTCCGGCATTGGCGAGGCGATCGCCAAAGCTTATCTTGCGCAGGGCGCCCATGTGCTGGTTGTTGACCTGCCGGAAAAGGAGCTTGCGACAACCTATCAAGGCATGGAGCAAGTGGTCTGCCTGGATCAGGACATCACGACAGCCGACGCCCCCGGTAAAATTGTTGAGCTGGCCGTTGCCGCATTTGGCGGCATTGACATTCTCGTCAACAATGCGGGACAGGCCATTGGCAGCAATATTGAAAACACCACCGATGAGCTGTGGGATCAGATCATGGGGCTGAATGTCACCTCCATGTTCCGTCTGACCCGTGAAGCGGTGCCGCATCTCAAACAGAGCAGTGCCGGGCGCATCATCAATCTCGGCTCCATCATGTCGGATATGGGCGGGCCGGACCTGTTTGTCTATGGTACATCCAAACATGCCGTTGCCGGCATGACAAAATCGCTGGCCGTGGATCTTGGCAAATACGGCATCACGGCCAATTATCTGCAGCCTGGATCCATCGTAACACCGCTCTCAGCGCCGTTCTTTGAGGATGAGGACTTCCGTAACTACTGGATCAACAAGGCCCCTGTCGGGCGTCTGGGGCAGCCTGTGGACATTGCCCATGCGGCGGTGTTTCTGGCCAGCGAGGAGGCGGAGTTCGTCTCCGGTCTGGGCATGAATGTTGACGGCGGCGCCATCATCAATTTCTAGTGTGTTGGGGCCGGGTTATTCCTTGAAATAATCCGGTCGTCCCATCGGCCAGACCCAGCCATGCTGAGCCATGCCGCCATCCACCGTAATGACTTCACCGGTGACGAATTTGGCCGACGGCGCAGCCAGATATGCGGCGGTCTGGGCAATGTCCCAAACATCGCCGAATTTTTTCATCGGATTGGCAAGGTGAAATTCGGCCAAAGCCTCCGGCGGGTATTGTGTGACGCCTTCGGTTTCAATCGCGCCCGGCGCAATGCAGTTGACGCGGATATTGTGTTCCGCCCATTCGGTTGAGACGGTTTTCGACAGGTAAATCACACCGGCGCGGGCGGCGCAGCTGTGCGCGGATTGCGGCATACCGCGCTCAACATGGGCGGCGATGTTGATGATGTTGCCGGGTGTGCCGGTGTCACGCCAGCGTTGAGCGGTTTCCTGCATCATCCACCAGGTCCCGTTGAGGTTGGTGTCAATGACCGCCAGCCACCCTTTGCGGCTGAAATCAATGGCGGCTTGTGAAAATTGCCCGCCGGCGCTGTTGATCAATGTGTCAATCCCGCCATGCGTTTCAAATATGCCGGCTATGAAGCTTTCGACCGTTTCCGGATCACGGATGTTAACGCTTTGCGCGGTTATGGTGACGCCCAGCTCGTCCTGAATGGTGGTTTTGACCTCCTCCAGCTTGTCCTCGCGGCGCCCGCAAATGGCGACATTGGCACCGAGGCGCGCCATCAGCACCGCCATCGCCCGTCCCATTCCGGTCCCCGCGCCGGAAATGACAATGGTTTGGCCTTTGAACAGGTCATCACGGTAAACGGTCGGTTCCTGCGTCAGATCCTTGAGGGACAGGCCCGTATATTCAATACTTTGTTTTTCGGTCATTGGTGTCTCAGTCGTCCCCTCGTCCAAAAATCGATATTGCCGCAACATTCCGGTTTGGAATGCCGCCAAGATTATGCGCCAGACCGAATTTCGGGTCTTTCAGCTGACGTTCCCCGGCGCGGTTCAAAAGCTGCAGATAAATCTCATAACTCATCCGCAGCCCGGATGCGCCAATCGGGTGTCCAAAACATTTGAGGCCGCCGTCAATCTGGCACGGAATGTCACCGTCAGCATCAAACCGGCCGTCAAGAATGTCCTTGGGGGCCTGCCCGGCGTCTGACAGCCACAAATCCTCCATCAGCACCAGTTCGGTGATGGAAAAGCAGTCATGCACCTCGGTCAGGGATATCTCCTTCCGGGCATCCGTGATGCCGGCCTCCTCATAGGCTTTGAGCGCCGCTTTGCGGGTTGTGATGGTGGAAGTGCCGTCCCAGCTTTGATGCCCCATTTCCACGCCGTTGGAGGGCGACAGCTGCATCGCCTTGACCGTGACAAATTCCTTTTTCAATTCTCTGGCGATTTCCGGGCGCGCCACAATCGCACAGGCCGCCCCGTCAGACACGCCGCAGCAGTCAAACACACCAAGCGGATAGGCGACCGTGGGGGCATCCATTATTTGTTCAATGCTGAGCTTTTTCCGCAAATGCGCCTTTTCGTTCAAAAAACCGTTTTCATGACTTTTCCAGGACACATGGGCCATGGCACGTTTCAGGTCGGTCATCTCAATGCCGTGCTTGGCGGCATAGGCGGCGCCAAGCTGGGCGAAGGCACCGGGCGGGGTGAAGCTCGGTTGGTACAGGTCTTCGAATGTGCCTTTGGTGCGCTCCGGCAGGCCGGAAAAACCGGTGTCTTTGAGCTTTTCACAGCCCATGGCCAGCGCAATGTCGCAGGCCCCGGCGGCAACGGCGTAAACCGCACCACGCAAAGCCTCGGTACCGGTGGCGCAGAGGTTTTCCACCCGCGTCACGGGGATGTTGGGCAGGCGCAGATACTGCGAAAGCGGATAGGCGGATTTGCCGACATTCTGCTCATCGTAAAAAACCCCAAACCAAGCCGCCTCAATAGCGGCCTTGTCAATACCGGCATCCGCGAGCGCCTCTTCAAAGGCTTCATTGACCAAATCCTCAGGCCGGGCATCCCAGCGTTCACCGAATTTGGTGCAGCCCATCCCCAATATGGCTACCTTGTCCCGGATCCCCTCAGCCATGGTTCCCTCCATCATCAGCTTTGACGATTGGCCCGGCTTTCCAGAAATAGCGGTGGAAGCCGCGCATTTTGTCAATGTCCTTGATCCGGAAATACATGCGTGTCGGGGTGCCGATGGCCACCTCGCCGGGCATGAAGCCGGTCATTTCCATGAAGATATTGCCGCCACCGGCGCAGGAGATGTTGCCATACAGCAAAGGCGGCTGGCGGGTGAAGGTCATGTGGTCTTCCGTGAAGGATTTGACCTCGCCGGCTATATCGGCAAAGCGGTAGTCGCTTTGTGTGTCCAGTGCTCCGCAGTCCGGGTTGACGCAACGTCTGGACTTCGGGAATTGCGGGGTGCCGCAGCTTTCACACAGACCACCGACAAAGCCGTAAATATCATGGCGTTTGTCATAGGCAACGGTCTGCGCTGTGCGGTTGTCGCGTTCTGCGCGCATCCCCCAGTCAACATCCAGCCTGTCGGCGGCCACCAGAAACTTAACGTAATTGTCCTCATTATGGCCGCCGTCAAGCTGTCTCTCTACAGTGATGGCGGGTGTGTAGTCCGCCAAAGCCTGTGTCGTCCGGACCAGAATCGCCTCAAAGCCCTGACCGAATGCGGTCAGCAGGATCCATTGGTCAGGTTTTGCGCGGTCCAGAACATTAGCCAGCATCACCAGCGGGTGCGCTGCACCGCAATGACCCAGAGTCTCAAACAGCGGGTCGGCCACCGCATCGGCCTTGATGCCGAGGGTTTTTGCCAGACCTTTGGCAAATGACGGATTGGGCATCGGCAAAATAAAATGGTCAATGTCTTCAGGGCTCAACTCGTTGGCCTGAAGTATTTGCGTGATGGCTTTGGGGGCGACCGAGCCAAGACCGGCCTCACGCACCCAACGGTCCTCAAAGCCGTAATCCGTGCCGCTTTCCGCTGTACGGTAATGATCAACGAAATCATCATACAGGGTGACGGCATCAATGAGTTCCGCCAGCCCGGGGTCTTGCTTCACAATCACGGCAGCGGCACCGTGACCGGACAGAAATTCCATGACATTACCCGGCTTGTGATGAGTGTTGTCGGCCGCGGCCAGCATCAGGGAGCCGGATTTGCTGCGGGTGATTTCAGACAGCGGCGACAGGGCTGCGCGTTGACTGCCGGCGACATCATAACAATGGGTGGACTCGGGCAGGTTCAATGCCGTGGCAACAATCCCGGCATTTTGTCGGTCAAGAAACGGCGCAGTGGTCGAGGCAAAGACCAGCCGCCCGGCGGCGGCATCAGTTTCAGCCATGGCATGCCGGCAGGCTTCAACACTCATGGTGATGCTGTCCTCATCCCATTGAGCATAGCTGCGCCGGCCCCTGGCATAGGCTTTCAGGCCGCCCTGCACCCAGCCAATGCCGTCAAACATGGCGGTGCGCGACATCCGCATGGCCGGAATGTAGGCGCCGTAGGAATGTATGCCGATTTTAGCCACGAATGCTGCCTCGTTTGTTATGCGTAGGGGTCATAAACATATTTGTCCAGCAACGGCTTGACGGCTGTGCCGTCCGGCAGATTATCGGGGCCGATCAGACGGTCCAACGTCTCATGCCAATAATAAATCCGGCGCTCCTGATAAGACAGCGGTGTCCCCTTAAAGCCGTCGGATTCAACCGATTTCTGGATTTCGGCGGCAAATTGCGTGTCCTCCTCAAGAATTTTCTCAAAATTCTCGATCCGCATGTCCCAGGTTTTCTGCATATCATCGGTTTTTTCACCCGGGGCCACCCAAATCACCTCGATTTTCATCTTGTTGATGGAAACCGGCCAGAAAATGATCAGGGAATTGCCTGACGGGTAGGGTGGGCAGACAATATTCGGGAAAATATTATAGGAGAAATTATTGACCCGTCCGATTTCCGGTACGCTTTCAACTTCCGGCAAACCTTTGACGCCGGGGTCGACCCAGTCGGGATCGCGGTGCGGGGTAATCATCCGCGAATGGCCCTTCGGCCACAATTCAATGTACGTCCCCAGATGGTCCAGAAACCTGTCAACCGTGTTCTGGTGGATGGATTTCAGGTGATAGGTTTCCTGAAAGGCGTCGAGCAGCACCTTGACGTTGCAGTCCACCTCAAATTCGCTTTTGTGGACGAGGTTCATGTGTTCTGTCTGGAAGATGGCCATGTCCTGTTTGATGATGCTCATATAGCTGTCGAGGGGCTCGGCATCATCGTCAAAATTGACAAAAACGAACTTTCCGAACAATTCACATCTGATCGGGATGAGACCATGGCAGGACTTGTCGAAATCTACAAAATCACGCGGGTCGCGCATCGCGATCAGATTGCCCTCATCATCATAACTCCAGCCGTGATAACTGCAGACAAACAGCTTTTTGCGGCCGGCGGCATCTTTGACAATCGGTGCGCCTCTGTGTCGGCAGGTGTTGTAGAAGGCGCGGATTTCATCGTCCTGTCCGCGGATGATCAAAACCGGTGAGCCAAGCTGCTGCCAAAGCAGGTAGCTGCCTTTTTCCGGCAGTTCATCCGTATGTGCGGCATAAACCCATGATTTTTTCCACAAATGAGTCATTTCGAGATTGAAAAAATCCTCATCGGTGTAGCGGGAAGCCGGAATCGGCGGCAGGGCCGGGAATCCATCAGGCGCAGCCTCCCTGACTTTTTCATTCTCAATGCCATCGAGTATTTCTTTAGATCTTTGCGCGTCCATTGCCGTCTCGTAAGTTTGCTATTGTTGAATTTAGCTGAAATAAGCAGAAACGTGGGAGAAAATTCACTAGTAAATTAATCAGCTTTTTCTTTGTGGTATAATAATAGATGTATGGTGGAAATTCACGTTTCAGGCTTTCAATCAGGGACATTCTCGGTGCTGCAAAACATAAGAGTTCTGGATATTGGTCGGTATGTTGCCGGCCCTTATTGTGCGGCCCTTCTGGGAAGTCTCGGAGCGGAGGTGATCCGTGTTGAAAAGCCCTCGGGCGGCGAGGATCGGTTTATTTCCCCGCTCACCGAAGCGGATGACGGCACACCCGGGGAGGGCGGCCTGTTCATGCAAACCGCCTATGGTAAAAAATCCGTCACCCTTAATCTCGGCACGCCTGAAGGCCGCAACCTGCTTGGCAGATTGGCGTTGAGTGCCGACATCATCGTCGCCAATATGCCATTGAAGGCCCTCGCCCGGCTTAATCTGGATTGGAACAGTCTGGAAAAGGTGCACCCGGGCTGCATTCTGGTGACGCAATCCGCCTTTGGTGATGCCGGCCCCGATGCCGACAAGGGTGGCTTTGACGGCGTAGCGCAGGCGCTGTCAGGCGCCATGTACCTGACCGGCGAACCAGGTCACCCGATCAAGGCCGGCGCGCCTTATGTCGACTATGCCACAGCCGTCATGTCAGCCTTCGCAACGCTGGCGGCGCTGATGCAGAAACGGGAAACCGGGCGTGGTCAGCACGTGCAGACATCACTATTGGGCACGGCCTTGTCGGTCATGAACGCCCATCTGGCGGAACAGGCCGTCACCGGCAAAAACCGGATCGGCACGGGCAACAGGGTCCAGACATCGGCTCCTTCAGATGTGTTCGCCACAACTGACGGACATGTTCTGATCCACACGGTCGGGGACAATATTTTCGCCAAATGGGCCAAAATGGTCGGGCGCACGGATCTGCTCGATGACCCGCGCTGCCAGGGCGACCAGATAAGGGGCGACAACCGGGATTTCCTTTGCGACATTATGCAGGATTGGTGCCGCGGCAAAAACACGGCTACAGTGTTGCAGGCCTTGGAAGCCGCAGGCGTTCCGAGCGGTCCGGTGTTTTCGATGCAGGAGGCACTCGACACACCTCAGGTTGCGGCCATGCGTTTTTTCAAGCCGGTCGATGTGCCGGGGACGGACAAAACGGCACCCGTGGTCGGGCTGCCGGCGTCCTTTTCAGGCTTTGAGCCGGTGCCGCCGACGTCGCCGCCGACTGTCGGGGCTGACACGGACGCTGTGCTGCTGGCCTTGGGGATGACGAATACGGAAATTCAGGATTTGAAGGATAGAGGCATCATTTGATTGCTGTTTAGGAAAAGGGACTGAGATGGATTTTAAGCTTACAGAAGATCAAAAGAACTTTCAGGAAGCGGCACGGGAGTTTGCTCGTGCCGAGTTGGTGGAGCCGGCAAAAGTGTGCGAAACGGATGCAGTGCCGCCAAGCCACGACCTGATCAAAAAATATGGTGAGCTTGGGTTTTTGGGCATTAATGTGCCAGAAGCCTATGGTGGTCTGGGTCTTGGAAATCTGGATGCCTTGGTCGTGTTGGAGGAATTTGCCAAAATCTCCTCCGCCATCGCGTTTCCGGTGTTTGAGTCCTGTGTCGGGCCGGTCAAGGCCATCGAGCATTTTGGTTCTGAAAGCCTGAAACAGCGGGTGATACCCGGTGTCTGCTCTGGCGACCTCGTGGTGGCGGTTGCGATGTCCGAGCCGGATGCCGGCTCAGCCCTGACGGATTTGAAGACCCGTGCGGAAATAAAGGGTGACAAGGTGATCCTGAACGGCAACAAGCGCTGGTGTTCCGGTGGTGGTCATGCCGATGGTTATGTCGTTTACTGCCGTTTGTCCGATGACCCCGGGGCGCGCGGAATTGGCGCCGTTTATGTTGAAAAAGGGGCATCCGGCTTGAGTTTCGGCCCACAGGAGTCGCTGATGGGCTTCCGCGGCGTGCCTTCGGCGGATATCTATTTTGACAATACAGAAGTGCCGGCCGACAACATCATTGTTCCTGCCGGTGGATTCAAGAAGCTGATGGAGGCTTTTGATCTGGAACGGTGCGGCAATGCCACAATGTCGCTCGGGCAGGCGTCCGGGGCGCTGGAGTCGGTGCTGGAGTATGTGCAGGACCGTCAGCAGTTCGGCAAGCCGATTGTGGACTTCCAGGCTGTCCAGCTCAGGCTGGCTGAGATGCAGATGCGGGTCGAAGCCTCACGTCTTCTTATTCACCGCGCAGCCAGCAATGCAGAGGAAGGGCTCCCGAGCATTGTCGACTCATCCGTCGCCAAATGCTACGCCAATGAAATATCCCGCGAAGTGACCGGTACCGCCATGCAGTTGATGGGGGCCTATGGTTATTCCAAGGATTTCGATATGGAGCGTCGGATGCGTGACTCCTGGGGCTGGGGTATTGCCGGCGGTGCCATTGATATCCAGAAAGTCAATATTGCGTCGGCCATGGTCGGGCGCCGCTTCGATCAGAGAAAATAGGTCTTCAATGTCTGAATTTGTGAAATGTGCAAAGTTGTCCGAAATCGGCGAGAACCAGAACATGGCTGTTGATGTGGCGGGCGTGTCCGTTCTGTTGTGTCACACCAAAGAGGGGATGATGGCGGTTGAGAACATGTGTTCACATCAGTTGCAGCCCCTGGAGGGCGGCCGGATACGCGGGTGTTTCATTTTTTGTCCCCTGCACGGGCAAAGGTTCAACCTCAAGGACGGGGCGCCGATCGGCAGTCTGACCGACAAACCTCTGAAAACCTTTGAAGTAAAAATCGAAGGGGATGATGTCCTTGTCAGTCTTTAGGCGTTAACCTTTGGGAATTGGCTTTTAGACGTTGACGAGAGCGATGCTTTCAAACTGCAGGACTGTGTTGCCGTCGGCATCCTCCAGACCGCACAGATAGGTCGCAATACCCCGTTTTTTCCCGGATCCGGACAGCCGTTTGTCCAGCAGCTTGCTGGTGGCGCGCAGTTGCATGCCGGCTTTGACGGCGATACGCCATTGCACATTGTTCCATTCCACGCCGCAAATATAATCAATATCGCCGCAAATGGTGTGGTCCAGCCTGCGCCACAACGCCAGAACATAAACGCCGCTGGCGATGACTTCACCAAAAGGGGAGTTTTGCGCCTCTGCTTCATCAGTATGAAACCATTGCGGGTCGAACTGGCGCGAGAAGCCCAGCATCTCGTCTTTGTCAACCGTCAGAAGGTCAGAGGCGAAAGTTTCACCGACAACCAGGTCGTCATATTTGCGCATTGGAAAACCCCGTTAGAAATCAGCCGAAGACGGCTTTTGTTTCGAGGAACTCCTTGAAACCGTGAATGCCCCATTCACGGCCATTGCCGGACTGCTTGTAACCGCCAAAGGGGGCATTGTTGTCCAGCGGCGCGCCGTTGAGATGGACATTTCCAGCCCGGATTTGGGCGGCGATCTCAAAGGCCTTGTCGCGGTCGCCGGACTGGATGTAGCTTGACAACCCATAAGGTGTGTCATTGGCGATGGCCACGGCATCTTCCAGGGTGTCGTATTTCAGGATGGTCAGGACCGGCCCGAAAATCTCCTCGCGCGCAATGGTCATGTCATTGGTGACATTGGCGAATATGGTCGGTTTGACGAAAAAACCCTTGTTCAGCCCCTCCGGTCGGCCCGGACCGCCGGTGACAAGATCGGCCCCTTCTTCCATGCCGGCCTGAATCAGGTTTTGGATGCGGTTGAACTGGGTTTCACTGACGACCGGCCCGATCACAACACCCTCTTCTTCCGGGGCGCCGACCTTGACAGACTGCGCCGTGGCACGGGCAATTTCCACAGCCTCATCATGCTGCTCGGCCTGAACCAGCATGCGGGTGGGGGCGTTGCAGGATTGCCCGGAATTATTCAGGCAGCTTTGTACGCCTTGGCTGACGGCTTTTTGCAGATCCACATCCGGCAACAGAATATTGGCGGATTTGCCGCCAAGCTCCTGGGTCACACGTTTAACGCCCTCGGCGGCGTTTTTGGCGACCTCAACACCGGCCCGTGTCGAGCCGGTGAAAGAGACCATATCAATGTCCGGGTGCGCGGATATGGCGGAGCCGACGCCAGCGCCGTCGCCATTCACGAGGTTGAAAACCCCGGCCGGAACCCCCGCTTCGTCCAGAATCTCGGTAAACAGAACAGCATTGAGCGGCGCTACCTCACTCGGTTTCAAAACCATGGTGCAGCCGGCTGCCAGGGCCGGCGCAACCTTGCAGGCAATCTGGTTGATCGGCCAGTTCCACGGTGTAATCAGACCGCAGACGCCGATAGGTTCCTCCAGTATGGTGGTTTTGCCGATTTTGCTTTCAAATTCATATTTGGAAAGCACATCGCGGGCAACCATCAAATGACCAAGGCCGGATGGCGCTTGCGCGGCTTCGGCCAACCATTTCGGTGCGCCCATTTCCTGCGAAATGACATCGGCAACATCTTTCAGGCGCTTTTGGTAGGTCGCGATGATTGCATCCATCAATTCCAGACGGGCGGGGACATCAAGACGGCTATAGGCCGGGAACGCCGCTTTCGCCGCTTGTACGGCGTTGTCCACATCCTGCTTTGTTCCCAGGCTGATCTGGGTGATGGTCTCCTCCGTCGTCGGGTTGACCACATCACATTTGGCGCGGTTGTCCGGCAGGTGCCAGGCGCCGTTGATGTAAAAATTTAAGGCGTTTTCCATTTTAATCCCTTATTGGGTTTTTAGAGTTTTGGTTTTGGCAAACTCGGGTCATCGGCCAGATACCAGTTCACATATTCATGGAAGAACTGGTTTCCCGGCTCATTTTTACCCAGCGTGATGTTGGCGTGAGCGCCGGAATTGACACCTTTCTGGACAAGATCACCAATCATGTAATCTTCCTCTTCGACGACATTTTTCAGCCAGTCAATCATACCCTCCAAAGCTGCGGCATCTTCATCATCTTTCGGCGGGTCAGGGCGGAAAAACATCAGGACGGTTTTGTTCTCCTCAGGTGTCGGCCCGGGGAAGAGTTGCGCCAGCTGGGTCAATTCTGGTGCCACAAACAATGACACATTCGGGAACATGATGCGGACAAAATCATATCCGGTGTTCTCAATGTCGCCCCATGTTTCCCTTGGTTCCGCATCAAGTTTTTCAAGAATGTCAACTTGCGGGAAACCAATGCGCATATGCGGGCCGAATGCCTCATAATGGGCGACATTTGACGGCGTACGCGGGTGGATGGTTTCCGGATGCAGCTGCGCAAAATGATAGCCTTCCAGATAGCCGTCAAAGGCGATTTTCCAGTTGGTTCCCGTAATGACCCGGTTGCCCAGATAGGCCCATTTGCTGAAATCCAAATCAGCCAGATCATCCAGCATGCCGGCAAAAAAGTTCTCAAAATCGACTGCCTCGCCTGGTGTCAAAACCGCGAAAATCAGGCCATTCTTTTCATGGCAGGGCAGTTCGGTCAGACCATGTTGGGATTTGTCGATGTCACCGAATTTATGGGCGTCGGCGACCCCCATCAGCTTGCCGTCATTGGAGAAGGTCCAGCCATGATATTTGCAGGCAAACCGGGCCTTGTTGCCGCAGCCCTCATCGGCCAACGGGGCCCCGCGATGCGAGCAGACATTAAGGAAGGCACGGGCGACCCCGTCTTTGCCGCGGGTGATCAAAATCGGCAGACCGACGGCCTCCATCGCTTTGTAGTCCCCGGCTTCCGGCAGCTCGGCGCTGGCGGCCAGACACAGCGGCAGTTTTTTGAAAATCAGGTTGATTTCCTTCTCCCACATCACCGGATCAGAATAAACGGATGAGGGAACTTGAGTAATCTTATCTGTCTGGAAGGTTTTGCCTTCTTTGACATACTCATAGAGTTTTTCTGCTGCCAGGGTTTTGCTGTTGCTCATGATGACTCCTTTGTAGGTTGCCATTAAACCGCGTTCAAACCGTCACTTCAAACTAAAACTATGGCTAGGTTGGCCGTCTGATGCATGGCGCGCATGTGGGAATTATCCTAAGGTTTTGGTCAATCAAGCAGCTTAAAGTTTGGAGACAGGATATGGTCAATATGGAAGGCGGACAATGGGGCGGGTTTTCGACACCGGCCCATCACCAGGAATTTCTGGATGTTTATGCCAATCAAACGCTTGCTGACCGGGCGCGGGGTTTGGCCGGCAGCATTGGCGATGAAAAAGTGTTTCCAAACCTGGAGGCTGACGTCACTTTCAGTTCGATATTCGCGGACGCCATAAGCCTGGCCTGCGCCCTGACAGAGCTTGGTCTGGTCAAAGGCGATGTTGTCAGTTTTCAGATGCCGAACTGGCATGAGGCGGCGGTCATTAATCTGGCCTGTGCCGTGGCAGGGTTCGTCGCCAATCCGATTGTCATCATCTACCGCAATGCAGAAGTCCAATTCATGCTGCAGGACAGCGCTGCAAAAGTGTTTTTCCTGCCCGAGCAGTTTGCGAATTTTGATTGTGCCGGCATGATGGACGACATTGCCCCGGCCTGTCCGGATTTGCAGCATATTGTTTATGTCCGGAGTTCACGGGCCGGCAATTATGAGCAGTTGCTGTCTGCGGGGCGGGGGCTAGACAAACAGCTGGACACGCCTGACGCGAATGATGTCAAACTTGTGCTTTATACCTCCGGCACCACGGGACGGCCGAAAGCGGTGCTGCACAGCCACAACACCTTGATGCGGGTGCTTGATGTATGCACACAGCATTGGGGCATCCGGCCCGGCGACCATGTGTTGATGCCCTCACCGGTGACACATATCAGCGGGTACTGCAACGGTCTGGAGCTGCCATTTGCCAGCCAGACACGGACTGTTCTGATGGAAAAATGGAATGCTGTGGAGGCGCTCGCCCTGGTCAAGGATTATGATGTTGCCGGAACCGTTGCAGCGACCCCGTTTTTGCAGGAGTTGACGCAACTGGCAAAGCAGGAGGCGACCGCTCTGCCGAGTCTGCGTTATTTCGCCTGCGGCGGGGCAGCGGTGCCGCCGGAGATTGTTTACAACGCCAATGAGCAATTCGGTCAGGTCTGCGTGTTCCGCGTATTCGGGAGTTCAGAGGCGCCGCTGGTGACATTGGGCTATCAGGGGCAGGAAAACGCCCGTGCTGCAGCGGAGACAGACGGGGAGGCGGTGGATTATCAGATCCGTATTGAGGACGATGCGGGGCAAGCTGTTGCACCCGGGGCGGAAGGTGAAATTCTTGTGCGCGGGCCGGCCATGTTGCTGGGTTACGCCAAAGCTGAGGATACGGCGGCTTCGATGACCGCAGACGGGTTTTTCAAGACCGGTGATTTGGGGTTTGTGGACGCTGACGGCGCCTTGTGCATCTCCGGGCGCAAGAAGGATCTGATCATCCGGGGCGGGGAGAACATCAGCGCCAAGGAAATTGAAGATGTCTTACATCTGATAGACGGCATTGGTGAGGCATCGGTTGTCTCCATCCCCCATAAACGCCTGGGTGAGGGGATTTGTGCCTTCATTATCCTCAATGAGGGGGTGGAGGAAAATGCGCAGGCCATTTTGGACGCTGTGATGCAGTCCGGACTGGCAAAGCAGAAAACCCCGGAAAAAATCATATTTGCGAAGGATTTTCCACGCACGGCCTCCGGGAAAATCCGCAAAGACCAGTTGCGCGATATGGTCAAAGACCAGATGGTCGGTGCTTAGTCTGCCTGCATGTGTTTTTCAATCGACGCGGCCATGTCTGCATTGCTGGGATTCCCGCGCAGGCAAAGCCCGCCATTGACCTGAAGGTTCTCACCGGACATGTAGCACTCGTCTGAACTCAGCCAGACAGCGGCATGGGCGATATCCTCGCTGGAACCGATGCGCCCCAAAGGATAAGAGGGCAGAAAACTCTCAAACAGGCCGGGGGTCTCCTTGGCGCCGGCCGTCATCGGGGTGTCCGTCAGGCCCGGCGAAATGGAGTTGGCCCGGATGCCATGCGCACCGAATTCATTGGCGATGCAGCGTATAACATGGTCGGCGCCGGCCTTGGTGCCCATATAGGCGGCATGGTCATTGAGTTGGATGGTTGCGGTCGCCGAACTGATTTGTATCAGCGAGCCGCCGGACTCGGTCTTGCCGCCGCCGGTCTGCATCATCGCCCTGATCATGGCCTGATAAAACATGAACGGACCGATAAACTGCAGATCGGTCATTTGACGCAACTCGTCCTCGTCATTGTCCAGAAAGGGCTTCAGCAAGCCCCAGCCTGTGGCGTTGATGGCGATGTCGACGCGTCCCATTTTGTCGAGCGCAGATGCCGCCAGATTATCTATGTCGGCCTTTTTTGTTATGTCGCACAGGGTGAAATGACCGCCCAGTTCATCGGCACACTCCTTGAGTGCATTTTCATGGCGTCCGGCGACCAACACATCCGCACCTTCGGCCCGCAACCGGCGTGCCATGACCTGCCCCATATTGTCTTTGCCTGCCGCGCCGATGATGATGGCGGCTTTTCCGTCCAGTTTACCCATGCGAGCCTCCCTAAAGTGTTTTAAAAAGACTGCCATAGAAGCCGTTGTTTCAGGACTGGATAAAACGATAGGTAATCAAGCCACGGAAAGAATGAAATGATGGCTGCATTATATCAATGGAGGAGCATCATGGATTTGGGATTAAAGGGGCTGAAAGTCATACTCACCGGGGGCAGCCGCGGCATTGGCCGGGCCGCACTGGAACTGTTTGCGCAAGAGGGCTGTGACATCGGGTTTTTCTCCCGTAACCCGGAGCAGGTCGCAGAAACGGTGGACAGCCTGTCCAAGCATGGCGGCAAGGTCATCGGTGAAGCCTTTGACATGGAAAATGCCGAAGATTATGCACCTTGGCTGTCCAAAACGGCGGACGCGCTTGGCGGGTGTGATATTTTCATCCCCGGGGTCAGTGTCTCCGGTGCCGGTGCGACAACGGATTGGGACAAATGCCTGCAATATGACCTCAAAGGCGCATTTGAAGGCTGTGATGCGTTGCAGCCTTATCTGGAAAAATCAGACCATGCATCCATCGTCATCATGTCCAGCACGGCGGCTGTCGAGACCTTCATGGTGCCTCAGCCCTATAATGCGGCCAAGGCCGCCCTGTTGACCTATGCCAAACAGCTGTCCCAGCATCTCGGCGCCCAGAATATCCGCGTCAATGCCGTATCACCGGGGCCGATCAGTTTCCCCGGCGGCAATTGGGAGGTCATCAAAGAGCAGATGCCGGAGCTGTATGAAAGCACGCTGGCGCAAATGGCGCTTGGTCGTTTCGGGAATGCCGAGGATGTCGCCAATGCCATGGTCTTTCTCGCCAGCCCGGCTGCAAGCTACATCACCGGCACAAACATAATCGTGGATGGCGGCTACACCAAGCGCGTGCAGTTCTGACCTCAACAGTTTGAATTCCGGATGTCAGTCCTGCGGGCTGACATCCAGAATCAGCTTGCCCTGATTGCCCCCGCTGAACAGCATCATGAATGTTTCATAAGTGTTTTCGATGCCGTGTTCGATATGCTCGTCGAATTTCAGCCGGCCTTCGGCAATCCATGTCGCCATTTCCAGCCCGCCTTCGGCAAACTTGTCGGCGTAATCACGGATCAAAAACCCTTTCATGGTGGCTTGGTTGACAATCAACTGCCAGGCATTGCGGCAGCCCTTCGGGTCTGTGTTGTATTCACTGATCAGGCCGCACAAAATGATGCGGGCAAATTCGTTGATGTTCATCAAACCGGCATCCAGTATGTCGCCGCCGACATTTTCAAAAATAATGTCAACGCCGTTCGGCGCCGCCTCTTTGATGGCGGCGGTCAGCTGGTCGACATTTTTGCCGCGATAGTCAATGGCGGCGTCAAAGCCGTATTCGTCGGTCAGCCGGGCGCATTTTTCCGGTCCACCGGCAATGCCGACAGCGCGGCAGCCTTTGATTTTAGCGACCTGACCGACAACGGAGCCGACCGCGCCGGCGGCACCGGTCACCAGCACGGTTTCACCCTCCTTGGGTTTGCCGTCCTCCAGCAGACCGAAATAGCCGGTCATGCCGACCGCACCAAGGGCTGAAAGATAATTGGTCGGTGAGGGCACGATGTCCGGGTCAATCGGCGCGGTGAAGCCGCCGGCCTCGACAACGGAATATTCCTCAATGCCGTTCAGCCCCAAAACCCATTGACCCTCTGTGAAATCCGGGTTGCGGGAGCTGTGGACCCGCCCGACGGTCGTCGCTCTGACAGCAGCCCCCAACTCAACCGGCGGCATGTAGGACGGGGCATCGTCGAGCCAGCCACGGATGGCGGGATCAAGCGAAATGTAATGGTTTCTGACCAAGATACCGCCCTCCTCAAGCTCAGGGCATTCCGAGCTTTCAAGGCTGAAATCCTCCTGCACCGGATTGCCCTCAGGGCGGCGTTTAAGAATAAAACGGCGGTTTGTCGGCATAATGGCTCCTCCCATGTCTGAACCTAAAATCCCACAAAATGATATTAATGTAACTAGCCATTAATCGAGTTGGATGTTTTGCCGGGCTTTCATTAAGCTTTTATGTGAAGCAGGTAGTGAGGTTTTGCAATGAAGCAGTGGTTGCTGGCAGATCATCCCAAAGGCCGGCCATTGAAGTCAGAGGATTTCAAACTGGCGGAGGTCGAGGTACCGTCGCCCGGCCCGGGTGAAGCGCTGCTCAAGGTGCAATATCTTGGTTTTGACCCGGCGCAAAAAGGCTGGATGGAGAATGTCGCTGATTATGTCGCCCCTATGCAGATTGGTGATGTGATGCGCGGCACCGGTTTGGCTGAAGTTGTGGAGAGCCGGCATGACGGCATGCCGGTCGGCAGTCTGTGGACCGGCATGACCGGCTGGAGCGAATATTGCCTCACCAAAGGCGCCGGTTATCAACCGGCCGATGACAGCCTTTCGCCGACAGCCAGCCTTTCGGTTCTGGGGCTGACCGGGATGACGGCCTGGTGCGGATTGTACAAAATCGGCAAGCCGGTGCCGGGCGACACGCTGGTGGTCTCCGGCGCGGCCGGCGCGACAGGTTCTTTGGTCGGACAACTTGCCAAGACATCCGGCTGCCGCGTTATCGGTATTGCCGGCGGGCCGGAAAAATGTGACTGGCTGGTCACTGAGGCCGGGTTTGACGCGGCGATCGACTATAAGGGCGAAGACATCAAGGTCCGTCTGAAGGAACTGGCGCCCAAAGGGGTGCAGATTGTCTTTGACAATGTCGGCGGGTCGGTGCTGGACGACATGCTGGCGCATCTTGCGCATCAAGCGCGGGTGGTCATATGCGGGGGCATCAGCCGTTATGAAACCGGGGATCTGCCCGCCGGCCCGCAAAACTATTTCAATCTGATTTTCCGCCGCGCAAAAATGGAGGGCTTCATAGTGCTCGATTATGAGGATGAATTCCCCGCCATCCGCAAACGGCTTGTTTCCCTGATCGGGGACGGGCGGTTGACCTGGCTGGAGGATGTGCAGCACGGGTTTGAAAATGCGCCGGAGACACTGAACCGGCTGTTTACCGGTTTGAACAAAGGCAAGCAGATTTTAAAATTGTGACGGATGTCACGCAAATGCCCCATGGGCAAGGAAAGGGAGAGACCATGAGTAGGTTGGAAAACAAAATTGCACTGGTGACCGGCGGGGCTTCCCGCCCGGGGTTGGGCAGCGCCATCGCCGACAGGTTCGCGGAGGAAGGGGCGATTGTCTATCTGACGGATATTGATGTTCCGGGCGTTGAAAAAGTGGCCGGCGAAATCAATGCCCGTGGCGGTCAGGCGATTGCGCTGGAGCAGGATGTCAGCCAGGAAAGCCGCTGGGAGGAAGTGTTCGCGCAAATCAAAGCGGAGCAGGGCCGTGTGGATGTGGTCGTCAACAATGCCGGCATTTCGCTTCTGGGGACCATCGACACCCAGACCACTCAAGACTATATGAAAGTCATGGACATCAATATGCATGGGGTCTTTTACGGCACCAAGCTTGGTGTGGCCTTGATGCGTGAAACCGGAACGCAGGGGTCTATCATCAATATGTCCTCGATTGTCGGTCAGGTGGGCGTGCCCGGTACGGTCGCTTATGCCGCCACCAAAGGGGGCGTGCGGATGATGAGCAAAACCGTGGCGCTGGAGACGGCGAAAGAGAAAATCCGGATCAACACGCTGCATCCCGGCATGATCATGACCAATATCCAGAAAAAGGCGATAGAGGAAAATCCGGAATTTTATGACGCCTTTGTTGCCGGCATCCCGATGGGGGAGTTCGGGGAGCCTGAGGATATCGCCAATGCCGCGCTGTTTCTGGCCTCGGATGAGTCCCGCTACATCACCGGTGCGGAACTGACCATTGACGGCGGCATCACTGCCGGTTGAGCCTAAAGCACCACAATGGTTTTGCCGATGTTGCCACCGGTGAACAGTTTGGTGTAGGCAGTGAGCATATTGTCCAGCCCGTGTGTTTCATCAAACGGGGTGGACAATTTGCCGTCTTCGTACCAGCCGCGCAGGGTTGCGGTCAGGCGGTCCCCCTGATCAGCGAAATCGGGGGAGAAGAAACCGGTCACGGTCAGGCGTTTCATCAGGATTTTGTCAAACTGCGCGACTTTATGCGTGCCGGCCGCATCGGCATATTCCGCCACCAGACCGCACAGGGCGACCCGGCCATACAGGGCCATGTTCGGCAGCACACTGTCGAGTTGCGGGCCGCCGACATTGTCAAAATACACGTCAAAACCTTCATGGACACCGGCAAAGGCTGCCTCCAGGCCGCCCTGCTTGTAATCAAAGGCTTTGTGGATGCCGATTTCATTTTCCAGATAGGCGCATTTTTCCGCGCCGCCGGCCGTGCCATAGACCTCGCACTCCATCAATTTGGCGATCTGGCAGGCCAGAAGGCCGGTGCTGCCGGCCGCCGCGGAGATCAGCACTTTTTCCCCGGGCTGGGTTTTGGCGGTTTCCTGAATCCCCCAAAGGGCCGTCCAGCCATTCATGCCCAATACCCCGAAATACTGGCGGATGTCGTCCACACTGGTGTCGAGAACCCTTAAATCCGACATTTCCGGCGTGACGGTAGAGTAATCCGCCCATTGTCCGAAGGCCCGCACTGTGTCCCCGACCTGGACATCCGGGTGACGGCTGTCCACCACCTCGCCGATGCCCAGCCCGACCATCGGGGTGTTCAGAGGCAGCGGCGGCTGGTAGCCGTCTTCACGACCGGTGATCCACATGCGGGTGCCGGCATCCAGGGAAAGAAACCTGTTCTTGATTACGACCTCACCCTCATTGGCCGGCGCCAACGGGGCTTCCTGCAATGTCAGGGCCTGTTCAAAGGCGGTGCCTTCCGGATAATTCTCAAACAGCCAATAGCGGTTCTGCGTCATGTCAATATTCCTTATGCGCCCTCTTGGGCATTTAGCCAGGCGCGCTTGATTTTTTTCGCCAAAGACCATTTATGCACTTCGGTCGGACCGTCATAAATACGGAAGGCGCGGACCTCCCGGAAAATCTGTTCAACCGGTGTGTCACCGCTGACGCCGGTGCCGCCCATGACCTGCACGCAGCGGTCGGCAATGCGGAACAGGGCCTCTGAGACCGCAACTTTGGCGATGGAGCTCTCGCTTGTCCCCAAGTCACCGCTGTCAAGAACATCAGCACACCAGTCAATCATCAATTCAGCCTGCTTCAACTCAATCTGGTTTTCGGCCAGCATGAAGCCGACCCCTTCATGATCAATCAGCTTTTTGCCGAAAGCTTCGCGCCTGCAGGCATAGGCCGTGGCGATTTCCTGTGCCCGCTGGCAGCTGCCGAGCCAGCGCATGCAATGGGTCAGGCGGGCAGGGGCAAGACGGATTTGCGCCAGTTTGAAGCCGTCGCCGCTATTGCCCAGCATATCGGTTGCCGGGACACGCAGATTGTCAATGGTGATGATGCTGTGGCCGCCCGGCATGGAACTGTCGATCGTGTCCAGCACGCGGTCAATCTTGATTGCCTCATTGGGCAGTTCGGTCAAAAACAGGCTGGCCCCGTCCTCGGTCTTGGCCATGACAATGCCGACACCGGCTCCGTCTGCTCCGGTGATGTAGGCTTTGTGGCCATTGATGACCCAGTGGTTGCCGTCTTTGACGGCGCTGGTCTGCAGCATGGACGGATCCGATCCGGCTCCGCCCTTGTCGGCCGGTTCCGTCATGAAAAAGGCGGAGCGTTTTTCGCCGGCGATCATCGGAGCCAGAAATCTCTCCTTTTGCTCGTCAGAGGCGACTTTGCCAAGCAGGTAGATGTTGCCCTCATCCGGGGCCATGACATTCACGGCAAGCGGCCCCAGCACGGAGAGGCCGGACTTGCGCAACAACAAGGCGGTCTCGCGGTGAGTGACGTGACTGCCATCCGCTTCAATATGAGGGGTCAACAACCCCTCATCACGGGCCAGCCGGCGCATTTCCTGAACCAGCTCATCGCTGGGGCCGTGATCGCCACAGCGCGGGTCTGTTTCATAAGGAATGATTTTTTCCCGCACAAAAGCTTCAATGCGTTCAGCTCTCTGCTGTATTTCTGGTCGAATGGATTGGGGAGCCATGCAGCGTCCTTGCAAATTGGGGTTGAACTTTAAATTTTGGCCATCCAGCCGGACGGGAAGGTCTTAACCGGGCAATGGACGTGCGCCTGAAATGTCATAGATCTGAACGGTCGAGTCCAGCATTTCGCCGCCGAATGTTTCAAAGAATGCGGCTATCCAGGGCTGGGTGAAATGGACGGCCAGGGCGTCGTCATCGCGCCACATTTCCATGACATTCACCTTGCCGGTCGCCTTGTCCTCCACCAGCAGGGAATAGTGCAGGCAACCGTCTTCCGCACGTACATCGTCAACCATATCGGCGACCCGCTTTTCAAAGTCGTCAATAATGGCCGGGTTCATCATCATTGTTCCTGCCACGAAAATCATGCCTTGCTCCTTCATCAGGTTTATCAGACTGCCATTGTGTCAGAAAAATCCATGATTGTGACTAACATAATTAAGAGTTTCTTTCTCGGACTGGGGATTTTAGCGTCATGGAAGATTTTAAAAGGAGAAGGCCATGACGGATTTGGTAGCCATTGTGAACGCTTTTTATGACGCCTCAGCAGTCGGCGATTTTGATGCCGCGGAAGCGATGATGACTGATGATTTTCAGATCACTGAGGCGGATAATCTGCCGTTTGGCGGTGTTTACAAGGGGAAATCCGCCCTGCGTGACTTGTTCGCGAAAGTCATGGCGATGATGAGTGTGGCCGAACTCAAGCATAGTCACATGATGGTCGGGGAAAACTCGGTCTGCTGTGTGGTGGATATGATCATGGCCGATGGCGGTGAGCCGATCCAGTTGCTGGAGATGTTTGTGTTCCGCGGCGACAAGGTCTGTGAAATCAGACCGTTCTATTTCAACGCCGATGCCGTTGCAGCCAAGTGCGCGTAACAGACCATGACCGACAAACCAGATTTCGCCCACATCATTGATTTGTTCTATCAGGCGTCCGGATCGGGTGACTTTGAGTCCGCCAATGATCTGATGACGGATGACTTCATCATCAATGAAGCGCCGAACCTGCCGTTTGGCGGGGTGTATAAGGGCAAGTCGGCCCTGAAATCCCTGTATGAGACCATCATCGGCATGATGACCATCATTGATGTGAAACACAGCCTTCAGATGGTCGGGGACAGTTCGGCAGCGACGCTTGTTGAGCTGACGCCGGAAGGTTCTGACGGGGAGAAAATCTTTATTCTGGAGATGTTTATTTTCCGCGGTGACAGAGTCTGCGAAATCCGGCCGTTTTATTATGACGCCGATGTCGTCAAGAAATACTGCAAAACATAAAATAACGGGCGGTCGAAGCCGCCCGTTAAGTATTTCATTGCAATTTTAGACCGAAAAAATCATTTCCGGGTTCTCAATGATTTCCTTCAGGCTGGCCATGAATTGCGCCCCAGCAGCACCGTCAATGGCACGGTGGTCGCACGACATGGCGATTTCCATCCGGCTTTCAAAGTGGCCTTCACCATCCTCACCCTCGGCCCAGACACGCTGAATGCCGCCGACGGCCAGTATTGAGCCTTGCGGCGGGTTGATGATGGCGTCGAACTGGTCAATGCCGAACATGCCAAGATTGGAAATTGTCAGGCTGCCGCCCTCCAAATCATCAAACGAGATTTTGCCGGCATTGGCCTTGTCAATCAGCGCATCGGTCATGTCGGATATCACGTTGACCGGCTGCAGGTCCGCGGCGCGGACAACCGGCGTAATCAGGCCCTTGTCGGAGGCAATGGCGACGGAAATGTCGGCATGCGGGAAATGGTGAATGGCGTCGCCATGCACCTGCACATTGACATCCGGATGCTTGACCAGCGCCAGACCGACCGCCTTGATCAGGTAGTCATTGATCGAGGCTTTGCTGCCCAGCACCAGATTGGCCGTTTTGCGCAGCGCCAGAAGATCGTCCACGGCGAAAGAGGCGCGCAGATAAAAATGCGGAATGGAGGATTTCGACTCGGTCAAACGCCGGGCAATCACTTTGCGGATCTTGTCCATTTCACGGATATCCGGGGTGTTGTCGGCTGCAACCGGCGCACTGACAGCCCCGGCGCCGCCGGGTTGGGCTTGTGGCAGAAGCTCCAGCACATCCGCTTTGCGGATCCGGCCGCGGGCGCCTGTCCCGCTCACCTGGCTCAGGTCAATACCGTTTTGCGCGGCAATCCGCCGTGCCAGAGGGGAGGCAAAAATGGACTCATCATCCGCAGGCGTCTCCAGCGGGCCTTTCAACGCCACGGTTTTCGGCGTGCGGCCTGCCTGATAAACATCCTGATGGGTGATCCGCCCGCCACGGCCGCTGCCGGTGATGGTGTTGGTGTCAATGTTCAACTCAATGGCCAGTTCCCGTGCTTTGGGGGAAATGTTCAGGTTGTCTGAAGGGATGAGTTGCTTGGTCTGCTCCTGCGGGGCTTCGGCTGGCTCGTCCTTGGGTTCGCCCGCCTTATTGCCTTCGCCCAAAGCCGTCCGGGTGTCAGCCATTTCAAAGCTGTCCACGAAACCGGCGACGTCCTCATCGCCGACAGACTCATCCGCAAACACGCCCAACAGCGCGCCGACCGGGAGAACCTCACCAGTCGGGCTGACAATTTTGCGCAATACGCTGTCAAACTCTGCCTCAACTTCATTGGAAATCTTGTCGGTTTCAATCAAGGCGATGATATCGCCTTTTTTGAAGGGCTGGCCTTCCTCGACCACCCATTCCGCAATTGTGCCTTCCTGCATCTCAATGCCCCATTTGGGCATTGTAAAAGCCTTGATTTTGCTCATCTTGGTTTTCCCTGTTATTTCCAGCCCAGGCTGCGTTCAACGGCGGCGACAATTTTGTCCGGTGAGGGCAGATAGGCACGTTCCAGTTCGCGGGCAAACGGGATCGGCGTATGCGGCGGTGTCACGGCTTCCGGGGGCGCCACAAGGCTGGCATAGGCTTTGTTGGTCACCATGGAAATGATGTCTGTCGCCAGCGAGCAGCGCGGCGGGGCTTCATCAACGACAATCAGGCGGCCGGTGTTTTCAACCGAGTCCAGTATGGTTTCCTCGTCAATCGGGCTGGTAGTGCGCAGGTCAATGACATCGCACCCGATCCCCTTCTCCGCCAGCATGTCGGCGGCCTTCATGGAGAACTTCACCATCAGGCCGGAGGCGACAATCGTGACATCCTCGCCGGCCCGGGCCAGACGCGCATGCCCGAACGGTATCATGTAGTCACCATCAGGCACCTCACCCTTTTCGGCATAAAGCGCCTTGTGTTCCATGAAGATGACCGGGTCATTTTCGCGGATGGCGGTCGTCAGCAGACCTTTGGCGTCGGCGGGTGTGGTCGGCATGGCGACTTTCAGGCCGGGCATGGAGGTCAAAATGCCGTGCGGTGACTGGCTGTGCTGGGCGGCGGCGTTCAGGCCGGCACCATAGACCATGCGGATGACGGCCGGGCATTCACTTTTGCCGCCGAACATGTAGCGGAATTTGGCAATCTGGTTCCAGATCTGGTCCATGCAGACGCCAAGGAAATCGGCGAACATAATCTCCGCTACCGGGCGTTTGCCGGTGAGACCAAGACCGCCGGCGGCACCGATAATGGCGCTTTCGGAAATCGGCGTGTCAATCACCCGGTCGCCGCCAAACTGCTCATACAGGCCGGTTGAGGTCGACCAGATGCCGCCAATGGCTTCAGGGCCGCCTGCGGTTCCCATGCCGCCGACAATGTCTTCCCCCAGAACGACGACATTCTCGTCGCGGGTCATTTCTTCTCGAAGTGTGTTCAAAAGCGCTTCGCGCAACATCATTTCAGCCATTGGAGTATCCTATGAAATGTAATCAATATAAACGTCGGTCAGCACATCTTCAGCTGTCGGAACCGGGGCCGCCTTCGCTGCCTCAAGAGCCTTTTCAATGGTCTCGTCGGTTTCCTTTTCAATCGCATCAAGGTCTTTCTTGGTCAGAAGCTTCTCCTTGAGCGCATGGGCGCGGAAATGCGTCAGGCAATCCCGTTCCTTGCGGATCCGGTCCAGTTCACCTTCACCGCGGTAATTTTGGGGGTCGCCTTCGAAGTGCCCATAGAACCGCTCTGTGTCGAACTCCACCGCCGCCGGGCCGTTTCCGGCACGGACATAATCCAGCACTTCGCCCATGACCTCATAGACCTCGAAGAAATCACAGCCGTTACCGCGCCAGACCTTCATGCCGAAGGCTTCAGCGCGGCTGGCGATGTCTTTGGCCGTGCCGACAGCGTAATCAACGCCTGTATGTTCGGAGTAGTGGTTGTTTTCAAAAACAAAAATGGCCGGTGCATTGGTCACAACGGCCATATTCATGGCTTCGAAGGTCGTGCCTTGGTTGCAGGCGCCATCACCGGAGAAACCGATGGCGACCCGGCCGTCATTATGCAGCTTGGCGGACATGGCGGCCCCAACCACAATCGGCGGCCCGCCGCCGACAATGCCGTTGGCCCCAAGCATGCCCTTGTCAATATCGGCAATATGCATTGAGCCGCCCTTGCCCTTGCACAGCCCGTCAGCGCGTCCGTAAATCTCTTTCATCATGCCGTCAATATCGCAGCCCTTGGCGATGCAGTGACCATGGCCCCTGTGGGTTGAGGCAATTTTGTCATTGTGGTCAAGATTGATGCAGACACCGACGGCAACAGCTTCCTGACCGGCATAAAGGTGCGTAAACCCGGCCACTTCACCGGTTTGAATGACCTCGTGAAGCTTGTCCTCAAACTTGCGGATATTGTTCATCTGCCGGTAGGCTTCCTTGAGTGTATCAGGGCTGATTTGCATGTTCTCTCCTCCAAACTGGCATGTATTTAAGCATGTAAAGCTGTAAATTAAAAAGCAATTTCCCTAGCGACTGAGTATGGTGACGGCGGATACACCGGGCGCACCATAGACATGGGTGTAGGCTGTTTTGGGCGTACCCTGAACCTGTCTGGCACCGGCTTGTCCGCGCAGCTGCAGGGCGTTCTCATAAACCTGTCTGAGGCCGGAGGCGCCGATCGGCTCGCCATTGGCGATGCAGCCGCCATCCGTGTTGACGGGCAGACGGCCGTTCAACCGGGTGTCGCCATTGGCCAGCATGGCTTCCTGTGCGCCATGTTCACAAAACCCGTTTTCCGCCATGTGCATGATCTCGGCGCCGGCTTCCGTGTCCTGCAGTTGGGCCAGGTCGATCTCTTCAGGACCAATGCCGGCATGCTCAAAGGCGGCGGCTGAGGCAAGCTGGGTCGCTGTGCCGGAGATGTCATTGTCAATGGCCGGGGCAAACACCTCAAAAGATCCCGGCGGGCGTGTCCGCATGACGGCCGCATCCAGCCGGATGAAAGGTGCACCGAGTTGTTCGGCCTTTTTCCGGCTTGCGAGGATCAGGGCGACGCCGCCCTCTGCAGGGGAGCAGAACATGAATTTGGTCAAAGGGTCACTGACCATCTGGCTGTTCATGATCTCTTCATGGGCGATGGGTTGACGCCGCCAGGCCATTTCATTGTGTTCGGCATTGAGGAAAGCCTTTTCCGACACACGGCCCAGCGTGTCTTCGCTGATGCCATAATCATGCATGTAGCGCTTGATTTTCATGGCAAAGAACTGCGTGGTCAGCATATAGCCCTGTTCGCCATACCAGTCGGGCAAACCCCATTCCGCCGGCATCGGATCAAACGCCCCTCTGGGGTGCTTGTCAAAGCCGACGGCAAGACCAAGCTCATACTCGCCTGATTTGATGGCGTTGGAAGCAGCGTAAAGGGCAGAGCCGCCGGTGGCGCACCCGTTTTTGACATTGATGAATTGAATGCCGGTCAATCCGAGCTGGGTGACGATTGTGTCGGCATTTCCCGCCGCGTCGGAGCCCCCATAGGCGAACTGGATGTCCTGCCAGCTCAGACCGCTGTCAGCCAAGGCCGCCTCGACCGCATAAATCCCTTGTTCGAGGCCGCTTTTGTCCGGCGTGCGCCCGAAAGGGTGCATACCAATGCCGATAATGCCGACGTCCGTCATGTCTTGCTCCCCCCAACCGGTCGGAATGCGTGCGCCTGCTCCACTTCGCCGGTGTCAAGCCGTTTGAAATCCATCGTTGTCAACTCTACCGGCATCCCGATTTCAACATCTTCGGGTTCAAGCCCGACCAGCCGGGACTCAACCATTAATTGATTGTCCAGTGAAACATATGCGACGATATAAGGTGCAAATTCATCGCCATGGTTGTAGGGCGGCGATTTGGGGGGGAACCTTTGAACCGTATAAGACCAGACCGTACCGCTGCGGTTCAGCGCAACGGGTTCAACCGCGTCATCCCCGCCCTCCGGAAGGGGGAAGATGATCCGCCCTGTTGAGCGCACCCGACCACCTTGTAAAGTCGGGGGGTTCATGCTGGCAAAAACATTTGTCATGGCCGTCTCTTAGGTTTAACAGGGCAAGATTAGTGGCCGGTTTTGGACAAATATACTCGTATAAAAATTAGTTTTTCCAGGATCAACTGTTGATGCTGATATAGCCGAGTTGGGTGGCCTTGAAGACCGCTTGGCTGCGATTGACGGCATCCAGCTTGATTGACGCATTATGGATGTGAAATCGGACCGTGGCGCGGCTACGCTTGATGATCATGCTGATTTCAATGTCGGTTTTTCCCATGGCTGCCCAGAGCAGGCACTCCACTTCGCGTTTGGACAGTTTGGAACCGGACGGCAACAGGCGCGAGGGTGGTGTGACCTGCATATAGCTGCGGATGAAGGCACGGGCGTAAATGCCGAGTTCAGCACCATGTTTGATGAAAACCTCGTTTAAATCACTGATTTTCTCGTCTTTTGGGTTGTAACTGACGGCGCCGATTTGACTGAACGGCATATGTATCGGCACAACAATCGCGCATCTGGTTTTGGCGCGTTCGCCGAACTTGGACAGATCAATATCCTGCAGAAAATTGTTGGGATACAACGTCCGCACACCATCCTTGTTGATCCAGAAGGGCTCACTTTCATAGCGGCACGCCATGGTCAGGGGCGATTCTAGGGCTAGGTTGTTGGTTTTCCACCAATCACTGCTGTCATCCCAGCCGAAAACCTCAGTAGCCATCAACTCGCCGTCCTCGTCAACAATGGCCGTGTTCAAGGCAATGTTGTGGGTGGCGGCCACCATCATGTCGAATTTTTCGTTGATGATGTCGCGGTAGGCTTCACAGGATTGACGTATCTTGTCCGGACCTGAAATCCTTATTTTTTCAAGATTCTCAATCAGCTTGTCATGCTTCAGTTTCATCACGGCCCCTGGGGAACTGTCTTTCACAGTCTTTAGCATCCTTCTAACAGGAGGTCACTGAAAACTTGCTGTCTGTCTGGTTGGGTTAAGCTTCGGCTTTTTCCCGGTTGATCCAACTGATGCCGCGTCTCAAAAGCGTATAGAAGACCGGCAGGTCCCAGGCGCACCGGTCGACTGTCGGCCACCACGGGACATCCGGCTGCAGGTCATAATGCCCGCGGCAGTGCCCAAGCGTCAGATACAGGACGGCGCCTTTGCCGTGGTTTTTGATGTAAAAGACCGGATGATTGCCGGGGGCGTCGGCGGCCTCAGCAAAGCCAGTGCCTTCCTCTGTACACTCGGTTTCGAGCAGGACATCCAGCTCGCCATGCGTTTCGAGATGATATAACTCGTCGGTTGTCTCAAACGCCTCAATGCCTTTGACCAGTTCATGATCGGGCTGGGCATTGGTCACCAGATACGGCTCAATCGGCGGATGTGTGATGAATTGCGATCCGAGCAGATCCATGAACAACGGGGCGATGCGCGGTGCCGCCCACAGACCGTCATCCAGCATCCGCAGGATCGAGTTGGTGCCGTGCAGGGCCAGCCAACGGCCCCCGTCATTCAGCCAGTCCTTCAACACCTCCTGCGCGTTGAGAGAGGGAATGACATCACAGGTGTAGGTCACCAGACAGTCGGCATTGCGGATGGCCTCAAGATTTTCATAATCCTCAAAGACCCTGACGCGGAAACGCATGTCCTCGCCGAACAGTTTGAGCAGTTCAAGACGGGCAAAATCAATGTCATGATATTTGCCGGCGGCAATCAGAACACAATCGATGCGCTCCGGGTGTTTGTCTTCACTCATGATTGTTTATCCAAATATTTCTGCAAGGTGTTGTGGAACTGGCGGATGCGGATTTCCTGATAATCGCCAAGTTGAACCTGACGGTTCTTGGAGGCTTTCAAGCCCTCCTGCACATAAGGCAGATTGTCCATGTCCTGCTCAAAAACATCGCCCAAAGTCCCGAGTTCCTCGGCTTCGGTCCATTTTTGGTCAACTGAAAGGAATTTCATCTGCGGGCTGCGCGGGCGTTCCTGACCGGGCGGCACACGCGTCAGAATCCGGACCTCCATCAGGCAGTGATCCGGGTCCTTCCACGGACGCCAACGATAGACAATGTTCGGCATGAATCCGCCCCAAGGTGCGAAGTTGGGAAAGACGTTGTAAACAATGGCGTCCAGCAATTCTGCGTCGGTTGCATCACTGTGGTCATAGCCGAAAATGTTTGTGTAATTTTCCCGCATGGCGGCACCCAAAGCCTCACGTGCGGTCATGCCGTCCGGTACCTCAATGGCGAACGGGTCGCTTTCAGCATCATAATTTTCCGCAGAACGACCGTTATATTTGACAAATTCGTCAACAATCCATTGCTGTTCCTTGCCCTCAGGGTCAATATGCGGTGACATCACCCCAAACGGCACCAGATTGACGTTCACATTGTCACCCCAATACCAATAGGCGCTGTTTTCATCGCCTGTGAAGGGCAGAATCTGCGGGTGCGTCACGACTGTATGCCAGGCTTCCATGAAAGCCTCGGCAGTCACTTTCCAGTTGGCCGGCACAACTTTTCCGACCCAGATGGCGGTGGCGCATTCCTCATGCCGCCAGCGTTTGAAATGCTCGGGCAGGGGGGCCAGAAACTCCTCAAGGGTCGGTCCGCCGGGGTTTTCCTTGATGAAGATGTAACCGGCCCAGCGTCCAACCTCAGCTTCCGGCAAGCTCATTTTATCGTCTGTCAGATGCGAAAAATCCCAGCGGTTCGGGATATGCGCCAACGACCCGTCCTTGTTCCAGGTCAATCCGTGAAAGGGGCATTCGAAGCGGTCTTCGCAGCCGTCTTCAAGCCGCAGTTTGCGCCCGCGGTGCAGGCAGACATTGTGAAAGGCGCGGACAGAACCGTCATCCTGCCGGCAAATCAGGAAGGTCCGTCCCGCATTGTCGAAAACCGTGAAATCGCCGGGTTCAGGAATATCCTCTTCCCGGGCAGCGAACTGCCAGACATTCGGCCACATTTTCTCATTCTCAAGGGCTTCAAACTCTTTCGAGGTGTAGCGCTCGACAGGCAACGGGTCTGAGCCAAGATATTCATAGCTCGGCTCCTTGAGGAAATCCGGCACCGGGCGCGAGTCCTTGGCCATCAAATCGACCCAGTTGACACCCTCGGCCAGACGGGTCAGGTCAGTCTTGTCATTAGAGCTTTTGGACATGCGTTATCCTTTCGCGAAGATCTCAACTCAGGCATGGGGATATGTTGCCCCCATAAAAGATTAAAAAAAACTATCCTAATATCCAAGTCTCAAAACCTATCATAAAAACCATTTTCGCCGCGTGTCAGAACTCTGTAATGTTGAAGCGTATTGAGCCTGTTTCGGCTTTATTTTCTCTGGAGGGTCTTATGGGGAAATTGGAAAACAAGGTTGCTGTGATCACCGGCGGAACATCGGGAATCGGCGCCGGCACCGTCGCCAAATTTGTCGAAGAGGGGGCGCAGGTTGTCTTTACCGGTTCGAATGAGGAAAAGGCGGCTCAAGTGTGCGGCAAGACGGGTGCGCGGTTTGTCAAGCATCAGGTCCAGGATGAGGCCGGTTGGACGCGCTTGATGGACAGCGTTCGCGAGGAACATGGGCGGCTCGACATCATGTTCGCCAATGCCGGTACAGAAATGGGCGACGCCAGTGTTGAAGAGATTGCGCTGGAGGATTGGAAGCGCCTTCTGGACATCAACCTGACCGGCATGATGCTCAGCGCGCAAATGGCAGTGCGTGCCATGCGGGACAATCCTGGTGGCGCGACCGGCAGCATCATCATGAACAGTTCCATGAACGCCTTTATCCCGATGGGCAATTATGTCACTTATTCCACCACCAAAGGGGCGCTGATTGCGTTGGCCAAATCCGTTGCCATGCATTGTGCCAATCAGGGCCTGCAAATCCGCTGCAACTCCATTCATCCTGGCGTTGTAGAGACGGAAATGATCACCAACCTGATTGACGGCGCCGATGATCCGGCCGCAGCACGGGCGGGGTATGAGTCGATGGCACCGTTGAAGCGCATGGCAACCGTGGCGGAAGTGGCCGGCCTTGTGACCTATCTGGCGTCTGATGAGGCGGCCTTCATCAGCGGTGCTGAGTATAAAATGGACGGGGCCACCACGTCCGGCATGATGGGGTTGTAGGGCCATGAGTACGCCTGCCTCTGATTTGCAAGGACGGGTTGCGCTTGTCACCGGTGGATTGCGTGGTATCGGCCTGGCCATCGCCGACAAGCTGCAGGTTTTGGGGTGTGTTGTATATTGCACCGACATCGAGCCCGATGACAAAGCCGCCGCGCTGCTCGGTGCAGCTGCCGACAGGCTGAATTACATCCAAGCCGATGTCTCCTCGGAGGAGGACTGGCAGGCCGCCATCGCGCAGATCAAGGACGCTCATGGTCGCCTTGACATATTGGTCAATAATGCCGGCACCGATTGTGTGTCCCCGGTCGAGGAACTGAAGCTGGAGGATTGGCGGCGCATTATGGCGATCAATGTTGACGGGGTTTTTCTGGGCGTCAAAACAGCCGCACCTTTGCTTGAAGCCTCAGGCGCTCAAACCCCCGCCGGCAGTTCCATCATCAACATCAGCTCGATTATGGGCAAAGTCGGCTACCCCGACACTTCAGCCTACAATGCCGGCAAAGGGGCGGTGAAGCTGTTTACCAAAGCTGTGGCAATTGAATTTGCCAGCAAACGCAAACCGATCCGGGTGAATTCCGTGCATCCCGGTTTTATCCGTACTCCGCTTTTTGATGCCGGGATGCAGCGGCTGGTCGATGAGGGGGCCGCCGGGTCGATTGATGATCTGGTTGACATGCTGTCCCAGGCCACCCCGAATGGCCGTCTGGGGACTGTTGAGGAGATTGCCGAGGCGGTGGCGTTTCTGGCCGGAGACGGCAGCGCCTATATGACCGGCGCAGAAATGGTTGTTGATGGCGGGTGGACAGCCCAATAGTCAGTCAGGAGAGGGTTATGACGATACATTTGGAAAATGTTGTGGCTTTGGTCACCGGGGCCAGCGGCGGTATCGGCAGGTCAGTTTGCACAGCCTTGGAAAATGCCGGTGCAAAAGTGGTGGCGACGGATCTTGTTGAGCCGGAAGCGGGCAGGGAACCAAGTGCCGAAGCGTTTTTGAACCATGACGTGACCAGCCAATCTGACTGGGAAAAGGTTGAGAAACATGTGTCCGACACTTATGGGCGACTGGATGCGCTGGTCAATGTCGCCGGCTTGTCCGTGGTCAGCAGCATTGAAGCCACAGATCTGGACGCCTGGCGCAAGGTTTATGCGGTTAATGTGGAAAGCATGCTGATCGGTCATAAAGTCATGTTGCCGCTGCTCAAAAAAGGTGGTGAAACCCGCCAGAGCGGGGCCTCCATTGTCAATTTCTCCTCGATTGCCGGCCAAAGGGGAGCCGCGTTCAATGCGGCCTATTGCTCCAGCAAGGGGGCTGTCAAAATCTTCAGCAAAAGCGCCGCCATAGAATTTGCGGCGCTGGGCTACAACATCAGGGTTAACACCATCCATCCCGGCGGTGTCGATACACCCATGTTGGACTCGATCATTCAGACCTATCTGGATTTGGGGGTCATCGGTTCTGCTGAGGAGGCGCAGCAAGGCATCATTGCGGACCATCCGATCGGGCGTTTGGGAAAAGGGGATGACTTGGGCGGCGGAGTCGTTTATCTGTGTTCCGAGGCCGCGGCCTTTGTGACCGGGTCTGAACTGAATATTGATGGCGGCTTTTCAGCAGTTTAACGTTTTGAGAAGAATATGAGTAAAAACAAATTTGATGTGATTGTCATCGGCTCCGGCCCGGGTGGGTATGTGGCGGCGATACGGGCCAGCCAGCTTGGTCTGAACACCGCAATTGTCGAAAAGGCGGACATGGGTGGCGTGTGCCTGAACTGGGGCTGTATCCCGACCAAAGCCATGCTGCGCTCTTCAGAGCTTTATCATCAAATGCAGCATGCGGAAGATTACGGCTTGACGGCCAAAGCCGACTTTGATCTGTCTGCCATCGTCAAGCGTTCCCGTGATATCGCCGGCAAGCTGTCGGGCGGCATTGATTACCTGATGAAGAAAAACAAAGTCGCCGTCATCAAGGGAACGGCCACCCTGTCCGAGGGCAGTGGGGCGCCGCTGGTTGAGGTGGACGGTGAAACCTATGAGGCCGCTCACGTGATATTGGCGACCGGGGCGCGTCCGCGCAACCTTGAGGCCATCGGTCTGGTGGCGGACGGCGAAACCGTATGGACATCACGCGAGGCCATGGTGCCGGAAAAAATGCCGAAAAAAATGGTGATTGTCGGGTCCGGCGCCATCGGGGTTGAGTTTGCCAGCTTTTATGCCTCATTCGGCGTCGAGGTGACGCTGCTGGAGGTGCTTGACCGTATCCTGCCGCAGGAGGACGAGGAAATCTCCGGGTTGGCGCGCAAAAGCTTTGAGAAAAAGGGCATCACGATTATGACCGGTGCGCAGATATCTGCCACCAAGGTGACGGCTAAAGGCGCGACCATCACTGTTGAGGCTGGTGGTGAAACGAAAGACTTAAAGGCCGACAAGGTTATTCTGGCGGCTGGTGTCGTCGCCAACACTGAAGATATGGGGCTTGAAGCCTTGGGCGTTGCGCTCGAGAAAGGTCATATTGCGACCGATGCCTATGGCGCGACCAATGTTGCCGGGCTGTATGCCATTGGTGATGTGACGGCCCCACCATGGCTGGCGCACAAGGCGTCGCATGAGGGGGTCATTTGTGTGGAAAAACTTGCCGGGCAATCGCCGCACGCGCTGGAGCGGACGCGGATACCCGGCTGCACCTATTCCGCGCCGCAGATTGCCAGTGTCGGCCTGAGCGAGGCTGCGGCGGTTGACGCCGGCCATGATGTCCGCGTCGGCCGCTTCCCGTTCATGGGCAATGGCAAGGCGCTGGCCATGGGTGAGCCGGATGGTCTGGTCAAAACTGTTTTTGACGCCAAAACCGGCGAACTGCTGGGCGCACACATGATCGGCACCGAGGTGACGGAACTGATCCAGGGGTTTGTGACGGCCATGGGGCTGGAGTCGACCGAAGCTGAGTTGATGGAAACCGTGTTTGCTCATCCGACCCTGTCGGAGATGATGCACGAATCGGTCCTCGATGCCTATGACCGGGTGCTGCATATTTAGGGAGCGGGATGATGAACGGTTCATGTCTATGCGGTGCGGTCACATACACTTATGACCGCGAAAGAGCCGACCAGGCCCTGAACTGTCATTGCCGTGACTGCCAGAAAGTGACCGGCGCCGGCAAAGTCACCGTGGTCGGCTTCCCGCAGGACGCGGTTCAGATTGACGGCGACTACAAAATTTTTGAAAAACTGGGCACCGATGGATCGCATGTCCGGCGTGCCTTTTGCCCGGATTGCGGGTCGCAGCTCTTCACCTTTGTCCGGGAGTTTGAAGGCTTCATGTTTGTCAAAGCCGGGACGATGGATGACGCATCCTGGGTGCAGCCGGTCGCGAACTGCTGGACTCCCTCCGGTCATGACTGGTGTACACCGTCAGACGGCATCATCAACTTTGAAGCCAACCCGCCGGCGGAGTAATTGTCGTCCTAGGGTGTGGAGATGTTCGTGGCATAAATGCCACACATGCTGGCTCAAAACCTATCTCAACGCTTAACTAAACTATTCGTCAGGTCATTATAAACGGCGAATTTGTATGATTATCCGTGTAGTTGGGGTGTGTTCCCAATTTTAACGGAGGGTCTCTATGATCGAATTTAGAAAACTGGCAATATTTGCCAATGTTCCGCTTGCCGGCGTCATCGGCGCTGCCATGCTCGGAACAACCAGTCTCGTGACTTTCACGGGCACAGCCGTGGCGCAGTCTTCGATTGACGAAGTCATCGTGACAGCACGGAAGCGTTCAGAGTCCATTCAGGACGTTCCGGTTGCTGTTTCTGCGCTGTCCCCCGCACAGTTGGAGGCCGGCAACATTCAAACTGTTGCTGACCTTAAAAAACTGGTGCCCAATGTCGACCTCGTTCACAACGACTTCATCGGCGGCGGTCTGACCGCCTCCATCCGTGGCATCACCTTGGACGATATTGAGAAAACCTTTGAGCCGACCGTCGGCATGTCCGTTGACGGCGTTTTCTCCGGTTCCAACTCAGGTGTTGACCTTGACCTGTTTGACCTGGAAAGCGTTGAAGTCCTGCGTGGCCCTCAGGGTACACTGTTTGGCCGGAACACGATCGGTGGAGTCATCAACATCAAGCGCACCAAGCCGACCGGCGAGTACGGCATGAAGGTTCAGCTGACAGCTGCTGAGAACAACAAGCAGGACATAAAAGCGGTCATCAACACCCCGCTTGGCGACAAGGGCGGCATCAAAGTCTCCCTGCGTGATCTGGAAAGTGACTCATTCCAGTACAACGTCACGCAAGGTCGCACCAACGAAAACCGCGACCTGCAATCCGCCAGCCTGTCCGTGCTGTACAACTTCACTGACAATTTCACCGGCCAGTTCACCATTGACAATTACAATGATGACGGCGAGTTGAACGGTCTGTTGGCGATTGGTACAACTGACAACCTGTTGTGCTTGGCCTTGGGTGTTTGCGCGACAACCTCCGCAGACCTGTCAGCGCAGAACGATTACGGCACGGTTTACAACTCCAACCCGTTCTCCTCCACAATTCAGGGTAACAACATGACCTTGAACCTTGAGTGGGATCTGGGCAGCCATACTCTGAAATCCATCACGGGTTCACAAGAGTTTGATGAAGTCATGGACATTGCGTCCTGGGGTCATCCTGGTGTGGTTTTCCCGGTTGTACGTGACCAGGAATATGAGCAGAAAACCCAAGAGTTCCAGTTGATCTCCAATGATGACGGCCCTCTGAATTATGTGGTTGGTCTGTACATGCTCGATGCCGACTACTACATGGACTCTGGCCCGATCCAGAACTTCCAGTCCGGTGGTACGACAGAGGCCCAGGCGATTTTCGGTGAGTTGAACTACGATCTCAACGAATTGTGGTCTGTTACGGCCGGTATGCGCTACACCGAAGAGGAAAAAACCGTCGACTCTGACGTCTTCACCTCACTTGCCAACAAAATTGCAGGGAACCCTGCCTCTGAGTTTGTCAAGAAGTTCGAAGACGACAACCTGACATATCGTTTCATCCTGAAGCGTAATACAGACTTCGGCATGGTTTACGGCTCATACTCAACCGGCTTCCGCTCCGGTGGCTTTAACGCCCGTGGTTTGGATGACGTGTCCGTGGGGCCGTATGCCTCAGAGGAAGTGGCCAGCCTGGAGTTTGGTCTGCGTTCAGAATTCAACGACAATGCTTTGTTGAACATCACGGCCTTCATCACCGATTATGAAGACAAGCAGGAGCAAATCGTGACGGCCGGTACGGAATGCGGACAGGCTGCGACAGTGACCTGTACGTTTGTGCGCAACGCCGGTCAGGTGGAAATCGAAGGTCTTGAGATTGAAGGTGTCTATCTGGCAACCGAAGCTCTGACCCTGAGAACCGCCATTGGCCTTCTGGACTCAACTTATGATGAGTTCATCTACAATGGTACCGATGTCAGCGCGAATGCCAAACTGCCGTTTGCCCCGGACATGACCCTGAGCCTTGGCTTTGACTACGCGAAAGAGCTGAGCCGCGGTGACCTGGTCATCAACGGTACCTTCAAAATGGTAGATGACGCCTATGGCCGTTACGACCCGTCCACCTACAACTTCGCAACCGGTCCTGACATTCAGATCGACAGCTATGAAACGCTGGATCTGTCAGCGACCTACACGACGGAAACAGAAGGTGGTCAAACCCTGAAAGTGACACTCTTCGGAAATGATATTCTTGAAGAGGGCGGCCGTATTTCACGTCCGTTTGATGCCGGTGCATTCGCCTTCGCGTCTGTCGTCCAGCGTCGTCAGTTCGGTATGACAGTTGGATTTGAATTCTAAGTTCAATCAGTCATAAGACAAAGAGCCCCGCCATTTCGATGGCGGGGTTTTTTTGTGGCTGTGGGCTCAGAGCAATCCCGGTACGCGGCTTATAAACCAATAGGCGGCAATGCTGCCAACGCCAAACAGGACAAGTTTTGTCGGTGCCGTCGGGGTGCCGGAGGGGTGAAAGGCCGCCGGGATAAGGGCAATCCGTCTGGTGGCGAGATAGAGCGCGCCAAGCACACCCACAAACACAATCTGGCCGACTTCAACCCCGACATTAAACAGGAACAGCGCCTGCAGTTGCTGACCGGCCGGCAGGCCGAGTTCACGCAAAACACCGGCAAAGCCGAGGCCATGCAACAATCCGAAACCGAAGGTCACAGCGAACGGGTATTGCCGGGTGAGGGTGGTTTTGTTGTTGCGGCACAATTCCGCCGCAAGTATCGCAATGCTCAGCGCGATCAGGGGTTCCACCAAATGACTTGACACCCTGATGGTGCCGAGGCTGTGAAGGGCGAGGGTCAAGGAATGCGACAGGGTGAAACCGGTCAACAAAATGAAAAGCTGGCGGATGGCCGGTGACAGCAGCATCAGACAGACCAGAAACAGCAAATGGTCATAGCCGCCGAGAATGTGGCTGATGCCGAGCGGCAGATAAGCCCCCGCAGAGGGGCTCTGGGCATGCGCCGCATCACCTGAGGCTGCGGCGGCACCGGAGGACAAGGCCACCGTGAAAGTGGATGTTCCGGGCGCCAGCAAAGTTGAGCTTTGCCCTGATAAACCGGACAGCGTGACAAAGCTTGGCAAGGCCGGATTGCTGCCCGGATAGCTGATGACGGCTTGGGTCGTATTCAAGCTTTCGAGACAGGCATGGCTGGTTTGGGCATGATAAGCGCGGGACGTGATCCTGTCAGGTGTCCTTGCCGTTTGGGTGCAATCGGGCAAAGTCACGCTTGGGCGTTTGTTGTAGGGCAACGAGGCCGGGGTTTTCCAGCTGACGGCGACGAGGCGGTTGTTTTGTTCTGTCAGGGCCAGAACCGAGACGTCAATGACAAGCGGGCGCGGATCATGCGCCATGGCCGGCCCGGTGGTTGTTGCGCCCAGCATGCCGGCTGCCAGCAGCAGGATCAGGGTGTTGGTGCGGGCCGGGTCAGTCCTGCGTGATGCCATGGCTTTGCATATCCTCCGACAGTTCGATCCGGTAGCGGCCTTTCAAACTGTCCAGCAGGCGCGTTTTGCCGTCCTGTCCGGCCTGCTGCCGAAAATCATGGGCGACCTTGTCCCGTACAGCCTCAAAGGGCGGTATCCGGGCCGGCTCATTGTTCTCCACCCAGACCAGATGGAGGCCATGTTTGGAGCTGACCGGGCCCCGCCATTCTGGGGCAGGCGCCAGGGCGGTGACGCGGCTCACAAAGTCCTTCCCAAACTGGTCTGTCAGCTGTTCTGGTGCCCGGTTCAGATAGGTTTGATGATAAGGGAAGGGATCACCTGCGGCTCCGCTGTCAGGGGATTGTTTCAACTGGGCCTTGGCCGACAAAATCCGGCTGTCAGCCTGCGGCCCGGCCTTGATGAAGACATGGCGGAATGACAGGCGTGCTGGAACCCTGTAAGCCTCTGTCTTGGTGTTATACAAAGCCAGTAAGTCTGCATCATCCGGTGTTTCAACGGCCCGATTTTCGGCGATGAAATCCAGCTTCTGCACCAGACGCCGGCGGATGATGTAGTCATTGGCCTCCAGCCCAAGTCGTCTGGCCTCACGCACCAACATCTCCTCTTCAATATATGCCTCAATCAAGGCCCGTTTTGCTTCGTCACCCATGTTGTCCCATTGCACCTGCGCCGGGTCTCCGGTGAAGCGGCGCTGACGGTATTGGAGGAATTCAAGCAGATCAGCTTTTTCAACCATGATGCGGTTTTGCGGCAGGGTCTCCTCTTGACCGGATGCCAACAGGAACAGAACCCCACCCACGGCAAAAAACACGATGAGCGGATCCTTGAGAAGTCTGAAAAGCCGCTGTTGCCCCGTCACTGCCTTCAACCGTCAGTCTCAGGCGTGTACCAGATGGGTGAGGAATAGGCGCGTTCTTGAACCGTTGCCGGCACATCCTCGGCCAGGTCATGCCCGTAGCGGGCGGCGTCATAGGTCGTCCAGCGCGGGGTCTCGATTTCCAGCACCCTGACATAATAAAAGGCTCGCTGGTCGGCATCAAAATCCGGGTCCGTCCAGACTGCGGCCAAAAATTCACTGCCGGTCGTATTGGTGTATTTGGCGGTTTTGAGGTCAACCGTCGAGGGCAGGGCAGGAAGATCGCCATTGGCATCCGGTTTGCGGTCATCGCCCCAAACCACGTCGTAAACTTTTTCCGCCGTGGTGCCGTCGTCACCCAGCCAGCCTTTGACTATCTGTACCCTGTCCAGATTGGCGCCATCCGGGTCCTTGCTGGCGCTGATGAGGAAGCTGGGCGCAGTTGTCGTGCTGGACGTTCCAAGGTCGCCGCCCATCGGGACACCTTTGGCGTAGCCGGTTTGCGCCATATCCGGTGCCGCGGCATCGGAGTCCTCAAATTGCCATCCGCCGAAAAACCGCAGCACAATCCGCGGTCCGGTGGAGGCATAGACCTCTTTGCGCATCAGGGCGTCAAACAGGGCTTCCCGGGTGTTTTCCGTCGCCCAAATCGCGGCATAACCGGAGGCCGTCAACATGCGGTTGTGCCACATGAATCCCCCCATTTTGGAATGCAGGCGGTGTTCTGACGGCTCCGAGTCGGGGAATTTGCCGTAATAATTGTCATCATCGGCCGTCGCCATGACGGTATGGGAGTCCGTGCTGCCGATCATGCCAAACTTGTAGGGATTGACGCCCAGCGCTTTCTCCAGCGACAGACCGCGCTTCAATGCGGGTCGTGCATAGCCGCCTTCGGCGACCGCCAGCATCTCGTCATCACTGTAGGCATTCATCTGAATGTCCGTCATGTCCCAGTTTTCATAATCCGCAAACACATCCTCAGGCGACGCGACCGGGAGCGTTTCGGCGTCGCCTTTGACCTGTGTCATCTCATAAACGGGTTCCCAGCGGATGCGGGTTTTGGCATAGGCGGTTGTCAGGGGGGCACCGGACAGAGTTTTGGTGTCGAACATGATGCCACCGGACAAGTTGCCGTTATGGGGTATGGCCATGACCTGCCCGCCTGTGCTGGCCTCATATTCCGCCAGCCTGGTCCATAAATATTCCGGGTCATTGCTCTCCAATGAGGAGGTCGGGATCATGGTTTTGACTTTTTCAGGCCCATCGCGGAATAATACGACCCGGTGCAGATTGTCACCATTCACCATGGAGGTCCATTCATAGCCCAAAAAGGCCGTGAATTTTCCGGGTTGGTTATGGCGGTCTGAAATCGCCGTCAGATTGTCCCAGATGCTGTACATGATTTCATCAGACGGGTAGTTGTTGTTTTCAACTTCACCGGTCATACGACCAACCCAGTCCTGAATGACGGCCTCAATGTTGCTCTCTGCGATCCAGCTTGACCATTGCCGGCCCAATGACGAGTCGAGCAGCAGTTTGTTTTCATCCTCTATGCTTGCGGCAACCCCGAGGAATTCCGCATGGTCGGAGACCAGCAAAAAATCCAGAGGGCGGCTCAGTTGTGCGGTTTCACCTGTATGGGCGGTAATCGGCTTCCCCTTGGCAAATTTGAACGCATCGTCAGGGGACAAGGCACGGTTGCCGAATGCGTAGGAGTCCAGCGAGTATCTGGAATGTGTGTGCAAATCCCCCCAAAACACCTGATCCGGCAGGGCTGTGACGGCTGTTGAGGTCGGGGGCACATCCGCCTCAGAAAGTGGGGGGGGATTGGATGCCGGTTCGTCGCAAGCGGTCAGCAAGATCCCAAGCACAAGCGCGTTGACGAGTTTAAAGACGATGTGTTTCTGCATTTGTCATCCCTCAATTTGTCATCCCTCAAAGCTGCCTCAACGATAAAGCCTCATGCACAGGAATACCCCTATCGAAAAGGCGTGTTTTTGCGTTTCTGCTTTTTGTTAAGTTTAACAGATAATGTCTGTTCAAGGATGAAAAACACCGGATGGTGACAGAAAGGATACTGGCATGAGTGATGAAAACAGGAAAATTGTTTTGGCGAGACGGCCACAGGGTTATCCGGTGTATGAGGATTTCGGTTTGCGGATCAGTCCGATGCCGGTTCCCGGCGCGGGGGAGATACTTGTCAAAAACAAATGCTTTTCGCTTGATGCCGGCTTTCGCAACTGGATGAACGAGGGTGCCGGTGATGAGGTTTTGCCGGCGATGCCGCTTGAGGAGGCTGTCATGGGCCTGACACTGGCTGAGGTCCTGGAGAGCAACAATCCGGATTACAGCCCCGGCGACATGCTGATGGCCCGGTTTGCCTGGGAGGAGTACTCCATCGGCAAAGCCGATGACTTTATCGTCAAACTGCCCAATGACCTGCCTTATCCCTACAGCTATTACATGGGCGTCATCGGCGATACCGGCATGTCAGCCTATTTTTCCCTGACGGAGATTGCTCCCCCAAATCCGGGTGATACGGTGCTGGTCTCGGCAGCCGGCGGTGCGGTCGGATCGATTGCCGGTCAAATTGCCAGAATTCGCGGCGCCGGGCGTGTTGTCGGCATTTCAAGCAGTGAAGAAAAATGCGCACGGCTGGTGTCAGAGCTTGGATATGATGCGGCGGTCAACCGCAAATCCGAAAAAGGGATTGAACAGGCCATCAAAGAGGCCTGTCCGGATGGTGTTGATGTCTATCTTGACAATGTTGGCGGGGAAACCCTGCAGGCGGCGATCGCCAATATGAACCATTTGGGCCGCATCGCGTTGATCGGCATGGTCACGCATTACAATGCGGAAGGCGAACCATTTGGCCCGAACAACCTGTTTGAACTTGTGACCAAGGAAATCACCATGCGGGGGTTTATGACACATTTCCGCGAAGAGCAATATGAGCAGGTGCGTCAACAGCTGGAGCAGTGGCTGGATGACGGTCAGCTGGTCAATCATGAGTATAAATCACAGGGCATTGAGAATGTCGGCAAAGCCTTTTGTGACATGTTTGACGGCAAAAATTTCGGCAAAACCGTTGTTGATATTTAAGCGCAGAAAACTCAGCCGGCTTTGCGGCTTTCCGCGATAAACCGTTTGGTGTGGGTGGACGGGCTGCCGAACATGTCCGTCGTGCTGATGATGCGCTTGAGATAATGTCCTATGCTGTATTCATCAGTGGTGGCGATCGCCCCATGCAGCTGGATGGCGTGTTGCGACATTTCCCTGGCATTTTCTGTGGTTTTGACTTTTGCCGCAGCAATCATCATGTCAGCATCATCGGCGCCTTCCTGGAGTTTGATGGCGGCTGTGTAAACCAGCGACTTGGACAATTCATAAAGAACAAACATGTCTGACATCATGTGCTGGAGGGCCTGAAAACTGCCGATGGCAACGCCATATTGCTCACGCTGCTTGGCGTATTCGACGGTTTGTTCCAGGGTTGATTTCATCCCGCCCAGATACTCCCCGCACAAGGCCAGAATACCCTCATCCTGAGTTTCCTTCAAAATCAGGTCCGCGGCATTGCCTCTGGCCAGAATATCCTGTTCACTGATGTTGACCTTTGTGAAGGTCAATTCTGCAGCCTGCCTGCCATCAATGGTCGGATAGGTGGTCATGTCCACCCCCGCCTGTTTGGCGTCCACCAGCACAAGCACGGTTTCACCGGAGTCGTCATGTGCGGAGATGATCAGGGCATCGGCATTGGGCGCATTATAAACCAATGACTTCGTGCCGCTGAGGACATGACCGTCGCCGGCTTGTTCAAGCTTGGTTGCTTTCGGGCTTGGGCAATAAGTGGCGTTGCCTTCATAAACCGCAAGAGCGCCCTGAGCCGTGCCGTCCATGATATCATCAATCAGCTTCTGCGCTTTCGGGCTGGCAGATTTATCCAGAACCCGCCCGGTCATGAACACCGTCTCCATAAAAGGCTCAAGCACCAATGTGCCGCCCAGTTCCTCGAAAAAAAGGACCGTGTCAACCGGGCTGCAGGCCAGCCCGCCCCTGTCGGCGCTGAACGGCAGGGTCAGCCAACCCATATTGGCGGCTTCCTGCCAAAAAGCGGTATCATAAGGCATGTCGCTGTTGGCTACATCACGACGCTTTTGAAAGTCATAATGGTCGGTCAGGTATTTGTTGACCATCTGTTTGAACGCTGCCTGATCTTCGCTGAAACTGAAATCCATGACTGACCTATGATTTCATCAGCTGCTTGGCGATGATGTTGCGCTGAACCTGGGCGGAGCCGCCATAAATGGTTGAGGCGCGGTTATTGAGATAGGCGTTGGTCAAGGCGGCCCCGTCGGCGTCGCCAATCACCTCACCTTCATAATCTGGGGACAGGACGTGGTTTTGCAACGGGGCTGTGTAGCCGTTGCGCAGCTCAAGTCCCAACAAATCCAGTTTCTGTCCCAACTCGGTGCCTACGAGTTTGGGGACAGAACTGATCGCCGGGTTTTCGCGGTAAATGTTCTCGTCCAGCCTCATCCGGTGCTCGGTGAACTCGAGCGCCAGCTTTTCCATCTCCAGTTTGGCCAGCTTGTCGGCGAAAACCGGGTCGTCAATCATGGCTGTGCCGTCTTCACAGGATTGTTTTTCCGCGATTTGGCGCAATTTGAGAATGCTCTTGTTGAGGGCGTTGAAATAACTGTAGCCGCCCCGTTCGAGTTGAAGAAGGTATTTGGATATTTCCCAGCCCTGGTTCTCCTCGCCGATCAAATTGGCGGCCGGCACCCGCACATCGTCAAAAAAGACCTGGCATTGTTCAACTTCACCGTCAATCGAAACGATCTCATCCACCTGAACGCCAGGAGTATCCATGTCAATCAGCAAAAAACTGATGCCGGCCTGTTTCGGCCCGTCCTTGGACGTCCGCACGAGGCAGAAAATCATGTTGGAGCGGTGCGCATAGCTTGTCCAGATTTTACTGCCATTGACAATATACTCGTCCCCATCACGCTTTGCTGAGGTCTTCAGGGCAGCCAAATCTGAGCCGGCATTCGGCTCTGAATAACCCTGGCACCAGATGTCTTCGGTGCTGGCAATGCGGTCTAAAAAACGCTCTTTTTGGTCGTCTGTACCGTATTTGATGATGATCGGCCCCAGCATTTGAATGCCAAGCGAGAACAAGGCCGGAGCGTTGTGTTTTTTGCACTCGGTTTCAAAAATCGTTTTTTGGGACAGGGACCAGCCATTGCCGCCATGCTCAACCGGCCAACCGGACAGCAACCATCCTTTTTCATGCAGGATTTTTTGCCAGGCTATGGCGGCATCAAAGTCAGAAAAAATCGAGGTTGTGTTTTCGCCTGCACGCATCAGCTCAGGCGTCAAAGCGTCCTCAAGGAACGCAATCACCTCTTCCCGAAATTTTTTATCTGCTTCGGTCTCTGTTAAGTTCATGATTTTAATAAAACCACACAATCTTTAAAGGAGATTAAAAATTATCATTTTTAATCCGGCAAAAACCTAGCAAAGTGTCTAGAAACCCTTTCAAAAAACGCCGACTAGCACAAGGGATAGTTTTGTCTCAATATCGCTAAATTTGTTAGTGTGGAGGCTTGAAGGAACAGAAACAACGCAGGGGGAGACTGCCAATGACCTTTTATGAAAACCATATTCTGCCACGGTTGATCGGGTGCGGCTGCGGGACAAAACCGATTTCCAAACAGCGTGAAAAAGTTGTCCCCCAGTGCAAAGGCCGGGTTTTGGAGATTGGCATCGGGACCGGCCACAATCTCGCCTTTTATGACCCGGACAAGGTTGATTTTGTGTATGGGCTTGAGCCGTCATCAGCCATGGTTGATCGGGCCAGGCCATTGGCGGGAAAAATGCCTTTTCCGGTGGAGTTTCTTGGCTTGCCGGGGGAGGAGATACCGCTTGAAGACAACAGCGTGGATACGGTTTTGTTGACCTACACGCTTTGCACGATACCGGACCCGCTGAAGGCGTTGGTGCAGATGCGTCGTGTGCTCAAGCCTGACGGCAGGCTTTTGTTTTCCGAACATGGCCGTGCACCTGATAGGTCCGTCAGGAAATGGCAGGACCGCCTCAACGGGACCTGGGGAAAAATTGCCGGCGGGTGCAACATCAACCGCGATATTCCGGCCCTGATCGCCTCCGGCGGGTTCACCATTACGGACCACAACAGCATGTATGTCCCCTCAACGCCCCGAATCTTCGGCTTTACATATTGGGGGGTGGCTGAATAAGCTTATGTCAGATGCCGTGGCAAAGCATTCCGGTCATCAGGGAGAGGGTTATGAAAGAATTTTCGGTATTGCCGTTTGACAGCGTTGATGCGTTCCATCAGACCAGCGATGTCATTGTCTGCGGTTTCGGCGGGGCCGGGGGAAGCGCGGCGCTGGAGGCAGCCAAAGCCGGCGCCGAGGTTGTTTTGTTCGAACGTGCCAGCGGATCGGGCGGATCGACCGGCTTGTCGAGCTGTGAAATGTATCTCGGTGGTTCCGGCGGCACCCGGCTGCAAAAAGAGCTGGGATACGCCGACACGACGGAAAACATGATCGCCTATTTCGAAAAGGCGCTGGGTGAACGCGGGGACCCGGAGAAAATTCGGCTTTACGCTGAAGGTGCGGCCGACCATTTTGACTGGGTGGAAAGCCTAGGTGTGACCTACAAACAGGCTGTCATGACGGCTCGCGATGTTGTGCCCTTGTCGGACGAGTCGCTGCTGTTCACCGGCAATGAGCGCACCAATGAATTTATGGCTGTCTCAGACCCGGTGCCGCGCGGGCATGTGCCGTCGCATGAGGGGGATTTCGGGGGGCGTATTTTCATGGATGCGTTGACCGGCGCAGTTGAGCAGGCGGGCGTGGACATCCAGTATGACAGTCGGGTCATGAACCTTCTGGTCAAACCGGACGGGCGTGTGGCCGGTGTTGCGGTGCGTCAGGACAATGACCTGCGTTATGTCGAGGCGAGACGCGGTGTGGTGCTGGCGTCGGGCGGCTTCATCATGAATGCTGAAATGACGGCGCGCTACATCCCGGAAGTCCATCGATGGGCGACGCCCTATGGCAACCCTTACGATATGGGGGACGGCATCCGTCTTGGTATGGCCGCAGGCGGCAGCATCATCAACATGGATGAGGCGTTTTTGTCCTTCCCGCTCTATCCGCCGGCGCAGCTGACGAACGGGATTTTGGTCAATGCCCGCGGGGAACGCTATGTGAACGAGGATGCCTATCTGGCCCGGCTTGGTCATTATTCCAGCCTGCAGCAGGACCAGAAGGTTTATCTGCTGGTTGACAATGATGACTATGATCATCCCATGTATATTGAACGCTTGGATCTCATTGCCGTCGGAGAGACCATTGAGGAGGTTGAGCGTGAGGCCGGTATCTTCCCGGACGGTGCGCTGCAGGAGACAGTGGCCTATTTCAACCGTCATGCTGAAAAGGGCGAGGATCCGAAATTCAACAAGGCTGAGGAATGGCTCAAGCCGCTGACAGCCAAGCCGTTTGCCCTGCTGGATTTGTCCTTTGACAGCCAGACAGCTGTGATTATGCCGGGCACAAAAGGCCCGTTGACCTTCTCTTTGGGGGGCTTGGATACATTGCCCACCGGCGAGGTCAAGCATGTCAGCGGCGGGGTGATAAAGGGCCTCTATGCCGCTGGGCGCGCAACCGCTGGCCTGCCGCGCACCGGCAAAGGTTATTCCAGCGGCATGTCTGTCGGGGATGCCACTTTCTTCGGACGGCGGGCCGGCATGAGTGCCGCTGCGTCAAAAGACTGAGTGTTTACTTAAATAACAGGATGCGGGGAGTCATGTCGGAGAATTTAAAGGGGGCGTTTGTCACAAGCCTCACCGTCTTCACTTTTGCCCTGAATGATGCGTTGATGAAATTCATCCTCCTCAGTGTGCCGCTTTATCAGGCGGTTTTCCTGCGCGGCTTGCTGGTGATGCCGGTCCTTGTTGTGCTGGCCCGGCACATGGGGCAGCTCACAGTCAAGCTCGCACCATCCGACAAAACCATCATTGCCCAGCGGTCCCTACTGGAGGCCTTGCTGACCTTTTTGTTTGTAACAGCGTTAACCAAACTGCCGCTGGCGGTTGTGGTGGTGATTATGCAATCCGCGCCACTTGCCTTGACCGCATGCGCCGCGGTTTTTCTCAAAGAGCATGTCGGCTGGCGACGCTGGCTGGCGACCATCATAGGGTTTGTCGGCATTTTGGTGATTGTCCAGCCCGGCATGGATGGGTTTGACGCGAATATCCTACTTGTCATCGCTGCCGTCGTCTGTTTGGTCATCCGCGACATGCTGACCCGCAAAATGTCGCCTGATGTGCCGCCATTGTTCGCCGTGATGTGGACGGCCATTGCAACGGTGGTCATGGCGGCTCTGGTTGTTCCCTTCACCCCTTGGGTGGCTTTGGAGGCCTCCACCTATGGGCTATTGTCCATGGCCTGCCTCACCATCATCTCAGCCTATCTGCTCAGTATTTTCATGATGCGGATCGGGGAAGTCGGTTTTGTGTCACAGTTCCGCTACACCGGCATTTTGTGGGCTGCTCTGCTGGGTATTGTTTTGTTTGAGGAATACCCCAGCCCCTCCACTTTGCTTGGTGCCGCCCTGATTGTGGCGGCCGGCATTTATTCAATTTCCCGCGAGCGTCAGAAAAACCGGGTGAATGACCAGCTTTCCCGCGGATGAGGAAAAGGGCGCTGCATGATGATTGATGTTGCTGTATTTGGCTACCTTGCCCTTGGTGCCTTGCTTGGCTATGTCAATGCCGCCTTGAAAGCCTTGATCAAGTCGGCTTCCCTGCTTCTGCCATTGTTTGTGATGACCTATTTTCTGGGTGAGACGGTGCTGCTTGGTCGTGAGGTGTTGGCTTTGGCCCTGTCCAGAAGGGCTGAGGATTTGGGTATATGGGGCGTTTTTGCGGCCTTTGTCGGGGCCGGCGGCACAGTTCTGCTGCTGCGTCTGATGCTGGGTCTGTTCACCTTGGGTTTGAAGCCTGATAAACCGAAAATGCCGGCCCGTTTGGGTGGTGCCGCCATCGGGTTGATCACCAACCTCCTGCTGGTGCTGATTGCGGTTCAATTTTGCCTGTTTTTCCTACCGTCCACATCGCGGGGCCTTGTTGAGCCGAGCCTCAGCGGGAAAATCATCCTGCCGGTCTCTGAAAGCCTGCAACCTGTTTTCGCTGATTTCATGGCCGAACGCACACAAAGAATTCTTGAGCCCATCGGCAGGTCGTCCGATGATGTACCTGATTTGGAACGGGCCCTTCAACAGTTTCACAACCTACCCGAGGAAGACCGCAAAGCCGTGTTTGAGCGGCTGCAAGACATTGATTTTGATCAGCTTAAGCTGCTGCTGGAAAGCCAGCTCCCCCGGTCAGCGGACTGATGTTATTGCGGGTCCAGCACCAACAGCTCATCCGTTTTGGCCACCGCTGAAGTGTCGGAATTGGCGTCAGATACATCTATGCCGCCCAACGCGCCATATTTGCTGTCGCCGTCGGTCAGGATGGCAAAGGTTCCCTCGGCTGTGGCTTCAACATCACCATGATTGTCTTCCGCACAAGTGCCGCTGTCGCCGGTGCAGGTGCGGTTGACCGTAAAACCGGAGTCAATGGTGCAAACTCCCGGTGAGGAGCAGTGAGCGCTGCCGGCCGAAAAGTCAGTATTGCCCTCGGTCAGGAAGGAGCCGGACAGGTCTGTCCCTTTTTGGTTGTTGTGTTTGGCAAACGTCCCCCAAACACTCGACTCCAGTGTCCGTGCGCCATAGTCAACATTGATCCGCAGGTTACCGGTCCAGTCGCCGCCGCCGGAGACGGTGCTGAGTTGAACGTTTTGCCGCTCATAAGTGGCTGTGCCGGACTCAAATTGGCTGTGTATATCGCCCCAGCTTTGGAACTCATTGTAGGCCACGCCATCAATCCTGTGAACGCCATTGTCATTTTGATACACACTGCGGTTCTCGGTATCCGGCGAACTGGCGAATTGCTGACAGTAGGCGCCCGTGCAGCTGTCCTCCACGCCCAGCTTGTAATAGGCGGTGGTCGTTTTGCCGTCTTTGGTGCTTGTGACAGAGAAGGAGACCTCGCCAGACTCCGGGGCGGTGCCGGACAGCACGACTTTGCCGTTGGCCAGATCCTGCAGTGTCAGCCAGCTCGGCAGGCTGGCGGCATTGACGGTCTGCTCCGCACCAAAATCAGCTTCAAAGGAAAAGCTGTCATCCTCAAGGGCGTCAAGGTTTTGAACGATCTGGGTTTCGACATTATTTGCGTCACTGACCGAAATGCTCAGGGGCAGGGAGGCGGACAGGGTTTGCGGGGTCTGGGTCTCCAGTGCCCGGGTGAGTTGAGAGATGATCACAAGATCCCGGAAACTTTCACTTCCGGCCGAGGTTGTGTTCTCCACCGGCAGGTCAATGAACAAAATATTTTCCCCGCGGGCTGCGCCCCTGGCATTGTCGGCCACGCCGTAGGAGATTGCAGCGGACAGGGAAAAATCGAACAGGGTTTCATTTTCCTCAATCCGTTGAATGATGAACGCCGCTTTGCGCTTCATGTCATCTGGTGTGTCGGTTTCGGAGATAAGCTGGCGCAGCACAAGTTTTGCTGTCTTGAAGTTGCCCATTGAAAACTGCACCTCTGCGAACAGAATGCGGGCCAGTTTGCTGTCCGGGTCGATCAGCAGGACGCGTTCCAAAGTCGCAGATGCGCCCTCCATGTCGCCGATTTTTGTTTGAGCCTCAACCAGCAGGAAGTTGGTCTGAAGATTGGTGGGGTTTTCAAAAAGCAGGTTGAACAGATGGTCAATTTCATCTTCAGGGGAGGTTTTTTGCATGCGCAGGGATGTCTGTTGACCATGATGACCGGTTTCGGGTGCAGCGGCAGTCTCGGGGTTCAACCGGGCCAAATGAACAACTGGTCTGGAGCCGTGTTCACTGAGCGGTTTCTTCTGGCCTGATAAATATTCAGCTTTTGGGATGCTCTCAAGGACATGTTGCACACGCATCACCCCTTGCAGGGGATACCAGGGGCTGGTTTCGTTTTCCGCCAATGCATTGGTGGCCGTCAGATTGACCAAAACCACAATGAAGACAAAGCAAAAGATTATCCGACAACTAATTATGTTACAGCCCCACCACATAACCCTATGTTAAGTCTATTGTATTTTTATAAATACCAAAATCCTAATTATCAGTTAATCATGTGCCCCACGAGCTGCAGGCTGACGCCTTCAAGCCCCTGCTGAGTGATAAAATGTTTCTGGAAAATGGTGCTGCCGGAGAGAATTGAACTCTCGGCCTCTCCCTTACCAAGGGAGTGCTCTACCCCTGAGCTACGGCAGCATTCATCAGGTCTGGGCTGTTCTGCCACACTCCGTTGAAGCTGGCAAGCAGGAATCGACCTTGGCCCGACCCTTTGCGGTCGGCTTATTCAGGCTGGGTCACAGGTGCCAAAACAAAATTGTCGGATGAAATTTCGCGCAACTCGCCCAGTCTGGTGCTGTTGAGATTGCTGTTGTACATCCGCAAATTCAGGCGCCCGACATTAGTGCCGAGTGCCTGCTGGCCTCTGGCCGGTTCCGCCTCATGAACGGTCGAGAAAAGCCTGAGAAAAACGTCCTTTGACGCCAGGCCGTTTTCGACATTCTCCAGTTTCAATTCCTGATAATCAAGGAATTCAATGGTTTCGTTAAAGCGATTATCCCCAATATTCAGTGTGTCCTGGAACATGACATCCCGAAACCTGCCGAAGTCACCAAAATCGGCGGATGCCCGGGCGCTCATATGAACCTGATTGAGGTCAAAGTCAACCAGCATGGAGGGCTCAATCGCGGTCATGTAATCCCCCGAAGAAAAAATCTGCTGCGGGGCGCTGAACTGGGTTCTGCCGCCTTTGATGGACTGAATGAGATCAGACCAGTCCACAACCTTGCCGCCGATGACGTCTTCCATCGTGCCGGTCAGTGAGGAGGCAAACAGCTCATTGTTCTCATTGTCGCCGAAAATCTCTTCACCTGCGGCGTTTCTGTATTCAAAAATGGTCGGTGTGCGGTCGCGTCCGTCAACAATGCCGTCCTCATCCGTATCAGGGTTCAGCGGGTTTGTCAGCCATGTGGCTTCCGCAAAATCCGACAGACCATCATCATCGGTGTCGGCAACGACAGGGCTGGTTCCCAGTTCGATCTCCTCCTCGTCGCTGAGACCGTCATTGTCGTCGTCTCGATCGGCCACATTGCCGATGCCATCTCCATCGGAGTCCTCAAACTCCCTGGGGTCATCCGGGAACTGGTCAACATCATTGGGTACGCCGTCAAGGTCACGGTCAAACGAGATGTCCTGCAGACGCTCCTCATCCAAATCTTTGCCCGCCTCTGTTTTGTCAATGAGGCCGTCATTGTCCTTGTCCTCAACCGCTTCAACGTCAGTTTGAATGGTCGTAATTTCGTCCTTCAGGACATCCAGATCCGGAACATTCTCGTTTTTCTCGTCGGGTTGGAAGCCGTCAAAAACCGGCTGATCATAATCCTCATCGGCAAATGTATCTGCCTTTGGTTCAAAGAAACTCTCTGTTTCTGGAAGTGGCACATCGTCCAATGCAGCAACCGGTTCGTCTTTCACCTCAAAATTGTCGGTTTCCAGCACCGGCACCTCCGCAAGTTCCGCGACCGGGTCCTCCTTGATCTCAAAACTGTCGGTTTCCAGCACCGGCACCTCCGCAAGTTCTGCGACCGGGTCATCCTCCTTGATCTCAAAATTGTCGGCTTCCAGCACCGGCGCTCTGGCCAGGCCGCCGGAGACCGGGTCATCCTTCACTTCAAAATTGTCGGTTTCCAGCACCGGCACCTCCGCAAGTTCCGCGACCGGGTCCTCCTTGATCTCAAAATTGTCGGCTTCCAGCACCGGCACCTCTGCAAGTTCCGCGACCGGGTCCTCCTTGATCTCAAAATTGTCGGCTTCCAGCACCGGCGCGTCCTCAAAGTCGATGATCGTCTCTTCCTTCGGAGTGAAGCTGTCCAACTGTTTGGCATCATCAGGGCTGATTTGATTGTCTTCAGGTGTGAAGATCACCCCCTGTTCTGACAGAGAGCTGTCCTTGGTTTCATTCTCAACGGCAACAAAGCTGTCCGTTGAAAATGCCTGCTCCTCTTTTTGCGGTTCTGTGGTGTCCCCCAGGAACAAAGCCTCAGCCTCAGGGAACCCACCGGTTTCCTCATCCCCAGTTTCATTCAGGAAAAGATTTTCCGCAGCTGACAGAAATGACGTTTCGTCCTCAGGTGACCGGTCGCTGACAAAAACCTGCCGGGTTTCACCGGAGACCGGATCCTCAACCTCTTCGACCTTAATCCCAAGTTCAAGAAGCTCTTTTTCCGCCTCTGGGGTGACTTTTAATGTTTCAGGCTCTTGATTGCCAATATCATCCTTGTCATCAGGACCGGCAATTTGTTCAGGGTCTATGCCGAGAATGCGGGCAAACTCCTGTTCCAGCGCCCGGGCCTCCTCCTCGGTGACTTCCCCCTCGGTGCCGTTTGCGTTTTCACCTTCAGGGGCCTGTTCAGGGTCGATGCCGAGAATGCGGGCAAACTCCTGTTCCAGCGCCCGGGCCTCCTCCTCGGTGATCTCACCTTCGGTGCCGCTGCCTACGCCTTCTTGATCCTCTGGCGGCCCCTCACGTAACAAGCTTGCCTGCTCGCTGGTGATCAGCCCTTCGCTCTCTGCGCGTTCAATCAGCGCCTCCTCTTCAGGGCTGAGTTCCCGCTTTTCACTGTCAGGCTCTTCACTGGAAATGGTGGTGGGTTGTGCCTCAGCATCGACATCAGCTTCGTCGGCGGAGGTGCCCTCTGACTGCCCAGCAGAGCCTGTTTCCGAAGTCGCAATGTTGGTTTCTGTTTCCTCCGGTTTTTCCTCTTGGGTCAAACCGTCGGTTCCAGCCGCGTTTGCCTCAGTCTCCGAGGTTTCTGATTCATTGGCGTTTTGGGGGTCTTGGGGCTCAGTTGACTCTGTGGACTCAGTCGACTCAGATGTCTCAGTCACTTGTTCTTCAGATGTCTCGGTTTCAGATGGCTGTTCTTCAGTCGGCTGTTCTTCAGCCGTCTGTTCTTCAGTCGGCTGTTCCTCAGCCGCCTCTTCCTCAGTCGGCTGTTCTTCAGACGTCTGTTCTTCAGCCGCCTGTTCCTCAGCCGCCTCTTCTTCAGCCGCCTCTTCTTCAGCCGCCTGTTCCTCAGCCGCCTCTTCTTCAGCCGCTTCTTCCTCAGCCGCCTCTTCTTCAGTCGATTCTTCCTCTTCTTCATCAGAGCCGGCGTCAGTTTCCTGCTCCTCTTGCTCCTCGCTCTCAGACAATTTTACGACCAAACCTGTGGCCTGTTCGATCTGGGCAAGGTCTTCATCCGTGACGTCCCTGACATCTGAAAACTGGCCGTTCTCAAAAATATCAACAACAATGTTGGGCTTGTCCAACACCAAAGAGCCATTGTCCGTCGTGACCTCAACCACCCCTTCGGACAAAACAAATTTTGAGTCCTTGTCGATCTGAACGGTGAAAGTCGTGCCGCGTATGCCGACCGTTGCAGAGGGGAGGGTGACTTTACGGTTGTTGTTCTTTTTGCCGACAAGGCCGGACGTATATTGGAAGGCGCCGCTGCCAAAACGGGCCGACATGGTGTGCTCTTCCTCCAGATCAAAAACAAAGGCGTCTATGGTGATGCTGGTTTTCGGGGAGATGGCGAATAAGGATTGGTCATTCAGGCGAATATCGGCACGGGCCCCCTGACTGGTGATGATGGTTTCACCAAGCTCGACATTGCGACCGAGCGTTGCATTGGTCAGATCCCCGTCCGGTGACTGGACAACAACAGCACCGACCAGAGTTTCAATTTTACCGATCGCCGCATGCGCAGAAGTGCTGACCATCAGCACCAGTGCCAGGCAGAACAAGAGCCTTTGAACGATTGGCTTTATTCCTGTCAAATACATCATCACCAATTCCTCACTAGGCTCAGGCTGATTTCACCGCTGTCAATATCGAACAGCTTTTTGTTGGAGCGCTGTCTCTTCCAGGCCGTGTCCAGCACAAGATTGATGTTTTCAAGACCCAAAAACCCCAAATCCCGGATGATGGAGATATTCAGTTTGTTGATCTCATCGCGCCGGCGGTACAGTCCCCAAAGGGCGTCTGAGGCCCCCACGGCCGGAGGCGAGTCATACTGCTTGATGCTGAAGCCGGCCTGCGCAGTGACGGTGAACGGGTTTGCCGGCACTGCGATGTTAGCCGAAAAGCCAAGTTCATTGTAATTGCCGGACGCGTCCTTTTGATGGAACTTTTCTCCATAAGCCTTGATCTCGACAGGGGTCTTAAATGTGTATTGTCCGGAAACCTCGGCACGATAGCTGTTGCCGGACCGTGAGGTGTTGTTGGCAATGCTGCTGTGCGAAAGGTTGTGGTTTTGTTTTGTCTGCAGGCTGAAAGACAGATTTTCCGGTTTGACCGGCTGAAACAAGGTCGCCCATTCCCCGGTCTTGGCGCTGGTTTTCAGGTTCAGGGAATAGCTGGTGCTGAAGGAGTCCTCCCGCAGTTCAAGATGGGATATATCCGCCTTGATCTGGTACATGCGCTCGCCGCGCATGTGGGTCAGCTGGGTGTTCATGCTTGTGGCGCGGACGTCATTGTCGCCAAAGCCGTCATTGTCATCATCAAGCGAGTCATAATTACGCATATAGAGGCTGCCGCCGACAGACAGGCTGGTGTTTTCAAAAGGCACACCGATATTGTAATTGCCTGACAGAATGATGTCCTGAAACAGCTCGTTGCGGTCTTCATCCTGTGTCGGGTCAATGGCGTTGGGTGGTGCGTCATTGGCCGGAATGTTGAACAGGCTGACAATATTCGCCACATCCGGGCCGAGATTGACCCAGCTGTAATTGATGGTGTCATGCACTGAGTTTGACCGGGCGTTGACAGTATTGCCGTATTTGAACTGGGCAGAGGCGCTCCAGTTCTTTTGCGGCGGTCGAGGCGGGCCGCCCACAACACCCTTGTCAGCAAGCTGACGGCGGATTTTTGTTGCCTCATCGCGCCGGCCCATGGCCGTCAAAAGTCTCAAATAGGTGGTTTGAACGGACACAAAATCAGGATATTGCGAATACAGCTCTTCAGCCAGTACCAGAGCCGTGTCTTTTTGACCGCGCAGATAAAGCCTGTTGATGCTTTGAATGCGGCTGTTTAAGTCAGGTGCCCGGGCGCCAACACTGGGTGCCGTGACGCGCAGGTCGTCGGCTCCGCCAGCAAAGCTATCGTCTGATAGTAAGGCAAGTGCTAAAACAAAAGTGACAATAAAACGCAAAAAAACAACTCCCCGAAAAACATTCTAGATTTAAACAAAAATTAAGGAAATGAACAGTATTATTCCTGTTTTGCTTATTTTGAGTGCATTATTTTCCCTGATTTAAAGCCGGGTTTAAGGGGTGTTTTCGCTTTTCCCTTTTGTGGGTTTTCTGATATGACAGGTTCAGGCGCTGGTGTAGCTCAGTTGGTAGAGCAACGCATTCGTAATGCGTGGGTCGGAGGTTCAAGTCCTCTCACCAGCACCATGTCATCTTAACATGCAACCCCTTCGCCTTTTGGTTGCATAAGCCTGACCTTTTGAATTATATGTAGCCAAGTCGGAGTGTAGCGCAGCCTGGTAGCGCACCTCGTTCGGGACGAGGGGGTCGGAGGTTCAAATCCTCTCACTCCGACCATTTTTTCGGATAACCACCCTATTGACGGTTTGGCAGCAGCGGCTCGCCTTTGCGCTTTTTCTCCGTGACCTCAAGATAGGCCTGTTCGATATTGCCGTAACGTTCAGCGGATGACGGGTGGCTGGAGTTGTAATTGGCTTGGATGGAACCGGCATTTTCAGCGACCATTTTGCGCCAAAAATCGGCCACCGCCGCACCGTCAATACCGGCGCGGGCGAGCATATACATGCCGATATAATCGGCTTCGCGCTCAAAATCCTGACTGTATGCACTCGCTGCGGCGCTGCCGAAACTGCCTTGCGTGTTGACGCCATACGCGGCGGCAAGCACGTCAAAAATGCTGCCGATCAGGTAGTTGCCGCGTTTTTTGTCCAGATGTCCCTCAGCGTTGTGGGCCAGCTCATGGGCCAGAATAAACTGTAGTTCCTTGTCTTCGTGCACAAACCGCATCATGCCGGTGGTCAGAATGATGTTGGTGCCGTCGGCAAAGGCGTTGAGGCTGTCATTTTGCTGCACCAGAACGGGGTAATCGCATCTCGTTTGCGCCGGCACCCGCACATCACGGGTTTCCCCCAATTTGGTCAGCACGCGCAGGATGACAGATGCAGGCTCCGGCCCGTTTGTCTCCAAGGCTTTGGCAATGCGCAGGTTCAGGCGTTTGAATTCCCGTTTGGTCAGGGTTGCTTTGGCAGGCTCATCATTGACGGCGAGCAGAACGTCGCCGTTTTGCAGGCCGGCCTTGTCGGCTTGCCCGCCTACGGCCACCTGCAGGCGGGGTTTGTCATCGAGGTTGAATTCAAGTTCGGCGGCTTTTTTGAAGTTTCCCTGAAAAAGCAGGGAGGAAGTCAGCCGCAGGTCGATTTTTGCCGCCACCCGTTCCCCGCACATATCCGCATTGGCAAGCAGCAGGGGTCGCGCCAGACGTTCCAGCCTGGCCTGACGTTCGGCGTTGGCGCGCAGGGCCAGACGTTGTTGAATCAGGATTTCCTCGGCCGTCTGCGCTGAAGTGCCGCGTGCGACTTGCGAGGTCGGGGCGCAGGCCGCCAGCAGGCTCATGACCAGAAAAGTTGTGAGTGCTCTCAAAGCTGTACCTTGTTCTTGGTGCGACAAGACTAGAAGTGCACAAAATATATTTTCTGTCTAGGTGTAGGCGCGCCCCATTTTTGCAAGTGGTCGGACCGTTTCGGCCATAATTGCGGCTTTGTCGCTTGAGGCATTGCCGTCGATCAAGCGTTTTTTGATGCCCTGTACAATGGCCGCCATGCGGAAGAAACAAAACGCCATGTAGAAATTCCAGTTCGGTATGCCGTCAATGCCGCGTTTGTCGCAATAGCTGGCAATGTAGGCCTCATCCGACGGAATGCCGATGGACGCCCGGTCAATACCGGCCAGGCCGGGCACAACCCCGTCCTTGTCCATCTGCCATTGCATGCACTGATAGGCAAGATCGGCAAGCGGATTGCCCAGCGTTGACAATTCCCAATCGAGCACGCCGATGACCCGGTTTTCAGTTGGATGCAGCATCATGTTGTCCAGCCGGTAGTCGCCGTGAACCAGACGCGTGATGCCGTCATCCTCAGGCATGTTTTCCACCAGCCAATCCATCAGGTGATTCATGTCCTCGATGGTGTCGGTTTCAGAGGCACGGTATTGCTTGGACCAGCGCCCGACTTGACGTTCAAAAAAATGCCCCGGCTTGCCGTAATCCGACAGCCCATGTGCGTCAATATCCACATTATGGATGGCGGCCAGCACACGGTTCATTTCTTCGTAGATTTCTGCTCTGTCCTGATTCGACATATCCGGCAGTCTGGCATCCCAGATGATGCGTCCCTCAAGCTTTTCCATGATGAAAAAAGTGCTGCCGATGATGTCATCATCCTCGCACAAAACATAGGTCTTGGGGACCGGAACATCAGTGTTTTGCAGGGCGCTCATGACCCTGAATTCGCGGTCCACGGCGTGTGCGGATTTCAAAAGCGTGCCGGGAGGTTTGCGGCGCAGGACATAGTCCCCGGTTTTGGTGGAGATGGAGAAGGTCGGGTTGGATTGGCCTCCGGCGAATTTTTCTGCCGTCACCGGCCCTTCAAAGCCCTCGATTTTGTCTTTCAGATAATCTGACAAACGTTGCGTATCAAATTCGAATTTCGACATACTGCCTCCTTGAATTGCTGACAGATTAATTGAAGAGGATTAAAGATTCACCTGTTTTTTAGGAGCGGCACTGGTTTTCAGGTTTTCCCCATGGCAAGGGCGGCGCGCACAAAACGCTTGGTCAGGGCTGGTCATCAGACCCGGAGTTTGATAAGGGAATAACAACAAACTTTTTTGGGGGGAAACCATGAGAGACGCATATATCATCGACACGGCCCGCACGCCACGCAGTGCCGGTAAGGTCGGCAAAGGCAAGCTGGCTGAGTTGCATCCACATCTGCTGTTCAGCACAACCTTGAAGGCTTTGTCTGACCGCAATGATTTCAACACGGCGGATGTTGATGACGTGATTGCCGGCTGCGGCAGCCAACGCAGCACACAGGGATATTGCATCGGGCGCATGGGGGCTTTGGATGCAGGTTGGGATAATGAGGCAACAGGCATATCCATTGACCGTTTTTGCGGCTCCGGCTTGACCTCCGTCAATCTTGCGGCGATGGGCATCATGTCCGGCATGCAGGATCTCACTGTCGGTGGCGGGGTTGAGATGATGTCTCTGGCACCGACTTTCATTGATGCCCCCAATCTGGTCGACTCGAACAACCTGCATCTGCGCGACATCCACCCACAGCCGCACCAGGGCGTGTGTGCAGATGTCATTGCTTCAATGGAGGGCATCACCCGTGACGAGGCGGATGCTTTCGGGGCGGAAAGCCAGAAGCGTGCCGCCAACGCAATTGAAAACGGCCATTTTGACAAAAGTCTTGTGCCGGTGCACGACCGGGACGGCACTCTGGTTCTGGATCATGAGGATTTTGTGCGCCCGGGGACTACGGTTGCGGCTTTGTCGGAACTCAATCCGTCTTTTGCCGGTCTGTATGATTACCCGATGGGCCCGGAGGACAGCAAAATGTCCTGCCGCGAGATGATCGAAAAATGCTATCCGGACGTCAAGGTTGAGCATATCCATCATGCCGGCAATTCCTCCGGCGTTGTTGACGGCGCCGGGTCGGTGCTGCTGGCCTCCAAAGATTATGCAGATGCTCACGGCCTCAAGCCGCGCGCCCGCATTGTGGCCATGGCCAACGCCGCCTGCGAACCGGAATTGATGCTCAATGCCCCCGTGCCGGCCGCCCGCAAGGTTCTGGAGAAGGCCGGCATGTCAATTGACGACATTGACCTGTTTGAAATCAATGAGGCGTTTGCTGTTGTGGCCCTGAAATTCATCCGCGACCTCGATCTCAACCCGGATATCGTCAATGTCAATGGCGGGGCGATTGCCCTGGGCCATCCGATTGGCGCAACCGGGTCTGTTTTGGTCGGCACATTGCTGGATGAAATGGAGCGGCGTGACCTGTCCACCGGTCTGGTGACCATGTGCACCGGCGGCGGCATGGCACCGGCGCTTATTCTTGAAAGGGTTTAACCCCGGCCTTATGACCGGCCAAAGGGGCCTTTTTACCGAAATTATATTTCAAGTTTTTTAGCTGTTTTCTTGGATTTCCCTCAATTTTACTCTACTTCATTAAATAATAATAAAAAGAGTAATTTGGGAGGCAGTAATGTTGAGTTTGCGTTCGCGTGGTCGACTCAAGAACAAACTGGTGGTGCCAGATGGTTTCAGGCAGCACCAAGCGCGTTTGAAAGAGCAATTGGAGGCTTTGCTTCCGGGCACATCACACCCGCTGCATGATGTTGCAGCACACCATTTTTCAGATCCAGGCAAGCTTTTGCGCGGCACGACGGCCATGGCATGTGCCGAAGCGATGCATGTGGATGAAACCGCTGCCCTGCAATGGGCTTTGTCGGTTGAGCTGATGCACAATGCGTCCTTGGTGCATGATGATTTGTGTGACGGAGATGAAACCCGCCGCAACCAGATGACGGTTTGGAAACTGTTTGGTAATCAGCAGGCCATTTGTTTCGGTGACTGGCTGGTCGCCAAAAGCTTTGATCTGGCGGCCCGGGCGGCGCAGAGCAGTGGCATGACATCTTTCAGTCTGGTCACCGGACTGGCGGCGCATATGGGGGTTTTGTCCTCCGGGCAGGCTTTGGAATTCGTTGCCACAACATACCCCGACTGGGAGGATTACAAAAAGGTTGTGCATGGTAAAACCACACCTTTGATTGTTGCGCCGGTTGAGGGGGCCATCCAAATGTCAGGCGGCAATGCCAATGATCAGGGCATTTCTGAGGCGCTTTCACGCCTCGGCCTGGCTTATCAGATATCCGATGACATCCGGAATATTCTGGGGACTGACGGTGCCCAGCATGCTGTGGGTGATTTGAAGCGTCGGGCGCCCAATGCTGTTATTGTCCTGTTTCGTGAGGTTTTGAAAAACGGCAGCCTGACAGCTTTTGAAAACTGGCTGGCTTCCGGTCATGTCCATAATCTTGACCTGTGGCTGCGCGAGATCAAGGCTTCGACGGCCTTGAATTCTGCAGCTGCGGAAATTGAAGCATGTCTGGCCCATGTCGATGAGGCGCTGAACGACATGTCACCCGAACTTGTCTCCGTGTTGTCGCCCTTGATGTTTTTCCTTGCGGACTCCTGCATGCAGGCTACCGAGCAAGTCGCAGAAGCACAACGTAACATCAGGGCTGTTTCATGAAGCATATGGACGGGGATGATTTCGTGGAGGCTGAAGCCCTTTTGGGGAAGGGTCGTCAGGCCATTGTGATAGGTTCCGGCTTTGGGGGCATTGCCTCCGCCTTAAGGTTGCGGGCCATGGGCTGTGAGGTGACCTTGCTTGAGCGGCTGGACTGTCTCGGCGGACGGGCGCAGGTTTTTGAACGCGATGGTTTCCGTCATGACGCCGGCCCCACCGTAATCACAGCGCCCTTCCTGTTTGAGGAATTGTTCGATCTGTTTGGTGAGAAACTCGAAGATCATGCAGATTTTGTCTCCGTTGACCCGTGGTACAGGTTTTATTTTCCCGATGGGCGGGAGTTTGATTACGGCGAGGATATGGATGCCTTCAAGCAGGCCATGGCTGAATTCAACCCCGGCGATGCGGACCGGTATGACGATCTGCTGGCGGACTCAAAGGCGATCTTTGACATCGGGTTTGAGGAACTCGCGGATGAGCCGTTTCAGAGTTTTTCGTCCATGATGAAGCAGGCGCCGGCACTGCTGCGCCTGCGCAGCGACCGTTCCGTCGCGCAATTTGTCGGGCGCCACATCAAGGACGAGATGTTGCACCGCGCCCTGACCATTCAACCCCTGCTGGTCGGCGGCAATCCGTATGACACCACCAGCATTTATTCCTTGATCCATTATCTTGAGCGCAAATGGGGTGTGTATTTTTGCATGGGCGGCACAGGCGCGCTGGTCACGGCGCTGGAAAAGCTGATGCACCGACATGGCATTGTCATTGAAAAAGGTGCTGACGTTGAGGAGATTGTCGTCACCGGACGCCGGGCCGGCGGGGTGCGCCTGACCGATGGCAGGCAAATGTCCGCTGACATGGTGGTTTGCAATGCCGATCCTCCGGTCGTTTATGATCAGATGCTGCCTGGCCGGAGCAGTTTGGCCATGCCGGGGCGTCCCATGCCGGAAGCTTTAACGCAATATTCCATGGGTCTTTATGTGCTGTATTTCGGCACAACCCGCCAATACCCCGATGTCGCGCATCACACCATCTGGCTGGGGCAACGGTATGAGGAGCATCTCAGGGACATTTTTGACCGCAAAATCCTGACTGAGGATTTTTCCCTTTACCTGCACCGTCCGACAGCTACAGACCCCAGTTTTGCGCCGGAGGGGTGCGACAGTTTTTATGTTTTGTGCCCGGTGCCGAATTTGCAGGGTGATATTGACTGGGGCACGGAGGGCGCCAAGCTGCGTGACAGAATTGTTGCCGCCCTGTCCAGGACCATTCTGCCGGATTTGGAGTCCTCCATCTGTTCAGATTTCTGGATGGATCCAACGGATTTTCGCAACCAGTACCGCTCCAAGCATGGTGCCGGGTTCTCGATTTCGCCCTTGTTCCGGCAGTCCGCATGGTTCCGCTATAAGAACCGTGACCCGCATGTCTCAAACCTGTTTTTCGTCGGAGCCGGCACGCACCCCGGCGCCGGGATGCCGGGGGTCCTGACATCCGCGAAAGTGCTTGAAAACCTGTTGAAGCGCGAAGGCTTCCCTGCGGCGCAGGAGCCGGCATGACCACAGTCCGGGCCCATCAGCTTTCCCCTGAGGAGTTTTGGGCGCAAGGCGGCACGGGGACCATATTGGCCAAGCACGGCAAGACGTTCAACTGGGCGCGCAGGTTTCTGGGGCAGGGACAGGGCGACAAGGCGGCACGGCTGTATGCCTTTTGCCGCTATCTGGATGACATTGCTGATGGCGATGTCAATGGCGGCTCGGCCGCCCTGACCAATATTCAGGACATGCTGGCGCAAAAACAAGCTGTTGATGATCCGGTTGTGGCGCAATTCATGGGCTTTGCCGAAGTCACAGGCATTGATTTCGCTGTTCTTGATGCGCTGTTGGACGGCTTGATTCAGGATCAATCCGTTGTCCTTCTCGACAGCCGCCGCGATTTGCTGCGCTATGCCTACAGGGTCGCAGGCACGGTCGGCTTGATGATGTGCGATGTGCTCGAATGCGATGACCCGGAGGCCAAACCATTTGCCATTGACCTCGGCATTGCCATGCAGCTGACGAATATCGCCCGGGATGTTCTGGCGGATGCGGAAATGGACCGCCGGTATTTGCCGGCAAGATGGTGCATGAATTTGCGCCCCATTCAAATCCGCATGGCGGGCAATGCCAGTGAGACGGAAAACCGCCTTTTGATTCAAACCGCCATGGAAGAAATCCTGGATATGGCGGAGGCCTATTATGTGTCGGGTTTTCAGGGGCTTGCTTATCTGTCACCCCGGGCGCAGCTGGCGATTGGTGTGGCGGGACAGGCTTATCGGGAGATCGGTGAAAAAATCCGCCGAAATGGCTTCAGATTCTGGGAAGGTCGGATTGTTGTCACACCGGCGGAAAAGGTGCTGCGAAGCATTGACAGCCTGTCCTACTTCAAAAACCGTTTCGCCAAAACCGACTGTCATGACATGTCACTTCATGCTGATCTTGAGGGCTTGCCTTATGTTTCAAACCAACGTGCATAGCAACGGCAAAAATTACGCCATTATCGGTGCCGGTGCCGGCGGGTTGACGCTGGCCCATCGTCTCAGCGAGGACCCGGACTGCAGCGTCACACTTATTGACCCGGCGTTTGACCGGCAAAACCATATTTGGGGGTTTTGGGACAAGGGGGAAACCTATCTGGAAAGGGCGCGTAATCTGGCCTGTGGCAGCTGGTCCAACTGGGAAATCATCCACAAAAGGGAACCCGCTGTTCTGCGGGGGCGGAACTATGTATATCGGGCCGTGCAATCCAAAGATTATGAACAGTCTTTGTTGCGGAATCTGAGGACACGCCAAAATGTTATGTTTCATGTCACCAAAGTCTTGGAGGTCGTCGCTGAGGCGGAGCAGAGGAAACTGTTTTTGAGCAACGGTCTGCACCAGTCATTTGATGTGGTCTTCAACACCACCCCCGGAAGGCCGGTCACTACAATTTTTGACAAACCCTTGTTGCAGCATTTCCTCGGCTGGCATGTCGAATATGAGGAGCCTTGTTTTGATGCTGGCAGCATCCGGTTGATGGACTTCCGTGTCACCCAGGACCAGGGCATCCATTTCATTTATCTGCTTCCATTCTCCAAAACCGAAGCCTTGGTTGAGTCCACAGTGCTGTCTGCTGAGCCTCTTGCGGAAAGCTGGTATCAGGAGAGGATCAGGGATTATCTCGCTTACCGGTTTGGTGATGACTATAGGATCCGCTCAACCGAACAAGGCATCATTCCGATGTCCAGACTGACCCCGAACTGGCGGCAGACGGCCATCGGGGTCGGTATGAGTGGCGGCGCGCTTCGGGCCTCCAGTGGTTATGCTTTTGCCCAGATGCTTGGCCAGATTGACCGTTTGGTCCTGTCTTTGCGTGGTGGCAGGTCAGATGTGACGGTGCAACCAACCATTGATCTGGCGGAACGCTGGATGGATGACGTGTTTTTGCGGGTTTTGAATGATTGTCCCAAACGGGCGCCGGGCATTTTTTACGCCATGGGCAAGAAACTCGACGGTGATCAGTTTGCCGGGTTCATGCGCGGTCAGGCCCCCTGGAAAACCAGACTGAAACTTATCCGTTCAGTGCCCAAAATGCCGTTTTTACAAAAAGCTTTGGGGTGATGATGGAGGCGGCGCTTTTCCCGTTACTGGTGATCACCCTTTTGGGGGTGCCGCATGGTGCCGCCGACGGGGTGTTTGCCGCACGTGCCAAACTGGTGTCATCCCCTCAGCAAAAGGCCTTTTTCTATACCGGTTATCTGGCCATCTCTGCGGCGGTCATTTTTGCCTGGTTGATGTTCCCGATGACCGGATTGATCCTGTTTTTGTCATTGTCGGTGGTGCATTTCGGTCTGGGCGATGCCAGGTCTTATCCTGATTGCCCGCAACCCTATCTGCGTGCATTTCTGCACGGCGGGGCGGTGATTCTGCTGATTCCGGTTTTTCATGCGGAAATGGTTTATCCTGTTTTCAGCGTGCTGGGTGGTCCTGAAATTCAAAGGGTTGAGGGCTATGTGATGGCTCTGGGGGCGGTCTGGGGCGTGGCAATGTCGGCTTATACGCTTCTTTATGCATCAAAACGCACCGCATACGCCATGCCTTTGGCCGAGATAGCAGGTTTGGCGGCATGCTTTTATCTGTTGCCGCCGCTTTGGGGGTTTGCGGTTTATTTTTGTCTGGTGCATTCACCGCGCCATTTCTGGCGGCTGTTCCGGGACTTCGGGGCCGATGAAAAACCGGTGGCGGATATTATCCAAATCCTCACTTTGAGCGCGTTCACCATCACAGCCATTTTGGTGGCGGCCCAGATGTTGCCGGATCTGGATTACGCCAATAATCTTCTGCGCAGCGTCTTTATCGGCCTGGCCGCGCTGACCGTCCCACACATGCTGCTGGTTGACGGGCTGCCGGTCTTGCGGCCGAAGCATAACTGAAATGTTGCGGACCTGAGATGCCATGGACGATTTTTCCGATATCCAAAACAGAAAAGACGGGCATTTGAAACTCGCGCTGGAGGCGGACAGCCAGTCCGCAGCCCCGACCGGTCTGGATCGGGTGCAGTTGACCCATCAGGCCCTGCCGGAACAGGCTTTGGCGGATGTCAGCACCACGACCAGCTTCATGGGGCGCGACATCAGCCTGCCTTTGATGATCGGGGCCATGACCGGCGGCAGCGCAAAAGGGGATGCCATCAACTGCCTGCTGGCGCGCCTGGCGGCGAAACACCAAATCCCTCTGGCTGTCGGCTCGCAGCGCGCCGCGCTGGAGGCGGGGAAATCCCCTGATTTGCGCAAACAAGCGGGGGACGCATTACTGATCTCAAACCTTGGGGGGCTTCAGCTGGCGGAGACCGGCGGTGTTGATCTGGCACGCCGGGCGGTGGACACACTGCAGGCGGATGCACTCGCCATCCACCTCAACCCTTTGCAGGAGGCTGTCCAGCCTGAGGGTGGGGGTGACTGGCGCGGCGTCTTGTCGGCCATTGAGGAAACAGTCACCGCTTTGCCCTGTCCGGTCATGGTCAAGGAGGTCGGAGCCGGTTTGTCCCGCCGGGTCATTGAGCAGCTTTATGCCGTCGGGGTGCGGTATGTTGATGTGGCCGGGCGCGGCGGCACCAATTGGACGCGGATTGAGCAGAAACGCCTGCCGGCTTCTGCTGCCGGCACTTACGACCCGTTTCTTGAATGGGGGATCCCGACACTCGAGGCCGTCCAGCAGGCCCATGCCTCGCGCGGGCGCCTCAAGGATATGACCCTGATCGCCTCCGGCGGCATCCGCCATGGCCTCGATATTGTCCGCGCCCTTTGGCTCGGGGCGGATATGACGGCCGCCGCCGGCCCGTTTCTGCACGCGGTGATGGACAAACCTGAAGCGCTTGCCGAGGCGCATTTTGACGCCCTGATGCAGCAGTGGCAGACCCAGATGAGGCTGGCCATGTTCCTGACCGGTGTGTCGGGTGTTCAGGCCATTCCGCAAATTGACGGCACTATCGCCTGAACCGATTGTCACGCAGTGTTTTCGGCCTATCTCGACATCAGGAGGTCGACATGAAACTCACACCCCAGCCCAAAAGCTTTGCCACCCGCGATGATTTGATCAATCATGTCGCGGCGTTGGCGAAACTTGACCGCTTGCCGGATCAATCTGAAAACCCGATGCCGGGTGGCCGCAGGGCGGCGCAGGCCCGGCTGTCGGAGATGGATGCTGTCGCCTATGGGCAGACGCGCAATCATCTTGACGGGCGTGTCACCCGCCTGTCGCCATATATCCGCCACGGCATTGTCACGCTGAATGAGGTCCGCAATCTGGCCCTTGACAGTGGTGCGGCGCCCAAACAGATCGAGAAATTCATTCAGGAACTGGGGTGGCGGGATTTCTGGCAGCGCATCTATGATGCTGACCCTGAATGCCTGTGGGGCGACATTGAGTCCTACAAAACCGGTTTTCAGTCGGGGGATTATGCCGACGACCTGCCGGAGGATGTCGAGCAGGGGGCCACAGGTGTGGCCTGCCTCGATCAATTCATTCAAACATTACGGGAGACCGGCTATCTGCACAATCATGCCCGCATGTATCTGGCCGCTTATGTTGTGCATTGGCGGCGGGTGAAATGGCAGGCCGGGGCCAAATGGTTTTTGAGCCATCTCGCTGATGCGGACCCAGCCAGCAACAACCTGTCTTGGCAATGGGTCGCCAGCACATTCAGCAACAAACCCTATTTCTTCAACCTTGAGAATGTCGCCAAATTCACCGGCCCTGACATCAACACCGAACCGAAACACAATCTTCCGCTGGCCGCCTCCTATGAAGCGCTGGCGGAAAAGCTGTTTCCCTTTATGGAGGCCTCATGACCGGTCTGGTTGTTTTGAACGAGGACGCCCTGCGGGACACGCATCCGATTTTTTCGGCTGCCGGGCCGGACACACCCTGCGTCTTCATCTGGGATCCGGATTATTTTGCCGCCAACCATTGCGGCCTCAAACGGCAGGTTTTCATCTATGAAACGCTGTGCGAGATGAGGGTGGAGATTTATGCCGGTGCCTTCGCTGAATTGTTCCCCGCCCTTTTGGCGCAGTACAAGTCCGATCATGTTCTGGTGCCATATTCGGTGAACCCTGCGCTCAAACATCGGCATGACGCAATGGCCGAGGCGTGTGATTTAAGGCTTGTCCATGATGATAGGTTTGTCAGTGGCGAGGAGATAACGGATTTGAGGCGCTTTTTCCGCTATTGGAACAAGGCGAAAAAGGCGGCGTTTTCCTATAATGGGATGCGTGGCTAGATATCCAGTTCCTGCTGTCCCGACATTTTGGCAGATGCGCGTCTGCGTGACTGTGGCGGCCGGCGCCGGCTGCCATGTTTGGAGACAATTTGGCCGGACTCGGTGCGGTGGTCGCTTGACCGCCTGAGTCCGTAAAGCGCCTGTGCCGCGGCTTTGCGGGCTCTTTTCTCGTCTATGATGGGTGCCGGATACTTGTCGGTGCGCCCCAGATTGACCCAGGGCGTGTGAATCAGATGATCCGGCAAGCCGGAGATTTCAGGAACCCATTTGCGCAGGAACACCCCGTCTGGGTCTTGCTCCCGGCTTTGTTTTTCCGGATTGTAGATGCGCATGGCGTTGATGCCCGTTGTGCCGGATTGCATCTGGCACTGGCTGTAATGAATGCCCGGCTCATAATCGACGAACAGACGTGCAAGATGGAGGGCTGGTTCCCGCCAATGCAGCCACAAATGGTAACTGGCGAAGCTCATCAGCATGGCCCGCATGCGGAAATTCAACCATCCGGTCTGACTCAGGGCGCGCATGCAGGCGTCAATCATCGGAAAACCGGTGCGGCCCTGCGCCCAGGCTTTAAACTTTTCCCTGTCCAAGGGGTCATTGCGGAGATTGTCATAGGCCGAATGAAGGTTCTCAAACTCCAGCCGGGGTTCGTCCTCCAGCTTTTGTATGAAATGGCAATGCCAGCGCAAACGGCTTTCAAAGGCCTTCAGTGAGCCAATCCAGCCTTTGGGCCTGTCCTTGACCGGCAAGGCGTCAAGTGCCTGACGCCGCTTCAGGGATGCCTGGAATGCCTCCCGCACACTGATCGCCCCGAATGCCAGATAGGGGGAAAGGCGTGAGCAGGCATCAAAGGCGGTCAAGGGCGAAGACATCTGTTTGCGGTAAAACTGGCCCCTCTCCTGAAGAAAGCTGTCCATCATGTTCTGACCGGCCTGCCGGCCACCGGGCAGCCGAGCAGGGCAGGGGTCAGGTTCAAGACCAAGCTCGGACGGCTCCGGCAGCCTGTCACTCGTGCTCAGGGCAGCCGGCGGCGGAGTTGGTGCCGGTGCTGAAGGGGTCGCCTCCGGCGGCGCCAGCATCGTCTTGTGCCATTCCCGCGCCCATAAATTCCGGCTGGACAGCCGGCGGACAACGCCGAACTGTTGAGGCTCGCGCCAGTCAATGCTCTGGGCCTGACACCATTTTTTGACCTCCAAATCGCGTTTGTAGGTCCAGCCATTCCAGGTCTCCTGATGCGACCACAATGCGTTAATGCTGTGTTTGTTGTGAATGCCGGAAAGTATTTTTACAGCCGGGCCGGTCTTGACGCTGAGCGTAATACCTTGGGTTTTCAGGCTGCGGTAGAGATCACGCAGACATTCCGTCAAAAATGCGTAATGCCGACCGGACATGTCCGGCTGCCGCCACAGCTCCGGTTCCAGTATATACAGCGCCAGCAGAGGGTCATTGCGTGCCTGTGCACGGCTGATCGCGCCTTGCAGCGCTGCATGGTCAACAGTGCGCAAATCTCGCTTGAACCAGATCAGTTGCATGGGCACCTCCTGGTCCTAAATTAAGCGTGTCCGCACGCCTTTCCAGTCGCAGTTTGTCGCAGAGCCGCCCAAGCCACTCAAATCCATTTGCGGACCCTGGCCTTGTATTCCAGATAAGCCTGCCCGAACTGGGCCTCCAGTTGGGCTTCTTCAAAGCGGATCCACAGAACATTCACCAGCGCCAGAAACACAGGCAGAACAGTCAAACCGATCCAAGCCCCGTTGATCAAAACCACACCGAACAGGGCAATGCCCATCAGGACATAAATCGGATTGCGGCTATAGGCATAAATGCCGTCGGTCATGAGGTTGGTTGGTGTGCCGTCAGGCAACACAGTGGTCTCATTTTTACGGAATTTGAAAATCAGGCCGACGACACCGCAAACGCCGAAAGCCAACAGCGCCCATCCGGCCAGGTGCAGTCTCAGGTCGTCAAAGAGCGGGCCGAGATTGCCCGCTTGCGCCGCCTGGCCGAGTAAATAGACCAGCAGCATGCCGATGGCGAGCAATACAGGTGGAAATGGTTTCATGAATGCCTCCTTGGTGTTTGAGACAGCATATCCCGTTTTGGGGAAAATCAAACGCCCCGACGGACTTTTCTTTTATGCTTTTTCCGGGTCGGCGCCGGTCGGCCGTCTGCTGCTGCAAGTTTTGCCTCGACCTCGCTTTGCCGCGCCAGCGGATCATCCGCGATGATAAGCTCTGTGTCCTGCAGTCTTTTGATTTCGTCTCGCAGGCGGGCGGCTGTCTCAAATTCAAGGTTTTCAGCCGCTTCATGCATCTGTTTTTCAAGTGCTTCAATATGCGTGCGCATATTGCTGCCATGCAGGGCTGGCGCGGCGGCCTCGGCCATGCCTCCCTGCACTTTATAAGGTCCGGGGGCGCTGGTTGTGCCGTCACTGATGTCCTCAAGAATATCCCCGATGTTCTTGCGCACGGTTTCGGGGGTGATGTTGTGTTCAAGATTGTGGGTTTGCTGCTTTTCCCGCCGTCGTTTGGTTTCCGACAGCGCCCGCTCAAGGGAGCCGGTCATTTTGTCGGCATACAACAATACCCGCCCGTCAACATTGCGCGCCGCCCGTCCGATGGTCTGGATCAGCGAGGTCTCTGAGCGCAGGAACCCCTCCTTGTCGGCGTCCAGAATGGCGACAAGGGCACATTCCGGAATATCCAACCCCTCCCGCAACAGGTTGATCCCGACCAGAATGTCATAGGCACCAAGGCGCAGGTCGCGGACAATCTCAATCCGCTCCAACGTGTCAATATCCGAGTGCATGTAGCGTACCCGCAATCCCTGTTCATGCATGTATTCGGTCAGGTCTTCGGCCATTTTCTTGGTCAGGGTCGTGACCAGAACCCGGTTGCCCTGTTTGGCGATGTCATGACACTCGGCGATCAAATCATCAACCTGGGAGGAGGCCGGGCGCACCTCGCAGACCGGATCAATCAGGCCTGTGGGCCGGATGACCTGTTCAGTGAAGACACCGCCCGTGCGCTCCATCTCCCATGGTCCCGGCGTGGCCGACACATGAATGGTCTGGGGCCGCATGGCGTCCCATTCCTCAAACCGGAGCGGGCGGTTGTCGGCGCAGCTGGGCAGGCGGAAGCCATGCTCAGCCAATGTCGATTTGCGCTTGAAGTCACCACGGAACATGCCGCCGATCTGCGGCACGGTGACATGGCTTTCATCGGTGAACAAAAGGCAGTTGTCCGGCAGATACTCAAACAGGGTGGGGGGCGGCTCACCCGGACGCCGCGCCGTCAAATAGCGGGAGTAATTCTCAATCCCCTGGCAGCTTCCGGTGGCGGTCAGCATTTCAATGTCGAACATGGTGCGCTGTTCAAGCCTTTGGGCCTCCAACAGCCGGCCGGCGGCCTCAAATTCGGCCAGCCGAACCTTCAGCTCCTTCTTGATTTCCTCGACAGCCTGCTGCAGGGTCGGGCGCGGGGTTACGTAATGGCTGTTGGCATAGACCCGTATCGTGTCCAGATTGGCTGTTTTCTGCCCCGTCAGCGGGTCAAATTCGGTAATCGCGTCAACTTCGTCCCCGAACAGCTCAATGCGCCAGGCCCGGTCCTCATAGTGGGCCGGGAAAACCTCAATCACATCGCCGCGGACCCTGAAATCACCACGGGCAAAGGCGAGGTCATTGCGGGTGTATTGCAGGGCCACGAGATCCGCCAAGAGTTGTTCGCGGGCGAGTGTATCGCCTGTTTTGATGTCGAATGTCATCTCCGTATAGGTTTCCACCGACCCGATGCCGTAAATGCAGGAGACGGAGGAGACAATGATCACATCATCGCGCTCCAGCAGTGAGCGCGTTGCTGAGTGGCGCAGCCGGTCAATCTGCTCATTAATGCTGCTTTCCTTCTCAATGTAGGTGTCGGTGCGCGGCACATAGGCCTCCGGCTGGTAATAGTCATAATAGGAAACGAAATATTCAACGGCATTGTCTGGGAAAAATGCCTTGAATTCCCCGTAAAGCTGGGCAGCCAGGGTCTTGTTGGGGGCCAGGATCAGGGCCGGACGCTGGGTGGTCTGGATGATGTTGGCCATGGTGAAGGTCTTGCCGGAACCAGTGACGCCCAGCAACACCTGGTCACGCTCATGGTTGGTGATGCCGTCATGCAATTCCGCAATCGCGGCGGGCTGGTCTCCGGCCGGGGCAAATTCGGAAGCCAGCTGGAATTTGACGCCCCCTTCGCTTTTTTCAGGCCGCGCCGGACGGTGCGGAATGAAATCCGCAACCATGCCTTCGCGCATGCCGGGTTCGGCTATCGGGGCCAGCGGTTTTCTGCCGGTCAGGCTTTCCTCAGTGTCGGTCATAGCTAGAATATAGTCGCTGAAGCCGTTTTTGCTAAGGCGTTTTCGCGCTTTGCCGAAATGACCCGTCTTGCCCCGTTAACCGAAGGTTTGAGACCGTTTGCCGCTATTCCACTTGAAACCTTTGGCTGTTGGCAGTATTTTCCAACGGCATTTCATCCTGCTTGGAGACCATTATGGCTTTTCTTTCCGACACGCTGTCCCGGGTCAAACCTTCTGCCACCATGGCTGTCAGTGACAAAGCACGCGAATTGAAGGCTGCCGGTCGTGACGTCATCGGACTCGGCGCCGGCGAGCCTGACTTTGATACGCCTGAGAACATCAAACAGGCCGGTATTGACGCGATTGCCCGCGGTGAAACTAAATATACCGCCGTTGACGGGATACCTGAACTGAAGCAGGCGATTTGTGACAAGTTCAAACGTGATAACGGGCTGGATTATGAGCCGGCGCAGTGTTTTGTCGCGCCGGGCGGCAAGCCGGTCATTTATGATGCGATGATGGCCACACTGAACCCGGGAGATGAGGTCATCATCCCGGCCCCCTATTGGGTCAGCTATCCGGATATGGTCAATCTGGCCGGCGGAACGCCCGTGATTGTTGAGGCCCAGCAGGCTAATGGTTTCAAGCTGCAGCCTGAGACGCTGGAGGCGGCAATCACCGAGAAGACCAAATGGTTCATCTTCAACTCGCCCTCGAATCCGACCGGCGCGGCCTATACAGCTGAGGAACTCAAAAAGCTGACCGATGTGCTGGTCAAATATCCGCATGTCTGGATCCTGACGGATGATATGTATGAACACCTGACCTATGACGGCTTCACCTTTGCGACACCGGCGCAGGTTGAGCCGGCGCTGTATGGACGCACACTGACCATGAACGGTGTGTCCAAAGCCCATGCCATGACCGGCTGGCGCATAGGCTATTGTGCCGGGCCGGTGGAATTGATCGGTGCCATGCGCAAAATCCAGTCGCAATCCACCTCCAACCCGACCTCCATCAGCCAATGGGCGTCGGTCGAGGCGCTGAGCGGCCCGCAGGATTATATCTCCGAGCGCAATGACGTGTTCAAGGCACGGCGGGATATGGTTGTTGATATGCTCAATGAAGCCGAGGGGATTGATTGCCTGAAACCGGAAGGGGCGTTTTACGTCTATCCGAGTTGTGCCGGGACCATCGGCAAAACCACGCCGGACGGCAAAGTCATTGAGACCGATGAGGATTTCGCCACGGCTCTGCTTGAGGCCGAGGGGGTCGCGGTTGTGCATGGGGCAGCCTTCGGCCTGTCGCCCTTTTTCCGCATTTCCTATGCAACTTCGGATGAAAACCTGAAGGAAGCCTGCACGCGCATTGCCCGGTTCACAGCCAGCTTGAGTTGAGCTGTAACCCCTATTCGGCGGCCTGCGCTTCAGCCTCCAGTTCAGCCAGATATTTTTCCGCTTCCAGGGCCGCCATGCAGCCCATACCGGCGGCCGTGACAGCCTGACGGTAAATATCGTCTGTGACATCACCTGCGGCAAACACCCCGGGAATGGAGGTGGCTGTGCTGTCCGGCTTGGTGATCAAATACCCGCCAGACTTGGTTTCCAGCTGCTCGGTAAACAGCTCCGTTGAGGGGGCGTGGCCAATGGCGATGAAGATGCCATCGGCGGAGACGGAGCGGGTCTCGCCGGTCTGTGTGTCCCGCAAGACGGCACCGGTGACGCCGAGTGGATCCTCATCACCGACAATTTCATCAAGTGTGCTGTTCCACGCCACTTCGATTTTGTCATGCTTGAGCAGGCGTTCTTCAAGGATTTTTTCACAGCGCAAGGCATCGCGGCGGTGCACAAGGGTGACTTTGGAGGCAAAATTGGTCTGAAACAAAGCCTCCTCAACTGCGGTGTTGCCGCCACCGACCACAAGAACCTCCTTGTCGCGGTAGAAGAACCCGTCACAGGTGGCGCAGGCCGATACGCCGAAGCCTTGAAACTTGGTTTCACTGTCCAGTCCGAGCCATTTGGCCTGGGCGCCGGTGGCGATGACGACCGTGTCCGCCGTGTAGACGGTGCCGCTGTCGCCGGTGCAGCGAAAAGGACGCTGACTCAGGTCGGCCTTGGTGATGATGTCGGAAATCAGATCTGTCCCGACATTGGCGGCCTGCGCCTCCATCTGCTCCATCAGCCACGGGCCCTGCACGGCGTCCGCGAAGCCCGGATAATTCTCTACATCGGTGGTGATTGTCAATTGCCCTCCTGGCTGGATGCCGCGCACCATGACCGGCTCCAGCATGGCGCGGGCAGCATAAATGGCGGCGGTGTATCCGGCCGGGCCGGAACCGATGATAAGGACTTTTGTGTGTTTTTCTGACATTTTCAAAACCCGAACATATGGTCGAGGCAAAAGCTTTTGTCGCTTTGCAGCAGACCGTGGAAACCAAACAAACGACAACTTGTGTCGCGTATCAATACATAGCCATTGGCACCGGTATTTTCCAGTTCGGCTGTGGAGAACATCTCCGACAGCAGGAAGAACGCCGAGCCACCGCAGGCGATTTCAAGGTTCTGCTCGGCAACCGTGTCTCCGGTTTCCCCGATCAGTTGGACGCGTGTGCTGGATTTTGTGTGCCAGGGCAGGGAGGCCGGGTAAATGAGCTTGCACATGGTCTCAAGCCCGATATGGTGGCCGATGCGCAAAAACAGACGTGTTGTCAGACCGGGCGGGCGGTTGATGTAGCTTTGCGGTTCGTCTTTGTAGATGATCGGCGTGTTGAAGATGTGTGCCCCGAAAATTGTTTCGGCGCGGTGACCCGAGGATTTTTGTTCAATCCGCGCCAGCGCGTGAAGCCAACCATTGCCGTCGCCGCCGTCACGGAAATCATAAAGAAATTCGACATGGCCATGCCCGGCCGACAGTTCAAGGTTTTCCTCCTGCATCCAGTCATGGATATCAAGTGCAATATGGTCCGAGCGGTCAATGTTGCCGAGGAATTTCTCCCCGCGCTGAGTTCCGTCCCCATCCACCAGCACCGCCTTGACCGGCAGGCTCTTTTCGTCCCGTGCCATCGGGGTCGGCAGCATGACCGTGCTAAAGCCGTCGGTCGGCAACACCGGGAGGGGCATGATGTAGCCCTTGCCCATGGTTTTGCCGAGCGCGGGCAGATCGGGGTCAGGCTTCAGGTCTGTCCGTTCAACATTGGCATGGGCAATGCGCCGATGGCGGTTGCCGCGCCGGACCTCATAACGCGGGCGCACAAAATAACGCCCGGCGGTGATTTCAATCTGGTCGGGGAAACGTGTCGCCGGCAACAGGGCGCCGACATCAATGGCCGCGGTTGCGAATGGGGCTATGGGCTTGTCGTAATTGACAAGCTCATCATGTCCGATGCGGCCAAGGCCGATGACATTGGCCGGAATTTCCATCGGATGCGAGTTTTGGACGAACAGGTGCAGGGTCTCGTCCTGGTCAGGGGCCGGCATGCCGGCATAATAATCGGCCGGCCATGCATTCGCGTCATGATTGCATGACAGGGCGGCGCCGTCCTCACCGAAAATATCCAGCGCATATTTCACGACGTCATGGCCTTTGATGCGCACGGCGTGGATGTAGAGGGAACCGGAGAAATCCTCCAGACCCTGATTTTTGCGCACGTCCCGGCTGTCCAATACGACCGGGGCGTTGGGCGCGGGCAACGGCTCCTCCCATTCCGCCAAAATGGTGCCGTCCTCCGCAATCAGGCAGAGCCACAGGGCCGGGTCTGTGGCGCCGTGAAAACCCCAGTAATTTGCGGTTGCGACGCGCGTGTGCAGGCCGTCCCCTCCGTTCGCGCTGTCACGGTCGCGGAACAGGGCGAAATTTGTCGCAAAGTTCAACGGGTCGAGATAATCGCGGGGATTGGACAGCAATCTGTCATCAATCCGCACCTCATCCAGACTGATCCAGTCCAGCGCATCAAACACCGGTGACAGCGGCGCCAATATGCGCGCGGCGTCAAACAGCAGAACCAGCACCTTGTCGGCGCCGCTTTCTGAAATCTCGGTCAAAGGGCGGGCGCTGTGCCCCATAAATTCGGCTCCAAGGTCCTCAACCCGCTGCACGTAATAACCGGCCATGTCAATCTGCGTCAGGTCGTAATAGGCATGAAAATTATTGATCATGCCGGTCGGGTCATAGACGGCGATGCGGCCGGACTGCGCCAGTGTGTCCATCATCGCCTGGGCACGGCGGGCGGTTTGCGGGTGACCGAGCGCCTTGAACAGGCTTTGCCCGCCGGCATTGTTGCCGGGCCGCCATCCTTGCGACAGGTCCGCATTGGAAAAGGTTTTGATTTCAAGCGACATGCAGTGCTTACTCCGTGTCCGGCTCAGGACATAATCTCTTTAAAAGCCCTAACGGGATTCAGTCTTTTGACAAAGGCGGAAAATTTATGCCGGCGCTGTTCGTGCTCGACGACAGCCTCACTGGCGACCCAATTCATCTGAATGGCGCGGCGGACCCCTTCAAAGGGTTCATGTCCGTGCCAGGACCGGTCACTGCGCCGGAACACCAACAAGGTGCCGCCATTCGGGTTGATTTCCTCGGCCATGTTGTTGAGGTCGTGTTGGTCACGCAAGATCCGCAGTCGGCCGCCATCCGCCTGCCAGGCGGCATCATTGAGGTAAAGCAACACAGTGATGATCTTGGTGGCGCTGTCATTGTGGATTTTACCGTTATGTAGGGCGCATTTGCCCCGCACCGTGAACATGGTCGGATAATCCGTAAGCGTCATGTTGAATTTCGCCTCAATTGCCTGACGGAAGGTTTCGCCGTCCATTTCGACCAACAAATCGGCAAAAGCACCGTGAATATCCAGTGTTTCGGGCGGGAACGACCCGGCCTCGGTGATGGCCGGAAAATCCGCGGTGATCGGGCCGAAGGACTCCGGATTGATGAAATTCTCCACCACCAGATATTCATACGGATCGGTTTTTAAAACCGCCGCATTCAGGGCCGCCATATTCAGTTGTGCTCCAAGTCCAGGCATGTTTGTCCCAGCATTCCTTTGTTCAAGACACTCTTATAGACTGTTTTGAGGCCTTTTGCGAAGGGCATCTATGATTTTGCCGGCAATTTCTGGAGTGCTGTTCAAACCGCTTTCAAGACGGGGCGGGAATGGCGTGGTGCACAGGGGTGCCAGAGTTTCAGGCGTCAAAAAGGCCGCATGTCCTGTCGCGTTGACGGCTTTGTGGAAACGGTCAAAACGTTTTGACCCGCCCTCAAGTTCCTGAATAAGAACAGGGACGCCGGTGATGCAGGCTTCGCCGACCATGTTGACGCTGTCACAGGTCACCAACATCGCATCGGCAAGACCGAGAATGCCGCGATAGGGGTTGTCTCCGCCATGATGGGGTGCCCAAAGAAAATGGTGATGACCGGACAAAGCCTGCCCAAGCTGTTCCTCCACCCATCCCGGTGTACGCCGCGACAGGCTGACCATCACGAAATGACCGGCCTCGCAAAGCTGTGTCAGGGCCTGTACCAGTTTCACAACATCCGCCTTTGGGAAATCATAGATTTTGTTCGGGCCGCCAATCAGAACGCCAATACGCTTCTGGTCAGCCCCGGCGGGTATTTTTTCAGTCCACTCAGACGCCGCCTGATTGAGGTTGTCATGGGTCAGGCCGTGCGGGGAAAGCAGGGTGGTAATGACGTTCTCACCGCGCAGTGTGTCATGTTCGGGTGCCCAGACGAGATCAAAATGGTGTGGTGCAATTCTTGGATTTTGCAGGATAACGGTAAAGCATGCCCCGCCACTGGCTTTTTTGATGTGCCGGGCCAGCGGGACAGCCCTGCGCCCGGAGGCAATCAAAACATCAGGGTAGGGCGGGGTGCAGTCCGCTTGGGGTTGCGCCGGACCATAGGGGGCAAGCCAGGAATAAGGGGCGGATAAAGTCACTGTTTTACGGGAAATGGCCGTTTCCGGGAGGTTGTTTGCCTGCGCCACGAGTGATGCAACAGCGCCGGTTTGCACCTCGAAACCGGCCATGCCGTTGGTCAGGGTCCAGATGGAGGAAAGGGAAAGTTCGGTCATGACGCCTGATTTTAATAAATTCCGACTCAGTTTAAGTGAAAAAAAGCCTTCCGAATAGTGAAAAGATATTGCGTAAAGAGGTAATAATGTTACTTTGAATAGGCTTAAAATTTCACGGTTGATGAGAAAAAGGCAACAGGGAATGGGGAAAAAGTCACTAGACCAAACCGATGTGAAAATCCTGTCAACGCTGCTTGAGCAGGGGCGCATGACCAACAAGGACCTGGCTGACAGGGTAGGTATTTCGGCGCCGCCCTGTCTGCGCCGCGTGCGCGCGCTGGAGGAGGCGGGGTATATCACCGGCTACCACGCTGAGGTGGATGCCGCACTGTTGGGCTACACCGTGACAGTGTTCGCCATGGTCGGGCTTGAAAGCCAGGCCGAGGCTGATTTGCAGGCTTTTGAGGGGCTTGTCAGGGGGTGGCCGGAGGTCCGGGAGTGTCACATGCTGAACGGTGACATTGATTTCATCTTGAAGATTGTCGCCCTTGATTTGGCCAGTTTCCAGACATTTTTGACGCAGAAACTAACCCCTGCGCCCAATGTCGCCAATGTCAAAACCTCTTTGACCATCCGCCAGTCGAAAAAACAGCCCGGCGTACCGGTGGGGTAGTGAAAAGAAAAAATTTCAGACGTATTTAACGTCGAGGATTTCGTAATATTTGCTGCCGCCGGGTGTGCGGACCTCCACACTGTCACCGGTTTCCTTGCCGATAAGGGCACGGGCAATCGGCGAAACAATCGAGATTTTGCCCAGTTCAACATTGGCCTCATATTCCCCGACAATCTGATAGGTGACCTCTTTTTCGGTGTCCTCATCAATCAGGTCGAGCGTGGCACCAAATTGAACGCGTGAACTGCCGGCCAGCGCCGAGATGTCGATGACCTCAGCCCGGTTCATCATGTCCTCAAGCTCCTTGATCCGGCCTTCATTGTGGCTTTGTTGCTCTTTGGCCGCATGGTATTCGGCGTTTTCCGACAAATCTCCGTGCGCCCGCGCTTCGGAGATGGCCGCAATGATGCGCTGGCGCTCCGGGCCTTTCAACAATTTCAGTTCCTCCTCCAGCGCCGTATAGCTGCTGGGGGTCATCGGGAAGGTATCCATTTTTTGAAACCTTTAAATTTACAGACTTCCATGTTGTGAAAAAAACACGCACAGGTCAATAGTGGGATTTATGAGCGCTCCGCGGTCCGCTGCCTTTCGGCGTAATTTTGCAGGGAACACACCTCGAAGACCGGCGCCTTTTGGCGTTGCGATATCGCATCGGCCGCGGCCTCCGCGCCGGCCAGCGTGGTGTAATAAGGAATCTTATTCATCAAAGCCGTGCGGCGGATGGATTTGCTGTCAGCCAAAGACTGCTCGCCCTCCGTGGTGTTGACGACAATCTGAACATCATCATTTTTGATGGCGTCAACAATATGCGGACGCCCCTCCAACACCTTGTTGATCGGTGTCACCGCAATGCCGTTATCCTTGAGGTGTTGCGCTGTGCCGTGTGTGGCCAGCAGGGTGAAGCCGGCGGCTTCGAGTTTTCCGGCGACGGTCAGGGCGCGCTGCTTGTCCATATCGCGGACCGAGATGAAGGCGGTGCCGCTTGTCGGCAGTTGTGTGCCGCTTCCAAGCTGGCTTTTGTCAAACGCCGTGGCAAAATCCGTGTCCAGTCCCATGACCTCGCCGGTTGAGCGCATTTCTGGCCCCAGGATGGTGTCTACGCCGGGGAAGCGGGCAAACGGGAAGACGGCCTCTTTGACGGCAATGTGGCCGAGCTTGGGTGTTGACAGTTTGAAGGCATCTAGCGGTTTGCCGGCCATCAGGCGCGCAGCGATGTTGGCAATCGGTTGGCCGAGCACCTTGGCGACAAACGGTACGGTCCGGCTGGCGCGCGGGTTCACCTCGAGAACGTAAATTGTTTCGCCCTGCACAGCGAACTGGACATTCATCAGGCCGACCACATTCAGGGCCAGAGCCATGTCCGTCGCCTGTCGGCCAAGCTCGTCAATGATGTTTTGCGGCAGCGAATGGGGCGGCATTGAGCAGGCGCTGTCCCCGGAGTGGACGCCGGCTTCCTCAATATGCTCTAAAATTCCGGCGACAAAGACCTGTTTGCCGTCACACAGCACATCAACGTCAACCTCCGTTGCCTCGCGCAAATAGCCGTCAATCAGCACCGGGCTGTCGCCGGAGACGACAACGGCCTCGCGCATGTAACGGTCGAGCTGGGCGTCCGTATGGACAATTTCCATGGCGCGTCCGCCCAGCACATAACTTGGCCGGATGACCACCGGAAAACCGATGTCGGCGACAATCTTTTTGGCCTCATCAGCACTGCGGGCGATGCCGTTGGGCGGCTGTTTCAGCTCCAGCCGGTCGAGCAGGTCCTTGAACCGGTCGCGGTCCTCGGCCAAATCAATGGCATCCGGGTCCGTGCCGAGAATCGGAATTCCGTTTTCCTCCAGAGCCTGAGACAGTTTCAGCGGGGTCTGGCCGCCAAATTGGACAATCACGCCGGCCAGTTCACCCTTGGCCTGTTCACAGGTCAGAAGCTCCAGAACATCCTCCTCCGTCAACGGCTCAAAATACAGCCTGTCGGAGGTGTCATAGTCGGTGGAGACGGTCTCGGGGTTGCAGTTGACCATGATGCTTTCAATATCAATATCCCCCAGCGCATAGGCGGCGTGGCAGCAGCAATAGTCAAATTCAATGCCCTGGCCGATGCGGTTTGGACCGCCGCCCAGAATGACCGCCTTCTTGCGCCCGGAGGGTTCGGCCTCATTCTGGTTCTCAAAAGGTGAGGGGGCATCATAGCTGGAATACAGATAGGGAGTGCCGGCGGCGAACTCCGCAGCACAGGTGTCAATCCGGCGGTATGAGGGGCGTACACCTAGTCCGTGGCGCCGGCTGCGGACATCTTTTTCATCCGTGCCGGCAAGGGCCGCAAGACGCATGTCGGAAAAGCCCATTTTCTTGAGGCGGCGGAAGTTGTCGGCGTCTTCCGGCAGGCCATGTTCGCGCACTGTGGCCTCCATCTCGACGATGCCCTTGATCTGCTCGATGAACCAGGGGTTGAAACCAGACAGTTCGGCGATTTCCGCGTCCTCCATGCCGAACCGCAGGGCATCGGCAATATGCAATAGGCGCTGGGGGGTCGGTGTTTTGAGGGCATGACGGACCCGGTTGATGGAGTCCTCATCACCGGGCACCAAATCCGTGAGTTGCTCATCCATGCCGGTCAGGCCGGTTTCCAGAGAGCGCAGGGCTTTTTGCATGCTTTCCTGAAAGCTGCGGCCAATCGCCATGCTTTCACCGACCGATTTCATTGCCGTGGTCAACAGCGGTTCGGAACCGGGGAATTTTTCAAAGGCGAAACGCGGTATCTTGGTGACAACATAATCAATCGTCGGTTCAAAGCTGGCCGGCGTGACACCGGTGATGTCATTAGTCAACTCGTCCAGCGTGTAGCCGACGGCAAGTTTGGCGGCAATCTTGGCGATCGGGAAACCGGTGGCTTTCGATGCCAGTGCCGAGGAGCGTGAAACCCGCGGGTTCATTTCAATAATGACCAGCCGCCCGTCGGCGGGGTTGACGGCGAACTGCACATTGGAGCCACCTGTCTCCACCCCGATTTCGCGCAGGACGGCGATGGAGGCGTTCCGCATAATCTGATATTCGCGGTCGGTCAGGGTCAGTGCAGGGGCGACGGTGATGCTGTCGCCGGTGTGGACGCCCATCGGGTCGACATTTTCAATGGAACAGATGATGATGCAGTTGTCATTGCGGTCGCGCACAACCTCCATCTCATATTCTTTCCAGCCAATAATGCTTTCCTCAATCAACACCTCTGTCACCGGTGAGGCTTCCAGGCCGCGTGATACAATCTCGATGAACTCTTCCTTGTTATAGGCCACACCACCGCCGGTGCCCCCCATGGTGAAGGACGGCCGGATGATGGTCGGCAGACCGACATGATCCAGCCCGTCAAGGGCCTCCTCGAGGGTTTTGACAACCCGCGAGCGGGCGCTTTCAAGCCCGATTTTATCCATGGCTTCACGGAACAAAAGCCGGTCCTCGGCTTTGTTGATGGCCTCGAGATCGGCGCCGATAAGGGCAACATTGTGTTTTTCCAGAACCCCGTTATCCGCCAGAGCAATCGCCGTGTTCAAGGCCGTCTGTCCGCCCATGGTCGGCAGCAGGGCGTCCGGCTTCTCAAGTTCAATGATGCGCGCCACGGCCTCGGGGGTGATCGGCTCAACATATGTCGCATCCGCCAATTCAGGGTCGGTCATGATGGTCGCCGGATTCGAATTGACCAGAATAACCCGAAACCCCTCTTCCTTGAGGGCTTTACAGGCCTGTGTGCCGGAATAGTCGAACTCACAGGCTTGGCCGATAATAATGGGACCGGCACCGATCATCAGGATGCTTTGGATATCTGTGCGTTTAGGCATTCTTGCTCTCCTGCTGATGGGCTGCGCCGTCCATGGCGGCGGCGAAGCGGTCGAAAAGGTAATGGCTGTCCTGTGGTCCGGGTGAGGCTTCAGGGTGATACTGCACCGAAAAGACCGGGCGCCCTTTGAGTTGAATGCCGCAATTGGTCCCGTCAAACAGGCTCACATGCGTTTCCTCAACGCTCTCCGGCAGGCTGTCGCGGTCAACCGTAAAGCCGTGATTCATCGAGGTGATTTCCACCTTGCCGGTTGTGATATCCTTGACAGGGTGATTGGCGCCGTGATGCCCTTGTTTCATCTTTTCGGTTTTGGCGCCCAGCGCCAGCGCCAGCATTTGGTGGCCAAGGCAGATGCCGAAAACCGGCTTGCCGCTGTCGACCAGCTTGGTGATTTCCGGCACCGCATAGGCGCCCGTGGCGGCCGGGTCGCCAGGACCGTTGGACAGAAACACACCATCGGGGTTGAGTGCCAGCACGTCCTCCGCGCTGGTGTCGCCCGGCACAGTCACGACTTCACAGCCGGCGGTGGCCAGACACCGCAGAATGTTGTTTTTGACCCCGAAATCAAGCGCCACGACTTTGCGGGTCACTGACGGTGTCTCGTCAAAGCCTGCGTCCCAGCCCCAGCGGCCCTGCACCCAGTCATAGGTTTTTGCCGTGGTGACGCGGGCGGCCAGGTCCAACCCTTCCAGCCCCGGAAAATCAGAGGCCTGCTGCTGCAGTGCCGGGATGTCAAAATCACCCTCGGAATGATGGGCGATGGCGGCGTCAAACATGCCGTTTTCACGAATGTGCCGGGTCAGGGAGCGTGTGTCCACATTGGCCAGCCCAATCAGGCCGCGTTCCTTCAACCAGGCATCCAGATGTGCGACGGCGCGGTAATTGGCTGGGTTGGTGATGTCTTCGCGGATGATGATGCCCTGCGTCGCCGCCCCATCGTGCTGCAGATTATCGGTGTTTGAGGTCTCGCTGTCGCTGGCATTGGTGCCGACATTACCAATGTGGGGAAAGGTGAAGGTGATGATTTGTCCGGCATAGGACGGGTCGGTGATGATCTCCTGATACCCGGTCATGGCGGTGTTGAAGCAGACCTCCCCAACTGCATGACCGGTGGCCCCGATTCCGGTCCCTTCCAGAACCGTGCCGTCCGCCAGTACCAAAACACCTGTTTTTTTCTCAGTCTCCCAGCCGGTCGTCATTTTACTCCACCCTCAACAATTGGACATACGTGCAGGCGCAAAAAAAGAAACCGTCCGCCATGTGGCTGAAAACGATTTCTTCAATTTCTTGTCTGTTGTCATTCAAAACCCTTTTGGCATCATTTTGCCGACTCAGCCTGCGCCTGAGCCAAACAGCCAAATTGACGGGAAATTAAAGAATAGTACCGCTGGGGTCAAGCACTGTTTGATATTTTCTGTGAATTATTAATTTATATTATAATTCAATACCTTAACTTGGTTTTGAGCGATCTTATCCTGCCGTGGACATGGCTGATTATTCAACCCTATCTGATTCCCTTTTTTTGGCGTTGGAATCGTCTGTGCCTGTGGATTTATTTTGTTTGCAAGGCGGGTCAGTTTGGACTATTTTCCCGCGTCCGTGTTGATTACGGGTGTGTGCTGGTTTATTTTGCCGTAGGTGACGAGGTTTATTCTCATGAGAGATGATATCAACCAAGCTTTGAAAGAGGCGATAAAATCGAAAAGCAGCAGGCGTGCCTCCACCCTGAGATTGATTGTGGCCGCCATCAAAGACCGCGACATTGCAGCCCGCGGCGCCGACAAGGTTGACGGTGTCTCGGATGATGAAATCCTTGAGATCCTCTCCAAAATGGTCAAGCAGCGTGTTGAGGCGGCCCACACCTATAAAGAGGCCGGCCGCGAGGAACTGGCCGCGCAGGAACTGGAGGAGATTGACATCATTCAGGGTTTTCTGCCGCGCCAACTCAGCGATGAGGAGGCTCATGGTGCCGTGGCCAAGGTCATTGCAGACCTTGGGGCCAGCGGCCTGAAGGATATGGGCAAAGTCATGGGCGAACTGAAGGCGCGCCATACCGGAGAGATGGATTTCGGCAAGGCCAGCGGACTGGTCAAAGAGCTTTTGGGCTAATTTTCCACAAGCGTTTCCAACTTGTTTGACTTTTGGGCTGGCGTCCCGCCCGTTCCTGCGTAAGCTGAACGAATGTCTTTACCGCGCAGCTTTCTGGAAGAAATAAAAAACCGTGTGCCTGTGTCTGATGTGGTCGGGCGCAAGGTCAAGCTGACCCGTCGTGGCCGCGAGTTTGTCGGCCTCAGCCCGTTCAAGAATGAACGCACCCCGTCCTTCACCGTCAATGACGACAAGCAGTTTTATCATTGCTTTGCCACCGGCAAACACGGCTCGGTGTTTGATTTCTTGATGGAGACCGAGGGGCTGTCCTTCATCGAGGCGGTCGAGCGGCTGGCGTCCGAGGCGAATCTGCCGATGCCGGCCCGAGACCCCAAAGCCGCCGAGCGCGAGGAAAAGAAACTTGCCCTTGTGGATGTCACGGAGGCGTCTGCCGCATGGTTCCGTATGCAGTTGAACAGTGCCGCCGGCCGCACTGCGGCGGATTATCTGTCCCAACGCGGTCTGTCGGCAGAGCTGATCAAGCGGTTTGGTGTTGGGTATGCGCCGGGCCGCAAAGATGCCTTGAATACGTTTCTGCTGGAGAAGGGGTTTTCGCAGGAGCAGATCATTGAAAGCGGCATGGCTTTGGTTCCCGAGCGCGACGGGCCGGGCGGTCGTGAAGTCATTGACCGGTTCCGCGACCGGGTGATGTTCCCGATCGCCGATGCCAAAGGCCGGGTGATCGCTTTTGGCGGACGGGCGCTGAGCGCAGACGCGAAGGCCAAATATCTCAACTCGCCGGAAACACCGTTGTTTCACAAAGGGCGTGTTCTGTTCAATTTCGACAAGGCCAGGCAGCCGGCCTATGACGAAAAGGCGGTGATTGTATGTGAAGGCTATATGGATGTGATTGGTTTGGCCCGGGGCGGGCTGGATCATGCCGTTGCGCCACTGGGCACAGCCATCACCGAGGACCAGATAGCGATGCTGTGGCGGCTGGCGCCGGAACCCATCATGTGCCTTGACGGCGATGAAGCCGGCCTGCGGGCGGCCTATCGGGTGATTGACCGGGCGTTGCCGGTTCTCAAACCCGGGTTCTCGCTCAGGTTCGCTGTTTTGCCTTCAGGCAAGGATCCGGATGACATCATCCGCGACAGCGGCCGTGAATTGATGCTGGATTTGCTCGGCACGGCCAAATCGCTTGTTGATATGTTGTGGGACAGAGAACTGTCTTTCGCGCCTTATGATACGCCGGAGCGCCGCGCTGCCTTGACGGACCGGTTGAGAAAAGCCGTCAGTCAGGTTCAAAGCCCGGATGTCCGTCGGTTTTACGGTGATGACATCAAACAGCGTCTGGATGGTTTGTTTGTCGGGGCGCAGGGCGGTGGCGCAGCCAGGGGTTATGGTAAGTCCGCCTATGGGCGCGGCGGGCGCGGCGGTTTCGCGCATCGCAGATTGGCCAGCACGGAAGCCAAACGATCAGCCTTGGCCAGCGGCGGCGACATGTTGCCGCCCCGCGAGGCCATGCTCGTTTTATGTGTTTTGCGCCATCCCGAGGCATTGATCAAGGAACTTGACCGGTTTGAAAACATTGAACTTGTCACAGCCGTGTTGGATAAGCTCAGATTTGCCTTGTTGGACGCCATAAATAACCAAAATTTGCTTGACACTGAGGCACTTAAGACCCATTTACATAGCTTAGGACATAGCGATCTCATTACGCGGCTGGAGCAATTACCCGATGCGCGTATGCTGACCTTTGTTCGAGATGATAGTAACCCTGACGATGTACGTCGTGGCTGGCTTGATGCACTTGAACTTCAGCATAAGCTTACCGTACTTTCTGCGGAAATGCGGGAAATCGAAAAAGATTTGGGCACGCAGACAACTCAGGAAAACTTTGAACGCTTGACGGCCATCAAGAGGGAGATGGCCGATCTGGAGAGCCTTTAGGTTTCCGGTCAGGCATGCTTTTGAAGCAGGGATAAAAGTATGGTGAAGAGCAAAGCTAAAGCCAAAAAAGAGACAACCAACGAAACTGAGGCGCCAGAAACTGAGGCGCCATTGATTGATTCAGACGCCGCTCTAAAGGCGATGATCAAAAAGGCGACCAGTCAGGGCTACATCACGCATGCCCAACGGGACGCCGTTTTGACTGCCGACCAGTATACGACTGAGCAGATTGAGGACATCATGTCCCAATTGTCTGAAATGGGTGTGAATGTCATCGAGCATGATGAGGATGCCGATGACGAAGTGGTTGCCGAAGACGATGTTGAAGGCGGTGATCTGGCGGCCAGCACATCGACTGCCGTCGCCAAAACCACCAAGACCACTGGCGGCGGTGACCGAACAGATGATCCGGTAAGGATGTATCTGCGTGAGATGGGGTCGGTTGAACTGCTGTCGCGTGAAGGTGAGATCGCCATTGCCAAGCGCATTGAGGCGGGCCGGGAAACCATGATTGCCGGTCTTTGTGAAAGCCCCTTGACGTTCCAGGCCATCATCATCTGGCATGACGAACTGAATGAAGGCAAGGTTCTGCTGCGCGATATTATTGATCTGGATGCGACCTTTGCCGGACCTGACGCCAAGAAAATCGACCGCAGCGCGGAAGGGGCGGCGCCCCCGCCATCCGGCGCACCGACCGGGGAAGCGGAGGGCGAACCGACCGAGGATGAAGCTGATGACGAAAACAACATGTCGCTGTCGGCCATGGAAACCGAGTTGAAGCCGAAGGTCCTGGAAACCTTTGACGCCATCGCTAAAACCTACACTAAGCTGCGCCGTCTGCAGGACCAGAGCGTACAGTTGCAGTCTGAGGGCAAGGAGTTGTCCAAGGCGCAAAAAACGCGCCAGGAAAAACTCAGTGGGGAAATCATCGAGCATGTCAAAAGCCTTTCGCTCAACAATATGCGGATCGAGGCCCTTGTTGAGCAGCTTTACATGATCAACAAAGGGTTGATTTCCCTGGAAAACCAGATTTGGCGTATGGCGGACAAGTCCGGCGTCGACCGCGAGGAGTTCATCAAGCATTATCAGGGCAATGAATATGAGGCCAATTGGGTGCGCCGTGTGTCGCGTCTGAGCGGGAAGGGCTGGAAAGAGTTTGTCAGCGACAATCGTGAGGACATCACAAGCCTGCGTAACGAAATCCAGTCCATTGCCGGTGAAACCGGTCTGGATGTCTCGGACTTCCGCCGCATTGTCCGCATGGTCCAGAAAGGCGAGCGGGAGGCCCGCATCGCCAAAAAGGAAATGGTCGAGGCCAATCTGCGGCTGGTGATTTCGATAGCCAAGAAATACACCAATCGTGGGCTGCAGTTCCTCGATCTGATCCAGGAAGGCAATATCGGCCTGATGAAGGCGGTCGACAAGTTTGAGTACCGGCGCGGCTATAAATTCTCAACCTATGCGACCTGGTGGATCCGTCAGGCCATCACCCGTTCCATTGCGGACCAGGCCCGCACCATCCGTATTCCGGTGCATATGATTGAGACCATCAACAAGCTGGTGCGGACGTCGCGCCAGATGCTGCACGAAATCGGCCGGGAGCCGACCCCGGAGGAACTGTCTGAAAAGCTGTCCATGCCGCTTGAGAAGGTCCGCAAGGTTTTGAAAATCGCCAAAGAGCCGATCAGCCTCGAAACCCCGATTGGTGACGAAGAGGACAGCCATTTGGGGGACTTCATTGAAGATAAAAACGCAACCTTGCCGATTGATTCCGCCATTCAGTCGAATTTGCGCGAAACCACGACCCGCGTTTTGGCCAGCCTGACGCCGCGAGAGGAGCGTGTTTTACGCATGCGCTTCGGGATTGGCATGAACACAGACCACACGCTTGAGGAGGTCGGGCAACAGTTTTCCGTCACCAGGGAACGGATCCGCCAGATTGAGGCGAAGGCCCTGCGTAAGCTCAAGCATCCGTCCCGCTCGCGTAAATTGCGGAGTTTTCTGGATAATTAGGGAGTTCCTCCACCGCGTCGCTTCAAATCTGTCTGGTGTCTTGACATTGCGGATGGAAAAGAGCATGAAGCGTGGTATGTATGTGTAATGGGGTTGACCATGCAACTGACAATGATGAAAGCGAAAATCCATCGCGCCAAGGTTACGCAATGTGATATGCACTATGAAGGGTCCATATCAATTGACCGTGACTGGCTGGATGAGGTCGGCATTCTGCCGCATGAGCAGGTTGATGTGCTGAACATCAACACCGGTGCGCGTTTCACAACCTATGCGATTGAAGCGCCCCGCGGCTCTGCGACCATCGGTATTAATGGCGCGGCTGCGCGTCTGGCCCAGGTCGATGATCTGGTCATCATTGTGGCTTATGCATCCATGAGTGATGCGGAGGCCGAAAACCATACCCCGCGGGTGATCACCCTGACGCCCCGGTCCTGACCGTCAGGTAAGGGCAGCGCTTTGGGGGCCTGTAGCTCAGTTGGTTAGAGCGAACCGCTCATAACGGTTTGGTCGCAGGTTCGAGTCCTGCCGGGCCCACCACTTCCGCCTGCTTGAGGTCATTTTCCAGCGCATCGAGGTCGCATATTCCCCGCACAGCGATAAACACAAGCTGTGGTGCGGCGGGCGTTGCCGGCGTCAGCTTCCAGTCCGTCTCAACAAGTTGCAAACGATGCGTGCCGGTATGCCCCTTGGCGCGCGCCAGCTTTCCGGCATAAGCACCCAGTAGGTCTTCCAGCATTGCAATGTCGAGCGGATATTTGGGCGAAACATGAATATGCTCAAAAACATCACCCGCATTGACCGATTCGGACTGGAGCTTATGTAGGTTTTTCGCGGCATGCGATTGTGTTGCGTTTTCCGGCGTCGTCAGCAACAGGCGTGCAAAATTGTCAATGCGCGCCGTGTTCAAAATGGGGGCATCGGTCAGCGATGCAATCAGCCCGCGCGTTGCCGTACCATCATCCGGCATCATGTCGGTTTTGCTGAGTAAAATAAGGTCGGCCTGGGCCAATTGTCGTGTCACCAGCTTGCCGACAAATTTGTCATGGCGTTTTTGGGGCAGGGTGGTGCTGTCGGCCACCACAAAAACCCCCGTGAGGAGGAGCCCCTCAATACCGGCTCCGGCCAGCGCAAGCCGCGCCGGTTCGCCAGCGCCGCTGGCCTCGATCAGAACGGCGTCGGGCGGAGGGCTGTCAGCCACAAGCATCATCAACTGGCTGGTCAGGTCTTCTTGCATCTGGCAGCACGCGCAACCATTGGTCAGCGTGAGCGTGGTGCCGTCATGGTCGGCAATAAGTCCGGCGTCAATATTCACCTTGCCGAGGTCATTGAC
>JBMHBY010000005.1:0-320364 GCA_049890195.1 Parvibaculales bacterium
CCGCACCGCTTTCTGCCGCCAGTCGTTGGTAAAGCGCGACCTCCGGCCCACAGATGTTGCACGATCCGTTGTAATAAACTGTTATGGCTTTTTCCTGGTGCATATTTTCCATACCCGTGACATAGGGTGCCGGGGTCAAAAACCTATTCCACCGTGACGGACTTCGCCAGATTACGCGGCTGGTCAACATCTGTCCCTTTGGCGACAGCCGTGTGATAGGCCAGTAATTGCAGGGGAACAGCGTAAACGATCGGGGCCACCAGATCATCGGTTTCTGGAATCGACAGATGCGCCTGACAGGTCTTCAGGGTTGCGCAGTTCGCCTCTGAACCAATCAGAATTACATGCCCCTTGCGGGCCAGCACCTCCTCAACATTAGAGACGGTCTTGCCGGATATGTCATCACTTGGCGCCAGAGCGATGACGGGCATGTTCTCGTCAATCAAGGCGATGGATCCATGTTTGAGTTCGCCTGCTGCAAACCCTTCGGCATGAATGTAGGAGATTTCCTTTAGTTTCAGCGCTCCTTCAAGTGCAAGTGCATACATGGACTGGCGGCCGATGAAAATGGCATTATCAGCTTTGCTGAGATTGTTTTCCGCAATTGCCTGAATTTCTGCATCGCGTTTCAAGATATCCCCGAGCATGCGCGGCACACTTAAAAGCGAGGCGACAACAGCGGCCTCCTCTTCAGGTGTCATCCGGCTTCTTTGCTTGGCGGCAAATAACGCCACCGACAGCAAAACGGCAAGCTGGCATGAGAATGCCTTGGTGGATGCCACACCGATTTCCGGGCCGGCAAAGGTCTGAAGTGTGACATCCGCCTCCCTGTCAATCGAACTTTGCTTGACATTCACTATGGCCAGGGTTTTGACGTTGTGCGCTTTGCAGTAATTCAGGGCCGCCAATGTATCGGCGGTCTCTCCTGACTGGGAAACAAAAACGGCCAGGCTGTTGCTGTCGAGCGGTGCCTGGCGGTAACGGAACTCAGAGGCAATATCCAGGTCAGTCGGGATGCCGGACATGCGTTCGAACCAGGTTTTTGCCACCATGCCGGCATAAAAGGCCGTGCCACAGGCAATGATGGCAATGCGGTTGATGTCGTTGAAATCAAAACCCATTTCAGGCAGGGTAATGGCGTCACGGGCACCGTCTATATAGTGGCCAAAGGTGTTGGAAATGACTTCCGGCTGCTCAAAAATCTCCTTTGCCATGAAATGACGGTGTGTGCCCTTGTCAACCATGGATGTGGCGGCGTCGACTATAGTGATTTCACGGTCGACCTTGCTGCCGTCAGCGGTGAAAACATCCAATGATGTCCTGGTGATGTCCGCCCAGTCGCCGTCCTCCAGATAGGTCACGCGGCTGCTCAACGGGGCCAGAGAAAAGGCATCAGAACCGATATACATTTCACCATCCCCGTGGCCAATGGCCAAAGGTGAGCCTTTGCGGGCGGCAATCATTCGGTCTTCCTCCCCGTGCAGCAGCATCCCTATGGCGAACGCCCCCTCCAGACGGTTGAATGTTTTTTTCGCCGCTTGATGGATGTTTTGTTCTGTTTCCAAAAACGAAGAGAAGAGATGGACAATCACTTCAGTGTCTGTCTGGGTTGTAAAAGCGACCCCCTCAGCTTCAAGTTCGGCCTTGAGTTCCTTGTAGTTTTCAATGATGCCGTTATGCACCACCGCCACCTTTTCATTGGCATGCGGGTGTGCGTTGTTGGAGGTCGGCTCGCCGTGTGTCGCCCATCGGGTATGGCCTATGCCGATTGAGCCCTCGAGGGCATTGTCGGCCAAAACCGCCTGCAGATTGTTCAGCTTGCCCTTTGCACGCCGGCGGTCAATCGCGCCTTTGTTGACGGTCGCTATCCCCGCGCTGTCATAGCCGCGATACTCAAGGCGTTTCAGCGCCTCCAAAATTGGTTCCGCTACATTTTCCTTACCAAGAATGCCAACAATGCCGCACATAATGTTACCCTTTTGAGTTCTTATCCCTGAATTTTCTGGCCCACCCCTCTATTGTGCGCGCCGGCGCACGCGTGACGGCCAGTGCATCCGCCCCGACATCCGCGCTTAAGGCCGAGGAGGAACCGACATAAGCGCCGGCACCTATTTCCACCGGGGCAATCAATGATGTGTTTGATCCAATAAAGGCACCTGCTCCGATGACGGTCTTGTGTTTGTTGAAGCCGTCATAATTGCAGGTGATGGTTCCGGCACCGATATTCACACCGGCACCGATTTCCGCGTCCCCGATATAGGACAGATGATTGACTTTGGCGCCATCGGCGATTTTCGCCTTTTTGGTTTCAACAAAATTTCCGATTTTTACGCCCGCTTCCAGCACGGTACCCGGACGCAATCTGGCATAAGGTCCGATGACGGCGTTCATGCCGACCCGAGCGCCTTCAAGATGGCTGAACGCCTTGATCAATGACCCGGATGCAATGCGAACATCCGGCCCAAAAACACAATGCGGTTCAATCACCACATCAGGCTCGATGTCTGTGTCATGGCTGAAATGGACGGTTTCCGGACTCTGCAGCGTGACACCCGACATCAAGAAATGCTGGCGCCGACGGCTTTGAAAAATATTTTCGGCTTTTGCCAGGCCAAGCCGGCTGTCCACGCCCATTGTGTCATGGACATCCCCAATGACCAGATCAGTTGTGAAGCCCCCTTCTACTGCGAGCTTAACCAGATCGGGGAGATAATATTCACCCTGCGCATTATTGTTTTTCAGTTGATCAAGGCACTGTTCCAGCACAACGCGGTCAATCGCCATGGCTCCGCCATTGCACAAGGTGACTTGCCGCAACTCCTCACTTGCATCCTTATGTTCAATGATTTCGGTAGGGGTATGGTCTTCAGAAAGAAGGATGCGTCCATATCCGTCAGGGTCGGCCGGGGTGAACCCCAACACACAAAGTTGCGCCTGTGAGTCGGCAAGTTGTCTCAGGGTTTCTGGCCGCATCAAAGGGGTGTCGCCGAACATCACGACAGCGCGCTGAACATGTGCCGCAAGTGGCATGGCTGCTTTGACGGCATCACCCGTCCCCTTTTGTTGGGGTTGCAAAGCCATGGATGCACTGGCTGAAAAATCTTTGGCAAACGCCTCAATGCTGTCCTGACCCGGTGAAACCACGATAATTGTTTCAGACAGACCCGCCTGTTGCGCCGCACGCATGGCATGGCCCAACATCGGCAGACCGCCGATGGGATGCAGCACCTTTGGCAGGTCTGACTTCATCCGCGTACCTTTGCCGGCCGCGAGAATGATGGACACGGTGTCGGAACGAGACAACATAACCTCCTAAATCAAGACAATTCTATTTAGAAGGGTTTACAGGATTTTAGAAGTCAAAGAATTTTGCGGTTTGTTACGGGGTGTTTATGCGGTCAGGCAGTTTTCATCAACATCTGTCAAGCAATCACCCCCCTGAGTTACGGAACTTTTCAACGATCCGGTTTCCGGCAACAGGTTGAGCGCATAAAAACGGGCTACGGCCAGTTTCTTTTTTGCAAACGCAGCTGATGAATGCTCAAGGGCCTGCATTGCGCCGCGGGCCAGATAATGTCCGCCGGCGGCAAGGCTGAACAGGCGTTGATAGGCGGTCGCCCCGGCCAGTTTGTCGGCTTGAGGCTGTTGTGCATCCAGCATCCAATCCGTGCTTTCCTCCAAATCCTGGATAGCCCGGTCCAGCGCCATGCCGATATCATTAACGGCTTTTTCTGCGTGCGAACTGCAGTCTTGAGCGGTTTCCCGGATTTGGTTGATGAAGGTGGCAACCACACCGCCATTGTCCAGCGGCAACTTGCGCCCAATCAAGTCAATCGCCTGAATGCCGTTTGTCCCTTCGTAAATGGTCAGAATACGTGCATCACGGACGTGCTGAGCGGCGCCGGTTTCCTCAACAAAGCCCATGCCACCATGAATCTGCACACCAAGTGCCGCGACGTCATTGGCGATATCGGTGCTGAAGGATTTTGAAATCGGAGTGAGCAGGTCGTTGAGGGCTTTTGCCTGTGCGTCATTGTCCTGATGTGCCAAATCATGCAGCACACCATTTTCATAACAAATGGCACGGGCGGCATCGGTGAGGCTGCGCATTGTCATCAACATGCGTTTGACGTCGGGATGACCGATGATGGCAATCGGGCCATCTTCGGGCTTGCCGTCAAAGGCTTTGCTTTGTTTGCGCTCCATGGCAAAGGACGTGGCCAGCTGGGTCGCCCTTTCGGCAACGCCGACACCCTGCAGACCGACATGGAGACGGGCATTGTTCATCATCGTAAACATCGCCGCCATGCCCTTGTTTTCAGCTCCGATCAGCCATCCGATTGCCCCGTCATCCTCACCATAGGACATGACACAGGTCGGGCTGGCATGTATCCCAAGCTTTTCCTCCAGCCCGATGCATTTCACATCATTCTGCGCCCCCAATGACCCGTCTTCATTGACGAACACTTTGGGGACAAGAAACAGGGAGATTCCTTTTGTGCCTTCCGGTGCTCCCGGCAGACGCGCCAAAACCAAATGAATGACGTTCTCTGCCATATTGTGATCACCGTAAGTGATGTAGATTTTGGTGCCTTTGATTCTGTAGCTTCCGTCCCCGACCGGCTCCGCTTTGGTTTTCAGGGCACCGACATCCGACCCGGCTTGCGGTTCCGTCAGGTTCATGGTGCCGGACCATTCGCCGGAAATGATTTTCGGCAGATATTTCGCCTTCAATTCGTCTGACGCATGCGCCGTCAGCGCCTCGACAGCCCCATTGGTCAACATCGGGCAAAGTGTAAAAGCTATATTTGAGTTCAACATGTCATAAACAGCGTTTGACAATGACAAAGGAAGCCCCTGACCGCCAAATTCTGTCGGGGCCGCCAAAGTCGGCCACCCACCATCCACCAACTGTCTGTAGGCATCGACAAAGGCTTGCGGCACAACAACGCCGGCTTCTGTCAATTCGGCCTTTTCTTGATCCCCGGTCCAACTGATTGGCGCAATCACTTCGGAAGAAAACCGCCCGGCCTCATCAAGGATGGATTTGGCCAAATCCGCATCCAGACCATCGGTGTTTCCTGCAAACAGGCGATCGAAACCAGCCTCGTGAAACAGGCTGAAGCTGATATCATTGACGGGCGCGTTATAGCTCATGGATACCTCTCAATGTGGATGAAACTAAATTATTCTATTTTTGAATAAAAAAAAGGGGCCAAATGTCTCAGCCCCTTTTTTTGTTTGATTCAGAGAAAATCAGGATTGTTTCTCGGCATTGCGCTTTTCTTCATTGATTTTCGCCAAACGCCTTTCCAGGGACCTGATCCAACGGAATGCGTCAGTCGCGACATCATCAAAGTCACCCGCTTTACGGAAAGTCTTGATGGCTTCCTCATATTTCTCGAGTTTGCTTTGGGTGATGCCAAGGGTCAGCCAACTTTCGGCTTCGCGTTTTTTCAGCTTCCCTTTCTCCAAACCTTTTTTAAGGTATTTTTCAGCCTCACCCCAGTCTTCATCCTGAATGTAAGCCTGTCCAAGCTGGATGTAATGTTTTCCGGTTTTGGATTTTTTTGCTGCATTCAGCAATGGTTTGCGGGACTTTTTCCACTCGCGGGCGTGCATCCAGGAATTGGCCAGCAATTCCCAGTTTTTTTCAGTCCGCTCAATGGATTTATCGCCCAGGCCCTCAGCCAGAATTTTGGCCGCCTTGTAGGGGTAATCATTGTAGAGGTAAAGCTGGGCCAATGTGACCTTCTCTTTGCTGGAGGTCAACATGTCTTGACGGTACATGGACTGCTGCGCAGAAAACGCCTCTTTTTCCTTGCCAAGCTCAAAATAAACGGCCGCAAGCTGCTGCCAATATTGTTTTTTGCCCGGAAATTTATCAACAACCATCTCAAGCAAAGGAAGGGACTCCTTATACCTGTCTTGCTGCAGCAAAATCGAAAGTTTGATCCTGTACCAGGCTTCACGCGGGTCGTCTACTTTGGAAATCGCGATGTCAATATCGCGTTCCGCACGTTTCAAATCCTCTTTGATAAGGTAAATCTGGGCCCGCAAAGCATAGGCTGATGACCCGGGGTCATTTGCGGTCTTGAACCATTTGTTCAACAGACGCAGGGCTTTGTTTGTCTGATCCTCTGCCAGATAAAGTTGGGCAAGATTGAAGGTAATGTCATTGATCACATTATCTGGCAACACACCCATATTGATTGCCCGCTCAAACTCTTGGGCAGCCCGTTTGTAGTCACCCTTGTCTGCCCAAACAGACGCCATGAATTGCTGTGCAACACCCTTGTCATAAGGTTTTGCCTTGGTGCTGGCCAGAACATCCTGAAGGATCCGCATGGCCGTTTCATGATCACCATTTGCCAAAGCCTCCTGGGCATTCAGAATTTTCGAGCCGCTTGACTTGCTCAAAGTCTGGGACCGTCGCGTTTTTGGCTTTTGCTTCTTTTCTTTCTCTTGCGCCTGAGCAACCGAAACATCGGCTACGGGAGCAAAAGTCGGCAGCATCAAAAGGCCTGATGCCAATGCCATGATTGTAAAGAGCTGAGTGATTTTTCTCATCTGTCGCCTCTTTATTCCGCAATTTGATAGGTTATCAATTGCTGTACACCGGGTCGCGGTACAGCGCGCCCATTATCGGTTTTGGGTCGATATTTCCATTTGCGGACCGCGTTCATCGCAGAGCGGTTGAACATTGTCGGCGGGTCCGCCTCAACAACAAAAATATCAACGGCCTGCCCGACTGCATTAATGGTAAATTCCAGCAAAACCCAGCCTTCAATCCCACGTGACAAGGCACGGTTGGGGTATCTCGGTGGCACACGAACAATCGCCAATGCGTCACCATCAACCGGTATGTTAGCACCACCGCCCTGATACATAAAGCTCGTATCCATGGTGTTTGCATCATCCAGTTCAGGCTTGTCAATGCTGTCCAGTTTCGGTGGCGGCGGTGGTTCTTCAGGCTGCTGTCTGGTCGGTTTTTTCGGGCCGCGATCTTTCGTATTCACGTCCTCATCGCGCTCCAGCCGGGTCATGTCGATCGTAATTTTCGGCCCGGCTTCCTCAATCTCATAGTCCTGTCCGGTGATCATGATTTTCATGACCAGGAACAGCACCATTGTCGTCACCAGGGCCAGACCCCAGGAAACGGCAGATCTGAGTGGCGAGGATAACAGCTTGTTCATTTATTTTTCCTCTGCCGCAATGGAAATCTGCGAGACGCCGCCCAAACGGATCTGGTCCATGACTTCAATCAAAACACCGGTTTCGGAGTCTTTATCAGCCTGGATGACAGCACCACCTTGCGGGTTTTCAGCGCGCAGGCGTTCAATATTCGCCCGTACAGCAGCCAAATCAACCTCCCGACGGTTAATCCAGACTTCACTGTTGCTGTTGATGGCCACCAAAATGCCCACGCGGTTTTGTTTGGAGGCGGTTTCTGCATCCGGTCTGGATACATCAATGCCGCTTTCCTTCACAAAGGTTGCCGTGACAATGAAAAAGATGAGCATGATGAAAACCACGTCCAGCATTGGGGTGATGTCAATATCATTCTCTTCGCTATTTGTTAAACGATGTCGGCGCATAGTGCCCTCCCTACATCAAAATAAGTTCGTCTTCGAGTTCCTCAACCACACGTTCAGCCCGGCGTTCCAGCACTGTCATAAAGGCAATGCCGGATACAGCCGTAACCAAACCCGCCATCGTCGGCAGTGTGGCCTTGGAAATACCCGCGGCCATGGCACGGGCATTGCCCGAACCTGTGATGGCCATGACGTCAAACACCTCAACCATACCGGTCACGGTTCCAACCAGCCCAAGAAGGGGCGCCAAGGCAACCAACGCCTTGATGAAACCGATGTTCCGGTAAGCACCGCCGCGGGCAACTGAAATCAGCTGCTCACGGATGCGGTGGGCATGCCAGGACTTGTGGTCGGTCCTCGCATTCCATTGTTGAAGTGTAGCAATTTCCAGCTGCTTGAACGCTGTGCGGTAATAGGCAAAGCGCTCGTAAACCAGTCCGAGTAGGACAATGTTGAGCAACATGATGACAACCAACACATTGCCCCCCATCTCCAGGAAGTCACGCACACCGCGTATCGACTCGAACGGGTTAAGAAACAGCCAGATGATCTCACTGAATTCCATGAGACTCTCCCCTAACGGCTGCCCTTGGTTTCAGCATGTGCGGCAATCAGACCGGTCGCCTGCTCTTCAAGTACCTGCACGACCTCTTTCGAGCGTGTTGAGGCAATCGAGTGAAGCAACAGTGTCGGAATGGCGACGACCAGACCAAGAACCGTTGTCATCAGAGCTTGCGAAATACCGCCGGCCATCAACTTCGGATCACCGGTACCAAACAGGGTAATCGCCTGGAAGGTCAAAATCATACCAGTAACTGTACCCAACAGTCCAAGCAGCGGTGCCACACCGGAAATCAGCTTGATTGTGCTGAGACCACGCTCAAGAGCCGGCATTTCCTTCAAAATGGCATCATCAAGTTTGAGTTCGAGTGTTTCCACATCAACGCCACGGTTTGCTGAATAGGCTTCCCAGACACGGCCAAGCGGGTTGTCACCCTGCAGGTTGCCGCTTTCCAGCATGTTGTTGATGGAACGCCCCAGACGGGTCAGGGTCAAAATGCGCTCAAAGGCCATCAGGACACCAATAATACCGAGGGAGATGATGACATAACCGACAAGACCACCCTGCCCGATACGCTCGGACAGATTGGGTGTCTGCAGGAACAGCTCCAAAATGGCGCCGCGTGACGGGTCAACGACTCCAGCAGTCAATTCTCCGGCAGATGCAGACGTCAGTGCGTCAGCTCCATCCAGGAAACGTGCCGGCGGTTGGCGGCCAAGGGTTGTGAAACGGCCTTCGCCGCTGTAACGCAGGAAACCTTCATCCTCGGAGATCGCTGAAAACGGTCCAACGCGTGTAATCAATGACGGTTGGGCGGAACCATCCTGGGCAACGATTTTACCTTCAAAGGTTTTGACTTCGCCCTGCGCCGTCATTTCACGTTGCAGTTCGTACCACAGACCCTCAAGTTGTTTCATTGAAGGCAGGCCTTTGGTTTTGGACAATTCTTCCAGGAAAGCCTCACGACCGGGCAATTCGCCGGAAATGATTGATGACTCGACCTGTGCCTTTGTTTCTCCGGCGACCTGACGGACAATACCGAACAGCTCCCCAAAAACACCAAGACGTTCTTGCAGGAGCCCTTCAAGCTCGGCAAGCTTCAATTCATTTTCATTGAATTCCTGCTCAAGCCGCTCAGACCTGGCCTCTTCCCGCTTGATGGCGTTGTTGGTCCGGTTCAGCAGGTTTTGCTGCTGGTCGCGGTTTTTCAAAAATGCCGCTTCACGGCGTTTGTTGTCAGAGTTATCGGTGACACGACCCTGCTTAACCCGGTCCAGCAGTTGAATCAGGCTGATGCCTTCATCGGCCGGCTTTTGGGCTCCAGCATTGTCTTGCGCCAAAGCGGGTGTGAGTGAAATGGATGTGGCGAGAAACGCCGTTACAATCAGATTACGTAACATCTTAGTTTCCTCCCTTCGGAGCGAATACAGGAACGGTCAGGAGGTTCGGCGCAGCCTGTTCTTTTGCAATGCGGAAGGCCGTGTTGATTTCTGAGTCGAAATCACCATCGAGATCAACCCATCCACCGGCATCGCGGCTCCATACTGCGCTGTCCTCACGGTCAAGTGTTTGATAAAGCCAGACCACGCGACCCAGGCGCAGGAAGTTCACAGTCTTCTCTTCACCATTGACCTCAAGTTGGCCCTCATAGGCCTCAATGGTCCGTCCGTACTCATTCTCAATTTCGAAAGCCTCAAGAATTTTCCGGTATTTTTCAGCCGGGTTTGCATCTGAGCGGTCCATCAAAGCGCGCAGGCGCTGAACACGGGCGCGGCGCTCATCAATCAGGAAAGGCGTATCCAGCTCAACAAACGCTTCAATACCGTCAATCATCCGGAACATGTGCGGGATGATGGAGCGGTCAATGGAGGTGACATCCTCAATTTGTTGACGAATGCTGACCATTTCCTCTTTTTGCGCCTTGATCAGTTTTTCAAGCTGGTCGTTGTATTCGCGCAGCGCTTCAAGTTGTGCAACAGCCACACGATATTCACCTACAAGCTCAGTCGTTTTGTCATCATATTTGTTGATGACTTTTTGAGACTTGACGCCATCATTAACGGAAGCCTGCGCCACCTGCTTGATGTCTGTAAGTGTGTTTGTCTGCGAAACGGCATCGTTTATTGACACCAGAGAAACTGCGCCAAGGAATGCAAAAGTCATCCCTCCCCGCAATAGAATGGTTGTTAGACCAGAAAAGGCCATCGGCATGTTGAACCCCTCGCCATGGTTGAATAGAAACTCGTCATCTTGTTAGAGACTCAGAGCAAGACATTAGGGAACTTACTATCAAAGATTTATGAAAATCAAGGCGGGATTTGGTATTTAAGTGGTTTTAAAGTGTTTTTTTTGATTTTCGCTAAATATTTTTGAATCACACAGAAATTCAGAAAACTAAGGGTTTTTCTGTGTGCCTACTGCCCATTCCCTTTGAGACCCTCCAAAATTATACTCTCAGAAGCTCTTCTCGCAGAACATGGACTAAGATTTTGCGGAGATTTTGGTGAGCCCGGCAGGAATCGAACCTGCGACCCACTGATTAAAAGTCAGTTGCTCTACCAACTGAGCTACGGGCCCACTGGCGTCTTCTTAACTTCTCCGTTGAGTCAATGCAAGCGCAAAACAGCCATGCGACAAAAATGTGCCACAGCATCAGGAGCGGCTGTAAAAGTTCGTTGCCTTCGGGGTGAATTATGCCATTCTTGTTGAACAAATAAATCACATGGAGGGATGATCATGATATTGCCACTGACGGGTCTCGCGACCCTTTTTATTGTCGGGGTTTACTTCTGGACATTGATGCAAACCGGCATGGCCCGCGGCAAACATAATATTCAAGCTCCGGCTGTCACCGGTAATCCGGAATTTGAACGTGTGTTTCGAGTGCAGAACAACACTTTGGAGCAACTTGTTTTATTTCTGCCGGCCTATTGGGTGTTTGCCCTGTCTTACCCTCATGGCAATGTTGATTGCATTTCCGCAATCATCGGATTTGTGTTTGGCGCAAGCCGGATCATCTATGCATTGGGGTATTATAATGAGGCCGGGAAACGCACAACCGGTTTCATGATTGGTTTTGTGACCTTCATTATCACCTATATAGGGGCGCTCTATGGTGTGATATCAGCATTAATCTGACAGTTTGCTGTTATCTACGCCATACAACACCGGCTCAGGCGGGCGGGTCGATATCGCCTTGCGACATGAGTTCATAAAACTCGGTCTTGAAATCAGAAAATGTGCCTGCAGTAATGGCATCCCGCATTTTCTGCATCAATTCCTGATAAAAATGAAGGTTGTTCCAAGTCAGCAACATGGAGCCAAGCAATTCGCCGCATCTGAACAGATGATGCAGATAGGCGCGTGAATAACGTGACGCCGCCTCACAGTCACTGCCGGCATCGAGCGGTCTGGTGTCTCCGGCATGCCTGGCATTACGTAAATTCACCTTGCCGCGCCAGGTGTAGGCCAAACCATGTCGCCCGGCCCGTGTCGGCATCACGCAGTCAAACATGTCAATGCCGCGTGACACGGCTTCGACCAGATCCTGCGGCGTGCCGACCCCCATCAAATAGCGCGGACGGTCTTTGGGCAGAACCGGTGTCGTGAAATCCAGAACCCGACACATTTCCTCATGCCCTTCCCCGACAGCAAGCCCCCCGACGGCATAACCGTCAAACCCGACCCCCTGCAGACGCGTTGCGCTTTGATGGCGCAGGTCCTCGTAAACACCCCCCTGGACAATGCCGAACAGGGCATCGCCCTCCCCTTTGTCAAAAGCGGCAAAAGCATCTTTTGAGCGTTCCGCCCATCGCATTGACAACTGCATTGAGGCATCCGCCTCCTCATGGGATGCGGGATATGGGGTGCATTCATCCAAAACCATCCTGATGTTGGCCCCCAAAAGCGTCTGGATTTCAATACTGCGCTCTGGCGTCAGCATGTATTTTTTGCCGTCAATATGACTCTGGAAGTTCACCCCCTCCTCGGTCATTTTGCGCAATTTGGACAGTGACATGACCTGAAAACCGCCGCTGTCGGTCAAGATCGGACCGTCCCATTGCATAAAATTGTGCAGACCACCCAAAGCCGCGACCTCTTCGGCCCCGGGGCGCAACATCAAGTGATAGGTGTTGCCCAAAACAATATCAGCACCCAAAGCGCGCACCTGATCCGGATACATGGCCTTGACGGTGCCGGCCGTGCCGACCGGCATGAACGCCGGCGTGCGGATGACCCCGCGCGGTGTCGAAATTTCTCCACGCCGCGCTTGCCCGTCAGTTTTCAGCAGTTTGAAGTCCATTATGTGTCCTGCAATTCCAGCAAACAGCCGTCTCCATAGGAATAAAACCTATAGCCCGAAGCGACGGCGTGCGCATAGGCCTTTTTCATTGTTTCCAAACCTGAAAAAGCGGACACCAGCATGAATAAGGTTGATTTGGGAAGGTGAAAATTCGTCATCAGACGGTCGGCTATCTTGAATTGATACCCCGGCGCGATGAAAATGTCCGTATCGCCGGAAAACGCCTGAATGTGTCCTTGCGAGGTCGCTGCGCTTTCAATCAGCCGCAGGGATGTTGTGCCGACACATGTGACTTTGCCGCCCTGGGACAGGGTGGTGTTGATCTGGTCCGCCGTAGCCTGGCTGACCTCGCCCCATTCACTGTGCATTTTGTGGTTGCTTATGTCGTCCACCTTGACCGGTAAAAACGTTCCGGGGCCGACATGCAGGGTAACGGCGGCAATGTTGACCCCCTTTGCCTGCAACGCCTTCATTATGGCGGGAGTGAAATGAAGTCCTGCGGTCGGCGCGGCGACGGCACCGTCACGTTCGGCAAACATGGTTTGATAATCATCCAAATCCTGATCATCCGGCTTGCGCTTGGCGGCGATGTAAGGCGGCAACGGCATGGCCCCGTTTTCAACCAAAGCCTGCTCCATCTGCTCCGGGGACACATTAAAAACAATTTCCCCCATGCCGTCCTGGCGGCTTATCACGTCAGCCGTGATGGTTTTGAACACAAGCTTATCGCTGGGTTTGACCCGTTTTGCCGGCTTCATCAAAGCCCTCCAGTGTGTGGCTTTGACCTGATCCGTCAGGGTCAGTTCAATACGGGAACCGGTTGCCCCCGGCCTTTGCCGTTCAGCTTCCATGCGGGCCGGTATGACTTTTGTGTTGTTCACAACAATCAAGTCACCGGCGGAAAAAAAGGACGGCAAATCCCGGATGATGTGGTCGCTGAACCTGCCGGATTTGGAAACATGCAGAAGCCGCGCCGCGTCCCGCGGATTGGCGGGGCGCAGAGCGATGTTTTCATCGGGCAGGTCAAAGTCAAAAGCTTCAACCTGCATCGGGCTTATTCGCCGTCTTCCAGCCGCATGGAAATGATTTTGTCCGGATCTGTCGGCGGCTCGCCACGCTTGATGTTGTCGACATAATCCATGCCTTCGACAACCTCGCCCCAAACCGTATATTGCCGGTTGAGAAACTGGGCATCTTCAAAGCAAATGAAGAATTGGCTGTTGGCACTGTCCGGATGCTGGGAGCGTGCCATCCCCAAAACACCCCGCACAAAAGGCTCATTGCTGAACTCGGCCCGCAAATCAGGGTATTCCGAACCGCCCATACCTGTGCCTGTCGGGTCGCCGGACTGCGCCATGAAACCGTCAATCACGCGGTGAAAAACAATGCCATCATAAAACCCCTCTCCGGCGAGCTGCTTGATGCGCTCGACATGATTGGGGGCCAGATCCGGGCGTAATTTGATTTTGACTGTGCCGTCTTTGAGTTCAAGCAGCATGATTTCCTCCTTACTGGACGCAATTTGTGATTTTAATGAGGTCTGTGCAAAAGCTGCGGGCGCAGCCATGACAAATGCCGAAAGCAGAATAACGGAAAAGATATTCCGGAACGAAAAAAAGTTAAGTTTATTGCTCATTTTTAACCTGCAAGCTATTGAGTTTATTTATATTTTAATTTAATTGTATCGAGAATTTCCGACGGTACAAAGGCACTGAAATCACCGCCCATGTCAGCGATTTGTCGCACCAATGTTGATGACACCTGCGCCACTTCCGGGGCTGATGCCATGCACACGGTTTCAACCTCCTGTGACATTTTCCGGTTCATGGCGCTCATTTGGGCTTCGTAATCAAAATCAACACCATTGCGCAAACCTCTGATGATCAGACGTGCATCATGGTTTTGTGCGGCATCAACCAACAAGCCTTCAAACGAAATGATTTCCAGTGAACAACCGGATTTTTCAGCATGGTCAGACAGGCAGCGCAACAACATGTCACGGCGTTCCGCGACGGTAAAATGGGCCTTTTTTTCCGCATTGATGCCAATGCCAACAACCAGACGGTCAAGAAAATTCATGGCGCGCTTGAGCACATCCACATGGCCGACAGTCGGCGGATCAAAACTTCCTGGATAAAAGCCGGAAAACATGATTATTCGTCCTCGGTTGGGTCAGGGGCCTGCGTATCGTCGTCCGCCCCGTCTTCACCCTTCACATTATCTCCGCTTTCGTCCCCGTCAAGAGTTTCCGGTGGGGCGCCCTCCCCCTCCTCTTCACCATTGGCCTCATCACCAAGGCGAATGACCGACACCACACGGGCGTCGTCCTCGGTTTTGAAAATGGTCACGCCTTGTGTGTTGCGTCCGGCGACACGAACGTCCTGAACCGGGGTTCTGATCAATGTGCCGCTGTTAGTGACCAGCATTATCTGGTCGTCGTCCTCAACCGGGAATGAGGCGATCAGCGGCCCGTTCCGTTCCGTTACCGTCATTGCGATAATGCCCTTGCCGCCGCGCTTGGACACACGGTATTCAAAGGCGGAGGAGCGCTTTCCGAAGCCGTTTTCACTGACGGTCAGCAGGAATTGTTCGCGCGCCCCCATTTCGGCATAGCGCTCAGGGCTCAAGACGGCCTCTTCATCGGTTTCGGCGTCATCGGGCACGGGGGCCTCTTCAACATCACCATCCGTGGCACGGCGCAGCATGGCAGCCTGTTTGAGGTATGAATTGCGCTCGGCCGGTGTCGCATTGCTGTGCCGCAATATCGCCATGGAAATGGTTTCATCACCCTTGTCCATTTTGACACCGCGCACACCTGTCGAGTTCCGGCTCCTGAAAACCCGCACATCTGTGACCGGGAAGCGGATGCACCGTCCAACATTTGTTGTCAGAAGAACATCATCCTCCTCTGTACACATCTGCACACCAATGATCTCCTCACCCTCATCGGGTTTCATGGCGATTTTACCGGCCTTGTTGACATTGGTGAAATCGGACAGTTCATTGCGCCGGACATTGCCGAAAGAGGTGGCAAACATGACATGGAAGTCAGACCAGCTGTCCTCATCTTTTGGCAGTGCCATGATCGCATTGATGGTCTCCCCCTCCTTCAAGGGCAACAGATTGATCATCGCCTTGCCGCGGGATTGCGGGCTGCCGGCCGGCAGTTTCCAGACTTTGAGTTTGTAAACCATGCCGTGTGTCGAGAAGAACAACACCGGCTGGTGCGTGTTGGCGACGAAGATGCGGGTGACGAAATCCTCGTCTTTGGTCGTCATGCCGGAGCGCCCCTTGCCGCCGCGACGTTGGGCGCGGTAGGTGGAGAGCGGCACACGCTTGATGTAACCGGTGTGCGAAACCGTCACCACCATGTCTTCCTGCGGTATCAGGTCCTCATCATCGACATCCGCCTCATCCTCAATGATTTCCGTCCGGCGCGGAGTGGCAAACTCATCCCGCACCTCGACCAGTTCGGTGGAGATGATGTCCATGACCCGTTCACGGCTGCGCAGAATACTGAGCAGGTCCTCAATCAGGGAGCCAAGCTCACCAAGCTCCTCGGCGATTTCATCGCGGCCCATGGCGGTCAGACGCTGCAAACGCAGTTCCAAAATGGCCTTGGCCTGCGCTTCGCTGAGGTGAATTGTGCCATCTTCCAGAAGTTTGTGGCGTGGATCATCAATCAGGCGGATCAGATCGGCCACATCACTCGCCTTCCAAGCCTTGGTCATCAATTGCTCACGGGCCGCCTGCGGCGACGGAGCTTTGCGGATCAGGGCGATAACCTCGTCAATATTGGCGACGGCAATGGCCAGACCAACCAGCACATGAGCCCGGTCCCGCGCTTTGTTCAGGTCGAATTTGGAACGCCGTGTGACGACCTCCTCCCGGAAGCTGATGAACGCCTGCAGAATGCCGCGAATGTTCATCTGTTCCGGCTTGCCGCTGTTCAGGGCCAGCATGTTTGCGCCGAAGCTGGTTTGCAGGGATGAATATTTGTAAAGCTGGTTCAAAACCACCTCACCCACGGCATCCTTTTTCAACTCAATGACGATACGCATGCCGTCACGGTCGGACTCGTCACGGATGTCCGAGATGCCTTCAATGACCTTTTCACGCACCAGTTCCGCGATTTTTTCGATCATGGTGGTCTTGTTGACCTGATAGGGTATTTCGGTCACCACAATCGCATATCTGTCCTTGCGGATTTCCTCGATTTCAGCACGGCCACGCATGACAATCGAGCCACGGCCGGTCATGCCAGCCGACAAGGCCCCACGCCGCCCGAGTATCTGTCCGCCTGTCGGGAAATCCGGTCCAGGGACAATGGCACAGATTTCCTCATCCGTTGTCTGCGGCGCCTCAATCAATTTCAGGGTCGCTTCAATCAATTCACCCAGATTATGCGGTGGAATGTTGGTTGCCATGCCGACGGCAATGCCGTTGGCGCCGTTGACCAGAAGGTTTGGATAACGCGCCGGCAGAACGACCGGTTCCTGTTCCGTATTGTCGTAATTGTCCTGAAAATTGACGGTGTCTTTTTCAATGTCCTGCAGAAGGGAATGGGCCGTTTTGTCCATCCGCACTTCCGTGTAGCGCATGGCGGCGGCCGGGTCACCGTCAATCGAGCCGAAATTGCCCTGCCCGTCGAGCAGAGGCATGCGCATGGAAAAGTCCTGCGCCATCCGGACCAAGGCATCATAAATCGACTGGTCACCATGAGGGTGGTATTTACCGATGACGTCACCGACAACACGTGCCGATTTGCGGTACGGCTTGTTGTAGTCATAGCCGTTTTCATTCATCGAAAAGAGGATCCGGCGATGCACGGGTTTCAACCCGTCCCTGACGTCCGGCAAGGCCCGGCTGACAATTACGCTCATGGCATAATCGAGATAGCTGGCCTTCATTTCCTCTTCAATGTCAATCGGAGAGACATCAAACTCCGGTGGCAAAGCAGCTGCTTCCGCCGGGGGTGGCACGGACTTGTCACCGTCACCGGAGGCGTCCATTTCGTCCAAAGACTGACCGGTTTCTTTTTCGTTTACGTCGTCAGTTTCGTCGGACAAAACATCCCCTTCCATAAAGGTCATCCAAGCCAAGGTTTAGGCCCGGATTTAAGTAAATTATCATAACATTTTCAGGCAATGAGTCGCAAGCGATCCATAGGCAAAAAGGCAAACTGTGGATATAAATTAATTCAGTAAATACAGTAACTTATATTGACATGTAATCTCTTGTGCGGGGCAATGAGACAAGGTCATTGGTGAGTTGAATTTGATAGACGACGCCATGACCTGTCCGGAACAAAAACTCACTGCTGACGAGATAAAAATCCCACATGCGGAAAAACCTATCATCATACATTGATGTTATTTCCGCCTGGTTTTTATAAATGTTTTTCCGCCATGCTTTGAGTGTTTCTGCATAATGCAGACTCAGAACCTCAATATCGGTTACAACAAGTCCCGTTGAGGAAATCACATCCACAAGTTCAGACAGATGCGGTAAATACCCGCCAGGAAAGATATATTTCTGTATCCAAGTGTTTTGTTTGCTGTAAATCTGTTTAACCGTGCTTGTCGGATATCCGATAGAATGAATCACCGCAACGCCATGCGGATTAAGCGATTGGGCAACTTTACGGAAATAAGTCGGCAACAAACGCCGGCCAATATGTTCCAGCATCCCGACCGAAATAATACGATCAAATTTTTCGTTTACTGTGCGGTAATCCTGAAGATGAAAATGCACATTGTTGTTTTTATTTTTAGTCTGTGTGCGTGTTTTGGCATAATCATGCTGGTTTTCTGAGAGCGTAATACCATGCACTTCAGTGTTTTCAATTTCTCCGATAGATAGGGCAAGCCCGCCCCAGCCGCAGCCAATATCAAGTATCTTATGACCTGGCGACACCATGAGCTTATTCAAGAGGCGCTGTTTCTTCAGTTGTTGGGCATCCTCAAGTGTTTGCCCGGCGGTTTTGTAATAAGCGCAGCTGTAATTCATGTCCTGATCCAGAAACATGGCAAAGAACGCATTGGACAGATCATAATGATGGGCAACATTCTGACGACTGTTTCGCAGAGTGTTCACACGCCAAAACGATTTGAGCAACTGGATTGTTTTTATGATCGGGGATGACCAGGAATGGCTCCTTGTGACCTCCAGATTTTCATGAACCAGGAGGAAAAGATCCTCCAGAGACCCTTTTTCCAGCAGGATTTCTCCATCCATATACCCTTTTCCCAAATGCAGATGAGGGTTGAAAAGGCATTCCCAAATTATCCGCCAACATGCAAATTTGAGTTTGACAGAGGGATGGCCTCCCTTTTTGGACGCCAAGGTGATGGTTCTGCCGTCAGGCAGACCCATTTCCAAAGTCCCTGTATCCAGTTTTATGAATCCTGAAAAAAGGGTTTCAAGACAGGCTGAGGAAAGACTCCTCTCAGGTTTTGATGTGCTCATTAATCATTATTCTTATTTTTGTTGTTGTTTGAAAATGAATTGATGGCACGGCTGCTAGAAGGGAATCTCGTCGTCCATGCCACCGGCTGCGGCAGGACCGGCATCATCTGGTAAGGATGGAGTCGAAGCCGGGCCGGAAGCAAAGCTGTCGCCACCGCTGTTGCGGCTGTCCAGCATGGTCAGATTGCCGCCATACCCCTGCAGAACCACCTCAGTCGTATATTTGTCAACACCGTTTTGGTCCTGCCACTTACGGGTCTGCAGTTGGCCCTCAACATAAATCTTTGAGCCTTTCCGCAAATACTGCTCGGCAATTCTGGCCAAACCATCATTAAAAATGACAATGCGGTGCCATTCGGTTTTTTCGCGGCGCTCCCCCGTATTTTTGTCTTTCCAACTTTCGCTGGTCGCCAAGCTGAGGTTGCAGACCGGACGTCCGTCCTTGGTACTGCGGATTTCAGGGTCGGCACCGAGATTGCCGACAAGTATGACTTTGTTGATGGATCCTGCCATGTTTTTCTCCTTATCTAGCTTCACCCTAGGTGAGGATTCTGTGTCCTGCCATTTTTTTTTAAGTGCTTGGTCGCGCAAGCTTCATCATGAGTTCCAAATTTGTGGACAACTTATCTGTTCTTGTTATGTTCACATAAAGCCAATTGCTAATCAAGCAAATTCAACAACCCCTGCATACGCCTTTGCCAAACACAGCCGACGTGCTATTTCACAGTGAGGAGAAGAACCAATATGAGCGCCAAAAAGAAAATTCTGCCTCAGGCGAAAAAAATCAAAATTGCCGGCGCAAGAGAGCATAATCTCAAAAACATCAGTGTGGAACTGCCACGCGATGAACTAATCGTCATCACCGGTCTGTCAGGGTCCGGAAAATCATCTCTGGCCTTCGACACAATCTATGCCGAGGGCCAGAGGCGTTATGTTGAAAGCCTGTCAGCCTATGCCCGGCAATTTCTTGAAATGATGCAGAAACCGGATGTGGATCAAATTGACGGTCTCAGTCCCGCCATTTCCATTGAACAGAAAACCACATCAAAAAACCCCCGTTCAACTGTTGGCACAGTCACGGAGATCTATGATTATCTGCGCTTGCTGTTCGCCCGCATCGGTATCCCCTACTCTCCAGCGACCGGACTGCCGATTGAAAGCCAGACCGTGTCACAAATGGTCGATCGGGTTATGGCGCTTGAAGAAGGAACGCGTCTTTACCTGCTGGCACCGATTGTCAGGGACCGCAAAGGTGAATACCGCAAGGATTTCGCTGAACTGCAAAAGCGCGGGTTTCAGAGGGTCAAAGTGGACGGCACCTATTATGAAATTTCTGAGGTTCCGGCTCTCGATAAAAAATACAAGCATGACATTGATGTTGTGGTGGACCGGATTGTCGTCAAACCCGATCTCGGCAACCGCGTGGCGGACAGTCTGGAAATCGCACTCAATCTGACGGATGGTCTGGCGGTTGCGGAGTTTGCCGACAGCAAGGGCGAAGACGCACCGGAACGTCTGACGTTTTCAGCCAATTTCGCCTGTCCGGTGTCCGGCTTTACGATAGATGAAATCGAGCCGCGGCTGTTCTCCTTCAACAACCCGGTCGGTGCCTGTTCGGCCTGCGATGGTTTGGGGACGCAGTTTTTCATCAATCCCGAGGCCATTGTGCCGGACGGCACCTTGTCGCTGCGCAAGGGGGCAATCGTCCCCTGGGCCAAAAGCGGGACATCCTCGCCATATTTCACCCAGACGCTTGAAAGCCTGTCGAAACAATACGGGTTTTCCATGGAAGACCCTTGGAACAAGCTGGATGCAGCGGTGCAACAGCTCATATTGTTCGGAACCGGAGATGAAATCGTGACCTTCATCTATGATGACGGAATGCGCAGCTTCAAGACCAAAAAACCGTTTGAGGGGGTCGTCGGCAATCTGGAGCGCCGCTATCGGGAAACCGACAGTTCCTGGATCAGGGAGGAGATTGAAAAATTCCAGTCCAAGACGGACTGTGAAAAATGCGGTGGTTATCGGTTGAAAGAGGAGGCTTTGTGCATCAAACTTGTCGACCATCATATCGGCCAGGTAACGGATATGTCGATCCGGGACGCCAATGACTGGTTCACCGGCCTCGACAAAAAGCTGACGAAAAAACAAAAGGACATTGCCGGACGTATTTTGAAGGAAATTCGAGACCGGTTGTCGTTCCTCAATGATGTCGGGCTGGACTATCTGTCGATGTCACGGACATCCGGCACCCTGTCGGGCGGCGAGAGCCAGCGCATCCGTCTGGCGTCGCAGATCGGGTCGGGTCTGACCGGTGTGCTGTATGTTCTGGACGAACCCTCCATCGGCCTGCACCAGCGCGACAATGACCGCCTGCTGGAAACCCTGACGCGGCTGCGTGACCTCGGCAATACGGTGATCGTGGTTGAACACGACGAAGACGCCATCCGGACGGCGGATTATGTTCTGGACATCGGCCCCGGTGCCGGTGTTCATGGCGGAGAAGTCGTAGCCAAAGGCTCACCCGGGCAAATCATGAAATCCAAAAAAAGCCTGACCGGAAAATATCTGACCGGGGAGATGAGTGTACCTGTTCCGGCGCAAAGGCGGCCAAAAACAGCACGTCGTCTGGAACTGGTCGGGGCAACCGGCAACAACCTCAAAAATGTATCCGCCGAAATCCCGCTTGGCACCTTCACCTGTGTCACAGGGGTGTCCGGCGGCGGCAAATCCACCATGCTGCTGGACACCATTTACAAGGCGATTGCCCGCAAGCTGAACAATGCGCGTGACCTCCCCGCCCCGCACAAAGAGATCAAGGGGGTGGAGAACCTCGACAAGGTGATCGACATTGACCAGTCCCCGATCGGGCGCACGCCGCGCTCCAACCCTGCCACCTATACCGGCGCCTTCACCCCGATACGAGAATGGTTCGCCGGGCTGCCGGAGGCGAAGATGCGCGGTTACAAACCCGGCCGCTTTTCGTTCAACGTAAAGGGCGGGCGCTGTGAGGCGTGTCAGGGTGACGGGGTGATCAAGATTGAAATGCATTTCCTGCCGGATGTCTATGTTGAGTGCGATGCCTGCCACGGCAAACGCTACAACCGCGAAACTCTGGAGATCCGCTTCAAGGACAAGAACATCTCAGATGTCCTTGAGATGACCGTCGATGAGGCGGCGGGATTCTTCAAGGCCGTCCCCTCCATCCGCGACAAGATGGTGACACTGCAACGGGTCGGGCTGGGCTACATCAAGGTCGGGCAACAGGCCACCACATTGTCGGGTGGTGAGGCGCAGCGCGTCAAACTGGCCAAGGAGTTGTCCAAGCGCGCCACCGGGCGCACATTGTATATTCTCGACGAACCAACAACGGGTTTGCATTTTCATGATGTCGCCAAACTTCTGGAGGTGCTGCACGAATTGGTTGACACCGGCAATACGGTGACGGTGATTGAGCACAATCTGGAGGTCATCAAGACGGCGGACTGGATCATTGACCTTGGGCCGAACGGCGGCGACGGCGGCGGGGAGATCGTTGCCTGCGGCACACCGGAGGACGTGGCCGCCGAAAAACGCAGTTATACAGGGCAATATCTCGCCAAAATGCTGAAATCCCGAAAACCGACCCGCACCGCGGCGGAATAACCCTTTGCTGAAACCTTTGTTTTGTGTATCACTCAGCCTATGAGTGACCCCAGAAACGCGACAAAGAAACTCCATGTCATCGGCGGTGGATTGGCCGGGTCGGAGGCGGCGCATCAGGCAAGCCGTATGGGCGTGCCTGTTGTGCTCCACGAAATGCGCCCCAAACGCAAAACCGACGCCCATGTGACAGACGGGCTGGCGGAACTGGTTTGCTCCAATTCCTTCCGCTCCGATGACTCGGACACCAATGCCGTCGGTCTGCTGCATGCGGAACTGCGCCGCTCTGACAGTCTGATCATGGATTGCGCCGACACCCACCAGGTGCCCGCCGGCGGCGCATTGGCGGTTGACCGCGAAGGGTTTTCACAAAGTGTGACTGCAGCACTTGAAACCAATCCGCTGGTTGAGATCAGCCGCGCGGAGGTCACCGAAATCCCCGCCGATTGGGAGCAGGTGATTGTGGCCACCGGCCCCCTCACCTCGCCGGCCTTATCGGATTACATTTCCTCCCTGACCGGCGACGACAAGCTCGCCTTTTTTGATGCCATCGCACCGATTGTCTATCATGACAGCATCAATATGGATGTGTGCTGGGCGCAGTCGCGTTACGACAAAGCCGGCCCGGGCGGCACCGGCAAGGATTACATCAACTGTCCGATGACCGAAGCCCAGTACAATGCCTTCCTTGATGCTCTGCTCGCCTCCGATACGGCTGATTTCAAGGAATGGGAAAAGGACACGCCTTATTTCAACGGTTGCCTGCCGATTGAGGTGATGGCGGCACGCGGCCGCGAGACCCTGCGGCATGGCCCGATGAAACCGAAGGGTCTGACCAACGCCCATCAGCCGGACATCAAGCCTTATGCGGTCGTGCAACTGCGTCAAGACAATGCATTGGGCACGCTGTACAATATTGTCGGTTTCCAGACAAAACTGAAATACGGCGCGCAGGCTGACGTGCTGAAACTGATCCCGGGGCTGGAAGAGGCCCGCTTTGCGCGTCTGGGCGGCATGCACCGCAATACGTTCCTTAATTCACCAAGCCTGCTCGACCCGACATTACGTCTCAAGGCGGCTGAAAGATTGCGCTTTGCCGGCCAGATCACCGGGGTTGAGGGCTATGTTGAAAGCACCGCCATCGGCCTTCTTGCCGGTCGGTTCGCTGCAGCGGAGATGCAGGGCATATCATTACCCTCCCCGCCGGTTACGACAGCCTTTGGTGCCCTTCTCGCCCATATCACGGTTAATGCCGACAGCAGCACCTTTCAGCCCATGAACATCAATTTCGGACTGATGCCGGAGATGCCTGCTGTATCCCCTGACATGCTGATTGATGAGTCAGGCAACAGATTAAAAGGCAAAGCCAGACATCAGGCCAAAAAAGCAGCCAGAAAAACCGGATTTACCAGCCGGGCAAAAGCTGATTTCACATCCTGGGAGCTTTCCATGTCGGATATTCAAAGCTAAATTTTTGCGGTGACGGCCATTTTCAAAAGGCTGAAATGATAAGACAGCAAGCTTTTACGATACGGAAAGGCCCGTGCCTGAAGCCGGGCGAGACCGATTGGCATGAAAATCGGTATCAGATTGACCCTTTCGCGGCGGGGAAGTTGATTGAATGTTTGTCTTGCATCCTCAAGCAGAATTGCCGCTTCGCTGACAATAGGGGCATCTGCAGCCGCTAACCGCATAAGTTCAAAACCCTTGCCGGCATTTTCAAGAATATCCGCATCGCACGCTTGCTCTATGGCCTCACAGGACAAATTCATAAAGGCGCTGCCGGCCATTGCGGCCTCTTGATCAACCGTCAACTCGTCAGACATCGCCAGATCCCGGCTGTCCACCAAACGCTGCATCAGGTCAACATTTAGAGGGTGGTCCACAAGCCCCTGTGCCATCGGCACGCCGTCTGCGGCGTTTTTGAACGGATCTTCCAACATTTCCCGCCACCATTGAAGCCTGATATGGCCCAACATCGGTTCACTGACCTCAAAGGGAATGCCGGAAATGTCCGAATAGGCTTTGTAAAGCGTCAAAACCCGGGAGCGCAGTCTGGTCGGTACGAAGAGGTGACACAGATACAGATCACCGTCCTGCCCCCGTAATTCCTGCATCAAAGATTCATAAATCTCGGTCATAAGTAAAAACTATGGCGATTGCATCAAAGAAAAAGGCCGCCCCGACGGGACGGCCTGATCCTGAAAATACTGCTGAGCTACATGCCAAGGTTTTGTGCCGCAACCATGCAATAGAGCATCGGAATGGACAGCATGGTGTTGGTGCGAGAAAACAGCATGGCCGTGCGTGCAGAGGCGGCTTTGCTGTCGGCGTCAGCCTCGACAATGCCAAGGGCGCGTTTCTGGTTCGGCCAGATCACAAACCAGACATTGAACCACATGACCAGACCAAGCCACATGCCGATGCCGATGATGGTGTTTTCCAGCGTCAGTGCCGAGACCAGATAACCGTTGGCATGAGCCAGCAGCAGACCGGAGCCCATAGTGAACATGGCGCCCCAGCGGAACCACCACAAAGCGGCCGGGGCAATGACCTTGCCGATGGCAGGCTTTTGCTCATCCGGGATGTTCGGCATATTCGGGATTTGTACAAAATTGAAGTAGTACAGCAGACCGATCCACATGATGCCGCTCAGGACATGAATGTAGCGCAGAATGAAAGCGCCCCAGTTATGGTCAAATGCGCCGCCATTATTTGCGTAACTGATGATCAATAGAATCGCCAGGACAAATCCGGCAATGACCGTGTTGCGAAGTGATGTAAGAATAGCTGCCATGAGGCCCCTCCACTATCTGATTTGAATCAATTTCTTTTCCAAAGGTTAAAACGCAAGCACAAGCTCTGCAAGCCTTTATGGGGTGTTTTTCTGCTCTCCACCCTCCGACCAGTCCCGTTTGACACCGAGATACAACAGAACCGGGCCGGCAATGAAAATCGAGGAGTATGTCCCCACCAAAACACCCCAAATCATGGCGAAAGTGAAACCACGTATGACCTCACCGCCAAGAAAATAAAGCGCAAACAGGGCCAACAGTGTCGTCAGTGAGGTCATCACGGTCCGCGAGAGCGTGTTGTTGATGGACAGGTTGAACAGTTCCACAAGATCCATTTTCTTGTATTTACGCAGATTTTCGCGCACGCGGTCATAGACAACAACCGTATCATTCATGGAATAGCCGACAATCGTCAACAAGGCGGCGATGATGGACAGGCCAAACTCAAGCTGCAACACGGAAAATATCCCGATGGTCAGAACAATATCGTGAATGAGCGCAATGATGGCACCGATGGAGAACTGCCATTCAAACCGGAACCAGATGTAGACAAGCATCAACCCGATGGCGATGGTGACGGCGCGGACACCCTTCGTCACCAGTTCATCACTGATCTGCGGACCGACAACCTCAACCCGCCTGAACTCGACGGCAGCCCCAAGCTCCGTCCGTATCTTGTCAACGGCGGATAAATTATCACTGTTGTCGGTGACGCCGGCTTTCTCACCGACACGGATAAGAACATCATCGGCACTGCCAAATTCCTGTATCTGGACTTCACCAATGTCCAGGGAACCGAGGCGGGACCGCAGATCGGCAAGATCAGCCGGCCCCTGCGTGCCAATCTCAATCAATGTGCCGCCTTTGAAGTCAATGCCGAAATTCAGTCCCTTACCAAGAAACAAGCCGATTGAGGCCACCATAAGCAATGCAGACAAAGCAAGCGCCATATAGCGGAATTTGACAAAGTTGATATTGGTGTCTGCCTTAACGAGCCTGAGCGATTTCATTTTTGTCTCCTATAAAGGCACGTCAGCACTGCGGGGGTTACGTTTGACCCACTGCGCAACCATCAAACGCGTGACGGTGAAGGCTGTGAACACTGACGTTACAATCCCCACCCCAAGGGTCACGGCAAAGCCGCGCACCGGCCCGGAACCGAAATAAAACAGGATAAACGCTGCAATCAGGGTCGTGATGTTGGCGTCCATGATTGTGCCCAACGCTCTGGAATAACCCGCATCAATGGCATTAATGATGTTTCTGCCCCGGCCAAGCTCTTCACGAATCCGTTCGAAAATCAAAACATTGGCATCAACTGCCATGCCGATGGTCAGCACGATACCGGCAATGCCAGGCAAGGTCAGGGTTGCCTGCAGCGCGGATAAGACACCGATAATCAGGGTCATGTTCATGATCAGTGCAATATTGGCAAACAGCCCGAACAGGCGATAGCTGATCAAAATAAACGCGATCACCAGAATGAACCCGATAATAGACGCCATACTGCCCGCCTTGACCGAGTCAGCCCCAAGGCCGGGGCCAACGGTACGTTCCTCCAAGATGTTCAACGGAGCCGGCAGTGCGCCGGCACGCAGCAAAATGGCAAGATCATTCGCCGTTTCCACTGAGAAATTGCCGGTGATGCGGCCGGAACCGCCCAGAATTGGGGACTGGATCACCGGCGCCGAAATGACTTGATTGTCCAAGACAATGGCAAAAGGCTTGCCGACATTGTTTTTTGTTACATTGCCGAATTTTTTTCCACCGACACTGTCGAACCTGAAGTTCACCTCGGGTGCCCCCGAGTTCGGGTCAAAGCCGACACTGGCGTCAATCAGCCGGTCGCCACTGACCATCACGCGCTTGCGGACAACATATTGCTCCGCTGGAAGGGTGTCATTTGACAAAAGCCTCGATCCGGCAGGCACCCGGGCACCATTGGCGACATCATAGGCCGACACGTTCTGATCCAGCAGATGAAAATTGAGTTTTGCGGTTTGGCCGAGAAGATTTTTCAGGCGTTCCGGATCATCCAGGCCGGGCACCTGCACCAAAATGCGGTTTGTGCCTTGGCGTTGAATGGTTGGTTCAGTCGTACCCAATTCATCAATCCGCCGTCGGACAATCTCAATGGACTGCTCCACCGCCTTGATGTTGCGCTGCAACAGGGCGTCTTCAGTGAAAGTTACGAAAAAAGCCCCATCTTCAAGTTGCAAAACGTCAAGTTCGGTGGTCGTGGCACCACTGAACATGTTGACCATCACTGGCTCAGAAATATCCTGAAGCGCCTTTTCCGCCTTGGAAAGGTTTTGTGCATCGCGGATGCGGACCTTGACCCCAAATTGGGTTTCCACCTTCGATACGGAAAGGTTGCTGTAGCCGATTTTCTGGTCACGCAGGGCCAGCCTGATGTCTGATATGAGATTATCGAACCGTTCCCTTTGAACCGTCTCGGTATCAACCTCCAAAAGCAGATGCGAACCGCCCTGCAAATCCAATCCGAGATTCAATGTGCTGTCGGGCACAAACCCCGGCAAAGAGGAGCGGCTGCCCTCCCCGATGAAATTCGGAAAGGAAAACAAGAGCCCCATGACCAGCGTGGCCAATATGAGAAGAATTTTCGACCTGGAAAAATGCAGCATTATCAGTCAGTTTCACTCAATCAGCCGGTTCATTTTTGGCGCGGACATTGATGATCATGGCCTTGACGACGGTGACGCGCGTCTTGTCGGCAATATCGACCTGAACTTCCGTTTCATCCACCTTGGCAACCTTGCCGATCAAGCCTCCTTGCGTCACGACCGTATCGCCACGGCGCAGGGCTTCAAGCATGACTTTATGCTCTTTCTGCCGTTTGTTTTGCGGTCGGATCACAAGAAAATAAATGATGCCGAACACCATGATGAACGGAAACAACATCTCGAAAAGCCCGCCGCCGGCTGGTGCGGCTGATTGGGCAAAGGCAGGGGTAATGAACATTGAAAACCTCGTTGAATGATTTGGCTCAATATAACCGCGTCAATTGGATTTGAAAATGGCTAAACCCCAGAAAACACGGTTTAAATGTAGTTTTTCGGATTCAGGGCCTGGGCGCCTCTGCGGATTTCAAAATGAAGCTGCGGCCGGGTGACATTACCTGTCTGACCGGATTTGGCAATGACCTGACCCCGCTTTACTTTTTGCCCGACTTTAACATTGAAGGATTGGGTATGTGCATACGCCGTGACAAAATTGTCGGCGTGTTTGAGCAGTATCAAATTACCATACCCCTCCAGCTCATTGCCAGCATATACCACCACGCCATTTTCAGCGGCCTTCAGGTCTGTTCCTTCAGGCAATGCGATGTTGATGCCGTCATTGTGGATGCCGTTGGCTTTGGCACCATAGGACGAAATGACATTACCGTCCGCCGGCAAGATGAACTTCCCTTTGCGTGGAGGGGCCGCAGCGGGTTTCCGGTCATAAACGGATGCTCTGCGGGATGCGACGCCGGTCAATTTCAGCTGTTGGTTCACCTTGATGTGGTAAGGCGGTTTGAGGGCATTGGCCTTTGCCAATGTGCTGACATCAAGATTGAATGAACGCGAAACGGAATAGAGTGTATCGCCCTTTTTAACCGTGTAGAGATTGTTCACAGGCACACGTAACTGCTGGCCTTTGACGAGTTTGTAGGGTGCCACAGCATTATTGGCCTCAATCAGGTCCCGAACGGACAAATTATGTTGCCGCGCCAGGCTGTAATAGGTGTCGCCGGGTTTGACAACCACGACACCGCCGCCGCTGCTCACCGGCACAGAAGGGCGGGGAACGGATGCGACTTGCGACTGCTTGTCCGGACTTGTCGTGTTGAAGACATTGGCATAGGTGTCATAGTCCTTTTCGGCATCATACCAACGACCGCTTTGCACCGGGCCGCAGGCGGACAGCACTGCTGTGAGTGCTGCCAACATCGACAAGCTGCAAAGGTTATGAGACCCAAGATGTCTTATTTGTGTCCGTCTTTTCACACAAAGAAATTAGAATGATTCATGTTGAATCAAGACTGGAAAATTAACCTCCAGCAAAGGCTCAACATGCGGCTCAGTGTCGGTCGGATAAATGCGTGACAGCATTTGCCGCCCTCCGTCAATCAACGGCATCAGCAGGAAACCTCCGGGTTTGAGGTGTGCGAGCCAGAGTTCAGGGATGCGGTTACTCGCGGCATTGGCGACTATGCGGTCAAACGGACTTTGTTCCGGCCAGCCCTGCAGCCCGTCCCCGGTCATGGCGACAATGTTGGACAGGCCCAGCTCTTTGAAACGTTGTTGCGCGGACAGATGAAAGGGACGCATGATTTCAAGGGTGTAAAGACGCCGTATAATCCCGGATAACAAAGCCGATTGATAGCCGCTCCCGGTTCCGATTTCGAGAACCTTGTCACGGAGGTCGACATCGAGTTGATCCAGCACAAAAGCGATCAGGGACGGTGTGGTCGCGATTTGTCCCTGACCAAGCTGATACGCCCTGTCTGCCGGAAGGTCATGCAAGGTTTCCGGCATGAAAACACGGCGATTGATGCGGGAAAAAACCTCAAGAATATCTGTTTTGGTGATACCGGCCTGACGAACCGCCAATCCAATTCTGGCGACATCCTCGTCCATCAGCCAATATGGGTCATGCCGTTCATGTAAGGCCGTAATGCTTCAGGCACCAAGACCCTGCCGTCTGTCTGCAGATTGTTCTCAAGAACCGCGATCAAGGTACGTCCGACCGCCAATCCTGAGCCGTTCAACGTATGCAGGAAGTAAGTTCGTTTGTCATCCGGCAGGCGGTATCGGGCTTTCATGCGCCGAGCCTGAAAATCCCCGCAATGAGAGCAACTTGAAATTTCACGGTATTGACCCTGCCCCGGCAACCACACCTCCAGATCGTATGTTTTGCGTGCCGAAAAGCCCATATCGCCTGTACTCAGAAGCATCACGCGATAAGGCAGATCAAGTTTCTGCAAAATGGTTTCTGCGCAATTCGTCATGCGCTCGAGTTCGGTCTCACTGTCCTCTGCCGTTACCATCGACACAAGCTCAACTTTGCTGAATTGATGTTGACGGATCATGCCGCGTGTGTCGCGTCCGGCCGAGCCAGCCTCAGAGCGGAAGCATGGCGTTTGTGCCGTCACCCGCAGGGGCAAATCTTCCGCCGGAGTGATGCTGTCAGCGAGCAGATTGCTTAACGGCACTTCCGCGGTCGGGATCAGATAAAACCCCTCCTCCGTGCGAAAGACATCCTCACTGAATTTGGGCAACTGTCCTGTGCCGTAGAGCGCGGTTTCACGAACCAAAACCGGTGGAGAAATCTCCGTATAACCGAAATCGTTGATGTGGGTATCAAGCATGAAATTACCGAGGGCGCGCTCCAGCAGGGCCAGTTGGCCCTTGAGGATGACAAATCTTGCCCCAGAGAGTTTGCCGGCGCCTTCAAAATCCATTTCGCCTAGCGCTTCACCAATGTCGAAATGCTCGGCGGCATGGTCAAATGTCTGCGGCTCCCCCCAAGTGCGGACCAAAACATTACTGTCTTCATCATCGCCAACCGGCACATCCTCGAACGGCAAATTTGGAACAACGGCCAGAGCCTGATCCAGGCGATGCAAAATTTCCCGTTCACTGGCCTCGGCTGCCTGCAACTCATCCTTGAGTTGGCTGACTTCCGCCAGCAGCCGCGCCGCCTCGTCCTCATCCCCTTTACCCTTGGCCTGTCCAATGGCTTTGGAGGCTGTGTTGCGACGGGTCTGCAACTCCTGTGCCTCCTGAATTGCTTGCCGACGCTCATCATCTAATCTCAAAAGCGCGGCGGCAACAGGTTCCTCCCCGCGTCTGGCGAGCAGGGCATCCACTTTGTCAGGGTTTTCTCTTATGACATTTATGTCAAGCATGGTCAGTCCGTTCCGCTTTCATGGTCATTGCGCCGCGACTCAATCATGGCAACCGCGAGGATGGCAATCTCATACAGCAATAGGGTCGGTACGCCAAGACCGATTTGGCTAATCAAATCCGGCGGCGTCAAAAAGGCGGCAACGGCAAAGGTCAAAACAATGGCATACCGCCTTTTGGCGCGAAGCCAGTCTGCCGATACCAACCCGAGTTTTCCTAAAAAGATCAGAATAACTGGCAGTTGAAAACACAAACCAAAGGCCAGCATCAAAGTCATGACAAAGCCGAGATATTCACTGACCCTGTTCATCATCACAATTTCAGCCCCCCCGGGATCCATTTGCTGCATATTCAGGAAAAACTGCATCGCCAACGGCATTACAAACAGAAAGACAAAGAGTCCGCCAACGACAAACAAGGCCGGTGAAGCCACCAAAAAGGGGGCCAGTGAACGCCGTTCCTGACTGTAAAGGCCCGGCGCGATAAAACTGTAAATCTGCAGTGCGATGTAGGGGAAAGCCAGAAACAGGCCGCCGAACAGGGACAGTTTGATTTGCGTGAACAGATATTCATGCGGCGCGGTATAAATCAGACGTAACCCCTCAACATTTCCGGCAGCGGTTTCATAGGGGTGCAACAAAAGGTCGAATATTGCGTCAGCCATGCCAAGACAAACGCAAAAACCGGCCGCCAGACCGAGCAACGCCTTGAGAAGGCGCGACCGCAACTCCACAAGATGTTCCAGCAAAGGCGCTTCTGTACCGGCCAATTCATCCAGCTCATCGTGTATGTCGGGTTTTTCAACCATGATCATCAGTGTCCAGCGTTGAAAACAAATCATCTGATTTACCAGACTTCTGTTCTGGTTTATCTGATTTGGTAACAGGCACGTCCACATGCTCGGAAGACAGATTGACCTCATCTTCCAGCTGGGTCAGATGTGACCTGAATTCAGTGTTCAGGGATTTGATTTTGGCGGTCATGCGGCCCAAAGCCCGCAACACGCCGGGTAATTCTTTTGGGCCAAGCACAAGCAGGGCCATCACGGATACGAAAAGAAATTCTATCCAGCCAATATCAAACATGATGCACGGTTTCCGGCAGGGTTGGGATTTGGCTGCCTGTTAAATCTGCCCGCTTCAAAGGCAATTCAGTGCTTGTTATCGCTGTTCTCGTTGTTTTTTTCAACATCAATGACATCATCGCCCTGATCACCAAGCTGTTTGTCGTCTTTGAGGCCGGAGCGAAAACTTTTGATGCCTTTTGCGACCTCACCCATCAAGGAGGATATCCGCCCGCGTCCGAACAACAGGACCAGCAGGAGAACCACCAAAACAATTTGCAATCCACTAGGTGCCATTTTCAATTCCCTTAATCAATTTTTCCAAGTTTGGCATATCAGGCGCCAAAAATCATCAAATCTTCTTGCTTGATGAAAAATTCCCTGTCGTCATTCGGCAAATCCGTCAAAGGGTCTTTTGAGTAAATATCCCAAACCACTTTTGGGGACACAGTAACCACACCACGCCAGTCTGCCCCGATTTTGCGGACGTGACTGAGTTTGCCATTGACAGCCAGACACCCGTCAACATCCTGCCCGTCATGACGCAACTGAATTGCATCTGGACGGAACCCGATGCTCATATGGGGTGTCAAGCCGCAATTTCGGGACGATCTATCATTTATATCCTTGTAATCGCAGGCGTTCACCGGCCCCAACAAACCCGCGACCTGCAGGTTGACGGGTTTTTCATATACTGTGAGAGGTGCATCAAACTGCACAATACTTCCATCCAACATGACCGCAATCTTGTCCCCCAACCGCATTGCGTCCTCAGGGTCGTGGGTGACGATCACATTTGTGCGACCGTCTTTTTTCATCAAGTCAGACGTCATCATCCGAAGATTGTCGCGCAATTGCATGTCAAGGCTTGAAAACGGCTCATCCATTAAAATAAGTTTTGGGTTCGGCGCCAATGCTCTGGCCAAAGCCACCCGCTGCTGTTCCCCGCCTGACAGACCATTGGGGTATTTATCGGCAAGCTTTAACGCGCCTGTTTTGGACAAAACCTCAACAGCACGGTTTTTTGAAGTGGCTGATTTCGGGTCCGGCAGCCCGAATAAAACATTTTCCATGACCGTTAAATGCGGAAACAGGGCGAAATCCTGAAACAGGAACCCTATGCCCCTGTGTTCCAACGGCAGCACATAATCCTTGTTGCTGACAAGATTGCCGTTGATATGAATCTCCCCGGCGCAAGGCTGCTCGATGCCCGCAAGAAGTCTTAATGTTGTCGTTTTGCCACTGCCTGAAGGACCAAGCAGGCAGACCGACTCGCCTGTCTGGACGGTGAAACTCAAATCCTTGATGGCCGCAAAGTCACCATATTTCTGCGAAACCTGGTTGAAGGAAAACCCGGTCATTCGCGTGCACCATCCTCCGGGAGATCCATTTCCAAAGGTGGTTCACTGCCATCATCATCCGGAGCAAGAGGGTCTTCCATGTCATCATTGTCCGGATCCGGTTCCGGAATGGAAAAGCCTTGCGGCAACTTGTTGTCGAGCAGGCCCGCCGCTTTAAGCTCTTCAATGCCGGGCAAATCAGACAAATCTTCAAGGCCGAAATGCTCCAAAAAATGATCCGTTGTGCCATAAGTAACGGGTCTGCCCGGAACACGACGGCGCCCACGGATTTTCACCCATTCCGTTTCAAGCAGAACATCAAGTGTGCCTTTGGAAACGCTGACGCCGCGAATATCCTCAATTTCAGCCCGGGTCACGGGCTGATGGTAAGAGATAATGGCCAGGGTTTCCAATGCCGCCCGCGACAGTTTGCGTTGACTGGTCATGTCAGTCTGTAAAACGTGGTTCAAATCCTCAGCCGTCCGGAATGAGAATTTCTTGCCGACCCGCTTCAAATGGACCCCACGAGACTCATAATCCTTTTGCAACTCACCTATCACTTCCTCGACCGGCACCCCCTCAGGCAAACGCTCTGCAATGGTCTTGACATCCAGCGGTTCGACGGCCGCAAACAGAACAGCCTCGACAATGCGCAAATATTCAGCCTTATCTGCCGCAGGCATGTCATCGAGTGTCAAAGTGCTGGATTGGTCAACTTCTAGATTTTCCGCTTCAGCCTTGATGTGGTCATCCGTCATGGGTTTGCCTGAAATTTGAGCTGTTAGAGGGTTGCGCTTTTGGGTCTGGCCCGGCGCACGAGTATGTCACCGAAGGTTTTGTCCTGATGCATTTCCAAGTGTCCGTCACGCACATATTCAAGCATGGCGCTTAAGGAACTGGCGGCCATGGATCGGCGTTTTTTTGGATCTTTGACATCCTTCATGACCAGAGCATCAAAGCGATCCCAATCATCAAGTGTCCCCAAAAGGCGTTCGATTCTTTTCCTGGCCCGCTCAATTGAAAATATGGGCAGTTCCGCCGGTTTCCATTCAGAGTAGTAATTGCGGAGTCTTTGCGTGGAATATGACCCCAACAAATCATACAGGCTGGCGTGATATTGGCTGTGCCGTTTGATGCGGATGCCCTCAGGCATGCCGCGTTTGAACATGTCACGGCCGAGTTGCGGGCGGGTCATAAGTTTGGCCGCCGCATCACGCATGGACTCCAGTTTCTGCAACTGGAAAACGAGTCTGGCGGCCAGTTCTTCTGCCGTGGCCTCCTCCTCATCCTCCGGCGGCGGCAACAGCAGCCTAGACTTGAGGTAAGCCAACCAGCTCGCCATGACCAGATAATCAGCGGCAATTTCAATTTTAAGGTTTTGCGCTTCCTTGATGAAAGCGAGGTATTGTTCGGCAAGGTCAAGAATTGCGATTTGCTTCAGGTCGACCTTCTGCACGCGAGCCAGGGAAAGAAGGACATCCAACGGACCTTCATAGCCCTCCAAATCAACCTGAAGACCAGGCGCACCGGAGGACTCAAAATACGGCGTCTGCGCATCAGGATGAAACGGTGTCAGAGAATCAGTAGCATCATCATTCATGCCCCCCTTATAGCGCGTCAGAGGCTTCAGGAAAATGCTTTGCGACGATTTCTCCCCAGTCTTCTCGGGTTTTGGAAATGTCAATCGCCCGAGGTTGGGCTGCCAGAAGCCGATCGACACGCTCAGCACGCCGCTGCGCAGGCTTGTCAAGATCCGGCAGGCATTCCGCCAATGCCGTCATTTCCGAAAAGTCACCATTGCAGTGCAGGACCAGATCACAGCCTGCCGCCAGACTTTTTAAGGCCCTTTGCTCGAGGGAACCTGACAAAGCCTGCATCGATATGTCGTCACTCATCAAAAGACCGTCAAAACCGATATGACTGCGGATGACTTCAGAGATGATACGGGGCGACTGTGTGGAAACATTGTCCTCATCAAACTCTGAAAACAGCAGATGTCCTGTCATACCAAGCGGTAAATCAGCACATGATGTGAAACATGCGAAATCCGTTTGGCTGAGTAGTTGGGCAGAAGTTTCAACCACGGGCAATTCAAGATGGCTGTCCACCTGCCCGCGCCCGTGCCCCGGCAGATGTTTGATCACCGGGAGCACACCGGCCTCCATCAACCCCTCCGCCGCAGCGCGGCCGAGCGCAGCCACTTTGTCCGGTGAATCGCCATAGGCCCTGTCGCCTATGACCTCAGAGGTTTCAGGCAACCCCAAATCCAGACAGGGCAAACAATCCACCGTAACGCCAAAATATCGCAGTTCCTGACCGATCATCTGCGCACCAAGGTGTGCCGCCCGCTTTGCCGCTTCGGGGTCATGCTCGTAAAGCTGTCCGTAAAGTGCGGCCGGGGGATGGCGCAGGGCCAGGGGCGGTTTGAGCCGTGCCACGCGCCCGCCCTCCTGGTCAATCAAAATCGGTACATGCGGGTTGCCGGATACATCCCGCAATGCCTCTGTTAAACCCATCAACTGCTCAGGGTCGGATATGTTTCTTGAAAAAAGAATGTAGCCCCACGGGGCGGAGTCCTTAAAAAGGCGTGTCTCTTCAGCGGTTAATTCCGGACCACTGAGGCCGTAAATGACAGCCTGACGCGGTGCGTCTGACATCAATCAACTTTTCTGACTAAACAATCCTGCCCTTTTTCCTTCAAAGACGAGCAGAAGGACTTTGCCTCCGCTCGACTGGAAAAGCCGCCAATGCCGAGCCTGAAAAAAATGCCCTTGTCCCCGAGATCGGCCCGCTGGACGAGGGGCTCACGGTTTTTCAGCAGATCAGGAAACTTCCGGCTCAGACTGGTAAAGGTTGCACTGGCCTGGGCCACACTGCGCGATGCGGATATCTGGACAATATGGTTGGCGTCAGCGGGGCTGATTACAGGGGCAACCGGTGCGGGCTCATCAACTGTTGGCGGGTTTTGCGCAATGATATCCTCAACCGGTATCGGTGGCAGTGGTTCCTGTTGAGCGGCCTCCGGCTCACTCAGCTCACTCGGCTCACTGACACCGCCATCGCCCAGAAAAGCGTCCAGATCTGCCAGGTCATCATCGAGTGCGGCAGAACTCTCCTGCGTCGCGTAGAGGCTTTCGACTGAGCCGTCCCCGACCTCACCTTCCGGTGCATTAGACGTGGACGATGGTGTCTCGGCCTCGATTGATTTGTATATGTTGAGATCCTGCTGGGCCAAATCATCACCTGACTCGGACTTAGGGAGGACTTTGACAGGATCACGGTCTGCCATAACCAATGGCGGGAGATTTCGTTGGCCGTCTTGAACGCCCTTTGTATATGCCAAATACACAATAGCGGCCAAAGTCAAAAAAATGACGAGTCCGCCTAAAATCACAGCCATCATCGGAAAGCCGTCATCCGTATCATCTGCCTGATATCCGTAAAACTCGTTCGGCGCATCAATGCTGAGAGGTTGGGTGTCATCGGAAAATTGATTTTCCAAATCCTGTGGATCATTCGGGTTGCCCGGGGTTTGCGACATTCAACGCATTTCCTTCTCTGGTTTCACTCCAAGAATATCAAGCCCTGATTCAAGTGCAAGTGCAACCGCGCTGATCAAAGCCAGACGGTCGAGGGTCGCCGCTTTGCTCTGTTGAATGAATTTCAGTCCGGGCTGCTCCTTCCCCATGTTCCATAAAGCATGAAATTCTGATGATATATCATTGAGATATATAGATATTCTATGCGGCTCATGGAACAAAGCCGCGCTTTCCAAAACCCGGGGCAAAGCCGCCAGTTGACGCACCAATGACAATTCCTGTGCATGGGTTAATGTGGACAAGTTCGCGCGCACCAACGCACTTGGCTTCAAATCCTCTTCATCAACAACACCATCTTTCACGGCGTTACGGCAAACAGAATGAATCCGGGCATAGGCATATTGGACATAAAACACAGGATTCTCCCTGCTCTTTTCTTTGACTGTCAGAAAATCAAAATCTAGTGGCGCATCATTTTTGCGGGTCAACATCATGAACCGCACAACATCTTTGCCGACCTCGTCAACAACCTCCCGCAAGGTGACAAAGCTGCCGGCCCGTTTGGACATTTTGACCGGCTCCCCACCACGCATCAATTTGACCATTTGGCAGACCTTCACATCCAGATTGGCCTGATTGTCCGACATGGCGGCAATCGCAGACTGCATACGCTTAATATAGCCGGCATGGTCAGCCCCCCAGACATCGATCATGCGATGAAAGCCACGCTTGATTTTGTCACTGTGATAAGCAATGTCAGGGGCGAAATATGTCCAACTGCCGTCTGATTTTTTCAGGGCACGGTCGCTGTCATCGCCAAACTCTGTTGATTTGAAAAGTGTTTGGGGTTGAGGTTCCCAATCAGGTGGCGGGGTTTTGCCTTTCGGAGGCTCCAACACGCCTTCATAAATCAACCCTTTCGCGTCCAGGGTCGCCAGCGCGCCGGAGACGGCCCCACTGTCATGCAAAGACTGTTCCGACACAAAAATATCATGCTGTACACCAAGAGCCTCAAGGTCGGCCTTGATCATGTCCATAATCATCGGCAACGCAATGTGTTTGGCCTGTGACAGCTGCTGCGTCTCACCCTGGGCAAAAGCCTCAGCTCCATAATGGGCGAGATAGGCCTGTCCGACCGGAACAAGATAATCGCCGGGATACAAGCCCTCCGGGATTTCGCCAATCTCTTCTCCGGCTGCCTCGCGCGCCCGCAACAGCACGGAACGGGCCAGCGTATCGACCTGTGACCCCGCATCATTGATGTAATATTCACGGGTCACATCAAAGCCGGCGCGCTCCAAAAGGCGCGCAAGTGCATCCCCGACCACCGCCCCCCGGGCGTGACCGACATGCATCGGGCCGGTCGGGTTAGCCGAGACATATTCCACATTCACTTTTTCACGGTTTCCATGAGCGTCATGCCCCATTGTGCTGTCACCATAGGCTGTGCCCTGCTCCAGCACCGTCCGGATTTGGTTAAGCCAGACATCGTTTTTCAGATTGAAGTTGATGAAACCCGGACCGGCAATGGAACATGTTTTGATGGCATCGTCCTGCTCAAGTCCGGCGATGACCAGTTGGGCCAATTCCTGCGGCTTCATGCCCGCCGGCTTCGCCAGAACCATGGCCGCATTGGTTGACATGTCGCCATGCGCGGACTCACGGGGCGGCTCGACATGGACCCGCGTGAAATCGAGGTCATCGGGAAGCACACCATCAGACTGGAGGGCAACCAGGCAATCAAGCACCTTTTTACGGAATACAGCAAAAATATCCATAAAGACCCCCGGTCAGGTGTTATCCGGTGACAGTTCAACCACGCGTTGATGCTCTTCCATAGCGTAGCGGTCCGTCATGCCGGCAATATAGTCGCAAATCACTCGTGCAGTCTTATCGCTTTGCGCCGAATCGCACAAGAGCTGCCATTCGGTTGGCAGCAGATCAGTTTCTGCATAAAACGCCTCAAAAAGATCAGTGATGATACGGCGCGCCTTGCTCATGGCTCTGTTGACTTCAAAATGCCTGTACATGCGCTCGGATAAAAATGTCTTCAAAACCTTTTGCTGCGCCTCCATCTCAGAGGAAAAGCTGATCAGCGGACACGGCATGTTTCTGACATCCTCAGCAGATGCAGGTTTGTATGAGGCCAGACGTGCGTTTGTTTCTGTGGTCAGATCAGACACCATGGCTGAAATCAGGCGCCGGATGGTTTCATGACGCTTGCGGCGCGGCTCGGCATCAGGATAGGTGTCCTGCACCCTCACAAGCAGGCCGCCGACGACCGGCAGGTCAGCCAAATCCTCAAACCCGAACAGGCCGGCGCGCAATCCGTCATCAATATCATGATTGTTGTAAGCGATGTCATCCGCCAAGGCCGCGACCTGCGCCTCAGCGCCGGCATGACTGTGAAGTTCCAAATCCATTTTTTCCGCAAATGTCCGAATGGCAAACGGCAGGTCATCAGCCATTACGCCATCTTTCAGCAAAGGACCATTATGCTTGACCAAACCCTCCAAAGTCTCCCAGGTCAGGTTCAACCCGTCAAATTCGGCATAGCGTTGCTCGAGATGGGTCACAATCCGCAGGCTTTGGGCGTTATGGTCAAACCCCCCATGATTTTGCATGCATGCATCTAGCGCCTCTTCCCCGGCATGCCCGAACGGTGTGTGCCCAAGGTCATGGCAAAGTGCCAGGGTTTCCGCCAGATCCTCATTCAACCCCAATTCGCGGGCGATGGAGCGGGCGATTTGGGCGACTTCAAGCGAATGGGTCAAACGGGTGCGGTAATAATCCCCGACATGGGCAACAAACACTTGGGTCTTATGGATAAGACGTCGAAAAGCGCCGGCGTGCAGCACCCGGTCACGGTCTCTTTGGAACACCGACCGGGTCCGGCTTTCCGGTTCATCGTGCAGCCTGCCCCTGCTTTGGGCAGGAATACATGCATAAGGGGCGGACTTGACTTGCTGTGACATGCCGCCTGAATATCAGTTTCCGAGGCTCGCCGCCAGTGTTTCATAGGCCGAAATGAAATCCGTTTTGAATTCCTGCACGACCTGACCGGCAGACATTTGTTCATTCATCAAGCCGACACCTTGACCCACCCAGTAGGTCGCCAGCTCCTTGGCCCCCTGATGGTCCCCCTGGGAAAGCTTGTCAATCCGCGCTAGGGCTGGTTCGGCGATCATGCCCTGCAAAGGCATCGGGAGCGGTTCGGGCGCGCCCTTTTCCTCCCAAGCATCCGTCCATGGAGTTCGGAGTTGCCGTGACGGCTTGCCGGTGCGCGAACGCGCCCGCACCGTGTCACGGGAGCTTGCTTTCAGCATTTTTTCCTTCACCACCGGATTGGTCTCAGCCTCGGATGTCGTCAACCAGACAGACCCACACCATGCCCCGGCCGCCCCCATACTCATGGCTGCCGCCATTTGCGTGCCGGTTGTGATTCCGCCGGCCGCCAGTACCGGCGTGGTGGAACCCATTTTTTTCAACTCCCGACAGATTTCCGGCACCAGCACCATGGTCGAAATCTCACCGCAATGCCCACCGGCCTCGCCGCCGGCGGCAATGATGACGTCAACACCGGACGCAACCTGAGCGACGGCGTGTTCGCGGGCGCCAACAAGAGCCCCGACAGCCACATTGTGTCGTTTGGCCATGTCCTTCATGACCTGCGGCGGCACGCCAAGCGCATTAACAATGATTTTGATCGGATGCTGAAACGCCACCTCAAGAGCTTTCGTGGCACCGTCCTCCTGCAGATTGTCGGCAAAGGTCATGTCACCGAGTTCCGGTTCAGCACCAGTTTCGATGTCATGCCGACCAAGTGTCTCACGGATAAAAGCGTGATACTCTTCAGGTATGTTCTGGATATGCTGTTCCAGCTGTTCCAGATCCCCCTTGCCGGCAAACTTATTGGGCACAATCAAGTCAACCCCATAGGGTTTGCCGTCAATATGGGCATCAATCCACTCCAACTCCTCCTTAAGTTGTTCCGGGGTCATGTTTACGGCGCCCAAAACCCCCATGCCGCCTGCCTTGGAGACCGCCACAACCACATCACGGCAATGGGTGAAGGCGACAAGCGGAAATTCAATATCGAACATGTCACAAATCGGAGAATTCATCATGACTTGTCCCCCTGTTGCTGTTTGTACATGGCCTCAGCACGCTCCTTCAGGGCATAAGCCGTATCATCAAAGGCTAGCTTGACCCATGGGCCGGCAAAGCGCATCACATGAATGCCGTTTTCCCCCAAGAAGGCATCAGTGGAGTGATAAGTACAACTGTCCTCGCCGGTTTTCTCGATAATCTGGTCGCGGCGTGCCGGATAGGGCCACTCCTCACTGTGAGGCAGCTCCCAGGATATGAGCTGCTCCGGTTCAAAGGCGCAGATGAATTCGCAATTATCGAACACCACATCCGGTTCAATGTAGCTTTTCAGCTTCATGTGGACCGGCGCCCCCATTTCCAGGGTCGATTCAGCAGCAATACAAAACGGATTCCATTCCCCGTATTTCGGCATATCAAGAAGGATATCCCATACAATTGACGCCGGTGCCTGTATGTCAACTTTCTCAGAGACCACAACGGCGTCCGGATTGAATTCTGTATGTTTGTCTTGGCTCATTGTGATCCCCCTATCCCATTTTTTGCCATTCTGCCTGAACATTCGTCTCAGCCAGATTACCGTCAACCACAGTACGTGGACAGGATTCACTGAAACTGATTTTCCAGCCCTCCCCGGTTCTGACATATTTGTCCTTGTAAAAGCTGGACAGAAGCCGGAACGATTTGTCCTCCGGATTATAGGTGGCAAAACTCAAATTCCATTGAGCGCTGGCTGTGTCGCCGTCAATGTCAATGACGGCGTTATGCGCCTGATGCACATCGACAATCGACGTCTGAACCGCCATTTGGGTGAAGACCTCAACCAGACCATCAACCCCAAAAGCTCCAATGGGCGGATAAATCAATTCCGCATCTTCGGTGAAGCAACTTTTGATGGTGTCCACATCCTTCTGGTCACAGGCGTTCAGATAAACGGCTTTCAGCTTGCGGATTGCGCTTTCATCCTCCAGTTTTCGGACCCTTAGCTCCAAATCGGTCATGTCAATTTCTCCACGGTCGTCTCCGGCACCGGATGTTCATCGGCTCCAGTCCAGCGGAACAGCATGGTGCCGCGCGTGTGACCGCAGGTCTTGAGCCAATTTCCAAACCCCGGATCCGTTTCGCTGACAACAATTGTGACGGAGCCGTCCTCATTGTAATTCGCCAGCTTATTGTTGGTGTGGATGGTGTGGTATCTGTAATCCAGAGACTCCATCCAGATATTATTGAGCTGGAAATTCCAACCCTCACAAACAGGCACTCGCGTCTTGATGACCAGAGCCTCGCCTTTTTCCAGTTCCCACCAGCCATGCAGATAATAAATGGTCGGATCACCGCCGGCCTTGAAGAACATCGTCTGGTCGACCGTATCAACAGAATTGAAATTATTGGCCTTGAAGGTTTCCGCCCAATGGATGAAGAGTTGCGCGGTGCCGGACACAAAATCAGTGGTCATCTTCAGACCGTCACTGACGCTCTGCAGTTCCAGCTCTGTGTCGTGCGGCGGCGGGTCAATGGCCTCAATCTCAACCCTGGCCGACTCTTCTTCACTGCGGATATGAAAGGTCTGGCGCACCAGAACCATGGAACTGTCCTCCTCCAGCCCCAACCAATTGTCGGCCCCAGCAGGCCGTTCACGGCTGACAATGATTTCAAACGACCCGTCCGGTGCAATGGTCATGTCACGGACATCCAGTTCACCCGTTGATGCCATGGTTCCGTCAACAGCATAACGGTTGGCCTTTGTGGCGAAACTCAAGATCGGCACTGATCCACGATGACCGTAAATTCTGTAACTCCGGTCCCCTGAAATGGTGGCGTTTTGGTAATAATTATCCGGATTGTCAGCCCCGATTTTAGCCGTCCGGTGGGAGGCCTGATAAAACTCCGGGTAATCCGGGTTTTTGCTTTCCAGATGCATTTCCAAGCCGACCCGCATCAAGCGGGAAAGGTAACGCATACCCTCGGCCTGTTCACGTTCATTGGCCTCATAGCTCAAAACCTGTTCACCGGCTGATGCCAGATCGCTGCAAAACTGCCGCCAACGGGAGAGTGCATCCTGCGCCATAAAATCCTCCTAAGGTGCCATATATTGACCACCATTGACGTCAAGGGATCCTCCGCTGACGACTTTGGCGTAATCAGAAATGAAGAATAGCACTGCTTTGGCGCAATCCTCCTCCGGCGGGATGATGTTCAAGGGAATACGCGCCGTGATTTCTGACTCAACCTCTGCCCGGTCGCGCCCGGCGGCAACCTGTCCATCAATATATCCATAAACGGGCGCCCCGCCGATCCAGCCCATTCTCGTGGCATTCACCCGAATGCCGAAGGGGCCAAAATCCTTAGCCATGTGGCGTGTCAGGGCATTCAGCGCCCCTTTGCTGGCGGCATAAGCGACTTCTCCGGGGAACGGATTGACGGTCGCCATGGTTGAGACATTGACAATCGCGCCGCTACCCTGCGCCTTCATGCTCGGCAGAACCGCCTGCGCCATCCGCATTGCACCGAGGCAGTTGACATCATACACACGCCCCCATTTCTCCAGCGTGGCAACATCGCATGTGCCCCAGTCGCCATGGTCATAGGCGCTGTTGACCAGACCATCAATCCGGCCATAAGCATCCAGCACTGTCTGTGCAAACCCCTGACACTGTGCCTCATCCGTGACGTCAGTGCGGTGCACGACACACTCGCCGCCCTCAGCACGGATTTCGTCCGCGACCTGGTTGAGATAATCCTCATTGCGTGCACCAAGCCCGACCTTGGCGCCCTCCTGCGCCGCAATCCGTGCCATGGACTGACCCATGCCCACACCAACACCACTGATTAAAACAACTTTGTCCTTGAGTAACATTTTTTTCCTCCCTGCTGCGGAAATGCTTGTTGAGATTATGTGCATGTCCTGCATTTGAAACATACTTAACTCTGTTATTTATTTACCGAACATGCAAACATTTCTTACACGCATGTCAAAATGATTTTTTTGGTGGACTGAAACAATGGCACAGAATTTCCCAAATCGCGATGAGTTGGTCGCCCTCGCCTGTGAACAGACAGGCTTGTCGGATTTTGGCGACACCTGGTTCATGCCCTATCTCGACAAATATATGGAATGCCTTGAAACCGAGGCGAGACTGAACCCGGCCGGACATGCCGGGACACAAGGTTCCATTGTTTCGGCCCTGTCCAACCGTCTGCGTCATGTTGAACTGGTCAAAACCAATCCGGAAATCAAGGATGAAGAGGTCAATGTCAGCGCCATCGTTGTCGGGCTTCCGCGCACCGGCAGCACGATGATACATCGCATGCTGTCCTCCGCCAAAGGCATGACGGCCGTAAAATGGTTTGAGGCGCAAAACTACACCCTGCTGCCCGGCGAAAAGCGGGGGGACCCGAAACCCCGTCTTGAGGCCGGCCAGATGATTCTGGATTATATGCTGCAGGCAATCCCGGAAATCATGTCAATCCACCCGATGAGCCTGACCCAAGCTGATGAGGAGGTGATCATTCTTGGTCAGTTGTTCTCAAGCACCATGCTCGAATCCTCGCAATTCATCCCATCCTATGCCAAATGGTTGATGCAGCAGGACCGCAAACAGCCCTATCTCGACCTGCATGAAATTTTGCAATCCTTCCAATGGCAGGACCCGACACGCCGGGGGGCCGGTTGGGTGCTGAAGACGCCGGGGCATTTGATGGCTCTGGATGCTGTTATGGAGGTTTATCCTGACGCCAAAGTTGTCATGACGCACCGTGACCCGGTGGACACGGTGCCGTCCTATTGCAGCATGATGGACACACTCTATCGCATGGGGTCGGACGACATCACCAAACCGATGATCGGCGCCTTCTGGCTTGAGCGTCTGCACGAATGGACCGAAGTCTTCATGCGTGCCCGCGCCAATGCCGACCCGTCACGCTTTATCGATGTTGATTACCGTGACCTTTTGGCAAATCCGGTGCAGGTCGGCGAGCGCGTCCTGTCACTGGCCGGTTTTGACATTACGGATGAAATCACGTCTGGCATGGCGGATTGGATTGAGGGCAACAAACGTGAAGACCGCGCCTCGCACAAATACGACATCGCTGATTTTGATTTGACCAATGACATCGTTATGGACAAATTTTCAGCCTACCGCAAAGCCTACATCGCCTGAAGCGGGACTATCAGTCCCGGCTCAAAGCGGACAGCGCTTCACGGAACTCTTCGGACAGGGCTTCCGGTTTGCGGGTCTGTGCATTGACATAAACATGGACAAACCGTCCCTGAGCCGCCGCTGTCCGCCCGCCAGACTGAAACAGGCCGATGCCGTATTCAACGCTGCTGTTGCCGATATGATCAACGCATAAACCGCCCTGCACTGTTTCCGGATAAACAATCGGCGCGAAATAATGACAGCCGGTCTCGACAACCAAACCTATGGGAGAATGACCGCCGTCATGAATGTTGATCAAATTACGGGTGATCAGAAAATCATTCACGAGCTTGTCAAAAAATTCGTAATACACGGCATTGTTGACATGGCCGTAAATGTCATTGTCACTCCAGCGTGTTTGCAGCTCGGCAAAATGGGAGTATTGGTCACGGGATTCAGGAACAGGTCTGGTCGTCATGGCAACACCTACAAAATGGACTCATAAATGGACAATGCCTCAGCATGACTGACATCACGCGGGTTGTTCTGCAGCAGCCGGGTCTGCAGCATGGCGTCACCAGCCAGTCGCTCAAGGTCCTCAGCAACAATGCCAAGCTGGGAAAGTCTGGTTTCAATGCCTGACGCCTCAATCAGTTTCTCAAGCTCGCCTATGAAACTCTCCGTCATCGCCAAGTCACTGCCTTTGACATCAGGGTCAAAGAGTTTGGCAAGCTCCGCATATAAAGGGGCGGCCGCCGGCGCGTTGAAGCGCAGTACGGGCGGCAGAACCAGTGCATTGGAAAGTCCGTGCGAAACATGAAATATGCCGCCAATGGGATAGGCAAGTGCATGGACTGCCGCGACCGGCGCGTTGGCGAAAGCCTGCCCGGCCAACATGGCACCAAGCAGCATGTCACTGCGGGCATCAAGGTCTGTGCCTTCGGCAAGCGCTTTGGGCAATCCGCGCCTCAGCAGCATCAATGCCTGAGTGGCGCACATGTCTGACACAGGGTTTTTCTTGTGTTTTGACGTAAAGGCTTCAATGGCATGGACCATGGCGTCAATGCCTGTTGCCGCCGTTACATGTTGTGGCAGGCCAGACGTCAAGGCCGGGTCAAGAATGGCCATATCAGCATAAAGCTGGGGCGAGACGACCCCAATTTTGGTGGTTTCGCCCGTGGTGACAATGGAAATGGGAGTGACCTCTGAGCCGGTCCCGGCCGTGGTCGGCACCAAAATGAGCGGAACCTTGCGCTGCCCCCGGACCTGATCAACACCATACATATCAGCCAGGGGTTGGTCCGTACCGAGCAGCACCGCAATCAGTTTTGCCGTGTCCATCGAACTGCCACCGCCAAATCCGATCACCAAATCAGCCGCACAGCTTTGTGCCGTCTCAAGGCAATCAAAAATGGTCTGCTCTGGCGGGTCCGCAACCACGTCAGTAAAAAGCTGGACATTAAAATGACGCGACAGGTCCTCGGCAATCGGAGCCAAAAGACCGGATGTGTTGATGCCGGCATCGGTGACGATGAAAATATTTTTGGCATCAAACTCTTGTTTGACAAGAACTGTCAATTCGTTCGCTTTGTGTGCCCCAAAGAGGATGCTTTCAACAGTATGGAACCTGAAATTCATTTTTCCTCCTCCCCAAAGGATTTAACACCGGAGACAAAGCGGAATCCATCGCAAATATAAAAAAGCCGGATACAAAGACCCGGCTTTTTCAGTTGCCTATTCAGGTATGGGCGTGAGCATGAGTCTGGGCGCCCCGGGCGAACCGTAATAATACAGTCCGGCGGTCAACCCACCATCAATGGCAAGTTGTGTGCCCATGCAATATTGCGCATCTTCACTGGCCAAATACAAAACGCCCCGGGCGATATCAATCGGGTCACAGGCCCTTTGTGCCGTAACCGAGTTGAAATTGTTTTCAAATTCCTCCCGCGACACACCCCGCATATTGGCGAGTTCCGTATAAACACCGCCAGGATGAACGGAATTGACACGGATATTTTCCAGCCCAAGCTCCAATGCGGCTGCCTTGGTGAAGCCGGTCACCCCCCATTTGGAGGCCACATAAGCCGCATGGGCGTTGCTGGCGATAATGCCGTCTGATGAGGAAATGTTGACGATGGCGCCGCCGCCGCGTTTGCGCATCGGTTCAATGGCAGCCTGCGTGCCGATGATGACCCCCATCAAATTGATGTCAATGGTCCGACGCATGGTTTCCACCTCGGCCTCAGGCAGACCGCAGAAGTCAAGCACACCGGCGCAGTTGACCAGAATATCAACCCCACCGAAGCTTGCCTCGGCCTGCGCCATGACGTCCTTCCAGGCATTCTCATCGCGCACATCAAGTTTGGTAAACACAGCGGCATCCCCGAGCTTTTCAGCCAGAGCCTTGCCGTCCTCCTCAAGCACATCGGTGATCAGGACTTTGGCGCCGTTTTCGACGAACAACTCGGATGTCGCCCCGCCAATCCCCCTTGCGCCGCCAGAAATGACGGCAACCTTGTTGTTCAACTTTGACATATTGGTCTCCTTAATTTTGTTTCCCTGCTATATGGTCGGCAGCGCGCCTGCCGGAAAAAACGCAGTCTGATATGGACAGACCACTGACATAATTCTGCGAGCAGATTCCGACGGCATTCCGACCGGATGCATAAAGACCTGCAACCGGCCGCCCCTGATCATTCAAGACTTCGCCGGTGCTTTCGTCAACCACCAAACCGCCAAGCGTAATGGCTGGACACGGAAAAAGTTTGGCGTTCAGGCTGATATCAAGGGCGTAATACGGACCATCCGTCAAATCCGATACTTCGCTCTGGTCTTTGCCAAAGCTGTCTTCTTGTATGCCGGCAACCGCTTTTTGATAGGTCGTGATTTCCTCAGTCAAGGCGTCAAGCGGCAAACCGGTTTTGCCGGCCAGGGCTTCAAGGGTGTCCGCCTTGACCGACCCGAACCAGACATTCAGCCGCGCCAGGTCGCGCTGGAACGACAACGCCTTACCGCCGCTGACCTCGGCAAGGGCCGCCTTGGTCAACGCCCTGTTTAAAATCAACCAGGCTTTGCCCTCCTGATGCTCCCCGATTTCCACCCCCATGGTCGCACCATACACGGTTTCATTGATGAATCGCCGGCCATGCTTGTTGACGATGATGCCCTTGGCAAATGAGAAAGGCGGGTTGATGAAACGCCACGGGCTGATGCGATGCATATTGTCAATCTTGCCGCTGACGGATTGACCCAGACGGATACCGGCCCCACTGTCGCCATCGGTTCCAAGCGGCAGAGTGTCGGTGAATTTGGGGGCATAATGCGCCATCATCTCGCGGTTATAGACAAATCCGCCGGCCGACAACATGACGGCCTTTTTGGCGCCGATAAAACGGGTCTGACGGCTACCCTCCAATTGGCGCGCCTTCATCAGCAACGCCGTGCCGCGCCCGGCAAAGAATTTATAACCGGGCAGGATGGGCGGCCACATCATGAAATATCGATTGGCCTTCGCCAAATAGTTTATGTATTTTTTTTTGGACTTTTCATCCTCAAAATAATCGACCTTCACGCCGCACACCCGGCCCGCCTCATCCGTCACCAATGTGCGGACTTCCGTATAGTCATGAAACATCATCCCCTTCTGCAAGGCGGTTTCTTTCAGGGGGTCAAAAATCGAACCGCCGAGATTAATCGCTTTGCGGCCCTGCTCAATCGGCACGAAGCCGCGATGGCCACGGGCACTGGGTGGGATTTTCTTGCGGATGTTCGAAACCAGTGTGTTGTCGCTGTGATACAGAAAATACTCCGGCCCGGGATAGGATGTTTTTGACGGCCAGTGGGTTGAACGAAACTCAACCCCATTGGCGACCAGCCAGTCATAGGTTTCGACACTGGTGTCACAAAACCGCTTCAAGGTTTCTTCGGAAACGATGCCCTCAACCTCAAGTTTGAGATACTCAAACATGTTTTGAGGTGTATCCTCAATGCCGGCGTCTTTCTGCATTTGCGTGCCGCCGCCGGCATAAAAAACGCCGCCGCTGGCTTTCGTTGCACCGCCGCCGGCAAATTTGTCAAGGGTGATGACCGTCAGGCCGTTCTCCATGCCCTGCAGAGCGGTCGCCACCCCCGCTCCGCCAAGGCCGACGACGACGAGATCCGCCTCTTCAGCCCATTCCACTGCATCGTAATTTTTGACCTGGTGTGCATCCGTGACATTGGAAAACCAGTCAGGTGATTGTGCGTCCATTTTTTGCCTTTAACCCTCTTTGTTTTTAATCCCTGTCACAAACAAAATAACAATAAGAAAATATTGCGCAATCGCGTTTGTCTGTTAACTTCATATTAACTTATATAAGGAGATTATAAATGACAAATCCCGAAATCGCTCTCGTGACAGGCGCCAGCCGTGGCGCCGGCAAAGGTATTGCCATAGGCTTGGCTGAAAAGGGCATGACTGTTTATGTCACCGGCCGCAGCAAACAGACGGGTTCGGCGTTTGGATGGGATGGCACACCCCTGCCCGGCACGGTCGAGGAGACGGTTCAGGAGATCAATGCGGCAGGCGGCACCGGCATCGGGGTCATTTGTGATCATTCAGATGACACGCAAGTCGCCGCCCTGTTTGACCAGATCAAAAAAGATCATGGCCGCCTCGATATTCTTGTCAATAATGCCACCAACATTCATCATCAGCTGATTGAGCAAAAACCCTTTTGGGAGAAAGAGCTTGAGGCTCAGGGAATTCTGGATGTCGGCCTGCGTTCCGCTTATGTCGCCAGCTGGCACGCGGCGCAGTTGATGGTTGAGCAGAAATCCGGCCTGATTGCTTTTGGCTCATCATTTGGTGCCAGCTGCTACATGCACGGCCCGGCCTATGGCGCGCAGAAAGCGGGCATCGACAAGTTTGCACATGACATGGCGGTGGACCTGAAACCACACAATGTTCAGGCCGTCTCGATTTGGATGGGACCGTTGTTGACAGAGCGCGCCCTGATTGCTGCCGAGGTCCACCCCGAACAATACAAGGAATTCATGGAAATGGCGGAAACACCCCAATTCACCGGCCACATCATCCACGCCATTGCCTGTGATGATAAAGCCGAGGAAGTGTCCGGACATACCTTGATTGGGGCAGAAGTCGCCAAAGACCGCTATCAGCTGACGGACCGGGGCGGCAAACAGCCACCGTCTCACAGGGAAATGCTGGGTTCGCCCAATCCGCCGAACCCGGCAATCGTTTACTGACCACCTCAACTCAGCATTTGCGTAGGACGTGATGGCCAATCTGACCTCATCCGTTTTGACGGTGACCGTTTTTGTTTCCTTGGTTTCCGCAATTGGCGGCGTACCGTTCAACACCATGCCGCTGTTGCTCAGCAGTTTTGACCCAAGCCTCAACATGACGACGGCGGACAAGGCGAATCTTTCAAGCATCGCCTTTTTCGGGTATTTGATGGGCACATTGGCCGGTCCGGTCTGGGTCGACCGCGTGCCGTGGCGCCGGTTTTCTGTACTGACGGCTTTTTTGGCCGCCGGCGCCTTGATTGTGTCGGCCAACAGCACCGGGTTGGTGCTGCAGATCAGCTGGCTGTTTTTCGGTCTGTTCTGCTCTTTCATGCATTCCTTGTGCATGCGCATACTTGCAGAAATGCCGGATGAGGAGCGTGCCTATGGAACAAGGTTGAGTGTTGAATTGATCACCATCTCCGCCCTCCTTTTGGTTTTGCCAATTCTTTTTATTGACAAATATCAATATGCTGGTGCCGCTTATGCACTTTCTGGCTTCATAATTCTGTTGAGCTTTGGCACCCTGTTCATGCCGCGGCGCAAAGACATTGCTTCAGCCGCAACACCAGTGGCATTTCCCGCCTGGCAAAAGGCCAACAGGGCCTACATCGCCCTCGGCATTTTTCTGACTTATTGTCTGGCCAATGTCGGCCTGTGGATTTTTGTCGGGGAAATCGCCATGGCCTACAGCCCTGAACCGGAACAAATGAGCCTGCTGTTTTCCGTCTTGAAAATTCTTGGCGGTCTGGCCGGGATCATTGGCGCCCTGATCGGCGCACGGGCCGGCACACGCTACCCGAATCTGGTCTGTTTCAGCATCATCAGTGCCGGGTCTTTGGGGCTGATGTTCGCAGATACATTGACCATGGTCATGCTCTCCACCTGGGTCTGGGAATTTGGCTTCACCCTCGGCTGCATCTACCAGACGGCCGGCATTGCCCGTCACGACACCACAAACCGTTTGGTGATGCTTGTGCCGACCGCTTTCGCCATCAGTTCTGTCGCCGGTGCGCGGATTGCCGGCCTGCTGATAGACGGAAGCAATTATGACAACCTTTATGTTTTTGTCATGATGTGCTCCCTGATACCTGCGGGTTATTTTTTCTTCCTATCCATGCAGGAGCAGGACAATGATGAATAAACTCAGACTTCCCCTCACGGCCATTGTCGCCGGTCTGTTGCTGACGGGTTGCGACAGCCGGCCGCCCGCAGCTGAAGCGGACGCCATTTACCTGAACGGCTCCGTCCTGACCATGACGGAACCGCCTGAAGCGGAAGCTCTTGCCGTCAAGGAGGGCTTGATTTTAGCGGTAGGCGACAAGGCATCCATCCTGCGCCACAAAGGTGCGAACACGAAAACCTTTGACTTGCACGGCAAAACTTTGATGCCGGGCTTTTTCCAGACCCATGCACATTTCCCGTTCATCGCCATGAAAAACCAGCTGGTCAACATTGACCCGCCACCCGAGGGGGATGTGGACAGCATGGACAAACTGATTGCCAAACTCCGCCCTGTGGCGCAGGCAACCCCAGCCGGCCTGCCGGTTTTCGCCATTGGTTATGATGACACTTTGCTGGCCGAAAAACGCCACCCGACAAAGCAGGACCTGGACAGGATATCGACAGAGCATCCGGTTTTTCTGATTCATATTTCCTTCCATTTTGTCACCATGAATTCGGTGGCGCTTGCGAAAATTGGGGTTGATGCCCAAACACAAGATCCACCCGGCGGGGTGATCCGCCGCATCCCGGGCACACAGGAGCCGGACGGCGTTTTTGAAGAAGCGGCCATGATGTATCTGGAAGGCCTGCTGCCGACCCCCACCCCTCAGCAACTGTTCGATGGCTATGTCAAAACCATGCATGATCTGGCCGCCAAGGGCTACACCACCGTCGTTGATCATGCCAGCACAGCCGATGTTGAAAAAGCCTATGCCGCTCTGTCCGACATGGGGAAAATGCCGCTGGACCTGATCGCCTATCACAGGCTGGCCGACCCACGCCAGCCGGCGGCAGAAATCTCCAGAACTTATCAGGGGCGCTACCGCACCGGGGGCTACAAGATTGTTCTGGACGGTTCCATCCAGGGTTTCACCGGTTATTTATCGCAACCCTATCACAGCCATACCCCGCACCATGATCATGATTATCGCGGCTACCCGCATCTGAATGAGGAGGTGTTCACCAATTTGGTCCAGCGTGCCTATGCGGAAAATGCCCCGCTGCTTGTCCACACAAATGGTGACGCCGCCACAGACCTGTACATCAAGGCGGTGCGAAAGGCGTCTGGGACCTATCCGGAAGCTGATGTCAGACCTGTGATCATTCACGCCCAGACCATGCGCGAGGATCAACTTGACGCCGCCGCAGAATTGGGGATGTTGCCGTCGTTTTTTGTTGACCATGTTTATTTTTGGGGGGACCGGCACCGCGACATTTTCCTTGGCCCTGACCGGGCTGCCCGGATCAGTCCCGCCGCTTCTGCGCTGGACCGAAACATGCGCTTCACCCTGCATGATGACGCCCCTGTTGTCTCGGCAGACCCCATGCGATCCGCCTGGGCTGCCGTCAACCGCAGGACATCCTCCGGCTCAACCCTTGGCCCCGACCAACGCATACCCGCCGCCGACGCCCTCAAGGCCCTGACCCTGGACGCCGCTTACCAGCAGTTTGAGGACACCACCAAAGGCAGTCTTGAAGCCGGCAAACGGGCTGACATGATCATCCTTGACGAAAATCCGCTGACAATGGATCCGGAAAACATCAGGTCCTTGAAGGTTTTGGAAACCATCAAGGACGGTGAAACCGTCTTCAAAATATCATCAGGCGGCTGAGGCGGTCAGCGCTGGGGGTCGGTTCAAACCACCACCCAGCCTGTTTGTTTTTTGCGGGAAATAGAATACGATTACCGTCAAAATACGCGGTAACATAAAAGCCAAGGGGAGCATCATGGCAACTTTGAAAAACAAAACAGCATTCATAACCGGTGGCGGACAAGGTGTGGGTCAAGGCATTGCGCTGGCTCTGGCGGCCGAGGGCGCCAATGTGTTTGTTGTCGGGCGTACCCAGCAAACCCTTGATGATACCTGCGCCTTGATTGAGGCGCGTGGCGTTCAGGCCGGCAACACGATTTGCGACATCATGAAAGCTGATGATCTTGAGACGGCCGTGGCGGCATGCCTGTCCAAATTCGGCGGTCTCGACATCCTCGTCAACAATGCCCAACTGGTGCCGCTCGGCCCGCTGAACGGGTTGACGGAAGAGGCGTTTGAGGAGGGATGGGTGTCCGGGCCGGTCGCCACCTTGCGGCTGATGAAACTGTGTTACCCGCATCTGAAAAACGGCGGCAACATCATCAATCTGCTTTCCTCCGCCATGCGCCGCTGGGATATGGCCAATTATGGCGGTTACTCGGCCGTCAAAGCCGCCATTCATGAATTGACGCGTGCCGCAGCCTGTGAGTGGGGGGAAGACGGCATCCGCGTCAACGCCATCATGCCTCATGCCAAATCCCCGGCCCTGGCCAACTGGATTGAACGCAATCCGGCTGAGGCGGAGGCGTTTCAGGCAACCATTCCGCTCAAACGTATCGGTGAGTGTGAAGACGATATCGGAGCGTTTGTCGCTTTGATGTGCTCCGACAAGGCCGGTTATCTGACCGGCCAGACCATTGGTCTGGATGGAGGACAAGCCTTGATCGGCTGATCACCAGAGGTCGGGAATGTCCTTGCCGGTGATGGCGATGATTTTCTTCATGACATTGATGGCTGTTTGAAGCTCGCCTTGGGTGAAATGCTTGGCCAGTTCCTCCTCAAGGGATTTCGACTGCGCCAGAAGCTCAATGAAAACCTCGCGGCCAGCGTCCTCCAGATGGCACGCCCCTGCATCCGTGAGCGTCATGAGACCTTTGCGTTCAAGCCGGGCGAAAATCTCATTATCCGGCGCATGTCCGGTGTGACGCAGCCTTTCCTCAATGTCCTGTTTGCTCAAGTCACCGTTCATCGACAGCAGGGAAATGCAGAAATACTCCTCATCACTCAACCCCTTGTCCGACCAGGACGCCCGGATGGGCATGGAGGTTTGGAAATGCGCCCGCGAAATCAGATACAACAGAAAATTCTCAGAGAATTGCCCGGTCTCAAGGTCAATTCCGGAGTCCGGCGCTGCGGCGGTCTTGGCCTGGGCTTCGGCATATTTACCGCCATGGAAAATCAGCACCGGCAAATCATTCGCCTGATGCTCCAAAACCTCACCGACAAAAATGATGTGGTCGCCGCCCTCATATTCAAAATGTGTGCGGCACCTGAACAATGCGGCATATTCCGGCAGCACAGGAAATCCCTGTTCACAGGTTTCAAAGCTCACATTTTCGAACTTGTCCCCCTGCGAGCGGGCAAAATTATTGGACATGTCCTGCTGATGGGCGGCCAGCACATGAACGTTGAACCCACCTGAACTTTTGAACGCCGGCATCGACAGGGCATTTTTCGACAGCGACCACAAGATCAATGGCGGGTCGAGGGACACACTGTTGAAGCTGCTGGCGGTCACGCCCACCGGTTTTTGCTCCGCGTCAAAAGTGGTCACGACGGTCACGCCCGTGGCAAACTGGCCCAATGCGTTGCGAAGTTCAATCTGTTCTGCACTCATGGATGGGTTCCTGTCATTTGCGTAAACTTATAACCAATAATCTACGCATTCATCAATAGAATATACAGAAAAGCCTTAAAATGCGTTACCAAAGCGGTTTATATTAAAGACAATAAAACCACACGGGATGGAGAGAACATGGCCACTTTGGAAGAGCGCATTGACCGCCTGGAGTCGATTGATGAAATCCGTCAGCTGGTCAGCAAATACTCACTCTCCCTGGATATGCGGGACTTGGATGCCCATGTGAACCTTTTTGCCGAAGACATCAGGGTCAGCCGCGAAAAAACCGGTCGGGCGCATTTGAAACATTGGCTGGACGACACATTGCGGCTCCAGTTCACAGGCACCTCACATCATGTCGGCAACCACATCATTGAGTTTGATGACCCCGACCACGCCCATGGCATCGTCTATTCCAAAAACGAACATGAGACCCCGAGCGACGGCGGTGATGAATGGGTCATCATGCAGATGATCTATTGGGACAATTATGAACGCATCAACGGGCGCTGGTATTTCCGCCGTCGCCTGCCTTGTTACTGGTATGCAACGGATTTGAACAAGCCGCCGATCGGGGATAAAAAAATGCGCTGGCCGGACCGCGAACGCTATGATGGCGCATATCACCAGTTGTTTCCGTCATGGGAGAAGTTCTGGAAAAACCCACCAAAAGACGGTGTGACACCTGAAGTCGCCCCGCCCGCCCCGGTCAATGAGTTTCTCAAAACCATGCGCGACAACCACCCGGACCCGAAAATCAGGGTCAGATAAACCAAAACGGACATCACAATGACAGACCTTTTCAGCCCAGTTCAGCTTGGGGACATCAGGCTCAGCAACCGCATCATCATGGCACCGATGACCCGCAGCCGCGCCGGGGCTGATGATGAGGCACAGCCCATGACGGCCACCTATTATGCGCAACGCGCCAGTGCCGGCCTGATCATCACCGAAGGCGTCTACCCCTGCGTGAACGGCAAAGGCTATGTCCGCTCCCCGGGCATTGTCACTCAAAGACAGATCGACAGCTGGGCCGCGGTCGCCAGACAGGTGCATGACCGTGGCGGGAAAATCGTCATGCAGTTGATGCATTGCGGGCGGATCGCCTCGGCCCACAACAAACCGACAGAGGCGCGCACCTTGGCGCCATCCGCCATCAAGGCCGCCGGTGAGATTTACACTGACGCGGCGGGTATGGTGGAACATGACACGCCCGAAGCGATGAGTGACAAGGATATTTCAGACACAATCGCGTCATTTGCCCAAGCGGCTCAAAATGCGGTTGATGCCGGTTTTGACGGCGTTGAATGCCATTTCACCAGCGGCTATCTGCCGGCCCAGTTCCTGTCAACCGGAACCAATCAGCGCAATGATGCGTATGGCGGTTCCCTTGAGAACCGATTGCGGTTCCCGATCGAGATACTTCAGGCTGTTTGTGGACGTGTCGGCGCCGGACGTGTGGGTTTCAGGATATGCCCCGGCAATAGCTTCAATGATTTGCATGACGACAATCCGGCGGAAACCTTCGCTGCCCTGCTGGATGCCGCGTCGCCATTGAACCTCGCCTATCTGCACGTGATCCGCATGGATGCCGGCGTGGACAATATCGCATTGGCGGAACAGCATTTTACCGGCCCCGTCATCGTCAATGAAAGCTATGGCTTTGCCGAAGCAAATGAAACGGTCGGGAAAAGCAACATCGCCGCTGTGTCCTTCGGGCGCCCGTTCATCGCCAATCCGGATTTGGTTGACCGGTACCGCCAAGGGCTGGAATTGAGCAAACCCGACTTCTCCACCCTCTACACAGTTGGCGAAAAAGGTTATACAGATTATTCAACAGCTTAGTTAAATTATATTAACTAAAGCTTTAAGGCTGCCTCGGTGATTTTCAGGAAACTGGGCGGCTCCCCACCTCCAAAAACCTCAAGACAGGCGCCGGAGACGTAGGAATTATCCGGATTGGACAAAAACAAACAGGCATTGGCAATGTCCTGAGGTTTGCCCATACGCTTCATTGGCAAATTATCCGCCAGATACGCCATCCCTTTGGCGCCATTATAATGATCCTCCGAAGCCTCAGTCTCCACCAGCCCGACAATGATGGCATTGACGCGCACCTCCGGCGCCCATTCCATCGCAAGCGACGTCGTGACATTCAGCAAACCGGCCTTGGCGGCACCATAGGCGACAGTGCCCGGCGATGAGCGTACAGCCGATACGCTGGAAATGTTGATGATTGAACCTGCTGTTTGATTTTTCCGAAAACTGTTATAGGCCTGCTGTGCAGTGAATATCGGTGCCAGCAGGTTGAGCCGGATAACCGACTCCGTCAAACGTGGGCTGGCCTCAGCACTGGCCACAGGCGGCCCGCCGCCGGCATTGTTGATCAAGGTGGTAAACGTGCCGCCGCAGGCTTCGGCCTTTTGTATCAAAACCGCGACCTGCTCCGGGTCCCTGACGTCACACTCAACAAAGGTCACGCGATCCTCAATATCAGCATCGAAGGACTCGGGCTCATTTCGGCCACAGATCACAACATGCGCACCCGCATTGGCATAGCTTGTCGTGATGCCGCGGCCAATGCCGCGCCCGCCACCGGTCACTACGATTGTCTGACCCTTCAAATCTGACATCCAACCTCTCCCAAGACAGATATTTTTTGAACATATTGCGCGATTTTGGCAAAATGTCTAAGACTAAATGACGCTTTCAAACCCTGTAACGGTGACCTCATGAAAACCATTCCGCAGACACTTGTTGACACAGCCGCAGCCGCACCAGAGGCTCTGGCCCTTATTGATGACGGCTGGCACCTGTCATATCAGGATTTGCTGGCGCAGGTTTTGAAAACAGCCGGGGCACTCAAAAAACATGGACTGGGCCATGGGGACAGGTTTGCGATCTGGGCCCCGAATTGTGCGGAATGGGTCATCACCGCCCTCGCCGGCCAAAGTCTGGGCGCCGTCATGGTGACCCTCAACACACGCTATAAGGGCGCAGAAGCGGCAGACATTATCAGGCGGTCCAAATGCAAAATTCTTCTGACCGTCAACGGGTTTCTCGGTGTTGATTACCCCGCCCTGCTCGCCGGGGAGGATCTGCCGGAGCTTAAGCACACCATCATCATCAAGGACGCCACCAACATTTCCCCGCTGACAAGTTTCATTGAAGATGCAGACCCGATTGATCTCGCAGACCTTGATCTGGTTAGCTCAGAAGATCTGTCCGACATCATTTTCACATCCGGCACAACAGGTGCACCGAAAGGCGCCATGACGACACATGGGCAGAATGTTGCCGTCTTCGACACATTCTCAAACGCCATCGGCATGATGCAAGGTGACAGATATCTGATCGTCAACCCGTTCTTCCACAGCTTCGGCTACAAGGCCGGCTGGCTGTGCTGCCTCATACAAGGTGCGGCCATATACCCCCTGAGTGTGTTTGACGTGGAAGATGTTTTGAGACGCATCGAACAGGACAAAATCACTGTCATGCCAGGTGCGCCGACCATTTTCCAGTCTCTTCTGGCCCATGAAAAACTCTTGGATTATGACATTTCCTCGCTGCGTGTGGCGACGACCGGGGCGGCCGTCATTCCAGTTGATTTGATCGCCAAAATGACCAATGAGCTGGGCATTGACCATGTGTATTCGGCGTATGGGCTGACTGAGTCATCGGGTGTCGTGACCTTATGCTCGAAAGGCGACGATTTTGAAACCATCGCCACAACCTGTGGCAAACCTCTGGCCAATACGGAGGTCCGCCTGGTTGATGATGCCGGTATTGACGTTGCAGCCGACGAGGAAGGGGAAATCTGGGTGCGCGGATTTAACGTCATGAAGGGGTATCTGGACAACCCGGAAGCCACCGCCGAAACCATCACTGCGGACGGTTGGCTGAAGACCGGCGATATTGGCCGCCAGGACGCACGCGGCTACATCAGAATCACAGACCGCAAAAAGGATATGATCATCGTCGGGGGATTCAACTGCTATCCGGCCGAGGTTGAGCAAAGCCTGATGCTGCACAAGGAAATCGCTGATGTCGCCGTCACCGGCATGGATGACGAACGGTTGGGGGAAGTCGCCCGTGCCTATATCGTCAAAACACCCGGCAGCGACATCAGTCAAGACGCCATCATCAGCTGGGCCCGGGAGACATTGGCGAATTTCAAGGTTCCACGCAAAATTGATTTCGTCGAAACCCTGCCGCGCAATGCATCCGGCAAAGTTCAAAAATTTCTTTTGCCCGATTAATAACCTTAATTAGACCCATTAAAAACTACGCATTCATATCAATATACGGTTAAAAAAATCTATTTTGCGTAAAATTTATATTTTCTGATTACGATATTATGATAAACTGAGAATGTTATTTCATTGGGAGTGAAAAACATGTCACAAGCAACACAATTACAGGAAACGTCAGGAATGCTGGATGTAACGCCGGCACTTGAGACCATCAAAAATGATGCCGCAGAAAGCCGCGAAAACAGACAAATCAAGCAGACAAGCATCGATGCCATCCGTGAGACGGGTTATTTCCGATCTGTACTGCCGAAAAAATACGGCGGAATGGAGGTCAGTCCACAGGAGTTCTTCAAGGCTTCACTGGATATTGCCGAATGCGATATGGGCACAGCCTGGGCCACCGGCATTATTGCCGTCCATGCTTATCAGTTGGCGATTATGCCTCCACAAGCCGCTGAAGAGGTCTATGCGACCGGGCCGGACACCCTGATTTCGTCCTCCTACAACCCCGCCGGCGCCAAGGTCAAAACAGTGGATGGCGGCTTTGAGTTGTCCGGACGCTGGGGCTGGAGCAGCGGTTCAGGCCATTGTGACTGGGTGCTGCTTGGCGGTGTAATCCTTGATCACCCGTCAGGTGTCCACTACCGCACATTCTTGTTGCCGCGGTCTGATTATGACATTGAGGACACATGGTTCGCCATGGGCCTGCAGGCCACAGGCTCGAATGATATTGTCATCGAAGAACCTGTTTTCGTTCCGGAGCACAGAACCCATCACCAAATGGATGGTTTCAACCGCGTTTCGTTCCAGGACAACCCGATGTACACGATACCTTGGGCGCAATGGTTTGTCCGCGTTGTCTCCTCACCGTCCATCGGTGCCGCCAAACATGCCCTGCGCCTGTTCATTGACAATGCGACGGCCAGTTCAACCGACCCGACCCGTCTGGCCGGTGATCCGGATGTAACGGCCCGCGTCGCCGAGGCCGCCAATCTCATCGATGAAACCGAAGCCATTGTTTTCAGGAACTTCGATGAAATGATGGCGAAAGTAAATAATGGCGAGGAAATTCCGATGGCGGATCGTGTCAAATACCGGTATCAGGCGAGCCTCGTGATTGAGCGTATGATGAAAGCGGTTGATTTGCTGTTTGATGTTGCCGGCGGCAGAAGCGTCTACAACGGCTCGCCCATTCAGGAAATCTGGCACGACATCCATATTGCCAGGGCGCATGTCGCCAACAATCCGGTTGGGTTCGCCCGTAATTTCGGCGGCATTCAGCTGACCGGTGAAAGCTCGGATGTGTTTGTCTGATGACTGAAGCGCTCATGCGGCCACCAGAGGGGCAATATGTAGAGGCCGGCCCAATCAAGATGCACTTCCTGACATTCGGGAACCCCGATGACCCGGCCGTGGTGTTCGTCCACGGTTCGGGCCCGGGCAACAGTGCCTATGCCAATTTCCACAACAATGCGCAGGTTTTTGCTGATGCAGGCTTTTATGTGTTGCTGCCTGACATCATCGGCTTCGGCTACACCGACAAACCGACGGATTTGGGTGATTACACACTGCAGCTGTTTTGTGACACGCTAATGGCGGGATTGGCATCGCTTGGTGTCAAGAATTGTCATTTTGTCGGCAACTCGCTTGGAGCTGGCATTGCCATTCAGATTGCCCTTGACCAACCGGAATTCGTCAACAAGTTGATCCTGATGGGGCCGGGCTGCATTGAGGAGCAACAGGACTATTTCACCATGCCCGGCATCGCCAAAATGATGGAAGCGACCAAAAACGGCATGAGCGAGGAAGCCTTGCGCGCCGTCATGCATCATTTTGTGCATGACGATGATTTGGTGACAGACTCGCTGGTGTCCATGCGCTGGGAGGTCGCCCAAACCCAGCCGCCGGAAGTCATCACGACAATGAAAACACCGAATCTGGGGCCACGGCTGAGTGAGTTGACCCATCCCATTCTGACTTTTTGGGGGGCTGATGATTTGTTCATGCCACCATCAGGCAAGGAAAAGTGCCTGCGCGCGAACAACACTTCCCGCCTGATTGAGGTCAATGCCTGCGGCCATTGGGTCATGATTGAACACCCACGCATGTTTAATGCCGTCAGCCTGGACTTTTTACAGAACGACTAACATTAAAAGGGAACACAACTATGGGAATTGTACGACTGGGATATGTGGTCCTGCAGATGAACGATCCAGACGCCTGGGCCGGCTTTGCCGAGACTGTTCTGGGTTTCAAACGCGCCGAACGCGAGGATGCGCACGGTGCCGCTTTTCTGCGGATGGATGAAGCCCCTTTTCGCTACATGGTGGAAAAAGGCGATGAGGAAAAATTCGTTGCGGCAGGCTATGAGCTGGCCGGTGAAGCAGACTATGAGGCGCTCATCGGCAGGCTGGAAGGCGCAGGCATAGAGGTAGTCCGCGGCGATGATGCAAACGCCAAGCGCCGCGCCGTCGCCGCCTATGCCTTTTGCCATGACCCCTCCGGCAACAGGCTAGAACTGTGCCATGGGCGTGAAGACGGGTCGTCGTTTGAACCCGGTGCAGGTGTGTCAGGTTTCATCACCGGCGAGATGGGGCTTGGCCACTTGGTCATTCCGGCCCCGGCGAACAAGGAGACCGAGGAGTTCTACACCCAATTGTGCGGTTTCGGGATCAGCGATGACCTGACCCTGCCCCCGCCGGCTGAGGATTTGCCGGAGCAGCGGATTTTGTTCCTGCATGCTGATAATCCGCGCCATCACACGCTGGGTCTTTACAACTTCCCCAATCCGACCGGTGTCATTCACCTGATGGCGGAAATGAGAAGCATGGATGATGTCGGCTATTGCATGGACCGCGTGAAACAGGCCGGCCTGCATATTTTTGCCAGCCTCGGGCGCCACTCAAATGATGAAATGGTGTCGTTCTATTTCTTCGCCCCGGGGGGCATTGGCATTGAAGTCGGCTATGACGGCCTGACCATCGAGGACTGGTCCAAATTTACGCCAACCAAAAGCACCTCCGGCGATTATTGGGGACATGAATATGATTTCCCCCAAATGGGAGAATGAGCATGGGTTCACCGATCGATAAATCCATGAGCGTTGCTGACATTGCAGCGCAGATCAAATCCGGCATGACCATCGGCATTGGCGGCTGGGGCGGACGACGCAAGCCGATGGCCTTGATCCGTGAAATCCTCAAGACCGATGTGACAGACCTGACGATTGCCGCCTATGGCGGCTGTGATGTCGGCATGCTGGCAAGCGCCGGTAAACTCAAGAAGCTGATTTTCGGATTTGTTTCACTTGATGTCATCCCGATGGAAGCGCACTTCCGGCGTGCCCGTTCCGCAGGTGAATTCGAGGTTATGGAGGTGGATGAAGGCATGTTCCAGCTGGGCCTCAAAGCCGCTGCGCAAAAACTTCCCTTTTTGCCATGCCGGGCGGGTTTGGGGACGGATGTGATGACCCACAACCCGGACATCAAGATCATTCAGGATCCCTATAAGGGTGAAAACCTTGTCGCCATGCCGGCCATCGAGCTGGACCTCGCCCTGTGCCATGTGTCCGAGGCTGATGTATTGGGCAACAGCTATATAGGCGGCCCGGACATGTTTTTTGATGAATGGTTCTGCCGGGCAGCCGACAAGGCTTACCTGACGACCGAAAAAATTGTCGATACATCCGCTTTCGATGATGCCGTCAAGGTCAGAAACATGCCGATTGAACGCAATCTGGTTGCCGGTGTTGCCGAAGCGCCGCTCGGTGCCCACCCGACATCCAACGGGCCTGACTATGGCATTGATGTCGGTCATCTGAAGACCTATTCACAAGCCGCCGGGGACGGCTGGCAGGACTATTGCGACACCTTCGTCACCAGTGACAATTATATTGAGGCCGTTGGGGGGGAAGACCATATCCGCGCCCTCCCCCTCCCGGTATTTTAGAGGTAGAAATGAGTTTTTCCCTTGCAGAATTATGCATCGCCGCCGGTGCAGAGATATTTGAAGACGAAACCCCGGAAGTGTTCGCGACGCTGATCGGGCTTGTCCCTCGTCTTGCGGGTTCACTGGCCAAAAAGACAACTCATCCGGGGCTGATGATGTCTGATGGCGAGTATTACCTTGTTTCAGAACCCGTACCGGTCGGCAAGCGCAATGGTTATACACCCAAAAAAGAGGGCAATGTCGGCTATGAACGGGTGTTTGACCTGATTGCCAAAGGCAACCGTCATGCCTTTGTCGGCCCGGTTCAGGTTGATAAATTCGGACAGATGAACCTGTCGGCAATCGGTGACTATGCCAATCCGAAAGTCACCCTGCTGGGTGTGCGCGGCTTGCCCGGGAACACGGTCAACAACCGCACCTCGATGTTTTTCCCGTCACACAACACCAAAGCCTTTGTGGCCGGCGAAGTGGATATGGTCAGCGGTGCCGGGTACAATCCGGCCCGCTATCCGGATGGAAAATACCCGCCCGGCCTTGACCACAGATGCATCATCACCAATTTATGCGTGCTTGATTTTTCTGGCGACAATCATGCGATTGCCATAAAATCGTTGCATCCGGGGGTTACGGCTGAGGAGGTTCAGGACAACACAGGCTTTGACCTGGTGATTCCGGACGCCATCCCTGAAACCACAGCGCCGACGCAGGAACAACTTGATATCATCAACGAGCTTGATCCGCATAATCTGCGCGCCACCGTCTTCAAGGACAATCCTCCCGGCATCAGACCATAAAGACAAGGTGAACACCATGAGCCATGACAATGAATTTGACAATGAAACTGTCCCACGTGTTGAAAAGGACGTTGTGTATGAAGAGGAAAATCCCGTTCTCTATGAAGTGCGTGACCGGATTGCATATCTGACACTCAACCGTCCGCAATTCCACAACAGCCAAAACGGTCAGATGCTGTATGCCCTGGATGACGCTTTCTTCCGGGCCGTCGGGGACGATGATGTCAAGGTCATTGTTTTGAATGGTAATGGCAAGCATTTTTCCGCCGGACACGACATCGGCACGCCCGGACGCGATTATGACATTGGCCGTGATGACCGCCGCACCATGATTTATAATCATGACAACAAGCCCGGCGCGGAAAAGGCCTACATCCGTGAGATGGAGGTCTATCTCGGCTTTTGTCACAGATGGCGCGAAGTTCCCAAGCCGACCATCGCACAAGTCCATGGCGGGTGTATTGCCGGTGGCCTGATGCTGGCCTGGGTCTGTGACCTGATTGTCGCCTCTGATGACGCGTTTTTCCAGGACCCGGTTGTGCAGATGGGCTTCCCGGGTGTGGAGTATTTTGCGCATCCGTTTGAATTGAACGTCCGCCAAGCCAAGGAATTTCTGTTGCTGGGCGAAAGATGGTCGGCTGAGCGTGTGCTGGCGGCCGGCATGATCAACAAGGTTGTGCCCCGCGAGGAACTGGAGGCAACCGTCGAGGAGATGGCTGAGAAAATCGCCAAGCAACCGCGTATGGCCTCACTTTTGACCAAACAGGCCTGCAACCACATCGAAAATCTGCAGGGCAAAAAAACCGGCATGGAAGGTGTCTATGCCATGCATCATTTCGCCCACGCCCAGAACACCATTGCCAAGGGCGACTATATTGCCGGCTTTGACGGCAAGAAAATGGCGGCCAGCAACAAAAAGAAGGAACAGGACACCTGATGGCCTTTGACACCGCCCTTACCCGCACACTCGGCTGCCGGCACCCGGTCATCCAGACCGCAATGGGCTGGGTGGCGACATCGCAGCTTGTACAGGCCAGTGTTCGCGCAGGCGCCATGGGGTTTCTCGCCGCTGCCGTAATGGATGCAGAGGAATGCGAAGCGGAAATCAAGACCATCAAGCAGGCCACGCAAAATCCGTTCGGGGTCAATTTCCATTCGTTCCAGAAGGACGCCGACCGGATTATTGACATGTGCATTGATTATGAAGTGGCAGCCATCTCCTACGGCCGCTCACCTTCGTCAAAAATCATCGATAAGGTCAAAGCCGCCGGCATCAAATGCGTGCCGACCATCGGGGCCAGCAAACATGCCGCCAAGGCTGTGGAAATGGGGGCTGACGTTCTGGTCTGTCAGGGACAGGAAGGCGGCGGTCATACCGGCTTCACCCCGACCTGGCTGCTGCTTGGACAGGTGCTTGACCAGAAACTCGGCGTACCGGTTGTCGCCTGCGGCGGTTTCAAGGACGGACGCGGACTGGCTGCGGCCCTGTCCTTCGGGGCCGACGGCATCGCCATGGGCACACGGTTCATGATGTCAAAGGAAAGTCCGACCCCGGACCCGACCAAACAGGCTTATCTGGATGCGGAGGTCACGAACATTCCGGTTTCAACAAAGCTGGACGGCCTGCCGCAACGCATGGTGATGAACAAAATGCTGCAGGATCTGGAAAACGCCTCCCCTTTCGGCATGCTCTACCGTGCCATCGTCAACGGGTTCCGGTACAAGTCACAGGCCAACATGTCGATGTTTGAGATGGTCAAAACAGCTTGGGGCATGGCCGCCAAAACCGACATGACCCTTGGGCAGACCATGATGGCCGGCAATGCCCCGATGATCATCCAGAAGGCGATGATTGAGGGCAATACCGAAAAAGGTGTGCTGCCGAGCGGCCAAGTCGCCGGCCTTATTGATGATCTGCCGACCGCAGACAACATCATCAGCGGCATCATCAAGGATGCTGAAAACTGCCAGAACGCTTTTGCAGATTTGAAGGGGTAATCATGGGTATTTCAACTTCCGTCAATGACCGCATCGGGGAAATCGTTTTCGACTTTCCGCCCGTCAACGCCTTTGACGACAAAACCTGGAATGAAATTCCGTCGATTGTAACGGAAATGGGCAAGCGCCAGGATGTCCGTGTCATCATTATCCGCTCTGAGGGGCGCGGATTTTGTGCCGGCGTGGACATCAAGCAATTGGCGGAAACAAGTTCCGCCATAGTCGAGGTGAACAAGGGCAATTATGAAACCTTCAAAGCCATCCGCGGCTGCGAAATCCCGGTCATCAGCGCCCCGCATGGTTATGTCATCGGCGGCGGCATTGGCATGTGCGGGGCCTCAGATGTGGTGATTGCGGCTGATGACTGCTTTTTCTCCCTGCCAGAGGTTGACCGCGGCGCCATGGGCGGCGCCGCCCACCTGCAGCGCATGGTTGGCATGCCGAAAATGCGCGCTGCCTTTTTCACCGGCGGCCAGATCACGGCTCAGGAAATGCACCGTCTAGGTGGCATTGAAAAGGTTGTCCCGCGCGACCAACATCTTGCCGAGGCGCGTGCCTTTGCTGAAATTATTGCCGGCAAAAGCCGCGATGCTTTGCGCATCGCCAAACAGGCCCTCAACGGCATTGAGAGCTTCGATGTTGACAAGTCGTACCGCTGGGAACAGGGCTTTACATTCGAAATGTATATGCACGAGGACAGCCAGAAAGCCCGTGATGCTTTTGTTGAAAGCGGTGAAGCGGCAAGTTTTGAGGATGAAGAATAATGAATATAGATTTCAGTCCCGAACAAACTGCGTTTCGCGAAGAGATCAGGGCATGGCTGGAAGCGCATGTTCCGGAAAAACGACTCCCTTCACTTGATACGGAGGAAGGGTTTGAACTGCATCGCGACTGGGAACGCACGCTGCACAAAGACAATTGGGGCATGGTGACATGGCCGAAGGAATATGGCGGGCGCGGTTGCGACCTGATTGACTGGCTGATTTTTGAAGAGGAATATTACCGCGCCGATGCTCCGGCCCGGGTCAGCCAGAACGGGATTTTCCTGCTTGGCCCGACCATTATGGAATACGGCACGGAGGAACAGAAAAAGCGGTTCCTGCCAAGCATGGCCTCCGGTGAGGAAATCTGGGCGCAGGCCTGGTCTGAGCCCGGCGCCGGCAGCGACCTTGCCGGTGTCCGCAGCAAGGCTGTGCGCGACGGCGATTATTATGTCATCACCGGCCAGAAAACCTGGTCCTCCCGGGCCGTCTTTGCGGATTGGTGCTTCGGACTGTTCCGGACAGACCCGGACAGCAGCCGCCACAAGGGCTTGTCAAAAATCCTGGTCCCGCTGGACAGTGAAGGGTTGACCATCCGCCCGATCGCCCAGCTTGACGGCGACCCCGGCTTTGCTGAACTGTTTTTTGATGAGGTACGTGTGCCGGTAGACAACCTTCTGGGGCCGGAACATGGCGGCTGGGGCGTGGCCATGGCGACGGCCGGGTTTGAACGCGGTTTGTTGCTTCGTTCACCGGCCCGTTTTCAATCCGCTGCGGGTCGCCTGGTCAAACTTTACAAAAAACACGCAAACCGCTTGTCATCCGGCGTCAAGGATCAGGTCATGCAGGCATGGATAGACACGGAGCGGTTTGCAGCCGCCACCTATGCCCTTGTTTCTCAGGTCAATGCCGGAGCGTCGATCTCATCGGAGTCGAGCGCCAATAAAATCTTCTGGTCTGAAATGGACCGCCATCTGCACCGCACCGCCATGAGCATTATGGGGGCGCAGGCAGAACTCGAGGAGGGCCTTGAGTCGATTGACGGGGGCCGCTGGCTTGACGGTTATATGTTCTCCCTGGCCGGGCCTATTTATGCCGGAACCAATGAGATCCAGCGCAACATTCTGGCCGAGCGCGTGCTTGGCCTGCCGCGGTAAGAGGGTGATATGGATTTTCGGTTCACAGATGATCAACAGGAACTGATTGACGCGGCCAAACAGTTTTTTGACGGCGAACATACAACCGAACGCATGCGTGCCCAATTGGATGGTGGAGATGTAGAACCTCTATGGAGCCAATGCGCCGAGCTTGGACTGCTGGGCATCCTCGCTGACGAGGATCAAGGCGGTCTCGGGCAGGATTTCACCGTCATGACGGCGATTGCTGAAGCCGCGGGCTATGCCGGCTTCGTAGAACCCCTTGTTGAAACAGCAGGTCTTGTTGTGCCGCTGCTGCAAAAAATGGGCGAAACAGAGAAACTTGAACAGGTGATTTCTGGCGCCACACGGATCGCTCCGCTGTCCCCCCGCCTGTTTGCGACGCAAGATGCGGACGAGTGTGACTATTTCATCGTAACCCACCCAGACGGTGCGACATTGCTCAGCAGGTATGAGGCTGAGGTCACGCCCCTGCAATCGATCGACCCGTTGCGCAGTGTCTTCAAAGTGAACCATGCAGCTGAGGGGTGCGACATGTCAGACCGCCACGGCGCTATACTCAGTGCCGCCCAAATCTGCGGCCTCACCCGCCGGATTATTGACATCTCCATCGACTATGCCAAGGACAGAGAGCAATTTGGACAGCCGATCGGAGCTTTTCAGGCCATCAAGCATCATCTGGCGAATGTCCATACCCAGCTTGAATTCACCCGACCGATGGTTTTTCTCGCCGCGTTGCAAGGCGGGCGGGCCGTTCACCAAGCCAAGATAGCCGCCGCCGAAACCGGCGTATTGGCTGCGGAAACCGGCATTCAGGTGCATGGCGGCATGGGATATACTTATGAAGTCAGTCTTCACCTGTTCATGAAGCGCATTTGGGCCGTTTCAGGAGAATGGGGTGACAAGAACGACCATTTGAACATATTGACGCCACTGGTTTTGGGGGATGACGCCCCGATCGGCCCGGGCGCAAGTTTTGAAGCTTAGGAGAAGAACATGGCTGAAGCTTATATTGTCGATGCAATCCGCACACCCACCGGACGCCGCAAAGGGTCCTTGGCACCAATACACGGCGCCGATTTGGGTGGTTTTATTCTGAAACAGATAGTCGAGCGCAACGGTATTCCTGACAGTGACTATGATGACGTCATTTTCGGCTGTATTGATGCCGTCGGTCCCCTTGCCGGTGACATTGCCCGCACCTGTTGGCTCGCAGCAGGGCTGGATCAGGCTGTGCCCGGCGTCACCATTGACCGCCAATGCGGCTCCTCCCAACAGGCCGTGCATTTTGCCGCGCAGGCCATCATGTCCGGGACACAGGATGTCGTCATAGCCGGCGGCGTCCAGACCATGACCCAGATACCTATCAGCTATGCCATGCTGGCGGCCCAGCCGCTTGGCTTCACGGATCCGTTCAGCGGTTCAAAGGGCTGGCAGGACCGCTATGGTGACGTGGCCATTTCGCAGTATAAATCCGCCGACATGATTGCCGATAAATGGGAAATCAGCCGAGAGGAAATGGAGGCCTATGCGCTGGAAAGCCACCAACGCGGCGCCAAGGCCATTGATGAGGGCCGTTTCAAAAATGAAATCATCCCGTTTGAGGGGCTGGAGACGGACGAAACCGTAAGACGTGATACAACGCTTGAAAAAATGGCGACCCTTGATGTCCTGCCCGATTGCCAATTCATTCATGCCGGCATTTCAAGCCAGACTTGTGATGCCTCCTCAGCTGTTTTGCTGGTTTCCGAGGACGCACTCAAGCGGTACAATCTGACACCGCGTGCGCGGGTTCACCATATGAGCGTACGGGCTGATGATCCGGTATGGATGCTGACCGCCCCCATTCCGGCAACGGAATACGCCCTGAAGCGTGCCGGCATGTCACTTGATGATATTGATCTTGTTGAAATCAACGAGGCTTTCGCCTCTGTCCCGATGGCCTGGTTGAAGGACACCGGTTATCCGCATGAAAAAACCAATGTCAATGGCGGCGCCATTTCGCTCGGGCATCCAATCGGCGCAACCGGCACCAAGCTGATGTCAACCCTGCTCAATGAGCTGGAGCGCACCGGCGGACGCTACGGTCTGCAGACCATGTGCGAAGGCGGCGGACAGGCCAACGTTACCATCATCGAAAGACTGTAAAATGGGCAACTTTGTAGAAAACAGAACTGTCATTGTCACCGGGGCCGGTGGCGGTCTGGGGCGCGCCTATGCTTTGGCTCTGGGGGCCGAAGGGGCCAATGTGGTGGTCAATGACATCAATCCCGAGACCGGCCAGGCCACGGTGGATGAAATAGCGGCCGCTGGCGGCACCGCAATGCTCGCCTTGAACAACATCACCGATTACGCCGACTCCGGCGAGATGGTGAAGGCTGCAATCGAGACCTATGGCGATCTGCATGCCGTGGTCAACAATGCCGGCAACAACCGCGACCGGATGTTCACCTCCCTGACCGAGGAGGACTGGGATGCCGTCATCAGTGTGCATTTGAAGGGGCATTTCTGCACCTCCTCCCATGCCGCAAAATACTGGCGGGAAAAATCGAAAAACGGGGAGGACCCGAAAGGCCGCATCATCAACACCAGTTCCGGCGCCGGGTTGCAGGGCTCCATCGGCCAGACCAACTATTCCGCCGCCAAAGGCGGCATATTGGCGCTGACCCTCAATCAGGCCGCCGAATTGCGGCGCTATGGCATCACCGCCAATGCCGTCGCCCCCAATGCCCGCACCGGCATGACAGAAGAGGTGTTCGCCGAGATGATGAAAAAACCCGAGGACGGCAGCTTTGACCAGTATGATCCGGCGAACATTGCGCCCCTCATCGTCTATCTGTGCAGTGAGGGGTCTGAAGATGTGACCGGACATTGCTTTGAACCGTTCGGCGGCAAATTGTCGATTTCAGACGGCCACAAAACCGGGCCAATCAAGGATAAGGGCGACCGGTATGAAATCTCTGAAATACATGGAGTGATTGAAGAGTTGATTGAAATCACCCCTCCGGCCCAGAAAGTATACGGAACCTGAAACATGGCACACTTCCCGTTTAACGAAGACCACGACATGATCCGTGATGTTGTCAAAGGCTGGCTCAAGGATTGGGACGATTACGGCCAAAAGCAGCATGTCATTGCCAAATCCGGACAAGCCTACGATCCAGACGGATGGAAAACTTTTGCCCAAGAACAAGGCATGGCGGGCATTTCCATTGCTGAGGAATATGGCGGCGCCGGGCTTGGTCATCTTGGCCGGGCCGTTGTGATGGAGGAAACAGGCTATGTTCTGTTCCCCTCCCCCTTCTTCTCGACCTGTGTGATTTGCGCCGACATCATCGAGACTTTCGGCACTGAAGATGTAAAGTCCGACTGGCTCGGCAGAATTGCGGCGGGTGAGGCAATCTTAAGTTTTGTCGATGCCCGCTCGCTGCCCACCGACAATGGCGAGGTCAAACTTGTTTTGGACGCGCAGTTTGCCGACATGCTGCTCATCGCCCTGCCCTCGGACACCGGCACCAGCAAAATTGTCATGGCGTCACCGGATGCTGACGGGATTACGGTTACGCCGAGTGAAACAGTCGATCCGATGCGGGCGCTGGCTTCGGTCACGCTGAACGGATTTGCCCCCAAAACGAATGATGTGCTGGGCGCAGTCGATAATGCCGACCTCGACAAGGTGCTGACCATTGCCTATGGCGCATTGGCGGCAGAGTGCGTTGGTGGATCCCAACGGTGTCTGGATATGACGCTGGACTATGCCGAACAAAGGATACAATTCGACCGCCCGATTGCCTCCTTCCAGGCTGTGAAGCACCGGTGCGCAGACATGTTCATCAATCTGGAGGCGGCCCGCTCAGCCGCCTATTATGCCGCCGACTCGGACAATACCGATGAAAGGCTGGAGGCCTATCTCATTGCCAAACCCTATGCCAGCGAAGCCTATTTCAGCATTGCCGCAGACGCCATCCAGATGCATGGCGGGATCGGCTTCACCTGGGAATATCCGCTGCACTATTTTTTCAAACGCGCCCGCGCCAACAAAAGCCTGTTCAATTCCGTTGAAGACTCATACGACCGTCTGGCAACACTCATCAGACAAGGAGCCGCATGATGCACATTCGTGAAGAAATCAACCAATGGCTCACGGAAAACCTTTCCGGTGAATACGAAAAAGTGCGGTGGCGCGGCTGTCCGGGTGATGAAGACGCCTATCCAGAATTGCGCAAGGAATGGGAAATGAAACTCGGTGCCGCCGGTTTCATCGGCTTGTCCTGGCCTGAAGAATATGGCGGCCGCAATCTTGGGTTGATGGATATCGTTGCCTACAATGAAGAGTATGCCCGACATGGCGGCCCCGGCCGGGCCGGCCACATCGGAGAAACGCTGGTCGCCCCGACCATCATCGCCTTTGGAACGGAAGACCAGAAACAGCGGTTTCTCCCCGGCATCAAGGAAGGTCGGGAATTCTGGTGTCAGGGCTATTCCGAGCCGAATGCCGGGTCTGATTTATCCAATTTAAGAACCAAAGCTGAGTTGGTCGGTGATGAATGGGTGCTGAACGGTCAGAAAATCTGGACCTCATTGGCGCATGAGTCGGATTGGGTGTTTGTCGTGGCCCGCGCCGTCGAAGGGTCCAAAGGGCGTGACGGCCTGGTGTTTCTGCTGGTGCCGCTTGATCAAGACGGCATCGAAATCCGCCCCATCCATCAGATCAGCGGCACGGCGGAATTCAATGAAGTCTATTTCACCAATGCCAAAACCAGTCAGGACAACATTATCGGGGAAGTCGGCGAAGGCTGGAAAATCGCCATGGCTCTGCTGGCCTTTGAGCGCGGCACATCCACTTTGGGCCAGCAGATGCTGTTCAAAAGCGAGCTGGACATGATTGTCGATATCGCCGCGCGCAATGGCGCGATGGACAACCCGTTGATCCGCCAGCGTATTGCGAAGGCTCATGCCGGGCTGAAGGTCATGCGTTTCAACGCCCTGCGCATGCTGAACGGCACGGAAAACGGCACCATGACCAAAGAAGGCTATATTTCCAAGATCTTTTGGGCAACCTGGCACAGGGATCTCGGGGAACTCGCCATGGATGTTGTCGGTGATGAGGCAGAACTCGTTGACGGCGAGTTCAGCAGAATGCAAAAGCTGTTCCTTTATACACGTGCCGATACGATTTATGCCGGCACCAACCAAATCCAGCGTAACATGATTGCTGAGCGGGCGCTCGGCATGCCCAAAGAACCGAGGGGGTTCAACAATGGTTGACCTGAAACAAGTCCCTGATTATGTCCCCGGCCATAACCTTCTGGCCGGCAAAAACGTCATCATCACGGCGGCGGCAGGCACCGGCATCGGCTTTGCAGTCGCCAAAAAATGTCTGGAGGAAGGCGCCAGCATCCTGATTTCCGATATTCACGAAGGGCGTCTGGCTGAGGCGAAAGAAAAACTCATCCATGAAACGGGGGGCACAGTCCACAGCTGCCTGTGCAATGTCACGGTGCAGGCTGATGTTGATGCCCTGTTTGCAGCAGCTGAAAAGGCTTTCGGGGCAATTGATGTTGTCATCAACAATGCCGGTCTTGGCGGCACCGCCGATCTCGTTGACATGAAGGACGAGGAATGGGCCATAGTTCTTGATGTCACCCTGAATGGCTGTTTCCGCATCAACCGGGCAGCCATGCAGCACATGAAAGCCGGGGATGGCGGTGTCATTGTCAACAACGCTTCGGTTCTGGGGTGGCGGGCGCAAAAAGGACAGTCCCATTATGCTGCCGCCAAAGCCGGCGTGATGGCGCTGACGCGGTGTGCCGCCATTGAAGGGGCCGAGTTTGGTGTCAGGGTCAATGCCGTTGCCCCGTCACTTGCGATGCATCCGTTTCTGCACAAGGTCACATCCAAAGAGCTTCTGGCCGAGCTTGAAGCCAAGGAAGCCTTCGGACGCGGCAGTGAAGTCTGGGAACAGGCCAACATCATGGTCTTTTTGGCAAGCGGCTACTCATCCTATCTGACCGGCGAGGTCATTTCATCATCGAGCCAAAGAGCCTAGGAACAAAAACATGAAAAAAAACTATCAAACGCCGCACGAACTGATGGGCCAGGAAGGTGTCACCCTTGGGCCTACGGACTGGATGACCGTCGACCAGCAGCGCGTTGACGGTTTTGCCGATGCAACCGATGACCATCAGTGGATTCATGTTGACCCCGAGCGAGCTGCGGACGGACCGTTCGGCGGCACCATTGCGCATGGCTATCTGACACTTTCCCTGGCCAATAAATTTCTGCCAATGATGCTTGAAGTTGAACAGATGTCCATGGGCGTCAATTACGGCATAGACAAAGCCCGCTTCCCCAATGCCGTCAAGGTCGGCGCCAAAATCCGCGCAACAGGTGAATTCATCAAAATCGAGGAAGTCAAAGGCGGGGTGCAGTCAACGCTCAGGGTCACGATTGAGGTTGAGGGCGAGGAGCGACCGGCCTGCGTGGTTGACACAATCAGCCGGTATTACCCTTGATCAAAATTGACCTTAATCATCAGCAATGTCAGTATAATTTAACTTTTTGACGGGAGGGGAACATGCCGGGGCTTTTCAAAAACAAATTTACAGTGGCGGCCGTCTTATTGATCGCCGTCAGTGCTGTCTTCCTTGTTGACACCGCCAACATGAAGGGGCAACTGGGCGAAGAACGCGGCCGCGGCACCATCATCGGGGGCAGTCTGCCGGATGCATTTGTCATTGCCAAGCAACAGGATGACCTGGACACGGCACCCGCCGGCAAAACCAAACAAATCCTGTTCGGCGACCTTCATGTCCACACCACCTATTCCACGGACGCCTTTTTGTGGGCCTTGCCGATGAACCACGGCAAAGGGATCCACCCTCTGGCCGACGCCTGTGATTATGCCCGCTATTGCTCATCCCTTGATTTCTGGTCCATTACGGATCATGCCGAGGCCTCAACCCCGGCTAGATGGGAAAACGCCAAACAAAGCATGCGGGAATGCCAAGCCAAAGCCATCGACCAGTCCAATCCGGACATGGTTTCATTTCTCGGCTTTGAATGGACACAGATCGGCCTGACACCCGATGAACATTACGGCCATAAAAACGTCATTTTCCAGCATTTAGAGGATGAGCAAGTTGCTCCACGGCCCATCGGATCCGGTGGTGGCGCAACCGCGGCACTTCGTCAAAATGCCACCGGTGTGCCAACCATCGTCTCATTGATGGATTTCAAAAACCGCAGGGATTATTGGGATTTCAACACCTATTTTGCCAAAATTCGTGAAGTGCCGGATTGTGACCCTGACATTCCATCCGATCAGCTGCCGGCTTCGTGTTTTGAAACGGCTCTGACACCTGGTGATCTGGTACGAAAATTACGCGATGAGCAGAAACTCGACCCGTTGATCATTCCGCATGGTTCGACATGGGGTCTTTACACCCCGCCCGGCGCATCCTGGGACAAGGCCCTGCATCCGGCCCAAAGACCGGATGAATTTGGCTTGATAGAAATTTATTCCGGCCATGGCAACACAGAAGAGTACCGCAGTTACCGTGCTTTTGCAGTTGACCAGAACGGCAATCAATACTGCCCCGCCCCGACTGCGGATTACACCCCACCCTGTGTGCGCGCCGGTGAAATTATATTTGAACGCTGCATGGATGGCGGTGAAGGCGAAGCGGTTTGCCGGGAGCGTCAGAAACAGACAGAGCAAATCGCGATTGATATGGGGCCGGCCTATCACATGGCGATCGGGGGCGAGAGCGCCAAGGACTGGCTGCTGTCCGGCCAATGCACGGATTGTTACCTGCCGACCATCAATCACCGGCCGACCAAAAGTGTGCAATATGGCCTCGCCGTATCGCGTTTTGACGAAAACCCTGATGATCCGGCGCGGTTCCATTGGGGCTTCATCAGTTCCTCCGACAATCATCGCGGGCGGCCGGGCACCGGCTACAAGGAAGTGGCGCGCCGCCTGACGACGGAAGCGTCGGGGGCCATCAGCCCGTTCTGGTTTGATCTGCTCAATCCGGAGGTGGTTCCGGTTGACGCTTTTCCCCATTACAAATCCACCGAGGATTTGATGCGTGAGGCGACACTCCAGCTGGCAGAGATTGAACGCATGTCCGGCTTCTGGACCACCGGCGGCTTGGCGGCCGTACATACGGACGGACGCTCTCGCGAAGAAATCTGGCAAGCCATGAAACGCCGCGAGACCTTCGCCACTTCCGGCCCTCGCATGTTGTTGTGGTTCGACAGAACCGGCGCAGACGGACAGGAAGTGCCCATGGGCGGCAAGGTGACCGACACGCAAAGCGGCACTTTCCGGGTCAAGGCAGTCGGTTCCTTCAAGCAAAAACCGGGCTGTCCGGATTTCGCGGTGGAAGCCCTCGGGCAAGACCGTATTGACATGCTGTGTTCCGGCGAATGTTACAATCCGGGCGATGAGCGCAATCTGATTGAACGCATCGAGATTGTCCGCATTCGCCCGCAAATGGTCGCCGGTGAACTGATAGACACACTGATTGAGGATCCATTCCTCGTGCATCAATGCGAACCGGATCAGAATGGCTGCAGTTTTGAGTTCACCGACCCCTCATTTTCCGCTGATCAGCGTGATGCCTTGTATTACGCCCGCGCCATTCAGGAGCCACGGCCGACCATCAATGCCGAACCGATCAAATGCACTCTGGATGAGGAAGGCAACTGTATTGATGCGGAAATCTGTTACGGCGATTATCGCTCCGGTGACAGCGACTGCACAACCATGAAGGATGTCAGGGCCTGGTCTTCACCGATTTATGTCAATCACCCCTAGAGCAATGCCGGGCCGCCCAACCCTGACGTCTCCGCTGGCCGGACTGGCAGCCGGCATTGCAGGATTGCTGTTGGCTTTGATCAGTGCTTTGGGGCTAAAAACCGGCTTTCTGGACACACAGGACTGGGTGGCCAAGGTCAATGGCATCGACATTCCCGCCAGTGAGTATAACCGGGCTTTGCTCGCCATGCAGGACGGACTGAAACGTGGTCTGACCGAGGAGGATCGACGGAAGGCCCTGCAGGTTCTCGTGGATGAGGAATTGCTGCTGCAGGAGGCCGAAGCATTGGGGTTGACGCGTTCCGATACAGTGGTGCGGAAGAACCTGATACAAGCGATGATGAAGGCAAGCACAAGTTTTACGGAAACCGAGCCTGGCGAACAACAATTGCAGGGTTTTTATGCTGAAAACCGGGCATTATTCTCAGGCCCGTCCATCCTGAGTGTTGCTTCTGTCAGATCCCCGTCACCAACCATTGCCTCCGAATTTGTGCAGGCGTTGAAAAAAGGCGAGGCGTTCCTTCAGGCAGCAAACCGCCTTGGCATGGAAAACCTGGACATTCCTGAAAAAATACCCCCTGCCAAACTCGCGGATTATGTCGGCGGTGATTTGGCGCAAACACTGGCCCAACTGAGCGCCGACGACATTGCCGGCCCGTTGGTGCAGGACGGAGATTACAGTTTTTTTTGGATCCGACAAAAAAGCGGCGGCACACAGCCCTTCGCGTCAGTGCGCAACAGCGTCAAAGCCGAGTGGCAGCGCCGGAAAAATGAAGAGGCTTTTGAAGCGTTTTTGGATGGCTTACGCCGGTCCGCCCGCATCACCATAAAGGCGGACACCGACCAGTGATGCGCACCGCTGCAGTCTCCTTGCTGATTTTTCTGCTTACAGGGCTTTCGGCACAGGCCCATGTCAAAAGCCAGTCCTATTCTGAATGGCAGGCCGCGGACCAGAGCCTTTCCTTTGCCTATAGTGTTGACCTTCGACGCATCACCCAGCTGTCCCGGCTCTATCAGGACGAAACCGGTTTTATCCAGCTGTTTGAGCGGCATCTTCGCGAGACCCTGAAGGTTGAACAAAAAACGCCCTGCCGATGGTCAGAACTCAACATCAGGGAACATGTCCGCGGAAAGTTGAAGGCATCCGGGCGTTTTGCATGTCCGGACACAATAGACGCGCAACATACGCGCATCACGATAGACAGCTTCCATGCCGTCTCCTCAACCCATGTGCATTACGCCCGCCTTAAACTTACAGACACAACACATCAAATCGTGTTGAACAAGGCGAACAGAAGCTTTCGGTTTGATATTGGTGCCGTGACGGATACGTTTGCCGGGTTTTTCACAGTCGGGTTTTCACATGTGGTTTCCGGCCTGGACCATATGCTTTTTCTGCTGGCCCTGATACTGGCAGCCACCAGACCATCAACCGCCATCTGGTGCATCACCGGGTTCACGCTCGGCCACAGCCTGACCCTCGGACTGGCTGTTTTTGGCTGGATTGCACCGGACATGCCCTTGATCGAAGCCATGATCGGCTTGACGATTGCGGTCACGGCCAATCAAGCGGCACAACAGGACAGGGGTGCATCTGGCCTGCTCGCTCCGGCAGTGCTGGCAATGATGGTACTGTTGGTGTTCATCCTCGGTGCATTTCTGTCAAAAGCCTATCTTCTGGCCGGATTGGGCTTAACTCTGTTTGTGCTTGGAGAGAGCACACTTGAAACCACCTGGCGGCAGCGCTTTTTGCCGGTGATGACGGTCTGCTTCGGACTTGTCCATGGTGCCGGGTTTGCCGAGGGGCTGCTTGATCTGAATTTCAACCAGAATGATCTGCTCACCCCGATGCTGGGGTTCAATCTTGGGGTCGAGGTCGCCCAGCTGGTCGGGCTTTCCGGTTTTTACGTTCTGATTTTGGTTGGCCGCAACCTCTACAAGACCGAACAAACCGACACTCTGGTTTTGGTCCACCGCGGGGTCTGCCTGAGCCTGTTCGGACTTGGCATGTTCTGGTTTGCACAAAGGCTGTGGAGCTAATGAAATCAGTCTGAGGCGAGCGCCGCCTCAACCAACCGGAGCTGGGCCGTCAACCAATAGATTTCATAGCTGTTCCTGCTGCCGTCCTTGGCCGCCGCGAGCAGGGTTTCCAGGGCCCGTTTGTGCAATTCTTGGGTTTGCCGCCAGGCCGGTCCGCTTTCATCCGCTTTGGCGATTTCAATCAAATGCATGGCATGAACCGGTTTTCCGTCATCAAGATAACGGGCAATACGGGCATTGATTTCAGCCTGCCCCCCAAGCGTCACCAAATCCTGATAAACGGCAGTGTCCGGAACCGCATAAAGCTCAGTGGTTTTGTCGAAATGGAACCAGGTCGCATAATATTCCCAGATGCTCTTGACCGCCCAGGCGACTTTCCCGTGCTCCTCGGACAAGGCCAGCTCCGGCGGCAGACTAATGCTTGCCATCAACTCGCCGAGCGTTTTGCCGGCATTCATGCCGGCGACGGTCGCATCATGCACATAGGCGACTGCATCGCGCATTTTGCGCAATCCGGTGCGGATGGCCTGTTTGTCCGTCACCGGTTCACGGTGGCTCGGCACAATCACATCAGGGTCGAGACCGATGATAAGGTCAAGAGACTTGATATACTCAACCGGTTTGCGGACCTTTTCCCCGCGCATGGTGAAAACATTGGGGAATTGCGGGAAAATCGGCCCGAAAGTGTCGCCACTGAAGAGGATTTTCTCCTTGGGCATCCACAGCACCAGATTGTCGGCGCCTTCAGCTCCCGGTGTGCCGATGATTTCCAGCACACGCCCGCCCTCTTCGATGCGCAATGTTTCAAAATCATGAACCGTGAGGTCTGAGCGGATGCCGCCATATTGCAATAACTCTAGGGTCGGCGGCTCCTCCGGCATGAACGGGAACAGCAGTCGGTTGCGCCCATAGAAATAATCGTTCAGTTCGGTCAGGTATCGCTGCTCCTCTTGAAAATCGACATGGGTCACAATCTGCGTGTCAGGCCGCTGCCAGAATTTCACCCCACCGATATGGTCGGCATGGGAATGGCTGAGAATGATGTGGGTCAAGGGTTTTTCAGGAACAGCCGCTTCAAACGCCTTGATTTGTTTGGCCACTTGCAGGGACAGGCCGGTATCGAACAGAATGTGGCTGGTCTCGGTGACAATCAGATGTGTGTTGCCGACTCCGGTTGCCTGATAGATATCCGGGCCGATTTCGCGCACCTCTATCGGGATGTTGATGAATTCGGCGGCGACGCTGGTCACACCATCCTCCCCGCCGGACATCCGCTCAGCAGCCATGTCACTGATGCGGTCAACGGCCGCGATGCTGACCTGCCGCTTGAATTCACCGGAGGACGCCAGAAGTGCGGCAAGGCCCGCAAGAACCAAGACAACACCGATGAGAAGATGTTTTTTGCTCAATTTTTTCATCATGTTTCCTATTCGTATTTGATCCGGCCCTTATCACCATAGCGCAGTTGCAAGGTTTTCGTGGCCAAAGTGCCGAACCCGCCCCATTCTTCGGAAAGAGTGCCTTCAGAAGACCTGATGTCTTCGGCAAAGTCCTTCGGCGCCCGCCAGCCCGGGTGCGGGTTGATGGATACGCGGATTCCGCTGACTGGATGCTGGGCCTGCCAATTTCTGAGCTTTTTAGACATTTGGCGTACCAGATAGGCCTTTTCCTCGGCCAGATTATTTTGCTCCTGCGGATCGGCGTTCAAGTCAAACAAGTAATTTTCCACATTGGTCTCAAGACCGTCATGGTCAACGATTTGCACCAGTTTCATGTCACCTTCAACAACCGCTAGATTGAACAAATTATATTCCGGGCTGTTGGATCCAAAAAACAGCGCGCCGGGGCGTCTGCGGTTTTTCCCTTCCAGCACCGGCAGGCGGTTCAGGCCGTCCAGCTTTTTCTCCACCCCCATCTCAATACCGGCTGCCGCGGCGAAGGTCGGAAATATGTCCATGACGGAAATGGTCTGGTCGGTTTCGGAGCCGGGGGCAATCACTGCGGGCCATTTGATGAGGGCGTTGACCCGAATACCGCCCTCAAAGGTTTCCAGCTTGCCGCCGCGATAGGGTGTGTTGTCGGCGCCGAAACCGGCAAAGCCGCCATTGTCGCTGAAAAAGAAAACAATGGTGTTGTCGGCCACGCCTTCGGCTTCAAGTGCAGCGAAAATTTTGCCGATATTCTGATCCATTGAGTCCACCATCGCCGCATATGTGCGCTTGGGGAAAATCAGGTTGGAGCGGTCGCTGTATTTGTCCTCCAATTCTTCAGGCGCCTGCATTGGGCTGTGAGGTGCCAGAAACGGGACATAAAGGAAAAACGGCTTGGATTTATCGCGCCCGGAAGTGATGAATTTGGCCGCCTCATCGCCGTGAATATCCGTTGCATATTGCCCTTCGCGATAGACGGATGTGCCGTTTTCCTGCAAGTCATGGCCGCCGGTTGCTGAGTGGGTGTAGTAGTCAACCTGTGTGTTGAGATGACCGATAAAGTGGTTGAAGCCGCGGCTGTGTGGAACCAAGGCTTCATGGGCGCGGCCCAGATGCCATTTGCCGACCATGGCTGTATCATAACCGGCATCCCGGAAGCTTTCCGGCATGAACCGCTCCTGCGGGGAGACGCCGCCGGTCACCCAGGGCTGCAGACCGGCATACGCCATGCCGAGCTTGACCGGATCCCGGGCCGTCATCAGGGCCGAACGGGTCGGGGTGCAGATCGGCAGGGAATAAAACCGCTCCAGCCGCATGCCGTCCGCCGCCATTTGGTCAAGATGCGGCGTTTCAATGTCACTGCCGCGGAAGCCGAGGTCGGCATACCCCAAATCATCGGCGAGAAGAATGACGATGTTTGGTTGACTTTGGGGCTGGGCGCCCCCCTGCCCGACCGGAAACAAGGCCGTAACCATAATGACGAAAACACAAAGTCTGATGAATTGAACTGACATGACCCCTCCACTTATTTTCACCAAGCTTAAGCGCAGGCGGGCCAGAAGACAAGCATCGACACACCACCAAAAACGGCGGGCCATAAAGCCCACCGCCTTCAGGGTTTCGGGTTTCTGGGTTAGAAACTCATGCCAACAGTAACACCGAATGTCCGCGGTTCACCGTAAATGTAAACCCGGTTGGCAAATGTTTCGAAACCGAGGCCATCAGTCCGGTAATCCTCGTCAAGGAGGTTTTTGCTCCACAACATCAGATAAGTGCCTTTATCGTCTGCCCCACGGTAATCAAACCGCACATTGGCGTTCACGATGTGACGTTCATCCGTGAAAACACGGGGAGAGGTTTCCCTTTGTGATTTCCAGCTATAGTCAATGTGCCCGCGCAACTCAACGCCATCCCTGATTTCATCGACATAATTCAATGCAAAGGTGGCTGAATTTTCAGAGTTGCCGACAATATCCTCACGATAGTCAATGGATGTCGCCGTTTGATCAACTCCGGGCATACCAAAACCGCCGCCTGTGCAGTCCTCTTCAGCCCCGGTTTGGACATTTCTGCACAAATTCGGGTTAACCACAGGATCCAATTCCCCCGAGGTGTAAGCGTAGTTGAAGCTGGCGGTGAATTTTTCACCAAGCAGCGCAATCACGTCAATTTCGGCACCGTAAAAATCAGCATTATTGTTGACAATTTCACGAGCCGTCCCGAGCAGAAGATTTTTGGGAATGTTGGACTGCTCATTGGTCAATTCATAATAATAGACAGCCCCATTGATCCGCAGTCTCCGATTCATAAGGTCTGACTTGAAACCAAGCTCGTAGGCCGCAATTTCCTCTGAGTTAAAAACGAAATCCTCACCATAGGTTTTTCCCTCCTGGCGCAGGGCCGTCGAGGGCTGATTAAACCCACCGGAGCGGAAGGCTTCGCTGTATGAGGCATACATCAACATATCCTCATTTACATCATATTCCAGACTGAGGGAGGGGTCGGTCGAATCGAATGAAATGTTTGCATAGTTCAGGTCAATCGGATTCCCCATAAGCGTTGTTGTATCCCCAAAGAAGGGCGATACAGGTTGCTGCAAACCGGTCCGTTCCTCATCTGAAATGCGCAGACCACCTGTAATGCGGAAATTGTCAGAAACGTGATAGGTCAAACTCGCATAAGCGGCCATGGCCTCCGTATCTATGATAATGGGCATGGCCCCTGAATTTCTGGCGGCATCCAGAGCTGACGCATAGGCCGTGTATGAGCCTCTGACTACCGGGTCGTTCAAATAGGCAACGATAGCGCCAAAAGCGGCCCCGGTATCGGCTTCCGAGCAGGCTCCGGGTGTCAAACACGCATATTGGGCCGGTGTCGGCGTTGCCGCCGTAGCATTGCCCAAGCCACGCAGGGCACCGAGCGGAGAGAGTGAAAGCAAATAATGCTGGAAGTAATCCTGCCGGGAATACCCGCCCTCAAGCTGGCGGTTCGTGGCCGTATCCTCCTGGAAATAGTAAAGACCGGCCGTATATTCGAGGCGGCTGTCCATCAGTTCACCTGTGAAGGTGGCCTCAAAGGAATATTGTTCGTGCTCATCCGGGCCCTTGCTGTTCCCATATCCCGTTGTGTAGACCCCAATCAGCGTTGAGGCCGACTCTGCCAGTTGCGCATTCAATTCAGGACGCGGCGTTGTGTCCACAGGAAGCGGCGTTGTGCCGGGCAGTGAACCAAAGAAACCGAGGAACTGGTTTGCCCCCTGAATGTTCTGGTTAAACCCGGCAGCGGTCATCTGAAGCACGCCGACATTCACCCCGTTGAGCAGCGCCACATTGCGACCCCCGTCCTGATAACGATAACCGGCAATGAATTTTACCCTGTGATCATCCGCATAATCCCAGTCAAGCGTCCCCGTGACGCCATATTGCTCCAGCTCCCCCTTGGAGACAGGGGCGGTTGAAGCCGCCGAGTCCTGACGTTCATTGCTTGGGGTGATTGTACCGAAGTTGACAGCTGACGAAAGGATAGCTGTATCTGTCGTAATCGGAGATATCTGGTAATACGCCGGACTGGACTCTGTGTTCGTGTAGTCAACCGTGATGTTCAAATCGAGATCATCCGACAGTTCATTGAAGTAGGAGGCCCTCACCCCGTATCTTTCCGAAGCATGCCAATTCTCGCCTGGTCCCGTATTTTCAACCCATCCCTCATCATCCTCATAGGTGACGGAAACACGGATTGCCTGGGTTTCGCTCAAGGGCACGTTCACAAAACCGGACCCTATATGGGTATAACTGCCGTATCCTACCTCAACCTCACCGAAATACTCATCCGTAACCGGCTTGGCGGAAATGATGTTTATCGCCCCGGCAACGGCGTTACGTCCGTAAAGCGTCCCCTGTGGTCCCTTCAGAACCTCAACCCATTCAATATCAGGCGAATTAAAGGCAAGGCCGATAACCTTGCCCAGATACAACCCATCAACATAAAGGGCCGTTTTTGTATCCAGACCGTGTTGCGGATCACCCGTACCAATACCGCGCATGAAAAGCTGGACGCCGTTTGAGTTTGCCGGCGCAGTATAGGTGTTAAAACCCGGGGTGAACTGGGAAATATCCTCAAACCCCTGAATGTCACGGACCTCCAGCGCCTCTGAGTCAAAAGCCGTAATGGAAAGGGGGACATCCTGCAGTGAAGCCTCCCGTTTTTGGGCTGTGACAATGATGTTGTCAATGGCCCGCTCATCTGGTTGCGCAATGGCATTTGATGTCAGCATGCCGGTCAAACCAAGGCTGAAGGCAAGCATCGATACCGGTAAACGATACCTATAAATAGGGGAAGTCATGGGCGCTCCTTTCTTGTTGTTGTTATCAAGCGCGATTTGTTTATGACTTTACGTTAAGCGGAATTTATCTTTATGCAATCCCTTAAAGACAGAATTTTATGTTTGTAGCGAATCTGCAACACAGCTTGCAGTGGTCAGGGGCGTTTCAGATCAAGGCGGGCGCGGCCCCACATCGTGCCGTAAAAGATGCGTCCTTTTTCATCTATTGTTGTGCCGGAGAACTGCGAATTGTATTTCTGTCCGCCGAGCACATAATGAAACGTCTCCTCGCCCGTGTACCAGTTGAGGGCTTCAAGCGTCCATTTGTTGTTGCGCGCACCAATGAAATAAAGCTGCTTGCTGCCTGCGCTGACCCAGGGCACACAGTTCGGGGAACTGATGTCATGACGTGTCCATGAATTATACAATGTGCGCGCTTCCGGATCCCAATGGAATTTCTGCAATCCGTAGGGCTGGAAATCAGGGTTGCTGCCCAGCGGCCCGACATAAAACCCGCGGGAGAACCCGTCATTCGGCATATAAAACGGCAGATTGCGGGGCGTGTTGTTGACGACAAGCGCCCCGTAACCCGACACCACGACCGATTGTTCGGATTGGATTTCAGAGACATTCAATTCCCCCATCGTCACCGGCGCCAAGGCCGCGATGCGCCGCGACGGGGCATGCTCCAACTGTTCCCAGTCTTCAGGAATGTCATCGCGCCAGAACAGGGTCAGATTCATGCGGTGGTCGCCATCAGCGATGACGACGAAACGGTCCTCGTCCCCAAAGCCCATCAGGGAGGGTGTCGCGCCGGTCCCCTGCCCCGTGCTGTTGCGGTAACGCGCCCGCCAAGCCCCGTCCGCCTCGCTTTTTGAGAACGCCTGGTCGCGCCAGATGATTTTGTGCATGTGATTGCGCGAGGCGATGTACACCCCGCCCTCATCATCCAACGCCAAGGCGTTGCGAACCCAGCCATAACCGACCGACTGGTTTTCCATGTCCTCATCCGGGTCATGATCCAGCTGCACCATGCGGTACTCAGATAAATCCTGGGATACGGCAACAACATATCCCATTTCAGTCGGCAGGATGACCCAGCCATCATAGGTCATGTTCATCCCCACTGAAGGCCCGGCCGCCTCCGGTGGCATCTGGAACTGTGCCTTCAGCTCAATCGCGGAGTCAGGGTCGCCTGCAACAGCATCACCATAAGCCGAAATCAAGCCGTCTTTGGACGCTGTGTAGAACCAGCCATTGCTGCCGATCACACAATAGATGCCGGACAGGTCCATCAACGGCAGCACCACCTTGACGGCATTACCCAAGGCCCAAGTGCCATTGTACTCATCGAGGTCGGCGGTGATTTCCTCAGCCCAGTCCTGGGTGTACTCGCCGGCAGCTTCACTTGGCAGGTGGGCCAGCACTTCATAGGTCTCTTCATCAAGCTTGAAGATACCGTTCACCCCCGTCGTCCAGAGTACGCTGCGACCATCTGCATATTTCGCGGAGTTGTAGGCCCCAAAATGCCCCGGCCCGAGGAAACGGTATGTGATTTCGTCCTCCCCGAGTGTTCTTGTTTGCCCCAGGGGGCCGGCGACAGCGGTCGTATCCTGCTGAGCCGGGTCGCCATGCGGCAGCGGATTGATGCTGTCCGCAAGATAAGGGTTTTTGGGGGCAAACTGATAGGGGCCGGTATCGGGGGACACTTTAACGTCTGCCGGTTTGATCAATGATAAATCGGGCGCTGGATTGGGATTGGTGGCATGGCCCCAGATTATGACAGCAGCGATGAGGATCATGATCGCGCCGACAATGTTGGTGAACTTTTTCATGACATCACGCCCTCGAATGTTTTGTAAATGCTTTTGGAAACACTTGTTTTTTGTAATTAAATAATGTCATTATATTTTTTTAATTGCAACGGAAGACTTGGGCGTTAAAAAAAGAGTTCATGACCACGAAGATCGTAAAACCCAAAAGACGGACCCAACCCGAACGGCGTGCCATCATGCGCCAAATCATCATTGACAGCGCCATCAACCTTTTTGGGGCGGAAGGTTATGAGAATACCAGTCTTGACCAGATTGCGACCCAAGCCAATATCACGACCGGCCCCATCTATCATTATTTCAAAAACAAAAAGGATCTGTTTGAGACCGTAGCCGAACTCATGGAAGGAAAATTGTTCGAAGATTTCAACAATTTTTCCGTTCATGAAGAGAACAAACTGAAAATCTGGAACGCATTTCTGGCAAAATGCCTTGACCCGGCATTCAGACGCATTGTTCTGTTGGACGGACCGAATGTCCTTGGGCGGGACCGCTGGACCAATTCGAATGTCACAAACAAGTCCTTGGAACTGTTTTTCGGTGATGCATCAAAAAAACGTGATACCGAAGTCACATTACGCAAAAGGCTCATCATTGCGGCCCTGACGGAACTGGCCGTTTTTGTCGCTGAACATGAAGACCCGGAAAGCGTTGTGGATTTGTCACGGAAATTGTTTCTCGAGATGATTGAGGAAAGGAAAATAACGTGAAAAACTTTTCAGGCAAAGTCAGCGTCATTACGGGCGCGGCGGGCGGAATCGGTTCAGCCCTGGCTTTTGAACTGGCCGGCAGGGGCAGCCACCTTGCCTTGTGTGATGTTGATGAAGCGGCACTGAACAAACTTGCCAAATCCTTGAAAGCAGCCAAGGTCAATGTCACTACGCATGTTCTTGATGTCACAAAAAAATCACAATTTTCAAAGACTTCTAAAGAAATAATAAAGTCACATGGCAAGGTAAATCTTGTCATCAACAATGCCGGCATCACTCTGCAAAAAAGCTTCAACAACCATTCCATGCAGGACTTGGAACGGATGATCAACATCAATCTTTGGGGTGTGGTCTATGGCTGTCATTTTTTCAAGGATGCACTGGCTGCGGCTGACGAAGCGCATGTCGTGAACATGTCCAGCATGGCTGCATTTGCCGGTTTTCCCAACCAGTCCACTTATGTTTTCACCAAAATGGCGGTTCTGGGGCTGTCGGACACGCTTTGGGCGGAGTGGTCAACCAAAGGCATCGGCGTGACCAGCGTCCACCCCGGCGCCATCCGGACAAACATCATGCTCGCCACCTTGAACGATTCCGACAACATTGATGCCGCCAAGCGCAATCAGCAAATGGCGATGAAAAATGCCACACCACCGGAAGACGCCGCCCGCATGATTGTGGACGCCGTCAGCAAAAACAAAAAGCGGCTGCTCATTGGCAAGGATGCAAAAATCCTGCATTTCCTTGCCTGGGTTGCCCCCGGACTGGTGAATTGGCTGATGAAAGTGATAGCCAGAAAAAACCAACGTGACTATGAGGCTTATCTGGCGAAAAACGCCTCAGCAGGAGAGTAAGAATGTCTGACGAATTGAAACCAAAAATGATTGCCGCCGTCGAGGGCTATATCAGCCATTTCAATGCCGCTGACTATGACGCCATAGCCATGCTGTATTCAGAAGACGCGACTGTCGAAGATCCGGTCGGAGCGCCGCTTAAAAACGGCCGTGAGGAAATCCGCAGCTTTTATGAGGGCGCCGTTCAAGGCGGCACGCAGCTTGAGCTTGTCAGCCCGATCCGCCTTGCTGAAAAAGAGGCGGCATTTGCTTTTAAAGCCACGGTGAAGGCCGCCAATATGGTGATTGAAATCATCGACACCTTCAAATTCAACGAGGCCGGTGAAGTGACGGAAATGCGGGCTTATTGGGGACCGGAAAACATTACCAAAACCGGCTGAAACCATGGCTCTGGATCACAGAGACCGCACCCAGTCATCAACGGCGGCACACATCGGAATGATTGATTTGAAAGCGAAGCTGTTGTGGCTTGCGCCCTCCATAATGTGCACCCGCATGGACTTGGCCCCGTCAAAATCCTTGACGGCCTCCTCCGGGGGGACGCCGAGATCGTGCTCGCCGAACACCATCATCATCGGCTCAGTTACCTGATTGACCTCGGCCATAAAACCGCCCGGCACCATGGAGGTGGTTCCGCCGGCTGCGAATAATTCACAAATAACAGTATGCAACAGCTGATTACTCGCCTCGGTTTCTCCGCCAAAGGACTTGGATCCAAAACGTGGGCCGGATGGATAAACTGGAAATTCAGCACCATACCGCTCCATGACGATGCTCTGAAGATTGTCTTCCAGAGCTTCAGGTTGCCCTACATAAGGCCGCTCGGCATCGGTCATCCCCCACTCCAAACCGCCGGCGCTCGAGCCGATCATCAAAAGAGCCTCATGCGCCGCCTCAGGATGATGCCCTTTCAACTGGCTGTTGGTCAGGATGGACATCATGCCGCCCATGGAATGACCGCACGCAACCGTACGCATGTCCGTCATGCCTGCTTGCTGCTTGAACTGGACAAAAGCTTGGGCCAAATAGCTTGCAGATTTCCTTGGTGTCAGAAATGGGTGCGTCTGCGGGAGTGGGTTGCCCGCGGTTCCGGGCGTGTCCATTGTAATCACGCTGTGACCATGCTGAGTGATATGGTCTGCAAAGCTATAGGAAATGCCGTCAGCCTGACCAAGATCAAACAATTTTCCGGTGTTGCCGCCCCCGGGCAGACAGAAAAACAACCAGTCACTGCCGGGGCCGTTTTGCGGGCCATACAGGCATGCGGAAAGCTCAAATTCACCGCCGCCCTGTTGGTCAGACAACTCTATGGAAGCTTTCAGGTTTGCTGTCTGCATTATATCTGCGGCGCAATGGTCACTGACAAACCGTCATGCGCCTCGGTCAATTCAATTTGACAGGCCAAACGTGACTGCGGTGTTACCTCAACTACGTCTGCCAGGGACTCGAGCATATACCCCTCATCCTCCGTCTCCGGATTGACTTTCACTTGCCATTCCGCGGCGACAAACACATGACACGTGCCGCACGATGCCATGCCGCCGCAGGTGCCTTCAACCAAGCCGGCATCACGCAACATGTCCATCAAAGAAAAACCACTCTTGAGTTCGACGGTGGTGTTTTCACCATCATCCTTAACAACTTTTATTTCCACGACAAAACCTATTTACGATTAAATTATTATTGACTGGGCGCATCAGTAAGTTAATTTATGAAGCACATTCGGAAATTATTATAGTTCGCCGGGACTGTATGTAAACCTTTTGGTCTCGAAATTATTTCCAGACAAATACTAGTGGAGGAAGCCATGGCAGGTGTAATGGATGGTATCAAGGTTTTGGATTTAAGCTGGGGCGTTGCAGGACCGATGACCGCCATGTTGTTGGCCGACCATGGGGCGGATGTCACCCGCATTGAACGACCTGAGGGGGATCCATTCGGGGATTTATTGGGTTATCGGGTTTGGCACCGCGGCAAAAAAAACGCCGTTCTTGACCTGAAGGACAGTTCGGACCTTGACTTGTTCTACCGCCTTGCCGCGGATGCAGATGTTCTTGTCGAGAGCTTTTCGCCCGAGGTCACGAAGCGCCTGAAGATCGATTATGAAACCTTGGCAGCTTTGAACCCGCGCCTGATTTACTGCACCATCACCGCCTATGGGGACGACACACCTGATGCCGGACGCAAGGGATACGACAGTCTGGTTGCCGCCCGCACCGGCCTGCAGTATGAACAACGCGGCTGGCCGGAAGGCAGTGTCAGACGCATGTCAAAACTTGAGGACCCGTTTTCCGACATTGACATTGATGTCCGCTACAGGCCCGGCCCAGACCGCGAGGGACCGTTGAACGTCACCTCCCCCTGGCCGAGCCTTGGTGCCTTTTTCTCATTGTCCACAGGTTTGGCGGCGGCCCTTTACGCCCGCGAAAACACCGGGCGCGGCCAACACGTCAAATCCTCCCTTCACCAAGGGGCGATGGTATGCGGCAGTGGTGTTTGGCAACGTGCTGCAGACCCGCATGCAGAAGGGTTTGACACCTGGATCATGAATGGCCGCAGCCCCAAAGGGCACTATGAATGCAATGACGGACGCTGGATTCACAACTGGGTGCCCAACCCCCGATTCATTCTTGAGGCTTCGCGCGGCGACGAAATCAACGCCACGCCCGACCTGACCGTACAAAACGACCCGGACCGTTTCGGTGTCGGGCCGGAGGAAATCCTTGTCATCGGGCATTATCAATCGATTTTGGCCGACGCCTTCATGAAATTCAATTGTAACGAATGGGTCGAGGCAGCTGCGACAGCAGGTGTCACCATTCAGGAATGCCGTTCAATTGAAGAGTCGTTGATAGATGAACTCCTGATTGCCGACAGATGCGTCACCACAGTCGAGGACGAGGACCTCGGCCCGATCAATCAGGTCGGCATCACCTACAGGCTGGAAACCAGCCCGGGCGAGGTGCAGGGCCCAAAACGCGCCACCGGTGCAGACACAGACACGGTCAAGGCGATGGCCGCTGCCCTGCCCGCACCCGAACCGTCCAGTCTGCCGGCGCCAACCAATGAGCCGCCGCTCAAAGGCATCCGGGTTCTTGACCTCGGACTGGCGATTGCCGGCCCCTTCGGAACGCAGATTTTGGCTGACCTCGGCGCCGAAGTCATCAAGATCAACGCCTTGTGGGACGGCTATTGGCACAAGACCCATATTGCGGCCATGGCCAATCGTGGCAAACGCTCGATTGCTCTCATGCTTAAAAATCCAAAAGCCATGGACATATTGAAGAAGCTGATCGCCAGCTGTGATGTCGTGCAACACAACATGCGCTATGGCGCCACGCAGCGCATGGGGCTGGATTATGAGACGCTGAGCAAGGAATTCCCGGAGTTGATATATTGCCATTCCCGCGGTTTTGAAAAAGGGCCGCGCATGGATCTGCCCGGCAATGACCAGACCGGTGCCTGCCTGTCCGGCATCCAGTATTCAGATGGTGCGTTGCATGACGGCGGCAAACCATTGTGGTCCCTGACCTCACTGGGTGACACCGGCAACGGGTTTTTGACAGCAATCGCCATCTGCAACGCCCTGAAGGAACGCAAAAAAACCGGCAAAGGTCAGTTCGTGGACACCTCAATCATCAATGCCGGCTTGTTGAACACAAGCTATGCCGTCGCCACACCGGACGGCAAAGGCTTTGACCGCCCGCTGCTGGATAAGGATCATTTCGGTTTCGGCACTTTCAACCGGCTTTACCAGACTTCCGATGGCTGGATACAGGTCGCCGCCATAACACAGAAAGAACAGGCGGCCCTGCTTGAGACGCTGGGCCTGGGCGCTGACGATCAAAACGCCGCCGCCGCAGCGTTCGCTGGTTCCTCATCCGCTGAGATGCTGCAACAGCTCCAAAATGCCGGAGTACCAGCGGAAATTTCAGACCCTGAAGCCTCAATCAAGCTGTTCGACAATCAGGATCTGAAAAAACGCCAATGGACGGTTGAGTATCCGGAAAAGAATGTCGGCACGATTGAGCAGATCGGCCTGACCTATGAGTTGTCTGACACACCGGGCGTCATCCAGTCGCCGCCGTTGATTGTCGGTCAACACACGGAGGAACTTCTGCGTGAGATGGGGTACTCCGAAGAGGAAATTGATACACTGGCCTCTGAAATGGCTGTGATGTGTGATCCGCCTCGCGAAGGTCAAAAAGAGATGGAAAACCCTTGGGGACTATAAAACGGGAGGAATGAAAATGCGTCCAGACCCTATAATGAGACTTGACTCCGCCTTTTTCTGGGAAGCGGCGGAGAGAAATGAGCTCTTGATACAAAAATGTGCAGAGACCGACAAGCTTCTGCACCCGCCTCGCCCGATGAGCCCCTACTCTCATTCCACTGAAAAGGTTTATGAGAAAATGTCCGGCAAGGGCAAAATCCTCAGCTTCGCGCAACAGGTCACTCCTGGTGCCTTTGGGTTTGAAACCTCACCGGTCGCCATTCTGGTCGCTTTGGACGAAGGGGTCAACATTGTCTCCAGCCTTGAGGGCGCGGATATTGACGACGTCTTTCCAGGGATGCGGGTTGAGGTTGATTTTGCGGAAACCAGCGGTGGCAAAAAAGTGCCCGTCTTCCGTCCGGCCAAGGAGGAGTCCTGATGTCACAAGATAATCTCGCCGTCATCGCCGGCATTGGCCAGACCGAATTCTCCAAAAACTCCGGCCGCTCCGAGCAGCAACTCGCTGCTGAGTGCGTTCTCGCAGCCTGTCAGGATGCCGGCATATCACCGGAAACCATTGACGGCATGATCACCTTCACCATCGACAATAATGACGAGGTGGATGTCATGCGCTCGGTCGGTGCCAAGGAAGTCAATTACACATCCCGCCTGCCGCAAGGCGGAGCCGGCTCCGTGACCACGATTGTGCATGCCAAAAAACTTGTTGAGTCCGGCATGTGCAACACGGTCGTTGTGTGGCGCGCCATGAATGAACGGTCACAATACCGTTTCGGCCAGCCCGCACCGTCCATCAGCCCGGACGCGCACAGTTCCACCTTTCTTGAATGGTGTTTCCCTTACGGGGCACAAACACCTGCCGCCTGGGAAGTGCTGTCCTGTGCCCCCTACATGTACAAAGCCGGTGTCACCACGGAGGACCTTGGACGTATCGCCGTCATCATGCGGCAGAATGCAGCCACAAATCCTGATGCCTGGTTCTATGAAAAGCCCATCACGCTTGAAGACCATCAAAACAGCCGGTGGATAGTCAAACCCTGGCTGCGCCTTTTGGACTGCTGTCAGGAGTCCGATGGCGGGGTTGCCGTCATCATCACGCGTCAGGATATGGCACGGGATATGAAACAGATGCCGGTAAAGATCCTTGGGGCGGAATATGCCTTTCTGTTCAATCACGAAATTGTTTCGGATTTTTATGAAGGCGACATCACCACCCTTGAAAACAGTGAGCGCGTGACGGAAAAACTGACGGCCGCCGCCGGCATTGCCCCGAAAGACACCAATGTCGCCATGATTTATGACAATTTCACGCCGCAGGTGCTGCGACAGCTGGAGGGTTTCGGCTATTGCGGTTTCGGGGAAGCCAAGGATTACGTCAAGGATGGACATCTTGACCCCGGCGGCAGAACACCCCTCAGCCCGAATGGAGGTTTGATCGGGGAAGCTTATATTCACGGGCTGAATAATATCACCGAGGGCGTGCGCCAGGTTCGCGGAACCGCCGTGAATCAGGTAAAGGATGCTGAAACCGCGTTTCTGGCATCCGGTCTTGCCGGTGCCATCCTCGGCAAATAAGCTCAGTTCGTACAAAATTACCGGAAATTAAGATGACAGTTTACAAAGCAGGAACAAAACTCAACAGTGCCGTCTGCGACACACAAATCATGATTTTGCGTGTCCCCGGAGATGATATGGAAATCAGTTGCGGCGGCGCATCCATGCAAACCGACGAAGTGGCCGACAAAGGGGCTGTTGATGCCGCCTTCGCCGGCGGCACATTGCCGGGAAAACGCTATGTTGACGAAGCGGAAACCATGGAGTTTCTCTGCACACGCGGCGGGGAAGGCACCATTGCCGTCAACGGCACGGCTCTGGACATCAAACAGGCCAAGCGCCTGCCGTCCTCAGACTAAGGCCCGGCCATGAACATCCATCTCATCCTGCAAATGGCCGCTGACGCCATGCCCGACAGGGTGGCCGTGACCAATGGCGAGCGCAACATGACTTATGCGGAGCTGGGCGAGGCGGTCAGAAGGTTGGCCACTGCCCTGCCTGAAGGTCAGCGGGTTGGCTATATTGATGAGAATGACATTACCGCACCGGTCGCCCTTTTCGCTGCTGCGTTGCGCGGCACACCTTATGTCCCGATGAATTACCGGCTGGCGGCGGATCAGATTGACACACTGTTGAGACGCATCACCCCGGCAATGTTGATAACCGACAAGACTTATGGGGTTGACGGCATCAGCTTGAAACCTCATGCCGCAGTTCTAGGTGAAACGACAGTTTGGCAAGAGGAAGCTCCCGATGTGGAGGGGCTGATTGCGATTGAACTGTTCACGAGCGGCACGACCGGGGAACCCAAATCGGCGATTTTACGTCATGACAATCTGATGTCCTACATTCTTGGGACGGTTGAATTCATGGGCGCTGAAGAGGACGAGGCCGCGCTCCTGTCCGTACCGCCCTATCATATCGCCGGCATTTCAGCCGTGCTGAGCGCAACCTATTTGGGCCGCCGCATGGTTCAGCTGCCCAATTTCTCACCTGAGGCATGGCTGCGCCTGGCCAGCGAAGAATGCATCACCAACGCTTTTGTCGTGCCGACCATGCTGCAGCGCATCATCGAACATGCCGAGGAGAACGGTCTGCCGGATTTGGGGGCGATGCGGGCAATTGCTTATGGCGGAGGCAAGATGCCACTCTCTGTGATTGAAAAAGCGATGGAGATGATGCCGCAGGTTGATTTCACCAATGCCTATGGATTGACGGAAACAAGTTCGACCATCTGCCTGCTTGACCCGGAGGCCCACCGCGCCGCCTATGCAGCCACAGACCCGCTGATCCGCGCCCGCCTTGCATCCGTGGGGCAACCTTTGCCGACGATTGAACTTGAAATACGAGGTGAGGACGGAACCCCCTGCCCGGTTGAAACCCCCGGTGATGTTTACGTCCGCGGCGAACAGGTCAGCGGGGAATATCACGGCGCCGGTTCCATGCTGGATGAACAGGGTTGGTTCCCGACCCGTGACCGCGGTTATCTGGACGCAGAAGGATTTTTGTTCCTTGACGGACGTGCGGATGACGTGATTGTCCGTGGCGGGGAAAACATTTCTCCCGGAGAAATCGAGGATGTCCTGATCACTCATGAAGGCGTACGTGATGTTGCGGTTCTGGCCATTCCGGATGAGGAATGGGGCGAAGCTGTTGGTGCCGTCATTGTGCCGACTGATGCCGGCAATCCACCAGCCGAGGCGAGCGTTTGCAACCTTGTCAAAGACAGGCTGCGCTCCAGCCGTGTGCCCGCCAAAATCGTTTTCAAGGATGAATTGCCCTACAATGAGACTGGCAAACTATTGCGAAGACTCTTGCGTGCCGAATTTGAAACGGTCCAAGATTAGGCATGGACGCTTATTCCCGTGCGGCTGCCTATGCCAAAGACCTGTTGGAGGTCTTCGACCTCTCTGAAACTGAGCTGATAAAGGCTGGTCAATTCGATCCACATCCGGTCGCCTGGCAGAAAAGTGGTCTGCAAAGTTTAACCGGTCAGACCGGCCTGCTGTTTCCGGTGGACCTGACCTGCGCGGCGGATGGGGCACTGCTGGCGCTGAAATCCCTAGTGCCGGTCAAAGCCGCAGAACTTCCGCAAAATGGCATTCAACTCGCCGGAGAACGCCACCATCTACTTGGCCTGAACGGTCGCGGTCTCGTCTCAGCCAACGGCTATACCTACATTTTTGAGGCTGCAGATGGCCGGTTTGCTCTGTCCCTGACCCGTCAGGAGGATATTGACATCCTGCCGGCCCTGACTTTCGGCACTTTTGAAGGGTGTGACGACCACCAACTGCATAACCGGGATCATTGGCTGCCTGACCTTAGGGAAATATTCAAAACCATGCCTATTGACCAACTTGTCCAACAAGGCATCGCCTGTGGAGTGCCCATCGCATCCTATGAAACATCCTCCCCGGGCAATTTAGCCGGTGCATGGTGCACACTTCATCACCGACCTTCCCGGGCAATAAAAAGACCCCGCACCCAACCACTGGTTCTGGACTTTACAAGCCTATGGGCCGGACCTCTGGCCGGATCTTTACTGGTCGACATCGGTGCCACAGTTATCAAAGTGGAAAGTTCGGACCGGCCGGACGGGTCACGCAACGGCAATCAAACATTTTACGATCTGATGAATGGTGGCAAGCTGAACCTCGCCTTGGATTTCAAAGATGCCGAAGATCTGGACATGTTGACCAGACTTGTTGACCAGGCAGACATCATTTTGGAGGGGTCACGGCCGCGGGCCTTGAAGCAGCTGGGGCTGGATGCTGAAACACTCGTTAACAAGACAGCCGGCAAAACATGGGTCAGCATCACCGCGCATGGCAGATATGGGGACAATGCAAACCGCATCGGGTTCGGTGATGACATTTCTGTTGAGGCCGGGCTGCCGGCCATAATGGAGCATTGTCACGGTTCTCCCTGTTTTGTCGGCGACGCCATTGCGGACCCGTTTACCGGCCTGCATGCCGCCTTTGCCGCGTATGCCGGATATTTGAGTGGTGGTGGATTGATTGATTTGCCGATGGTCAATGTTTTGAAATACGCCCTGAAGACCGGCCATTTACTTGGGATGAACGAAAAGGACATGGATTTGGAAAGCCGGGCAATCCCCTACCCGCCGCGCCGCGTCAAAAACCAAGCCGGGGCAACCGGTGCGGACACAACACTTATTCGAGAAGGTTTGGCAAAAGGAAGGCTTGATGCTCATACAGCAGGCTGAAATTGACGGTATTATCAGCGACATCAGGCTGGCGGACGGCCATATCGCGGAGATTGCGCCAACCCTCAAACCTGTTGTCGGAGAGACCATCTTTGCGGCGCAGGGGAACGCTTTGCTGGCCGGGCTGCATGATCATCATATCCATTTGAACGCTACGGCAGCGGCCTTGAACTCCGTCCCTTGCGGACCGCCGGATGTTACGAACGAAGAGGAACTGATTGCGGCATTAAAAGCAGCCGTTCATTCATCCCCCAAAAGAACCGAAATCCGCGGGATTGGTTATTATGAAAGTGTCGCCGGTGACATTGACTGCGCCTGGCTTGACACCCATGGTCCGGATCTACCGATCCGTATCCAGCACCGGACAGGACGGCTTTGGATGTTCAACACGAGAGCCAAACAGCAATTGGATTTCGCCGTGCCGGATGATGGTCGGTTGTTCGATGCTGACAATCACATCCGCCCTTTGCGCGGGCAAGTTCGACCAAACCTGTCGGCACTGGTTCAACAGCTTTTATCGCTCGGCATTACAGGCGTCACCGAAGTGACGCCGCAAAACACTGAAGAGGATTTCAGACATCTGAACGCCGCGAGCTTTCCTCTGAACATAAGGGTCATGGGACAACACGACATCCCCTCCCGCCTCACCAAAGGCAGGGCCACCCTTGGGCAGGTCAAACTGCATTATCATGAACATGATCTCCCGGATGTCGATACATTGGCCGCCTTAATCCGGAAAGCGCATGACAGCGGACGCGGTATCGCTTCGCATTGCGTCACTCATGCTGAGTTGATGATGACCCTCGCGGCGCTCGACCAGGCCGGCCCTCATGAGGATGACCGCATTGAACATGCCGCACTGACCAGCCCGGCCGCTTTGGAGTTGATTCAAAAGCTTGGTGTCGCGGTCGTTACCCAGCCGAATTTCATCGGTGAACGCGCGCAGGCCTACACCCGGGATGTTGCGGCAGAAGACCGGCCATATCTCTGGCGGGTCGGTTCGTTTCAATCGGCCGGCATTGCGTTGGCAGCCGGCAGTGATGCGCCGTTCGGCAATCATGATCCTTGGGCGGCAATGGCGCATGCGTGCAACCGCCCCGAGGGTCTTGATTTCGGCGAAAGCATCACCCCCGAGCAGGCCTTGAACCTGTACCAGAAACAGTCCGGCAATTTAGCTCAAATCCGGACTGTACAGGTCGGCCAGCCGGCGGATTTATGCCTTTTGACAACATGCTGGCGACAGGCCCGCAAGGACCTTCAAAACGTCACCGTTGAGGCGACGTTCATCAATGGTGAATGCGTTTATTCCAGAAGTTCATCCACCAGCCCCCAATCATAAGCCTGCCGGGCTTTGATTTTTTTCATGGATAAAGCCATATATGCCGTTTTATGACGCCCGATGCGCCGGGTCAGGCTGACCGTACCGCCCGCTCCGGGTATCAGACCGTATTTCAACTCAGGCAGTTGAAACCATGCCTTTGACGTGGCGCAGACGTGATCGCCGAAGGCCGCAATCTCGACGCCGGCCCCAATTGCAGCCCCCTCCACACGGACATGCAGGGGTTTGCCGAGTTGTGCCAGTTGTCGCGCCGGCAAACGAACGGATCTGATCCAATGCGCGGTTGCGGGATCAGCTACGTGACCGAATTCATTGAGGTCACCGCCGACAGAAAAGCTGCGGCCTGAAGCCGCCAGGTGAACAGCAGCAACATCCGGGTCCAATTTGGCCAATTCGAGGGCTTCGCACAGCGCATCCCGCATGGCGGCATCAATTGCGTTGTGTCGAGCCGGTGCATTGAAAGTCAGCTCAAGCGTGCCCCCGGCTGACTTTTGAAGCAGCAATGGCACATCTGCACTGCCCGTCTCCTGTGCAGCATAACCCTGAAGCCATCTGAAGAATTCCGGTCCCTTTTGAACAGTGGCATATGCCAGACTTTCGGCGGTCAAAGCCTTTGGCACATCCAGCTTTTCGCTCAAACGCAACTGCTGTACCAAAACCAATGCAGCGATTGGCGCAGCCATGATATTGGTTGTTATGAGATCAGCCTCCTCCTGGGTCGCAACCAGCACATCACACGCCTGTTCAAGTTCAGGGAAGCTTTGTCCAGACGCCACCAAACCAATGACCGGACAGGGCAACCCAGTCAACCAGGCCGCCAGATCCGGGTCCTCCGAAACCAGAGTGAAAAACAAAAAGGGTCGGTCTGTCTCAGGCCCGAACCCCTCCCCGGAGGGATGCGCAGCCATCATATTGGTCATGTCAGTCTGCTGCAGCAATGCATCATCCCCTTTTCAACATCAACTTCCCATACTGGCATTGTATGGAATTCTGATTGACTTTAAACAGCTGTATAACGAATAATCGAATAATATTCGAAAATTAATGAACAGCTTCTCATAATGCAGACCTTAAACGAAAAAAAGAAACTTGGCGTTGGCCGTCCCCGTGTATTGACTGAGGAACAAATCCTGGATGCAGCCTTGGAAATCGGCCTTGAACATCTGACTTTGAAAAAACTGGCGACCAAGCTGAACGCCGGCACCACGACCCTATACCAGTATTTTGACAGTCGGGAAGCCTTGCTGGAAGCCGCCGCCCTGCATGCCTTCAACGAATTGCCGTTACCCGAGGACAAAGGCCAGAACTGGGTTGAATTCAGCTACGAATACATCATGTCCTTGAAAGAACTGATGGCCTACACCCCCTCTAACATTTCCCATTATTTCAATTTTGAATATGGGTTTGAACTGCATTTCAGCATAATTGAGAGGTTTCTGGACAGCTTGACCAAGCGCGGTTTCCAACCCCGCGAGGCCACCCTGCTGTTCAATCGTCTTTCCTTGACGGCCATTTCAGCGGCCATTGAAGACGTCCGCCACCAAAAAGTTGGCGATAAAAACCCGTCCATGCTGGCGGCATACACCCAAATCATGAGTGGTTTGAACCAAAATGACTTCCCGAATTTGGTTGCAGGCATGGATGTTTTGACCCAAAGCGCTGAAGCAAAGACCAAGGATTTGCTCTATTTGGTATATCGGGATACCATTGAAAAACGTGGCGAGGATTTATCCATGCTCGACTTTTTGACTGAACCGACTGTAGGAGGATACAATGGCCAATAAGAAAATTCCTTCCGTTAAGGGTTTGCCGTTTATCGGCAACACACTTGAAATGGCTGCAGATCCGGCCGCGTTTTTCCTGCGGGCCTATCGTGATTACGGGCCGGTTTACCGGATCAATGTGTTTGGCCGTAAAAACCTTGTCATTGCCGGCACCGAAGCCGCCCTGTTTATGACCATGCGGGATGGCCGGGAAAAACTGAGCTCCAAGGAGTTTTGGGATGAATTCCGCGAGTATCACGGCGCCTCTAAAATGCTAAATGCGACCGATGGCAAGCTGCATCAGCAACTGCGCAAAATCATGCGTGAAGGGTTCTCCCGTGAAGCCGTGCGGGGCCGTTATCACAACCTTCAGTCCAGTATTGATGACTCAATGAAAAACAACTGGACTTTGGGTGAAAAAGTCCCGGTGCTCCAGGCATTCCAATACATGATTGTGCAGGAACTCGGGGAAATCCTGACCGGAACGGCGCCGCTTGAATATGTCCGGGACATACGTGTCAATATTCTGTTCATGCTGAATGTTCTGGTGACACGCCAGAGGCCAAGATTTTTCCTGCAATCGCGCCAGTTCAAAAAAGCCAATAAGCGCGTCGGCGAACTGAGCCGCCAAATGATTATGGAATTCAAGGAACATGCCGAAAAGGGTACCCTGCCGAAAAACCTGCTCGGTGACATTATGCGGGCACATGAGGAACATCCGGACTTAATTCCTGAAACAGACCTGTCACTTCTGTTGACCGGCCCTTATGTCGCCGGTCTGGATACAGTCGCAAACACGCTGGCTGCGACGGTTTATGGTGTCCTGAAAACCCCAGGATTGCTGGAACGTGTGCAAGCCGAGGCCGATGCCCTGTTTGCCAAAGAGACCGTCACCGAAGCTGATATTCGGGATTTGCGGGTCATTGCCGGCTCCATTCGCGAAGCCATGCGGCTGTGGCCGATCGCCGTGGCACAAATGCGGACATCAACCAGTGAATTCGAATTTGAGGGCTACACCATTCCGGCCAATGAAATGATGTATGTGGCGACAAGCGTCCCGCACTTCATGGAGGAGTATTTTCCGGAGCCGGAGAAGTTCGATCCGGAACGGTATTTTGATGAGCGGGCGGAACACAACCAGCCCGGCGTATATTCACCGTTCGGTCGCGGACCGCACACCTGCCTCGGGCAAAATCTGGCCGAGGTGATGATGGGCATCACCATTGCACGTCTGTTCCATAGGCTTGATTTGTCACTGATCAGTCCGGATTATGTTTTGGCAACCAAATCGGCGCCAACTCCGGGACCGGCCAACAGCTTTAAAGTTGTGGTCAATGGGGAAAGGCACCCTGCAAAAGACCTTGTTCCGGAACAATTGGAAGCCGCAGAGTAAGTCTTCAAACTTGAGTCAAAAAGAGCGCGGCGGGCGCCCTTTTTCTAAAATCCTTGCGGGCGTATCAAGGCATCGGTTCCGCCGTCAAGCCACACCACACTGCCATGCATGTAGGCGAACTCATCACCCATCATCAGGCAAATGACCCGGGCGATTTCCTCCGGCTGTGCATATCGCTCAAGCGGTATGGGGATTTGTTTGACCCGCTCTCCGAGTTCAGGATGATCCCTTGACCCGGCAAAAAGAGGGGTTTCCGTCATGCCGGGCGCAATGGCATTCAACCGCACACCGGCAGCGCCCCATTCCGCCGCCCGGACCCGCACGGCACGCGACACTGCATGTTTGGACAGGCCGTAAGTCGCCGCCGCCGGCAGATCCCCAATCAGTTCCATCGCCTTGGCATGGTCATTTTCAAGCAGGGCCAATACAATCGGATTGTCAGTATTGTCCCCCATTTGCGCCGAGTTTGAACTGACGGCGACAACCCGCGCATCTTCGCTTTTGGACAAGGTCGGAAACAAACCGTCCAGCAGATCAACGGTACCGAAATAATTGACTGTCGCCACCAGCCCGCCATCTTCAAGGTGTCCACCCAGACCCGCCGCCGTCACCAACCCGTCGAGAACTCCGCCGCATTCGGCCAACACGCCTTCTATGGCCTGTTGCCGTCCGTCAGAAGTTGACAAATCCACTTCAATATCAGCATGACGCAGATCTAGACCAATGATTTCATGGCCTTGCTCAGCAAGTTGTCGGGCTGTCTCGCGGCCTATGCCGGATGCGGATCCTGTGATGGCAATCTTAGACATTCTGATCTCCTGGTTTCGGGGTTGCGGGTAATATCTTGGCAATCCGCTTGTCATATTTCACAAAATTAACAACGACACTGGTTTCAATTTCATTGACGTCGGGCAAGGACAGTATATCCCTGCTGGCGACGCTATGAAACTGCTCAAGCGTCTCAAACAGGCCGATAGCCAGAATATCAAAATTGCCAAGCTGGATGATCACCGCCCCGATAATGTCCATGGCAGCCACCTTGGCCGCAACGGACCGTATTTGGGAGGGTTCCGTCTTGATATCAATATAACCCAGCAAAGGTTTGTCCAGATGCTCAAGATTGGTGACCGCTGTGATGCGCATCAGATTATCCCGCTCCAGGCGCTTGATCCGGGCGCGAATGGTGCCCTCCGTGCAGTTCAGCTGTGATGCCAGATGACGGTTGCTCAACCGGGCATCCTCGGCAAGCAGATTCATGATGTCTTTATCGAGTTTATCAAACTGGGGCATGGTCAGGCCGGCGCAACGTCAAACTTGAATTTCAGAATATCCACGGCAGTGGACGGATCAAGGGAATGCACCCCCTCCACCATTGACAGCTTGTTGAGCAGCATATTTTCAAGGGATGAGATGTCCTCAAGGGCCACCAGCAACCTGATTTCATGCCTGCCAGTGCAGGTTTGCACGGAAACCACCTCCTCATAGGCGGCCAAGTCCTCAGCGGTCTGTTCCACGCAGCGGTTTTTGACGCTTACGCCGATGGGCAACAAAATGTTGTAATTCAACGCAGTGAAGTCCGACACGGCGACGATTTTCATCGCGTCAGCATTTTCCATGCGCTTGATTCTTGTGGCCACGACGGATGTTGAAACGCCCAAAGCATCAGCAATACGCTGATTGCTGGCCCGACCGTCCTCTCTCAACATGTCTATGATGCGCAGATCAAGCTCGCTGAAATCATAAAGACTCTTTTTTGCAGACATGTGCCTCCCAACAGGCCGCATTTGGCTTCACTTACGAATTTTAGGTTCCCGCGGCTGCCCCAAAGCATGCTCTGAAACAATGTTACGCTGGATTTGGTTGGTTCCACCATAAATGGAATCCGCCCTGGCTTGCAAATACCAACGCGGAATATCATCCAACTCATATCCGCCATCATCCGTAACATCGCCGGTCAGGCCGATAACATCCATACCCAGCTGGGTCAGGTTCTTGTGCCAGGCAGACCAGTAAAGCTTGTAAGTCATGGCAGCGGGCTGCAGCTGGGAGTTGTCGTCATCTGAAAGCATCCGCAGCGCACTGTGGCGCATAACCTTCAGGCCGGTAAAGGCCTCCCCAATCCGCTGACGAATAAGCGGGTCATGCATTTTCCCGTTTGCGCGGGCCGCAGCCACAATATGCTCAAACTCCCCGATAAAACTCATCAGCTGACCGAGTGTGCCGACCCCGCGCTCAAAGGCCAGCAAACCCATTGCGACCATCCAGCCATTGCCGACCCCGCCGACGACATTCTCCTCCGCGGTTCTGGCGCCGTCAAAAAAGGTTTCGTTGAACTCCGCGTCTCCAGTGATTTGTTTGATGGGGCGGATGGTGACACCATCCTGTTTGATCGGCACCAAAAGGAAAGACAAGCCCTTAGATCCGCGTGACTCGGGGTCGGTTCTCGCAAGCACAAAGATCCAGTCGGCAAATGTCGCCATGGATGTCCAGATTTTCTGCCCGTCAATGACCCATTCCCCGTCAACCAGGACTGCTTTGGTTTGGATGTTCGACAAATCTGAACCGGCATTGGGCTCGGAATAACCCTGTGCCCACATGGTTTTTCCGGCGACAATATCGGGCAGAAAACGTTTTTTCTGTTCCTCTGTGCCAAAATGCAGAATGGTCGGTCCGGCCAGTTCAACCCCGATATGCGCAATCCGCCCGGGCGCCCGTGCGCGGGCGTATTCCTCGGCAAAAATCACCTGCTCGGCAATCGTCGCCTCCTTTCCGCCAAATTCTTTCGGATATCCAATCGCGCTCCAGCCGTCCTCCCCCATCATACGTTCCCAAGCCAGTCTCTTGTCCAACTGTTTGGTCATGGAGCCCTCACCCTTGATGCTCTCAAACTCTCCGGTCAGTCGGCTTTGCAGCCAGTCAACAACCTCAGACCGGAACTGCTCCTCTTTTTCTGTAAAACCGAGTTTCATCTGTCTCCCCTAGACTGCCGTAAACACAAAGTCAGCCAGTTTTTCACGATGCATTTCAGGGGACCCGAGTATCAATGAACTTGTGCGTGCCCGCTTGAAATACAAATGCGCCATACATTCCCACGTGAACCCCATCCCGCCATGCAACTGGATCCCATGAGCGGCATTTTTGGACAAGGCCCGTGCACAGACTATGGCGGCCGTTGACGCGGCAACAGGTATCTCCTCCTCGACCTCCTGCGCTGTGCAGACGGCATACCAGGCGGCGGATTTGGCAGACTCCAACATCACCATCATATCGGCCAGGCGGTGCTTGACGGCTTGAAAACTGCCGATGGGACGCCCAAACTGCTCCCGGTCCTTGGCATAAACATTCGCCAGCTCCAATGCGCCCTCTGCCGCCCCCATCTGTTCAACCGCCAGCATGATGCGGGAGATGTCCAGAACCTTCTCCACCGAAGCGGACCCGTTGGACAGGATGTTATCAGACGCCACCTTGACGCCATGCAACGCCACCTCGGCAACCGGGCGGGTCAAATCCAAAGAGGTTTTGGGTGTGATCGCAACGCCCTCCTGATTTGCCTCAACCATCACCAACACAATCTCGCCGGCGGGGTTTTCCGCCATGACCAGGAACGCGTCAGCGAACTGACCATACTGAACCATGGCAACTTCACCGGAAAGGGTGTTTTTCCCGTCAAGCTGCGCCGGACAGGTGCCATGCGTGAAATGGCCGGACGTGTCGCTATGGGCAAACGCCACAACCTTTTCACCGGAAATGATATCCGGCAGAAACATGTGTTTCTGATCCTCAGTACCGCATAACAATATGCCCATGCCGGACATGATGACGGAGGTCAGGAAAGGCGTCGGCACCAGAAACCTCCCGAGCGCCTCCTGCACACTGCCCAACTCAACAAACCCCAAACCCGATCCGCCATAGGCTTCAGGATAGGCCGCGCCGCCCAGCATCAATTCCTTGGTCAACAGCGTCCAGGCTTCGCGGTCAAACCCATCGGACTCCATAACCTTGTATAACCTGTTGCGTTCGCCGGCCTCGCCAATGGCGGCAAAGACGGTCTCACGAATGAGGTTCTGCTCGTCAGTAAAAGCAAACTGCATGTCAGTTGTTCCGGATCCCTATTGGTTGCCGCCTTCCTCGAAGGAGAGATTGGCGACACTCTCGGCCACCTCGTTGCCGGCATAAAACTGTTCGAAATATTTACGGAACGGCAAAATCGGGCCATCGCCGTCACAAATGGACGGGCGGGTCATGTATTTCTGGCGGTCCCAGACGACCTTGTCCTGATCAAGCTGTTTGCAGATGTCGCGGATCAACGCCTTGGACAGGTTCGCCATTGGCCCCTCCGCCTCAGCTTTCGGCTGGGTGAAGGCAAAACGGACATGCGTTTTGTCGCGGGCAATCGGCGTCACGCCCGACACCAAAAGTGTTTCGGAAATGCCGGTGAACTTGGTCCATGACTGGCCGGCTCCGACAGTGCCGTAGGAAATCATGCCGTCAACTTCACCTTTGGGCGTACCCATTTTCGATTTGACGGAAGCTGTCCGCCGGTGCCCGTCAAAGTTCATGTCATAATTCGGCATTTCCGGCACACCATGGATATATTTGAAATGGGCGGAATCCACACCATTTTCTGACATGTTCTGGATCGGGCCGTGGACGATCCACTCATGGCGTTCATATTCAGTCCAGTCCGGGCTGCCAACCTCTTCAAACACATCCAAATCATGTGAAGGCGGCTCGCCCTCCGGGTGATACCAGGTCCAAATGAATTTATTGACCTCTTGAACCGGCCACTGTCTGTCACAGGGGCGCGCTGCTGACGGAGGAATACGCTCAGCATAAGGAACACCTGTAACCGCCCCCTCATCATTATAGGTCCAGGCATGGAACGGACACTCCAGATCATTGCCCTGGACACGCCCGCCATAGGCCATATTGGCCCCCAAATGCTTGCAATACGCATCAATGATGCGTGCCCGGCCATCTTCGCCGCGCCAAAGAACAAGCTGTTGGCCGAAATAATGCAGCGGCTTGATTTCCCCGACAGCCAGGTCATCGCTGTATTCCACGACAAACCAACCATAAGGCATCGGCAGTTTATCCAGATTGCGCTGTTCAAGCGTTGCCGCATTTTCAATGTCCTGCATCCGCCATGCCCGCAAGTCGTCCCCGCGCAGACCTTCCAGCATCTGCCAGACAGCGACCGGAGGGGTGCGGGCGTCATTCACTTCTTTTGTCATTTTTGTTCTCCCAATTTGAAAACATTGATTGCATTGTCTCTGAGGAATTTCGGCCAAACCTCATCCTTGAACGGCACACTGTCCATATCCGAGAAAATCCGGTCAAGACTCAGCCCCATCGGAAAATAACCGCCATAAATGATTTTGCCTGACCCGCGTGAGGTGTTGGCATAATCTATGATGGATTTGGGATAAAACTTTGGCGCAAAAGCGGACGTGGAATAATACAGGTTCGGGTATTTGATCATCAGCTTGATGGCCAAATCCTCCCAAGGCTCCGCCCCGTGGCGCATCACAATCTTCAACTCGGGGAAAAACCAGCACACCTCATCCAGAAGCTCCACCTTCTGCGTCGCCAGCGGTATCCGCGGCCCGGGCACACCGACATTAAGCAGTATCGGAATGTCCATTTCAACACAAGCGGCATAAAACGGGTACATGTGCGGGTGGTTGATCGCCACCTGCGGGACTGTGCCTGCCGGAAAAACGCTGATGGCCTTGATGCCGATTTCCTTGTAAAGGCGTTTGATGCGGCGGATTTCATTCATCCCCTCATTCGGATTGACCGGCACATCAAAGAAAAAACGGTCCGGATAATTCGCCCGCGCCTTCATCGAGGTTTCATCCTCATTATAGCCGACAAGCGCCCGGTCAATGTTGAACTTATCCATCTGCTCAACAGTCCAGGCGACAAAATCGTCCACATTGCCCGTATCAGGAATGTCCTTGAACATATATTGCGCCGGCATTTTGAAAAGCTGGCGGCTTTCCTCATCATTCAAAAGGGGGCGAAAACTCTCATACCAGTCAGAATTATCCGCTTGATTGGGAATCCCCATCATTGTGTCAATCACACCAATGTCTGTCGGTCTTGGCATAAGCTCTATCCTTAAAGTTCGGCGTTCAAAAACTTTTCACGCAGTTTCTTTTTTTCAATTTTCTGCATGGCATTGTAGGTGAATGCACTGTTGGAAATGACGATTTCAGTCGGAATTTTATATCCCCCCAGCACAGTCTTGGCATAATCCATCAACTCGTCAGACGTCAAACTGTCATCTTTGGCGCTGGCCACAACCACCAAACGCTCGCCCAGTCGCTCATCCGGAACACCAAAAGAGGACAATTGCGCAACCTTGGGATGCTGCACCAAGGTCTGCTCAATTTCAACGCAGTAAATATTCTCACCGGCGGAAATGATCATGTCGGTTTTCCGGTCAACAATGAACAGATAATCCTCATCATCACGGTATCCGACATCACCGGTCTTCATCCAGCCATCATTGAGCACCTCTTTGGTGGCGTCCTCGCGCCCATAATAGCCGTTCATGACAATCGGTCCGCGTACGTAAATTTCGCCGGTCTGGAAATTCGGCAGTTCCGCGCCGTCCTCTCCTAGCACTTTGACATCCACCATCGGGAAAATCTGGCCGGAGCTTTCCGGCTTGGAGGAGAAGGCCTCACCATTGGACGAACTGATGGCACCTGACAATTCAGTCATGCCATAACCGGCGCCAAGCACCACGCCGGGGAACGCCGCAAGCAAGGCGTTGATGATATCCGGGGGAAACGCCTGCCCGCCGCAGGAAATCGAACGGATGGATGAAATGTCATGTGTGTTGTCCTCAAGCGCCTTGAGAATGTCCAAATGCATGGCCGGCGCGCCGCCGACATTGTTGATTTTCTCCTTTTCAGCCAAACGCAACAATTCCTTGGCGTCCCAACGTTCCATCATCACCAGCTTGTCACCATTGATCAAAGAGGTCAGGAAGACCGAGGCCAGACCGCTGATGTGAAACAAAGGAAACACCATCAGACTGACAGTCTGCGGAAGATGCTTGGACAATTCCTCGACGGTGATGCCGTAGGTGTCGGCAACCCGCTGATAGGCCTCGGCCAAGGCCAGCAAGGTGTTCATCATCCCATTGACCATACCGCGATGGGTGATCATGGCGGCTTTGGCGCGTCCGGTTGTTCCGGACGTAAACATCAGGCCGGCCAAATCATCCGGCGTGATGTCCGGTATATCTGCACTCAGACCCTTGTCGTAAACCGCTTTCAGACTCTCGCCCTGTTCCGAAGTACCGGAGGTGATCCCCGGCAGTGCACACCCTTCGGAGCGCAGCATCTCAAGGCGCCTGTCGTCACAAATCAGGAAAACGCAGTCTCCGTCCTCCACCGCATGCAGCATGCTCAAGGCCTCCACTTTGCTGTTGAGGAGAACAGCCACAGCACCGATTTTCATGATGGCCGTAAATGCCACCATCCAGTCGGCGCTGTTTTTCATGCCTACGGCAACATGCTGGCCTTTCTGAATGCCGATTTCCGTCTGCAGATAACCCGCCAGCGCATCCACACGTTTAAAAAACTCTTCAAACGTCACGCGCTCCGCATCTGACACGACAAATTCACGCTCGGCAAATTTACGGGATTTTTCAATCGCCACGACAAGATTTTCCGGCGCATTTTTGAACACACGCATACGGTTGCCATTGATGTCACGCTCAACGAGCTCAAACTCTGCGCCCTCTGCCATCAATTCTGCTGCAATCGGATTAAGGTTTTTCATATCGGCCTCTACTACACCTTGAGTAACTTATATAATGTGATTATATTAATTAGGCAAGGTAGGTTTCAACTATATCATGTTGAGTCATGTTCATGTCTAATCATGCGTGTGTGAATATTACACATAGTCATTCGGAGGGAAATTATGCTTTCAGGTAAAACGGCGATCGTCACAGGTGGAAGCGACGGGATTGGCAGAGCCATTGCCATGCATTTTGCAGCTCAGGGCGCCAAAGTCGTTATCTGCGCCAGAAACGAAGATAAGCTCACCGCAACCAAGGCGGATATTGACGCTGATGGAGGTGTTTGCGATGCCGTATGCCTTGACCTTTCCGATGCCCAGGCATTTGCGGCATTTGTAGAGGAAACCGGAAAAACCGGACTTGATATTCTGGTCAACAACGCCCCGCATGTCGGCTATGGCATGCTTGCTGACACCCCTTTGGAGGATTTCAGACAGAATTTCATGATTAATGTGGATGCCGCTTATCTTGGTATGCAGGCGGCGATGAAGCACATGGCCTCCAAGGGTGGCTCGATCATCAACATTTCCTCTGTTAACGGCGCGCGCGCCATGCAGGGCATGTCCGGTTATTCCGCCTCCAAAGCCGCATTGGATCACTTGACCCGTAACGCCGCCATGGAGGGGGCACGCCAGAACATTCGTGTCAACGCCATCTCCCCCGGCCCGATTATGACACGCGGCACGGAAGCGTTTTTCAATGCTGACCCGGCTGCCGGTGAAGCCATCGCCAACGCCAACCCAATGGGGCGGATCGGCAACCCGGAGGAAGTCGCCCAGGTCGCCCTGTTTTTGGCGTCAGACATGTCAAGCTATGTCACCGGCGCCGTCATTCCGGTTGACGGCGGCAAGGGTAATGAACTGTACGTCCCACAGTAACGAGTAAGGAAACAGAACATGAAACTTCAAGGCAAATCAGCAGTCGTCACGGGTGCCGGTCAGGGAATCGGCGCCGCCATTGTTCACCGATTGGCAGAAGAAGGCGCCCGGGTCGGGGTCATGGACCTCAACAAAGAGACGGCGCAGGCTGTCATTGACGCCCTGCCGAACCCGAGTGACCATTTGGCATTGCCGACCAATGTCGGGGACAGTTCTGAGGTCATTGCCAGCGTCCGCAAGGCGCGCGAGACATTCGGACAACTCGATTTTGCCGTCAACAATGCAGGTATCGGACAGGCGCCTGAAGACGGATCCGACAAGTTTTATGAGGCCATGGGCAAACGCAATGAGGAATTGGCCGCCGGTCAGGAGCCGACCACATTCGTCGATCACCTCATCCACATGGAGGATGCCGGCTGGCAGGGTGTGATGAACGTGAATTTGAACGGTGCCTTTTATGTCTGCCGCGAAGCTGTCCGCATCATGGCGGAGGACGGGAAAGGCGGCGCGATCGTCAACATTTCCTCGACCTCCGCACAATCGGGTGAAGGGTCCCCGCATTATGTCACATCCAAAACCGCCCTGATTGGCTTGACCCGCCAACTTGCACGCGAGGTCGCTGCACGCGGCATCCGTATCAATGCCGTGGCGCCCGGACCGACCAACACGCCGATCATGCAAGGGATTCCGGAACAGTGGATCAAGGATATGGAAAACGCCATCCCGCTTGGGCGCATGGCGGAACCCAATGAAATCGCCGCGGCAGTCAGTTTTCTGCTGTCTGATGATGCGTCCTTTGTGACCGGCAGTGTTCTGGCGGCCAATGGCGGATCCTATTACTTCTAAGCCTTTTTGACGGTCAGCACGCTTCCAGGATTTTGGCCCTGTCGGCTTGCATGGTCTTTGTCGCGGCGAGCAGAAACAGGCTTCCTGGAACGCACGGCAGCAAGACCGTGAAAAGTGCATAGCGTATGGCGTCCGGTCCGAATTGCGCAGACAGCAAATCCGTAGTCAGACCGGCAAACTGAACACCCAACGCCAATCCGGAGAAGGTGAAAGCGAAGCCCCACAGGGATGTGGAGGTCGCCCTGAGTTTGGCCGGCACAAGGTCCTGCAGCGACGCCTGCACGCCGATGACCCAACCGCCCCCCAAAAGGCCCGCCGGAATTGCCAAAAGCGTCCCGGCAGAGGGACTTGGCGCAAACGCAATGCCGGCCATCAACAGACCGGAACCGGTCAACCCGATGGCTGAAAGACGCAATGGCCATTTCGGGTTGCGGGCACTCAGCCGGTCCGCCAACACACCCAAAATGACGGCGCCGAGAATGCCGGCAATGACTGACGGCGCACCATAGCGCGTATTGGCTTCGGTTAGACTGAGGTCGAAAGCACGGACAAACAAGGTCGGCGCCCAGACACCAAAACCATATCCGGCAAAGCCGCCGCAAACTGACCCAAGCGTCAGATATAGATAACTTTTGCAGCCGTAAAGCAGCTTTGCCACCTCGCTCAAAGACGTATCCGGAGCCGAGTCCTGCGCCTCATTATCCTCATCAAGCCTGCCCCGCAGCGGTTCCTTGACGGTAAAATACGTCAATAGGGCAAAACCGACACCGGGTGCGCCGAGAACAAAAAATGCAGTGCGCCAGTCATAGGCATCTGCAATCGCCGCGCCGCCCATCAACCCGACAATCTGGCCGAAATAGACACCGAAATTCAAAACCGCAAAAGCCAAAGCCCTTTGGCGGGCCGGAAAATAATCTGACAGAAGGGAAAAGGCAGGTGCCAGAAAAGCCGCCTCCCCGACCCCGACCCCCAGACGGGACAGGGCAAAAGCCTCCGGCGTTGTCGCCAGCCCGCTGGAAACCGTAAACAAACTCCACAGCACGGCCCCCGTGCAGATGATTTTGACCCTGTTGTGGCGGTCGGCATATCTGGCAATCGGAATGGCCAGTACAGTGTAAACAAAAGCAAAGGCCGGTCCGATCAAAAAGCCCATATAGGTGTCGGAGACATCAAAGCTGAGTTTGATGCGCTCGAGCAGGCCGGAGGCGATATATCTGTCCGTGACATTCAGCGTATAAAGAATGACCATGGCGAACAGCACATATCGTGCATAATACTTGCTTGTGCGCTCACTCATCATACCCTCCGCAATACCATCAAACGGCACTTTCATGCTTTGGAAAGCCTGCGTCAATGCGCCGAAGAAAATTGTTGCTAAACACTTGGCAGACACCAAAATGAAATATAATATAATCACATTATATTTCTTTATGACAGGGTGCAACATGTCTTCTTCGAAAACGGCGGATCCATTTACATCGTGGACGCTCAACAAACTGGACCTGAAAAACCGCATCGTCAAAACCGCAACATTTGAGGGGCTGGCCCCGAACGGTGCACCAGGGGAGAAACTGGCGACATTCCATGAGCGCTTCGCCGAGGGTGGCAGTGGTGTGGTGACGGTTGCTTATGGTGCCGTCAACAATGATGCCCGCACTTTTGACGACCAGATGTGCATGCAGGATGATCATGTGATTGACGCCCTGAAAAATGTGACCGAAAAGATCCATAATCACGGCGCGGCCGCCTCCATCCAACTGGCGCATTGCGGCATGCAGACCAAATATTCAAAACTGTCATCCAAATATTTCTCCAAAGGCGCCTCCTACGGCATCAACACCTATGGTCTGTTTGCCGGCATTCCGTTCATCAAACCCCTGACCGAAGCTGAAATCATCCAAATTGCCGATGATTACGCCAGTGCAGCGGTCCGCGCCGTCGAAGCGGGTTTTGATATTGTGGAACTGCATATGGGCCATGGCTATTTGTTTTCCCAATTCCTCTGCCCGGCGGTCAACCGCCGTCGCGACAAATTCGGCGGCAGCATTGAAAACCGCGCCCGCTTTCCGCTGATGGCCGTCCGCAAAGTTCGGGAGGCCATTGGGCCGGACGTTCCGATTTTCGTCAAACTGAATGTCCGCGACGGATTTGAAGGCGGTCTGACGGTTGAGGAGTCGATTGAGGTCGCCAAAATGGTGGAGGCGGACGGTGCGGCGTCCATGCTGGTTCTGACCGGGGGCTTCAGCTCGAAAAACCCGATGTACCTTTTCCGCGGCAAATCTCCGATTAAGCCATTGATCAAAATGCAGAAAAGCCTGATCAACAAGTTGATTTACACATTGGCCGCCCGTAATTTCCCGGATATGCCGTTCAAAGAAATGTATTTTCTGGAAAACGCCAAAAAAATCAGAGCAAACGTGAAAATGCCGATTGCTTTGGTCGGCGGCATCAAATCCCTCTCCAGCTTTTACAAAACTATGGAAGAAGGCTTTGACGCCATCGTTTTGGGACGGGCGTTGATTAATCAACCGGATTTGCCTAGATTATATAGTAACAAGGAAGCTGAGGTTTCCAACTGCATATCCTGTAATCGATGTGTTGCGCACATTGATGCGGATGATGGGGTCGTATGCCCCCTGTTAACTGAAGAAGCTGTGGCTTGATTGAGAGAGAAGAAAATGGCGAAAACTGCAGATTACGATATTGGTGAATACACCTACCCGCGTGGCTGGTTCATGATTGCTGAGTCAGCGGAAGCAACCATCAAACCAACAACCCTAAAGTATTTCGGTGAAGAGATGGTCATGTATCGCGGCGAAAGCGGTCGGGTTGTCCTAGTTGAGGCCTACTGCCCGCATATGGGGACACATTTGGCCAAAAACGAAACCTCCTATGTTGTCATGGAAGGTGAACATGTCGAGGGCGACTCAATCCGTTGCCCTTATCATGGCTGGCGTTTCACACCGGAAGGCGTCTGCGATGAAATCCCCTACTCACCGGCTCCAATCCCGGAAAAAGCCTGCATCAAGAGTTGGCCGACACGTGAATGGGGCGGCTGTATTTTCATGTGGTATGACCCGGAAAACATGGCACCTGATTATGATTTGCCGGAATTGGTTGAATGGGAAGATGATGCGTGGGTGAACTGGAAAATCGACCATCTTGGCGTGCTGGACTGCCACCCGCAGGAAATCATTGACAATATGGCCGACAAGGCCCATTTGCCGCCGATTCACGGATCCACGAATATGGAGTATTTCGAAAACGAGATAAATGACCATATCATCATCCAACGCCTTGCCGCCGGTCATAAGACCCTGTCCGATGACGTGATGTACAATGACACTTGGTACACCGGCCCAGGTATCTTGCTGTCCCGCATGCTTGGCGACCATCCGTCATTGATGTTGATCACCCACACCCCGATTGAAGACGGGATTGTCCGCGCCTGGCATGCCCTTTTGGTGAAATCGCAAAATGATATCGCCAACGAAGAGGATGTCGCCGCCGCCCGCGCCTATCAGGAGTCCAGTCGTCTGGCTTTCCTTCAGGATTTCGAAATCTGGACTCATAAAAGACCCTGCTTCAAGCCAATGCAGGTGATCGGTGACGGGCCATTCGGCAAAGCACGGATATGGTACCAGCAGTTCTATCATCCGCGTGACAAGGCCGTTGAGTTCCAAAGCAAAAGCAACGGCAGCTACGTTACCAAGGGAACCAGCCGGGATCCGTTCTAACACCGGAATTAAAACGCCCCTCTTGGGGCGTTTTTTTCTATTTTGTGCTTCAAGCGTATGGGGGCGCGCTAATTTTCCAAGTTCAGGGGGAATCATGGGAACCGAGCCATTCACGAAACATTTATGCGTAAAGGCACGCAAACGTATCCTCCGGCTTCTGGCCGTCACAGGCCTGCTGACCTTGGCGGTGTCGGCATGCTCTGAAATGGAACAGAAACAGGCCGCCCCGATTGATCCGGCGCAGGCGCCAATCACCAGCCGGATTGAGAAAAAAATCGAAAACAACCCGACCAAGAACGCCTATTTCGGTGATCTGCATGTCCACACCGGCAACTCTTTCGACTCCTATATCTTCTATAACCGCACAACCCCGGATGACGCATACCATTTCGCCAAAGGCGGCACGATCCGTCACCCCTTGCAATACAAACTCAATCTGACGACCCCCCCCTTGGACTTTCTTGCCGTGACCGACCATGCCGAATATCTCGGTATTTTGCGGGCCATGAATGAAACGGACCATCGTGTGTCCAGGGCACCAGGCGCACAGGATATGTTCTCGACGGATCAGGATAAAATTACAGCCGCATTTTCAAAAGTTGGTGAGTCCGTCCGCTCAGGCATCCGTTATGAGGATTTCTATGATGAGGAAATCACAAAAACCACATGGGCGCGGTCACAGGAAATGGCTGACCGGCATTACGAGCCGGGGAAATTCACGACTTTCAAAGCCTATGAATATACGGCGATGATAACAACTGAACGCATCTCAGGCGAAAACTCTGTTTCAGTTGACGGGCTGACAATTGCCGGCGGCAATCTACACAGGAATGTCATTTTCAAGGATGACGCCCCTGAGGATGTGTTTGGGTCATTGCATTCAATCAATCCCGAGGACCTCTGGGACTGGATGGATGCAAAACGCGAGGCCGGTTTTGATGTGATGTCCATCCCGCATAATTCGAATGTCTCAGATGGGGCGATGTTTGACCTGACGCAGTATGACGGCAGCCCGATTGACCGCGCCTATACCGAACAGCGGCGTCGAAACGAACCGGTGGTGGAGATCACCCAGGTCAAAGGAACCTCCGAAACCCACCCGTCCATCTCCCCGAATGATGAATGGGCCGATTTTGAATTGTATGAATATCTGCTGGCCTCAAACATCAAATCGAAAATCAGCGGTGGGTTTGTTCGCGAAGCCTTGGGCAATGGCCTTGGGCTGGCGGACGAGGGAAAAGGCAACCCCTACAAATTCGGCTTAATCGGCTCCTCAGATTCACATGTCGCCGCCGGTTCATACGATGAGGAGACGTATTGGTCGAAAATCGGCATATTGGACGGCACCAGTGCACGTCGCGCCTCTGTTCCCGGTTACTTCAAAAAAACATGGGAGGGAATTGAGGTTGACCCCAATGTTGAGGCGACCTTCATGGTCTGGGGGGCATCGGGACTGGCCGGCATTTGGGCACCTGAAAACACGCGTGAAGCCCTGTTTGAGGGCATGCGCAACCGCGAGACATTCGCCACTTCAGGCACCCGTATCAGGGTTCGCCTGTTCGCCGGATATGATTTTGAGGACACAATCCTCTCCGATCCCAAACTGTTGGAAAAAGCCTATGCCAACGGTGTGCCGATGGGCGGAGAGTTGGCGCACCGCGAGGGACAACAGCCGACATTGTTGGCCTGGGCGATGCGCGACCCCTACGCGACCCCACTCCAACGCCTGCAGATTGTCAAAGTCTGGCATGAGGCCGGAAAGCCGCAGGAAAAAATATATGATGCCGCCTGCGCCGACGGCCTGTCCCCCGACCCGGCGACACATCGATGCCCTGATAACGGTGCACGCGTCGATACGAAAACCTGCGCCATCACCCCTGAAAAAGGTGATCCTGAATTGAGTGTTGTCTGGCGTGACCCAGATTTCAAGGCCGGACAGAATGTATCCTACTATGTCCGGGTTTTGGAGAATCCTACCTGCCGTTGGTCCACATGGGATGCTGTTCATTCCCACGCCCAACCCAATCCTGACATGAAAAAAATCATTCAGGAGCGTGCCTGGTCATCTCCGGTCTGGATAGGTGAAACGGAATAATGGACAAATTCAAACCCCATCCCTTCGCGGTGTTCCTCGCCATTGGTGCCCTGCTGTTTCTCGGCGACGGTCTGTACCAAAAGGCAGTCAGTGAAGCAGATTACCGCATTGAACTCAGCCAGTCTGAAATTGAACGGCTGGCCGGTCTTTATGCCCGCCAGCAGAAAAAGCCGGTCAGTGAGGACGACCTGAAACAACTGATCAGAGTGCATATTGAGGAACTGGCTTTGGCGCGGGAAGCCGAACGCCTGAATTTGGGCGAAAATGACACCATCATCCGGCGTCGTCTTGTCCAGAAAATGAAATTCATTCTGGAGGACAAGCATTCGGGCGCACAAATCAGTGAAGAAGAATTGCGGGGGTTTTATGCCGCCAACAAGCCCCTATTCCATGAGCCGATGCGGATCAGTTTTGACCATGTTTTCATTTCCCCGAAAGATGACGGCAAAGTCTTTGAACGGGCCTTGACGGTCAAAGCTCAACTCGACGAGGGTACAGACTGGCGGGCAGCCGGCGACCCCTTCATGCTCGACAAATCTTATGAAGATACAACTTTACCGGAAATCGCCCGGCTCTTCGGGTCTGATTTCGCCTCACGTTTGGCCGCATATGAAAGTGCCGACAGTGACTTCGGCCCGCCTGTGGGGTCCGCTTATGGCGTCCATCTGGTCCGGATCAACAGCCGCTCAGAACTTCGGGAAAGGCCGTTCGAGGAGGTCAGGGATCAAGTGGGTGAGCGGTATGCATCGCGTCTGCGCGAAGTGGCCAACCGGCAGGCTGTTGAGAACATCATCCAAAAATATGATGTCGTCTTTGTAGATGATGAATAGGCTGATATTGTGTTTTGCCGTGCTTTGGCTCTTGTCCGTACCTTCGGCGGCACATGAGGTACGCCCGGCCCTGTTGGATCTGACGGAACGCCAGTCCGGCCAGTTCACCATGGTCTGGAAACAACCTCTCAAGGACGGCAAACGCCTGGCGATCACGCCGGTATTCGGCCCCCTTTGCCAGTTGTCCGAGACTGAGGCGTATGAGTTTTACGGCGCCGCTGTCGCCGAAATCCGGACCGTGAATTGTCCGCTCACATCAGGCGAAATTCGTTTCAAGGGCCTGGAAAGCACACTCACCGACAGCTATGTCACCATCACCTATCTCAACGGTGAAATACGCAATGGTCTTGTTGGAGCCAGCGACCCCGTGTTCAACCTTTCCACAGAAAATGAGGCGGCGTCTGTACCGGCTTATTTGACATTAGGCATCAGCCACATTTTCGCCGGTTGGGATCACCTGGCCCTCGTTGTCGGATTGCTTCTGCTGGTGCCGGTGCGCAGGATTTGGCTGGTCATCACCAGTTTCACACTTGCCCACAGCATCACGCTGGGGTTTGCCGCCATGGGTGTGATTGCCCTGCCGGGGCGACCGGTCGAAATTTTGATTGCCCTGAGCATTGTCTGGCTGGCGTATGAAGCGGTGCAGGAAAAACGCCCGCAAAAAAGGGATGTTTACTGGCTCAGTTTTGCCTTCGGCCTGTTGCACGGATTCGGGTTTGCAGGGGTTCTGTCCGAATTGGGACTGCCCGCCGCCGCAGAGCTTGAGGCTCTGCTGTTGTTCAATATTGGCATTGAACTGGGTCAAATCGCCTTCATCTTTATATGTTTGGCACTCGTCTGGGCGCTGCGCAAAGCCGTGTCGTCAGATGCGTTGGTCAAGTTTGAGCGCAGCTTCCCCTTTGCCTTGGGCGGCTTGGGCATGTTTTGGGCTCTTGAACGCCTCAGCGCCTATGTTGTCTGACGTCCGCCCCTTGATTTAAGGGGCAGTGGCTTTGGCGCTTTCGCGGTCAAGCATGGTGTTGAAGAATTCCGTCAAATGCACCAGCCCCGGATCAACGCGCTGCCCGACCTTGCGGTAAAAATCCAGATAACAGAACAGCATGATGTCACCATAGGTCAATCTGTCCCCGCACAAGAAGGTTTTACCGGCCATCAGGCCGTCAAGGGCTGCAAGACCGTCATTGGCTTTTTCAATCATGCTGTCGCCGACCTCCGGATACAGCTTGATGCGCCCTTCAAAGAATTTTTTGGCAATGCTGTTTTGGAAGCCCATGGTCATTGGTGACAGGATCATCAGATCAACGCGGCGCGCCCACATGCGCGCCTCCCCCCGTTCCACTGCCGTTGCCCCGACCAGAATCGGATCCGGTTTCAACTCTTCAAAATATTCGGCAATTGCAGACACTTCAGTGATGATGTCACCTTCATCCGTTTCCAAAGCCGGCAGCTGGCCAAGCGGGTTTTTCGACAGAAACTCCGGCTGACGGTTTTCACCCCCCAATGCATCAAGAAGCTGGACATCAATCTTGATCTGCTTTTCCAAAACCAGCATGTCCACAATACGCGGATTGGGCATGTTCGGTGCTGTATAAATTATCATGGCATCATCCTTTAAACCGCCCCAAAACCCGACAGATGTATTTTAGGTTCCATTATGGCGCGCTGGGTTATATTGTAAGAGTAATAATTTTTCTGAAGCAGACAAATAAAAATGAAACCTTATTACGCAAAATATACAGTTGGACAAGTGGTGAAACACCGTTTCTTCGCATTTCGCGGGGTCATCTTCGACGTTGACCCTGAATTCAACAATACCGAGGAATGGTGGCTTTCCATTCCGGCGGATATGCGTCCACGCAAGGACCAGCCTTTTTATCATCTTCTGGCCGAGAATGAAGAGACAGAATACATCGCCTATGTATCGGAACAAAACCTGCTGCTCGACCAAACCAATAAACCGATACGTCATCCCCAGATTGATGATTTCTTTGAAGGCTATCAAGACGGCTTCTATTTCATGCATCAGGAAGCGTCCAACTAACCGATGATCGCCCGCATCCTCACCTTTGTAAGTCGGCTGCTGCTGCGTTATCTGGAGGCACCGGTTCTGGGGTATCATGCGTTTTCCGTGTCCTCTGCACAAAGCCTGCGCACTTGTCTGCGACCCGGTGACGTTCTGCTTGTGGACGGTAATCTGCGGATTTCTCGGGTGATCAAATTCCTGACGCAATCCAGCTGGTCACATGCCGCAATTTATGTCGGTGCACCTGAAGACGGCAGCGCCCATCCGCGCCCGTGCGACCTCGTGGAGGCGGATGCCAGTCTGGGCGTCATTGCTGTGCCGCTGGAAAAATACAATGGCTTCAACACCCGGATCTGCCGTCCGGTCAATCTCTCAGACACCGACAGGCAAAAGCTGGTCGAGACGGTCATGTCCCGTATTGGCGACCAGTATGATCTGAAGAATGTTTTTGATCTGATGCGGTACCTGCTGCCCTATCCGCCGGTTCCGGCTTATTTGCGCCGCCGCATGATTGCGTTGGGAAGCGGCGACCCAACACGCGCAATCTGTTCCACTTTGGTTGCGGAGGCCTTCCAATCAATCAAATATCCGATCCTGCCGGAAGTCACGCAGGCCAACGCCCGCGAGGTGTTTCATATCCGGCATCACTCGCTGTTTACGCCAAGGGATTTCGACCTTTCCCCTTATTTCAGGGTCATCAAACCGCAATTAGGTGACACATTCGATCATCGGCGCATTGATTGGGAAGCGGATGCTGGGCATATCATTGACCCGACGGGAAATTGATTTATTCTCGTAACGGCTGGGGCGGAAAGGGATGTCATGATGCGCAAAGCGGTGCTTCTGAAATTCTTTATATTGATGATGCCGTTCGTGGTGTCCCCGGTGCTTGGGCAGACACACGGCATTTCCATGCACGGCCAACCGGCCCTCGCCGCCAGTGCCCCGTTCAGCTATACGGACCCAAGACCCATCACGGGCGGGGAAATCCATTTCGCCAAGCTGGGCAGCTTTGACAGCCTCAACCCCTTCATCATCCGCGGACAGACGCCGTACGGACTGCGTGAACATGTCTATGAAAGCCTGCTTGCACAGCATTTTGATGAACCTTTTGCGCTTTATGGATTGCTGGCGGAGAGCGTCTCCACATCAGACGATCGCAGTCAGGTCACGTTCAAACTCAACAAACGTGCGGCGTTCTCCGACGGGCACCCGGTGACGGTTGAGGATGTGGTTTTCTCCTTCGAGACCCTGCGGGATAAGGGCCGGCCGAACCACCGCTATTATTATGGCAAGGTCGTAAACCATAAGACCGACGGTGAGCGCAGCATTACGTTCATATTCGACCGCGAAGAGCAGGATTATGAAATGCCGTTGATCATGGGCCTGATGCCGATCCTGCCCAAACATGTCTTCGCCGGTCAGGACTTTTCCAAAACCAGCCTGGACAGACCTCTAGGTTCAGGGCCGTATGTGGTGGCGGATGTCGTTCCGGGCAAGAAAATCACCTATGAAAAAAACCCTGATTACTGGGGGCAATCCCTCCCCGTCAATCAAGGGCGGCACAACATCAAACTGCTGCACTATGATTATTACCGCGATGAAAACGCGGCTTTTGAAGCCTTCAAATCCGGTCTGGTGGATGTCTGGGAGGAAACCAACCCGATCCGCTGGACGCGGGGGTATAACTTTCCCGCCGCCCGCGACGGACGCATCATCAAGGAGAACATCCAGACCGGAACCCCGTCAGGGTTGAACGGGTTTGCCTTCAACACCCGGCGCGCCGTGTTCCAGGACCAAAACGTTAGGAAAGCCCTGGCCAATCTGTTTAATTTTGAGTGGGCCAACAAAACCCTCTATGCCGGCGCCTATACACGAACGCATAGTTATTTCCAGAAATCAGATCTGAGTTCATACAATCAAGCTGCGTCTGCGGAGGAAAAAAAGCTTCTCAGAAAATCCGGCCTTCCGAACAGCTTGATTGACAGCGGATACAAGGCACCTGACGGGGATCCTTCCGGCCGCAACCGCGCGGCGCGGGCCGAAAGCATCACTTTGCTGAAAGCCGCCGGCTATGAAATCCTGAACGGCCAGATGATCAACGCCCGCACCAAGGCGCCGTTGACATTTGAAATCATCGTGCAATCACGCAAGAATGAACGGCTGGCAATGGCCTATAAGCAGATGCTTTCGCGCATCGGGGTCATGGTTTCTGTCCGCTTCATTGACTCTGCTCAATACCAGAACCGCCTTCAGGCATTTGACTATGACATGATGGTCTATAACTGGTATGCCTCGCTCTCGCCGGGGAACGAACAAGCCTTTTATTGGGGGTCGGAGGCGGCCGGGCAGAATGGCAGCCGCAATTACCCCGGCATTCAAGACAAACACATTGATGCTGCCATCAACCAGATGACCCGCGCCCGCACACGTCGGGACTTTGCAACGGCAGCCAGAGCGCTCGACAGGCTTTTGATGGGCGGCGACTATGTTGTGCCCTTGTTTCATCAGCCGACGCAATGGGTCGCCCGCTGGCATCAGGTCGAGCACAGTTGGCGGCATGCCTTGTATGGCGCCAAATTCGACAGCTGGTGGATCAATCCGGACAATTAACGCTTGGGTTGGCGGACAACATCAATGCCCAGTTCCCGTATTTTTTTACGCAGCGTATTGCGGTTGAGACCAAGCATTTCGGCGGTTCGGATTTGGTTTCCATTGGTCATGGCAAGCGACAATTTAATCAGCGGCTCTTCAACCTCTTTGAGAATACGGTCATACAGACCGGCCGGGGGGAGATTGCCCTCAAATTCGTTGAAATATTTGCCAAGATGCGCCTCAATACTTTCTGAAATTGAGTTTTGCAACTGGCCTGCTACTGGCGGGGCATCCACAATCGACTGATCAAAAAGTTCCTGCTGCAGAATATTTGCGCCAATCACCTCATCATTGTACAGGGCTGCAATGCGCCGCATGAAATTCTCCAATTCACGGACATTGCCCGGCCACGCATAGGTTTTGAGGAACACCATCCCCTCCGGTGAAATGGATTTCGGGGGCAGGCCCTCATCCTCGGCCAGCTTGAGGAAATGGCGGCATAAATCATCCAGGTCCTCAAGCCGGTTGCGCAGGGGGGGGATCCGCAATGGCACAACATTCAGCCGGAAATACAAATCCTCCCGAAACAGACCTTTATCAATCAATGCCTTCAGGTCTTTGTTTGTCGCCGCCACAATGCGCACATCCGTTTTGATCGGTGTCCGCCCGCCGACAGTGGTGAATTCCCCCTCCTGCAACACCCGCAGGAGGCGTGTCTGCGTCTCCATCGGCATGTCACCGATTTCATCCAGAAACAAGGTGCCGCCGTCAGCTTGGGAAAACCGTCCCATGACCCGGTTATTGGCCCCGGTAAAGGCGCCCTTTTCGTGCCCGAACAATTCGCTTTCAATCAACTCCTTGGGGATGGCGGCCATGTTTATGGCGACAAACGGACCGTGTTTGCGTTGCCCCAAATCATGCAACGCCCGGGCGACAAGCTCCTTGCCGGTTCCGCTTTCCCCGAACACCATGACCGTCAAATCATTTTGCATCAATCTGGCGAGGCCACGATAAATCTCCTGCATTGCCGGCGACCGGCCGATCAGCGGCATCCCCTCATCCGGAAGCTCGCTTGACGGTTTGCCTTTCGGCTCCTCAATCGCCACCGCCCGGTCAACAATGCTGACCAGTTCCTTAAGGTCAAAGGGCTTGGGTAAATACTCATAAGCGCCGCATTCTGCAGCCTTCACCGCTGTTGACAGCGTGTTCAGGGCGCTCATGACAATCACCGGAAGGTCCGGCCGCAAACGCTTGATCCGCGGAATGAGGTCAAAGGCGTTTTCATCCGGCATGACCACATCTGAAACGATCAAATCCCCCTCGCCATTGCTGACCCAACGCCACAGGGTGGCCGCATTGCTTGTCGCCTTGACTTCATAGCCGTCACGACCCAAAGCCTGAGTCACCACAGTACGGATGGCGGCATCATCATCTGCAACCAGAATGGTTCCTTTACTCATTTTCGGTCTCCTTGAGGTCTGGCTGGCTTGCTTGATGACCGATTGGCATCAGGATGCGAAACTCCGTATGACCCGGTTCGCTGTCAAATTCTATGACGCCACCATGATCCCCGATGATTTTTGCCACCAAAGCCAAGCCAAGCCCGGTGCCGCCCGATTTGCTGGTGACAAAGGGTTCAAACAAAATATTTCTGATGTCTTCAGGTATCCCGGTGCCGTTATCTATGACACAAAATTCAAGCGGCAGGCTGACCCGTTTCCCCTCCCCCGGCAAGGCAAGCCTGACGCCCGGGCGGAATGAGGTCTTCAGAGTGATTTCCCCCTCTTTCGGGTCAACCGCCTCCGCGGCATTCTTCAAGAGATTCAAAAACACCTGTATCAACTTGTCCTTGTTCCCCTGAAGACTCGGCAAAGACGGGTCGTACTCTTCGCGGATGGTGACGTTTTTTGCAAACCCGCTGCGGGCAATCTGCCCGACATAATTGAGGACAGTATGAATGTTGACGCTCTGCAAAAGGTCTTGCGGCGTGTCGGTGAACACTTCGAACTGATCGACCAGGCCGGCGATCCTGTCGGTTTCGCTGCAAATCAATCTGGTCAAACTCCGTGACTCCTCGTCAAGGTCCGTCTCCAGCAACTGCGCGGCCCCCCGGATGCCCGACAGCGGGTTTTTGATCTCATGCGCCAGCATGGCGGCCATGCCGGAGACGGAGCGCGCCGCCCCTCTATGGGTCAGCTGGCGGTCAATCTTCGACGCAATCGATTTCCTCTGTATGATCATGACGGCCTCTTCCCTGCCGTCATAACTGACAAGCGCCACCTGAACGTCCGTCATCAGTTTTTTACCGGTCCGCGGTGTGCCAAGGTCAATTTCATATTCATTGATGGTGCTGCCTGACCTGAAAACCTCCTCGACCAGACCGACCAGCGGGCTGCCGAACGGAATAATCTCCTCCAGCTTGCGCGTCCGCAGCAAATTCAACCCTTGTGAAAAGAATTCCTCAGCCGCAAAATTGGCGTATTGCACTGATTTGTCGCGGGCCAGCACAATCACCGGCTGAGGAAGACCGGCCAATATCACTGAGGAATTCGAAAATGGAGCCACACTCATGCCGCCTGCCCCATTCCGGTGGTTTGATAATCAACTTGGGGCGGGAGGGCATAAAGTGACGCAATGCTTGCCAGCACCGCATCCGGAGACAGGAGACGGCATATCCGGCCGCGAAACTGCTTGGTCTCCGGCGTGTCCCCGAGATGCGTTTCAACAAAACCGGCCAAATGCTTGCGGGCCATTTTCACCCCCAGCACCGGCCCGTAATGGGCGATGGTGTCCTGATACCATGTCGTGACATGACGACACCGCGTTGTCGCATCAGGCGGCTGCGGCCATTGGCCGGTCTCCAGATATGTCTCAATCTGACCCAACAACCAGGGTTGACCCAAGGCGGCACGCCCGACCATCACTCCGTCGGCCCCGGACTGGGACAAGGCATCAAGCGCCTGGCGACCACTGGTGATGTCACCGTTCACGATGACCGGCACGTTGACAGCCTGCTTGGTCGCCCGAACAGCACGCCAATCGGCTGTGCCCTTGTAAAATTGGCTGCGGGTGCGCCCATGCACCGTAATCATCCGCACCCCTGCCGCCTCCGCCCGCGCTGCAATGGATGGGGCGTTCAGCATCTCAAAATTCCAGCCAAGGCGCATTTTCAGGGTGACGGGAACATCCACCGCATCCACCGTGGCTCTGATGATCGCCAAAGCCAGCTCCTCGTCACGCATCAGTGCCGACCCGGACAGCCCGCCGGTCACCTGTCTGGAGGGGCAACCCATATTGATGTCGATAATGTCCGCGCCCGCCTGCTGGGCGAGTTTGGCCCCTTGCGCCATCCAATACGGGTCACGACCGGCAAGTTGAATGATGAACGGGGACAATACACCGCCGCCCTCGGCCCGCTTGACGACATCAGGACGGGATTTCACAAGTTCCTCACTGGCCACCATTTCAGACACAACCCATGCCGCACCGCATGTGCTGGCCAATTTCCGGAACGGCAAATCCGTGACGCCGGACATCGGCGCCAAAGCGACTTTGCGGGACAAGCTAAATGTATCGAGGCAAATGGACAATTTTTCAGCTCAAAATATGTTTGCTTAAATTTTAAGCAAAAATAGAGAGAAAGCGGGCATTTCACAAGCTTTATTCAACAGTGCCCGTCCAAATGGACTTTTTTCTTTCATTATCGCCCTTTTTGCTTAGGTTATGGGCATGGTGAACCCGTCCCAAACCGTTGCTTTGATTGTTGCCGCCGGGCGCGGCACGCGTGCCGGCGGCACCCCGAAGCAATACCGCAAACTGCCGGACGGTCAGATGGTCCTGACTAAAACCTTGTCAGCCTTTGAGCGCCACCCTGGAATTGATGCCGTGCTGACGGTCATACATGCGGATGACAGGGAGAGCTATAACGCGGCGAGCAAATCAATCGGCAAAGCCCTGCCTGCCGTCATTGGCGGAGCAACCCGTCAGGCGTCCGTCCGTGAAGGCCTTGAAGCACTTGCCGATGCAGCCCCTGATCGCGTATTGGTGCATGACGCCGCCCGACCGTTTGTGTCCGAACGTCTGATCTCAGATGTCCTCAAGGCCCTGGACACGTCCGCCTGCGCTCTGCCGGTCTTGGATGTCACCGACACCATCAAGCAGATTGTCACTGACCATGAGGATGGCGCCAAGCTGTCCACACCACAGCGCACACATCTCAAAAGCGCCCAGACCCCGCAAGGGTTCCGTTTTGCCGAGCTTTTACAGGCACACAGGCAGGCCACCCATGAAGTAACGGATGATGCCGCTTTGATGGAAGACAAAAACATTGCGTTGGTTCAAGGCGAAACCGGCAACATCAAACTGACGACACCCGAGGATTTCACGAATATGGCCAACACCACCAGATATGAAACCAGAACCGGCACAGGATTTGATGTGCATGCCTTTTGTCCGGGAACGGAAATCCGGCTTGGCGGCCTGTCGATACCGCACAGCAAAGGCTTGGCCGGGCATTCAGACGCCGATGTGGCCCTTCACGCTCTGACAGATGCGATTTTGGGAAGTTTGGCGCTGGGGGATATCGGGGATCATTTTCCGCCGTCTGACGCCGCCAACAAAAACCGCGACTCTTCAGAATTTCTGGACTTTGCCGTCAAGTTGGCGGCCAAGTCGGGTGGCCGCATCACCCATCTGGATCTTACAATCATCTGCGAAGAACCGAAAATCCTGCCCCATCGAGACGCCATGCGCGATCGGATTGCAGAAATCTGCGCCCTCCCACGTGACCGCGTCAGCGTCAAAGCCACCACAACGGAAAAGCTTGGCTTCACCGGACGTGAAGAAGGCATCGCCGCCCACGCCACAGCAAGTGTTGAAGTGGCCGTCAAAGACATTTAAAGTTTCAGCATGTTGTCACTTCACAAAATCCCTTCAGGGCTGTCGTTTTTTTCGCCGACCGTGCTGCTGGCCAGTTTTGCCGGAACCGGCTTGATCAAACCCGCTTCAGGCACGTGGGGAAGTCTTGCAGCATTTGCTATTGGATTCCATATATTATTATATTACAATTGGTTATACCTATTTTTCTTATCCATCACTTTATATTTGGTTGGGCTATGGGCCTGCTCCCGATGGCTGCGCCATGACAACGAAAGCGACCCATCGGCGATTGTCATTGACGAAGCGGCCGGCCTTTTTTTGGCCCTTGCACTCATCCCTTATCCCCGTGACAACTTACCTGCGCTGGCATGTTTTGGACTCGGGTTTATCATGTTTCGCCTGTTTGACATTTTCAAACCCTGGCCGGTGAGCTATTTCGACAAAAAAATCAAAGGTGCGCAGGGTATCATGTTGGACGACATGGTTGCCGGCCTGCTCGCCGCCCTCACCACCGCTCTTTTAAGTCTAGGAATGCCTGATGTACCCTGATGCCCTGATTGCCAAAACCAAAACCCTTTTTGAGCAGCTTGAAACAAAAAGCTGGCGGGTGTCCTGTGCAGAGTCCTGTACGGGCGGATTGATTGCCGGACTTTTTACCGAAATCCCAGGATCCTCAAACTATTTCGGCCGCAGCTTCGTCACCTACTCAAACCGTTCAAAAGTTGACATTCTCGGTGTTCCCAAACAACTGGTCATCGACCACGGTGCCGTCAGCGAAGAAGTGGCCTGTGCCATGGCTCAAAATGTTCTGAACATGACCACGGCAAGTCTGACCATCGCCGTATCCGGTATCGCCGGCCCCGGCGGTGTGCCCGGCAAGCCAGTAGGTACGGTGCACATGGCAACCGCCACCGAAGCCGGTGTGGAGCACATCAAACAGAATTTTGGGGATCTGGGCCGCACCAATGTCCGCATGGCGACCGTCGAGGCGGCCATCGACATGTTGACGGCCCGTGTTCAACCGTAGATTTCTTCGGCTCGTCCTTCAAAGGCTTCCACAAATTTCTCAACGGCCCGCCCCATCAAAGGTTGAATGACCCGCCGCAGCAAAGGCGCCTTGAAGTCAAAGTCGAGAAAAAAATCAATTTCACAGCCCGCCCCTTTGTCATGGAACCGCCACTCATTCTTGAGCTTGCGGAAAGGTCCGCGGGCCTGTGTGACCGAGATCACCAGCTGGTTTTCATCCAGGATAACGTCACTTGTATAGGTTTCCCGGATCATTTTATAGGCAATCATCAAATCCGCCGACATGACATCCAGCCCATCCGTATACGGGCGCAGGTCACGCACCCGCGCCCCGGTACAATAGGGGACGAATTCAGGATAAGCGGCGACATCCTTGACCAAATCATACATCTGCTGCGATGTATAAGGACTTTGGCGCAGCAAATGCGTTGCAGTCATGGATTAAGCCTTTTGTGCTTTTGACAAAACAGCTTCACGGTTGGCCCTTAATTGGGCAAAATCCTCATCTGCATGATGCGATGAGCGTGTCAACGGGCTGGAGGACACCATCAAGAACCCTTTGGTGCGGGCGACGGTTGCATAGCTTTCAAATTCCTCGGGCGTGACAAAGCGGTCGATTGGGGCATGTTTGCGTGTCGGCTGCAAGTATTGGCCGATGGTCATGAAATCAACATCCGCTGATCGCATGTCATCCATGACCTGCATGACCTCCTCACGACTCTCCCCAAGCCCGACCATGATGCCGGATTTGGTGAAAATCGACCCGTCAAGCTCCTTGACACGCTGCAACAGCCGCAAGGAATGAAAATAGCGCGCGCCGGGTCTGATCGTCAGATACAGCCTCGGTGTTGTCTCAAGATTATGGTTGAACACGTCCGGGCGCGCCTCCACAACCACCTCAAGCGCACCCTCTTTGCGCAGAAAGTCGGGGGTCAGGATTTCGATGGTTGTTTCCGACGAGACGGAGCGAATGGCCCGGATGGTTCGGGCAAAATGTTCGGCCCCGCCATCATCCAAATCATCACGGTCAACCGAGGTGATGACGACATGACGCAGACCAAGCTTGTCAACGGCTTCAGCGACACGTTGCGGCTCTCCAGCATCCAGTGGCGCCGGCACACCGGTCGCAACATTGCAGAATGCGCAGGCACGGGTGCAGATTTCACCCATAATCATCATCGTGGCGTGTTTTTGCGACCAGCACTCCCCGATATTCGGACAAGCCGCCTCCTCGCAGACGGTTACGAGATTGTTGTCATGGACAATTTTCTGGGTTTTACGGAATTCCTCAGATCCGGGGGCTTTGACCCTGATCCAGTCCGGTTTGCGCAGAACCTCGCTTTCCGGACGATTGGCTTTCTCCGGGTGGCGCGGACGTTGTTTCCCTGAAACAGTATCGATAATTACGGTCAAGGCTGTCTCCTTTATTCGACAGCAATATACACCATTATAAAGTGTGCGTGTAGGTCAATTCAGCGCAGAACAAGAACCGTATCACCGCTTTTGACAAAACCAAGCACGGCACGCGCCCTTTCATCAAGAAAATCCAAATTCGGGGTGTCCCCTGACAGCAATGAGATGTCGCGCAGCAACAGTTCGTTCTCCTGCTCCAGGGTCTCCAGAGCCGCCGCAGCTCGAAGCCGCTCCTGCTCCAGCCCGAACAGGGACAGGTACCCGCGCTCTCCCTGAATGGCCTGAAAACCGAGCATGACGACCAGGGCGGAGAGAACGCCCGGCACAATCAAGCTTTTCAAAGCCGGGGCTTTTCGCCCGAACGACCGGATAGTCACTTGAGATGTCATAAAACGAATCATGTCACCACCGAATCACAAAGTGATTCGGTAGGTCAACAAAAAAGTGATTCGTTTTGAAAAACCTTTACGAGTCAGTACCGTGAGAGGACTCTTGTTCAGGATGCATTAATCGCATCCCGCCCCGCATAAACAGCATCGTCTCCAAGCTGCTCTTCAATCCTGATCAGCTGGTTGTATTTGGCCAAACGGTCGGAGCGCGCGAGAGAACCGGTTTTGATTTGCCCGCAATTTGTCGCCACGGCCAAATCTGCAATGGTGGAGTCCTCAGTTTCCCCCGAGCGATGCGACATGACGGCCGTGAAGGAAGCCTTATGCGCCATCTCAACAGCGTCAAGGGTTTCACTCAGGGAACCGATCTGATTGACCTTGACCAGAATGGAATTGGCGACCCCTTTTTCAATCCCCTGCGCCAGACGGTCCGGATTGGTGACAAACAGATCATCACCGACCAATTGCACCTTGTCGCCAATGGCCCGGGTCAAGGCTTTCCAGCCGTCCCAATCATCCTCATCCATCCCGTCCTCAATCGAGACAATCGGATATCTGGCGACGAGATCAGCGTAATAATCCACCATCTCATCGGGTCCGAGTATTTTGCCCTCTCCGGCCAGATTGTATTGACCGTCTGAGCAGAATTCTGTGGCGGCAGCGTCCAAAGCCAGCGTAATGTCCTCATCCGGTCTGTAGCCGGCCTTCTCAATGGCCTTCATCACATAATCCAGCGCCGCACTGGTGGAGGCTAAATTCGGGGCAAAACCGCCCTCATCACCGACCGAAGTGGACAGACCGTCATCAGACAAGAGCCCCTTCAGCGTGTGGAAAATTTCAGCCCCGATACGTACCGCATCTTTCAAAGACTCAGCGGCAACCGGTTGGATCATGAACTCCTGAATATCAATCGGATTGTCGGCATGGGCGCCGCCATTGAGGATGTTCATCATCGGCACCGGCAGGGTCCGGGCATGGGCGCCACCAATATACCGCCAAAGCGGCAGGTCCTGGCTGTCGGCCGCAGCTTTGGCCACCGCCAGGGAAACTCCAAGAATGGCATTGGCGCCAAGACGCGCCTTGTTGGGTGTGCCGTCGAGCGCCATCAGGGTTTTATCAATATGCAACTGTTCACGGGCATCCATTCCGCCCAGCGCTGAAAACACTTCGGTGTTGACCGCTTCAACCGCCTGCAAAACACCCTTGCCCAGGAACCGGTCGCCGCCATCACGCAGCTCAACCGCCTCATAAGCCCCGGTCGAAGCACCAGACGGCACTGCTGCACGACCAAAGGCCCCGTCTTCCAGCAGCACATCAACCTCAACAGTCGGGTTACCACGGCTGTCAATGATTTCACGGGCAGTAATGTCAAGAATGGCGCTCATGCTGTCCTCATCAAAAAGTCTTGTTCGCGGTTTAGCGCAAAAATCAACGACAATCAAATTTTTGACCAAATTTTTGCTCTTTTTATTGACCTTTCCCCCCAGTTTGGCTCAAGTGCGCCTATGACCGATACAAATGACCAAACCGCACTGGTTTTGCTTTCCGGCGGACAGGATTCAAGCCTCTGCCTCGCCTATGCCTTGACACGCTATCCGCGGGTGGAGACGGTCAGTTTTGATTACGGTCAGACCCACAGGGTTGAGTTGGAGTGCCGGCACGCCATTCGTGACGCCTTCAAGGGTTTCAGCAGGCAGTGGGACAAGCGTCTTGGTGAAGACCATTTGTTGTCGCTCCCGGCAATTCCGGAAATCGGCGGTACGGCCCTGACCGACAACAGCGACATCACGATGATGGAAAACGGTCTGCCGTCCACATTTGTGCCGGGACGCAACCTGTTGTTTCTGACCTATGCCGCAGCGCTCGCCTATCGGCGTGGTCTCAAGGTTTTGGTCGGCGGGATGTGCGAAACCGACTATTCCGGTTATCCCGACTGCCGCCGGGATACATTGGACAAGCTTGAAACAGCCATTAATCTCGGCATGGAAAGCAAACTTTCCATTGAGACCCCGCTAATGTATCTGGACAAGGCCCAGAGCTGGAGCATGACCCATGATATCGGGGGCGACGCTTTGGTTGACATCATCTGTGAACACAGCCACAGCTGTTATCGCGGCAACCGGGACAAACGCCACGCATGGGGTTATGGCTGCAATGACTGTCCCGCCTGCGATCTGCGCGCCCGCGGCTATGAAGTGTGGACATCAACATGACCTACAGCGTCAAGGAAATCTTTTTTTCATTGCAGGGCGAAGGGGCACAATCCGGCCGGCCGGCCGTTTTCTGCCGATTTGCCGGATGCAATCTCTGGTCCGGGCTGGAACAGGACCGCGCCTCGGCCCAATGCACATTCTGTGATACGGATTTTGTCGGCACGGACGGTCAAAATGGCGGCAAATTCAAAACGGCACAGGAATTGGCCGGCGCGATTGCGGCACTGTGGCCGGATCAGGATTCAATTGCCGACGCCTATGTAATCTTCACCGGCGGCGAGCCACTTCTGCAGTTGGATGCGGAGCTGCTGGACGCCGTGAAACTTCACGGTTTTGAAACCGCCGTTGAAACCAACGGCACCCTGCCCGCCCCGCAGGGCCTGGACTGGATTTGTGTCAGCCCGAAGCCGGACAGTGAACTGGTGCAAACCCGCGGTCATGAACTCAAATTCGTTTACCCGCAACCAAAATTGTCACCGGATCAGTTTGCCGGGCTGGATTTTGAGCATTTTTACCTGCAGCCGATGGATGTCGCTGATGACGCCGAGATGGCCCATAATGTTCAGGCCTGCATTTCCTTCTGCCTGCAAAACCCGCAGTGGCGGCTCAGTCTGCAGACCCATAAAATTCTCGGACTTGATTGACCTTGGCCTTTTCATCAGGCATATAGCCTTGCAAGAGGTTATTTTGACATGCAGTTGACGCGTGAATTCCATTTTGATGCCGCCCACAGCTTGAAAAGCTACGAGCCGGGACATCCCAATACCCGCATTCACGGGCACAGCTTTCGCGTGCGCGTGACCCTGGCGGGCCAACCGTCCCCCGAAACCGGGCAAATTCTCGACCTTGCCGTTTTCGGGCAGGCGCTTGAGGCGGTGCGCCTGCGTCTGGACCATCACATGCTCAACGACATTGAAGGGTTGGGAAACCCGACATTGGAAAACATTTGTCTTTGGCTTTGGGACCAGTTGCAGACGGATCTGGATGATTTGTACGCAGTGGAAGTGAACCGCGACAGCCTCGGCCAATCCTGTCTGTATAAAGGATCGCATCATGGCAAATAAAGGCAGTGACACCACCGGCGCCGAGCAGCTGGGCAAACCGGTCGGCCTTCCCGCCTCACCTGACGAGGCTGTGCTGGACGCCGTGCCGAACCCGCACCCGGATGTGGATTATGTCGCCCGGTTTGATGTGCCTGAGTTCACCTCAATCTGCCCGAAAACGGGCCAGCCTGATTTTGCCCACATTGTCGTGGATTATGTCCCCGACCAACATCTTGTGGAAAGTAAAAGCTTTAAGCTCTTCATGAACAGTTTTCGCAATCATGGCGCGTTTCATGAGGACTGCACCCTGCTGATCGCCAAACGTCTGATTGCCTGTATGCAACCCCGCTGGCTGCGCATCGGCGGATACTGGTATCCACGCGGCGGCATTCCAATTGATGTTTTTTGGCAAACCGGTGCCCCTCCGGCCGGGCTGTTTATCCCTGATCAGGGCGTTCCGCCTTACCGTGGCAGATAATCCCCCCCGATCTTGAGAGACCTCCAACGTCCGAAACCGCTACCGAGTCTACATTTAGCTTGCACAAGCCAACAAACAGGCCTAGCAGTTTGATCATCAGTATCTTTCGGAGTGACAAAATGAAAAGATTTTTGATGCCTGCCGCACTTTCTCTGTTGCTTGCCGGGTGCAGCCTCGACGTTCCGTTCATTCCCGGCATTTAAACCGGACTGAAAGCCTTAAATATCAGCAAATTGCCGGGTTTCATTGGCGCCGCCCGGATGCGTGATGGCGCCTTTGCGGGCTGAACCGACCGTTTGTGCATATTTCCAAAGCGTTCCGGAAGTGAAGCCGTTGTCCCTTGGCTGCCATTTGGCGCGCCGTTCCGCCAGAACCTCGTCGGACACCCGCAACTCCAATGTGCCGGCCTCAGCGTCAATGACAATGATGTCGCCATCCTCCACCAGACCAATCGGCCCACCCTCGGCAGCCTCCGGGCCGACATGCCCGATGCAGAAACCGCGGGTCGCGCCGGAAAACCTGCCATCGGTAATCAAAGCCACTTTGTCCCCATTACCCTGACCGTAGATTGCCGCTGTCGTGGACAGCATTTCACGCATACCAGGTCCACCTTTCGGCCCCTCATAGCGAATGATGATGACGTCACCGGCCTGATAGTCGCCTTTTTCAACAGCCGCAAAGGCGTCCTCTTCGCGGTCAAAACAGCGGGCCGGGCCTTCAAATGTCAGTTTTTCCATGCCGGCAACTTTGACAATCGCCCCATCGGGTGCCAGCGAGCCCTGCAGCCCGACCACACCGCCGGTCGGGGTGATCGGGTTGGTGACAGGATAAATGACTTTCTGCTCCGGGTTGAAGGTGATCCCCTCAAGGTTTTCAGCCAAGGTTTTGCCGGTTACAGTCAGGCAATCGCCATGCAGATAACCGCCGTCAAGCAAGGTTTTCAGCAGCATTGGCACACCACCGGCCTCATACATGTCCTTGGCGACATATTGTCCGCCGGGCTTGAGGTCAGCGATGTAGGGAGTCTTTTTGAAGATTTCCGCCACTTCCATCAAATCAAAATCAATGCCGGCCTCATGTGCCATCGCCGGCAGATGCAGCCCGCCATTGGTTGAGCCGCCGGTGGCGGCAACCACAGTCGCCGCATTTTCAAACGCCTTGCGGGTGGCAATGTCACGGGGCCGGATGTTCTTTGCGATCAATTCCATCACCGCCTTGCCGGAGGCTTCGGCATATTCGTCCCGACTCAAATAAGGCGCCGGCGCCCCGGCCGAGTTCGGCAAGGCCAGGCCAATCGCCTCAGACACACAGGCCATTGTGTTGGCCGTAAACTGGCCGCCGCATGCACCGGCACTGGGACAAGCGACACATTCCAGTTCATGCAGTTCGTCATCCTCCATATTGCCGGCGGCATGCTGGCCGACCGCCTCAAACACATCCAGCACCGTCACGTCCCTGCCCTTAAACTCGCCCGGCATGATGGAACCGCCATACATGAACACACTCGGCACGTTCAGACGCAGCATCGACATCATCAAGCCAGGCAGGGATTTGTCGCAACCCGCCAGACCAACCATCGCGTCATAGCAATGGCCACGCATGGTCAGTTCCACACTATCGGCAATGACATCACGGGAAACCAGAGAGCTTTTCATGCCTTCATGCCCCATGGCAATGCCGTCGGTGACACTGATGGTGCAGAACTCACGCGGTGTGCCTTCGGCCTCCTTGACACCTTTTTTGACGGCCTGGGCCTGCCGCATCAACGCAATATTGCACGGCGCCGCCTCATTCCAGCAGGACACCACGCCGACAAACGGCTGGTTGATCTCCTCCTCCGTCATGCCCATGGCATAATAATAGGACCGGTGCGGTGAACGCTCCGGACCGACGGAAACGTGACGGCTTGGCAGTTTCGATTTGTCAAATTTGCTCATGATTTCACCTGTCTAGATTTAATGTCGCCTATGCAAGCCGGCTGAGTGCGGCTTTAAGTTTGTCCCGCATGGCTTCCTCATCCGCCAGACGCGCCTTGTTTTCTTCAATCACAGCCGCCGGAGCCTTGGCAAGAAAGCCCTCATTGTTCAATTTGCCGGACAGCTTTTTGATTTCACCCTCGGCCTTGCCGATTTCCTTTTTCAGTCTTGCAGCTTCCGCCTCAAAGTCAATGACCCCCTTCAGCGGCAGGGCAAAAGTCGCCTCCTCCACCACGGCCTGAACCGCCCCGTCCGGCACAGCGTCTGAGAAGTTGATATGCTCCAGCCGTGCCAACCGCTTGAGGATGTCGCGCATGCTGTCCAGCCGCGCTTTGGTTGCCTCAGACGCTCCGATGATTTCCAGCGGTATCTGCGCCCCAGCCGGCACGTTCATTTCAGAACGCACAGAGCGGATTTCGCTGATGGATTTGATCAGCCACTCAATCTCGGCATCCGCCTCAGGTGCAATCAGGCTTTCAGCGAGTTGCGGCCATGCATCCAGCATCAGCGGATTGTCCCGCGCACCGGTCTTGGCCCACAATTCTTCCGTAACAAACGGCATAAAAGGATGCAGCAGCCGGAAAGCCTGCTCTAAAACCCATTTGGCAGCGGCACGGGTTTCCGCTTTCGCCGTCTCGTCCGTGCCCTGAAACACCGGTTTGGCCAGCTCAACATACCAATCGCAAAACCCGTTCCAGATGAATTGATAGACGGCGGCCGCCGCGTCATTGAAACGGTATGCCTCGAGCGCCTTGGTGATCCCATTTTGCGCCCGCACAACTTCGCCGATCATCCATTTGTTGAGCGGCAGCCGGGCTTTGGCTGGGTCAAACGCTGTGGCCTCGAAGCAGCCGTTCATCTCGCAAAAGCGTGCCGCATTCCACAGTTTTGTACCGAAATTCCGATAGCCTTCAACCCGCTGTTCGCTCAGCTTGATGTCGCGCCCCATCGCCGCCATCGCCGTCAGGGTGAAACGCAGGGCATCGGCGCCGTATTTGTCGCAAATCTCCAGCGGGTCAATGACATTGCCCTTGGATTTAGACATTTTCTGGCCCTTTTCATCACGGACCAGCGCGTGAATATAAACCGTATGGAACGGGACTTCCTTTTTGAAATGCAGACCCATCATCATCATGCGGGCCACCCAGAAGAAGATAATATCAAAGCCCGTGACCAACACATCAGTTTTGTAATGCCGGCTGACCTCAGGCGTCTCCTCCGGCCAGCCGAGCGTGGAAAACGGCCACAATGCCGAAGAAAACCAGGTATCGAGCACATCCTCATCACGCACCAAGGGATGAACTGCGCCGTAATGGGCATCGGCCTTGGCCTGCGCCGCAGCTTCGTCATGCGCGACAAACACCTCGCCATCCGGACCGTACCAGGCCGGGATCTGATGCCCCCACCACAGCTGTCTGGAGATGCACCAGGGTTGAATGTTGTTCATCCATTCGAAATAGGTTTTGTCCCAATTCCCCGGAACGAAAGTGGTGTCCCCGCTTTTGACGGCTTCAATCGCCGGTTCGGCAAGGGTTTTCGCATCGACATACCACTGGTCAGTCAGCCACGGCTCAATCACCTGATCCGACCGGTCACCGAACGGGACCATGTGCGTGTTGTCCTCAATTTTGTCGAGCAGGCCGAGCACCTCAATTTCAGCAACCACGCGCTTGCGGGCCTCAAAACGGTCCAACCCCTGCCAGCTTTCCCGGTCAGGCATGTCGGCAAAGGCATCGTCTGACAAATCCAGCGCCGCATGTTGGTTGAGGATGTTGATCGCCGCCAAATCGCACCGCTTGCCGACCTCGAAGTCGTTGAAATCATGTGCGGGGGTGATTTTAACCGCGCCCGACCCCTGCTCCGGGTCAGCATAGTCATCAGCGACAATTGGAATATGTCGGCCGACAATCGGCAAAACAACATGTTTGCCGATCAAATCCTTGTAGCGCGGGTCGTCCGGGTGGACGGCGACACCGGTATCGCCGAGCATGGTTTCCGGACGTGTCGTTGCAACAGTGATGTGCCCTGAACCGTCCGCCAGCGGATAGTTGAAATGCCACATGTGGGAGTTCACTTCCTTCTGCACCACTTCCAGGTCAGAAATTGCTGTCAGCAGGCCCGGGTCCCAATTCACCAGCCGCTTGTCCTTGTAAATCAGCCCTTGCTCATACAGGTCGACAAACACCCTCAAAACGGCTTCGGACAGGCCGTCATCCATGGTGAACCGTTCGCGGCTCCAGTCACACGATGCCCCCAAACGGCGCAGCTGACGTGTGATGGTGGAACCGCTTTCCTCTTTCCAGGCCCAAACCTGTTCCAGAAATTTCTCCCGGCCCATCTCCCGCCGCGACGGTTCATTGCGTTCGGACAGCTGCCGCTCCACAACCATCTGCGTGGCAATGCCGGCATGGTCTGTGCCGGGCTGCCAGAGCACATCGCGCCCGCGCATGCGTTCAAAACGGCACAGGATATCCTGAAGTGTATTGTTGAGCGCGTGCCCCATATGCAGGCTGCCGGTCACGTTGGGCGGTGGGATGACAATCGTGTAAGGCTCGGCGTCCGGCACCCGACCGGATTTGAAACAGCCGCTGTCCTCCCACGCCTCATACAGGCGGCTTTCCAGGGCGGCCGGATCGTATGTTTTGTCAAGCTTCACGGCGTCTTGCGGGTCGGACATGTCAAACTCTGGATTGCAAATAGGTCAAGCCCTTGACCTACACCAACCCGCCTCATGCTTCAAGCATGGTTTTGCATCTGGCAGCGGCTAAGACCGATATGCCCGCCCAAACCGCAGACGCCCGGAGGACAACTCCTGATGCAGGATTTGGCGCACCAGCCTTTTCAAAAGAAGTGCCATTGCCTGTTCCTGTTGCCCCGGCTTGGGGGTTGCTTCAGCGGGCGTTTCCAAGCCCTGCAGGATCTCATCAATAGCGGATTGCAGGTGATGGGCCAAAAAGGCCGGGTCATCGCGGGATATTTCCCTGCCGGCGGTCACTATGTCACAAGACCCGCCCGGCAAAGTTTCTGAAATGGAAACGTGTGGTTCAATTTTCGGTCGAGGTATTTGCTCACCTTTACGGCTGAGGAATTTCATAAAGCCTCCCATTTATCCGGAACACCTTACAAACACTTGAAAAGCAATAATAATTACTTATCGGACACTTTAATCCCCAGCTGTTCGCCAGTCAGTCTGCCAACGGATGACAGCAGGCTGTAAGCCGCGATGATCTGGTTACGCTCAGCCTCAATCAACGCAACGCGCGCGTCAAGCAGTTCATTTTCCGCATTCAAAAGGTCGAGTATGGAGCGGATGCCCAACTCCCGCTCCTGCTTGACCCCATCCAGGGCAATTTCCGAGGCATTGATTTGTTTGGTGGATGCCTCAATTTCGCCTGTCGCGGCCTTGAAATTATACCACGACACCGTCACATCCCGCTCAACGCTGTCCCGGGCGGCGTGCACAAGCATCCGCGTCGTGTTTTTTACATGTTGGGAAGCCCTGACGGCGGCATAGGATTTACCGCCTGTGAAGATCGGCATCGAGACCTCAATACCGAAATTTGTCATTTCCTCTTCAATCCCCTGCTTCATGCGATTCGGGTCTTCGGTAATGGAATAAGTGCCGAACAGGGAGACTTTAGGCAAAGATCCGGCGACCGCACTGAAAGATGCGTAGTCGGCGCTGCGCGAATTCTCACGCGCCAACATCATGGCCGGGCTTTGCCGCATGGCAATGTCCAGCGCCTCCTCCAAACTGCCCGGCAGCTCCGGCAGGGTTTCCGGTGCCGAGAGATTTTCAGGGTCAACACCAATGACCTCCAGATAGGTTGCCCGGCTGGCCGCCAAAGACGCCTGCTGGCGGATCAGCCGCGCCTGTGCCAGCTCAAGGCGGGACTCGGATTGGGCGATGTCGGTGCGCGTCACAATCCCGACCTCAAATTGATCGGTCACAGACTCATATTGACGCGTCAGCACCTCAACATTTTTTTGACGCAAAGACAAAACCGCCTCATCGCGCAAAACCCCCAAATAGGCACTGATGGCCCCCAACAGGACCCGCTGCTCAGTCGAAATCAGGCTCTGGCGTTGGGCCCTTATATCCGCTCGGGTTTTCATCAAGTCGCTGAAATTCTTGCCGCTGGTGAACACATCCATTTTGGCGCTTAATCCCCAGCTGTCATTGCGGTGTTTCCCGATCAGGCTGATTTCCTCACCGGTCACGTCATTGATGCTGGTCATGTCATTGGTGCTGGAGCGCGCATAGGCGGAAACCTGTGGCAGAGAGGCGCTGACAGCGACAATCTGGTTTTGGCGGATGGCCAAATAACGCGACCGTTCTGAGGACAAGGAGGGGTTGGTCTCCAACGTTCTTTTCAAGGCCGCTTCAAAACTTTCCGCACCTGCCGGGAGGCAGGGTAAAGCAAGGATTGCCAAAAACATAAAAAGCCGGGTTTTCAGGTTTGTCGTCATGCCAAAGCGTCAGTCAGTTGTGGTTTTGGATATAACGCGCGACGTCAAAAAGAAAAGGACAATTCCTTTTCAAAGCCGGGCACCTCCGCTGCTAATGTCTCAAACGCAACAGACTGGGAAATGCTGTCATTTATTTTTGTAAAAATCATGCCACATGAGGTTTCGTTATGCGTCGTGACACATACCAAACGCCCACCGGGGGCAAGTTGATCAAGAAGGTTTTGCGGCACAACGGATACATAACCGTTGATCAAAATGACATCATAAGGCCCCTGCTTGGCCTGCCCCGCAGCATGTGAACCATGAATGATGGCGCCGCTGTCGACACCAAGATCCTGAAGAATTTGCGAACCAGCCTCACACAAAGCCTCGTCCTGGTCCACGCCGACAACCGCACAGCCAAGCGCAGCCAGAACAGCGGTTGAATATCCGGTCCCACAAGCAACATCCATGACCAGATCCCCCGCCTGAACCCCGGCGGCCTCAATCAAAAGGGCAAAGGTCAACGGGGCAAGCAGCTCGCGCTCAGGGGACATGGCCACCTGCTTGTCCATGTAAGCCACCGGCTTTTGGGACGTCTCGACAAACAACTCACGGGGGATAACAGACATGACGTCCCAAATGTCCATGTTGCGGACACCACCCGGTTTCACCTGACTTTCAACCATGTTGATGCGCGCGCGTTGATAATCAATAGCGATGTCCGACATTTTTCTTCCTGATAGAACGAGAAATTATGTGCCCTGTATACGCCGCCTTGCCGGGAAATTCAAACGCAAAGCTCGCGATAATAATTTATTTGTCAGGACCTGCAAAAGCCGTTGTTTTTGGCTGTCGGCTTTGATACAACCCCAGAACTGATTTTGGCCACGTGGCGGAGTGGTGACGCAGCGGCCTGCAAAGCCGTGTACCCCGGTTCGATTCCGGGCGTGGCCTCCAAAATCGGAGAAAGCGACATTTTGCGCTTGCGTAAACAGCTGCTTTTGATATATCCAGTTGCGTGGTTATGATCCGCCTTAGCTCAGTTGGTAGAGCAAATGACTGTTAATCATTGGGTCGCTGGTTCGAGTCCAGCAGGCGGAGCCACTTTTCTCACCAAGTATTATGACAACAGCTGAACCGGCCTGGTTTCCTGCCAGTCAACAATCAGTTCACGGCGGGTGAACTGCCAGTCCTCAGCCTGTTTTTGCCAACTGTCCAGATACCGCATATTCCACACCAGAATGGCATCCTCGTCTTTCAACAGATGGTCGGCGGTGGCGTAAGTGACACCGGTCGCCTTATCCTCAGTAATTTCAACAACCTGCTGGTGGATTTTATGCTGGGTCCCCCGGAACATTTGCCCCAGCATGTCCACCGACTGCAGGCATATAGCTCGTCCCTTCTGATGAAAACCCGGGCCGATGATTTCACAGTCCTCAGCCAATACCCTGTGCCACAAAGCGGCATCCCCGGTATCAGCACCCAGGGCATAAAGTTGGGCTGTCTCCAGCAATTTGTGTTTGTCGTCAGTCATCCAATTATCCTCCCTGATGACAACTAAAGCACACCGAGATTATTTAATCCAACCCGCATCCATGAGCGTAAAAATGACATGTACAGGGAGGATGGTGTGTCGCAGCCTATCATTGTGTGGTTCCGCCAAGATCTGAGGCTTGATGACAATCCTGCCTTGGCCTTTGCCTGTTCATCGGAAAGACCGATCATTCCCCTTTTCATTGACAGCCCGGAAGAGCGCCCACTCGGCATATCCAGCCTGTGGTGGCGCGGCCGATCACTCGCCGGCCTGGCGGACAGCCTGCGCCAGCGCGGCGCGGAACTCGTGTTGGCCGAGGGGCCGGCGGTGGATGTTCTGGACAGGCTGATCCACGAGACCGGCGCTGACACCATCTGCTGGAACCGGCAATATGAGCCGCATGGTGTGGAACGCGACACCGCCATCAAAAGCCGACTGAAGGAACGCGGGCTGACAGTTGAAAGCTTTAATGCCTGCCTGCTGTTTGAGCCCTGGGAGATCAAGAACAAATCCGGCGGGCCGTTCAAGGTATTCACCCCGTTTTGGCGCCATTGCCTCGCCCGTACACACGAAACACCGCTGGCCGAGCCGATAGATCCGCCGAAATCCCTGAACGGTTGCGACAGGAATGTTGACAGCCTGCCTCTTGATGCCTTCCAGCATGAGCTCCCCTCGCAAGCTGGCCGGACAGCCGAGCTTTTCCACCCGGGTGAAGGTGGCGCCTGGGCCAAGCTCAACGCCTTTACCTCAAGGGGTCTTTACGATTATGCAGATGGCCGGGACTTTGCAGCTCAAGAGTCAACCTCCCGTTTATCGCCACATCTGCGCTGGGGTGAAATCAGCCCGAGGCGCATATGGTCTCATCTGCACAAAGCCGCCGCGGACAACAAAATTCAGCCGGCCGGGCTACAGAAATTCCTGTCGGAACTGGGGTGGCGGGAGTTCTCAAACCACTTGATGTTCATCAATCCGGACATGCACAAACATAATCTGCAAAGCCAGTTCGACGCCTTTCCGTGGCAGAGCAATCCGGACATGCTGGAGAAGTGGAAATATGGGGAAACCGGTTATCCGATGGTCGATGCCGGTATGCGGGAATTGCTGAGCACCGGGTTTATGCATAACCGGCTGCGCATGATCACCGCCAGTTTTTTGATCAAGCATTTGCTGATTGACTGGCGCGAGGGGGAGGCCTGGTTCTGGGAGCGTCTGGTGGATGCTGACCCGGGCAACAATCCGGCCGGCTGGCAATGGGTTGCCGGCTGCGGGGCTGATGCCGCACCGTTTTTCAGGATTTTCAACCCGATCATCCAAGGTGAGAAATTTGACCCGGACGGACGCTACATCAAACAGCATGTGCCTGAACTGGCGAGCGTCAACGGCAAACCCCTTTATGCCCCCTGGACCATGAAGCCGTCCATGATTGAGGAAACAGGCCTACGGTTGGGGGCGGATTACCCGGAACCGGTGGTGCGCCATGAGGATGCAAGGGAGAGAGCTCTGGCAGCTTTCAAGTCATTGAGTAAGTAAGGATTAAAGTAGCGTTATGAAAATTGCGGTCGTCGGCGCCGGCATATCTGGAAATGCAGCCGCCTATTTTCTGTCAAAGGAGCATGAAGTCACCCTGTTTGAAAAACGGGGCCGGTTGGGTGGGCACAGCGCCACCAAGACAATTACGCATCACGGCGATGATATAGCCGTGGACACGGGCTTCATCGTCTATAATGAACTGAATTACCCGTATCTTGTGCAACTGTTTGACCATCTGGGGGTTGCCACTGAGCCGAGCAATATGAGCTTTGCCTTCAGCGCATCCGAAAACGGGCGCAAAGGGGCGTTTGAATGGGCCGGCAGCAGCCTGAACGCTGTTTTTGCCCAAAGGTCAAACATTTTCAAACCCGGTTTCTGGAGTCTTTTGCGCCAAATTCTGCGCTTCAACCGTCTGGCCCGCACAACCTCCACACAACATAAAAAGCACAATCTCAGCCTCGGTGACTGGTTGGCTGATAACGGTTTCACGAACCATTTCACCAATGCCTATCTGCTGCCGATGGCCGCCGCCATCTGGTCAACCCCGGCCACGGACATCATGGATTTCCCGGCCATCAGCTTTATCCAGTTTTTCAAAAACCACAGGCTGATTGACAGAGATCGCCCGCAATGGCGGACGGTCAAGGGCGGCAGCCGGAATTATGTCAAAAAACTTACGGCAGGATTGTCTGATGTCCGCCTGAATGCCGACATTCATTGCATAGAGCGCACTGGGAACAGTGTTGTCGTTACCCATACAGACGGGACTCAGGAAACCTTCGACCAACTGGTCATGGCAACCCACAGCGACCAGGCGCTGGCCCTGTTGCAGGATGCGGATGACAGGGAAACGGCACTACTTGAAGCCGTCAAATACAAGCCCAATCAGGTTTATCTGCACCGCGACAAAAGCTTGATGCCAAAGCGCCCACGCACCTGGTCCGCATGGAATTACCTGAGCGACACCACCGGCGCACAGTCTGGTGATGTCTGTGTCACCTATTGGATGAACACTTTGCAGAACATTGACAAAAACAGGCCGGTGTTTGTCACCCTCAACCCGCCACAACCACCGCAGGAGGAGTTGACTTTCGGGCATTATGAATACGACCACCCGCAATATGACCGTGCCGCGCTTGAAGCTCAGGACAAATTGCCGTCCATACAGGGCCTGCGCAACACCTGGTTCTGTGGCGCATGGACCGGTTACGGCTTTCACGAGGACGGGTTACGTTCAGCGGTGGCGGTCTGCAAGGGGCTTGGTGTCGCCCTCCCCTGGGAAACCAAACCGGGCTCCAAAGATACAGACAAATTTGCGGAAGCTGCTGAATGACCCCGACAGCATCAACACGGGAACCCAACGGCATTTATCACGGCCATGTCCGTCATGCCCGGTACAGTCCCAAACGGCACAGATTCAGCTACAGCGTCTTTTCCTTTCTTCTGGACATTGACCAACTGGAGGAAACCAGCCGGAAACTGAAATTGTTTTCCTTCAACCGGTTCAATCTGTTCAGTTTTTGGCAGAAGGATCACGGCCCGAAAGACGGGAGCGCCTTGCGCCCCTTTCTGACACAGCTGCTTGCGGAAGCCGGCCTGTCCGAGCCAGCAAAAATATTGATCCTGTGCTACCCCCGCATCCTTGGGTTGGCCTTCAACCCGATTACGCTTTATTACTGCCATGACCGGAATGACCGGCTTTCCGCGATGATTTATGAGGTGCGCAATACGTTTGGCGGAGACCACATCTATGTCGTGCCCCTGAACGGGACAGACACGCAACACAATCACAAGCGCTCCAAAAAACTCCATGTCTCCCCGTTCATCGGCATGCAGGCCAGCTATTCCTTTACAGCCCTGCCTCCGGATGACAAAGTAAAATTTGTCATACGCGAGACCTGCCAAGAAAAGCCTATGCTGATCGCAAGCTTCATTGGCACAAGAAAACGGCTCACTGACATCGAATTGGTAAAGAGTTTCGTCAGACATCCATTGCTGACGCTCAAAATAGTTTCAGGCATTCACTTTGAAGCGGTCAAATTACTGCTCAAAGGTGTGCCTTACCTCAAAGGGGAAAACAAACCGGAGAAACGGGTAAGTTATTGAACACAGGAGACAGTGATGCAGAACACACATGGTGCAACAGAAGATCGTCTGAACATCTATGAAACCACCTCAAAGCTTGAGAAATTCATCTCCGGGCTTTTCCAGAACCTGCAATATGGCAAATTGCGTATTCAATGGAGCAATGGCATGGTTCGGGAGTATGTGGGGCGTGACACCTCTCGCCACACTGAACTGGAATCGAGCCTGGTCATCCATGACAGCCGTTTTTACAAAAGGGTCTTGTCAGGCGGCACGCTTGGTTTTGCAGAAAGCTATCTGGATGGCCAATGGAGCAGCTCAAATCTGGCGAAACTGCTTGAGATCTTGTCCCTCAACCTCCATCAATTTGAAACCAAAATCGACAAAAACATTTTCTTCAAATCCATTCAGAGAATGATACATATCCTGCGCCCCAACACTCGACGCGGCGCACAAAAAAACATTCATGCGCATTATGACCTCGGCAATGAGTTCTACAAAAGCTGGCTTGACCCGAGCATGACTTATTCCTCTGCGCGGTTCAGCGACCCGGCCATGAGCCTTGAGCAGGCACAATGGGAGAAATACCGAGCCCTTGCCAAAATGATTGGCCTGCATAAAGACCATCATGTCCTTGAAATCGGTTGTGGCTGGGGCGGTTTTGCCGAATACGCCGCCCGAGAAATCGGCTGCAAAGTCACCGGGCTCACCATCAGTCAGGAGCAGTTGGCCTATGCGCAAAAGCGCATTGCCGACAAGGGACTGAGCGACAGGGTTGACCTGAAATTCATGGATTACCGGGACGTGAAAGAACAATTCGACCGGATTGTTTCGATTGAGATGTTTGAAGCCGTCGGAGAAAAATATTGGCCAACCTATTTCAGCCAAATTCAAAATTGCCTCAAGCCGGGCGGACAAGCCGGCCTTCAAATCATCACCATTGACGACAAACGCTTCAAGGCTTACCGCAAACGGACTGACTTCATCCAGAAATATATCTTCCCGGGCGGCATGCTGCCCTCACCCGAAAAACTCAATGAGGCATTTACGCAAGCCAAGCTCAAACTGACCGGCCGTGACGATTTCGGTGTCGATTACGCCGATACGCTGGCCCAATGGTGCGCGACATTTCTGGATAAATGGGACGACATCAGCCCGCTTGGGTTTGACAATAAATTCCGCCGCATGTGGCAGTTTTACATGGCCTATTGTGAGGCCGGGTTCCGGACATCCCACATTGATGTCTCGCAATTCGCCTTGAAAAAACTGCCTTGAAAAACCCCTGCCACCAAATCTGTTTTTGCCTTCAGGCCGTATAAGGAACTGAAAATCAATTCAGGAGCCTGTCTTGGCAAGCTTGGCAAAAACAGAAACACAGTTTCGCCTGGAAGACTTTTTTAAGGGCACATTTTATTCCACAGGGAGACTCTATAACCGCAAACGGGAGCTGACGCGGGAATTCATTGTGCGCGGCTATGCAACCTACCGCAAGGATACGCTTATTCTGGAAGAGGATTTTGAATACAGCGACGGTGATACGGACCACCGTATCTGGCAGATCCTGTGCCTTGCAAGCGGACGTTATGAGGGTCATACACACGGGCTGGTCGGAGCGCCGCCTGTCACCCAACCTGTCGGTGAAAAATTCAACTGGACCTACAGACTGAAACTCCCGGTCAGGAATTTAAATCTGACTTTTAGGTTTCTGGACAATATGGAACTGTGCGGCAATACCGTCAAAAACAAAGCTGAGATCAAATGGATGGGTATGACCGTGCTGCATCTTGAGCAGGAGTTCTATCAGGGCGCGCCCTAACGCCCAAGCAGCTTCAAATATGCGCCCCTTGGCAGGAATGTCATCAAACGCAACCAAAAGGTAAACCGGCGCGGAAAGGCGATATGGGCTTTTTTGCGCGACAACCCCTTAACGATCCGCTGCGCCGCAGCGTCAACATCCATTAAAAACGGCATTTTAAACTTATTCGGTGCTGTGGCCGGCGTATCAACAAAGCCGGGGGCAATCACCGAGACATCAATGCAGCTCCGTTTCAAATCAAGCGCAAGCGACTCGCCCATATTGGTCAGGGCCGCCTTGGTTGCACCATAGGCCGCAGATGTCGGCAGGCCGCTGTAACCTGCTACCGAGGAGACAATCGCAATATGGCCCTGCCCGTTTTCCCTCATATGGGGGATGACCGGCACCAGCAGATTGACCGTGCCGGTGACATTGACCTCAAAACTGCGGTCAAACAGCTCGGCATCAAAATCAGGCAGCCTGGTCGGCAGATAAATGCCGGCATTGGCGATGGCCAAATCAACACATCCGAACGTTTCGACAATCTTGGAGAAACAGGCTTGCATGGCTCTGCGGTCAGTGACATCGCAGGCGAAGGCTTGAATATCCCCGGGACTGTCTTGCAGGGAAATGAGCATGTCTTCGCGTCGCGCTGTTGCGGCAACACGCCAACCCAAACGCCCATAAGCTTTGACCAACGCCGCCCCGATGCCGGAACTGGCGCCGGTAATCCAGACGGTTTTCGCGGACTCAGTCAAAACGCCGCCATTTTTTGCGAGACGGCAAGTCATCCGGTGCAACCGGGATGTACGTCACATCCCGCGCCTTGCCGAAGGTGAAGCCGACCCAATGCCCGGCCTCTGAATAGCTCAGATCCGCAGGAATGTCTTTCGTCAGCGTAAACCGGTGGACTTCCGGCTCATCCCCCTGTTGGGCACCAAGGTATTGCGGCCCAAGATCAAGCAGCTTACCGGACGCGGTATCTATCACCTGGTCCTGCAGGGTGAAGTCTGAATACCAATAAGAAGACGGCTTCATGCTGCCAACAATCACCTCTTCGCGCTCCCCGTTATTGACGACCAGCATGCCGTCGACACGTTTGACTGAAAGTGAGGAGTTTTTCCCGCCCAGGCGCGTCCGCGTGTTGAGGCTTTGAAGTTCACCGTCTTTCCAAATTTCGGTGTTTTCGTGCAGAAAATCATAAAAGGTGATGAAACCCATCACAACCTTGATATCGATGTGAATGTCAACCTGCAGGCTGCCGTCGGCAAGCTCTGTAAAATCTATCTGCTGATACCCGATTTCCTTGCCTTTGCGCTCAATCAGGAAGGACAAGGCATTGCCCGGCGGTAATGCGATCTGCCTGCCGTCAAAGGGGTGAGGTTGACTTGAGATGATTTTTTCTAGAGCCGGTGCAGCATTTGGTGCCAATAGGCAAAAAATGATGAAAAGTGCCCTAAGAGATGAAATCCTTAACAACACGGCCCAACTTATCCTTGAATTTCAGCGATCCGTGCGTGACGGCAAGACACAGACAATCTTCCTCACCAACAGCCAATGGGCGGTGCTCCACACCATCATCGGCAATGGCAAGATCCCCGCGCTGATAAATTTCGTCGCCGTCTTTGAAGGCACCACGCAAAACCAAAGTGGCTTCAATGCCGCTGTGGGAATGACGCGGGGCGGATTTGCCCGGCTTGATTTTCAAAAGGCGGACTTCCGTGTTGTCACACAGATTGTTCAGGAAAAGCGATTTGACGCCAGGATAGGTGAAACGCCATTTTTTGTTTTCGATTTGGTCATCAAGGACGGACCGTAAAGGCAGGGGCAGATCTTGGTTGTACTTATGGCCGTTGACAGGCAGATCAGCCTCAACGGGCTTTTCGAGCAGATCCAGCAGCGTGTCCAGGGATTCATCGGACAGTTCTGCAGGCGGCTCATTATCAAGTAAAGCGGCATTAATGCTTTCAAACTCATCAAGCTTTTCACGTGCTTCTGGTTCAAGATGCACATAGCTTGACATGATAAGGCAAAGACCGGGATCAAGTTCACCGGCGGAATATCGCATCAAAAGATCATCTATCATAGACATTATGGTTTTCCAAAAAGTCCTAGGGCCGAATGTGCGGCGGTTCCAAACTGCGAACCTATACGACATATAATCCTATTTGGATCATTGGCAAACAAATACATGATAAACTTGCGTAAATGCAAGCCTGGGATTATGAATAACGACAGATAGGGGCAATTCATTATGCAATTTCATAACGGGCTGGTTGAAGCCATTGGCAACACACCATTAATACTCATGAAGGCGGCATCCGAAAAGACCGGCTGCACAATCCTGGGCAAAGCGGAATTCATGAACCCAGGGCAGTCAGTCAAGGACCGCGCCGCCCTGTACATCATCAAGGATGCAGAAAAAAGGGGGGTGTTGCGCCCTGGCGGAACCATTGTCGAGGGAACCGCCGGCAATACGGGCATCGGCATCGCCTTGGTGGCAAACGCTTTGGGATACAAATCTGTCATTGTCATCCCCGACACCCAAAGTCAGGAAAAAAAGGACATGCTGCGCTTGGCCGGCGCTGAACTGATTGAGGTTCCTGCCGTTCCCTACAAGGACCCGAACAATTATGTCAAATATTCCGGCCGCTTGGCTGAACAACTGGCGGCTGAAAACCCGGCCGGAGCCATCTGGGCCAATCAGTTCGACAACACAGCCAACCGTCAGGCCCATATTGAAACCACCGGTCCGGAGATTTTTGAGCAGACCAGCGGTAAGGTGGACGGCTTCACCTGCGCCATCGGAACCGGCGGCACACTCGCCGGTGTGGGCATTGCCCTGAAGGAGCGCAACGCCGACATCAAAATCGCAGCCTCCGACCCGATGGGCGCCTGCATGTATCACTGGTACAAGCATGGCGAGTTGAAAGCCGAGGGCACATCCATAACCGAAGGCATCGGCCAGGGACGGGTCACGGAAAATCTGGTGGATGCGCCCATTGATGACGCCTATCAAATTTCTGATGAGGAGGCTTTGCCCATCGTTTTTGACCTGTTGAGGAATGAGGGATTGTGTCTCGGCGGCTCCAGCGGCATCAACATTGCCGGCGCCATGCGCATGGCAGAGGAAATGGGCCCGGGGCACACCATTGTCACCATTCTTTGTGACTTCGGAACCCGATACCAGAGCAAACTTTTCAACCCTTCTTTCCTCAAAGAGAAGAACCTGCCCTGCCCGGACTGGCTTTGAGAAGGCACATGTTTGCGCGCACCCGGCCCAAACGCCTGAACACAACGGTAACCCATCTTGAGATGACGGAGCACCCGAAACTTCAACTCGGCTGGGGGGATGAACGCATTTCCCTGATTGAGGACGAGAGTCCTGATCTGGACACCTACCGCAGGATTTACAATGAGGTCGGACGCCGCCATCATTGGGTTAATCGCCGTTACATGCCGGATTACTCACTTCAAAGGTTACTGCATGACCCTCAAAACCGTGTGTTTTACCTGCGGCGGGATTCAGAAATCATCGGCTTTACGGAAGTCAACATGCGTCAACACCCGGAAATTGAGCTGGTTTTTGTGGGGCTGGTTGAAGGGGTCCTGGGCCGGGGACTGGGCAAAAAACTGTTGCATCACACATTGGAGATCATCTGGTCAGACCAACCTGAAAAAGTCATCATCCAGACCAATACGCTCGACCACCCCAATGCACTGCGGCTTTATCAAGAAGCAGGCTTCATCCCGGTCGGCCAAGAGGACGTCACCATCATCGACCGCGGCTGAGCCGGGGTCAGTCAGCAAGGATTTGTGAAAGAAACAGTTTGGTGCGGTCATTTTCCGGGTTTGCGAAAAACCGCTCCGGTGTGTTCTGCTCGATAATTTCCCCGTCATCCATGAATATCACTCGGTCCGCCACACGGCGTGCAAAGCCCATTTCATGCGTCACACACAACATGGTCATGCCCTGCTCCGCCAGATCCGTCATCACATCAAGCACCTCTTTGATCATTTCAGGGTCCAGAGCGGATGTCGGCTCATCAAACAGCATGATTTTCGGCTCCATGCACAAGGAGCGGGCAATCGCCACGCGCTGCTGTTGCCCGCCGGAAAGCTGGCCGGGGTATTTGTCGGCCTGATCCGGGATGCGGACCCTTGCCAGAAACATGCGCGCCATGTCTTCGGCCTCGGCTTTCGGTATCCCACGAACCCAAATCGGCGCAAGCGTACAATTCTCCAACACTGTCAGATGTGGAAACAGGTTGAACTGCTGGAACACCATGCCGACTTCGGAACGCACCTGGTCTATGTTTTTAATGCTGTCATCCAGCGGCACACCATCGACCTCAATAAAGCCTGACTGGTGTTCCTCAAGAAAATTGATGCAACGGATCAAGGTTGATTTACCGGAACCGGACGGCCCGCAAATCACGACCTTTTCTCCCCGGACGACATTCAGGCTGATGTTTTTCAGAACCTGAAAATCCCCGAACCATTTTGACAGGTTTTCAATCCTGATGACGGCATCCATTTCAGACATCATGTCTCCTTGCGGTCGGTTGCGAGTTTAGCTTCAAGATTTTTGGAATAACGCGACATGGCATAACAAAAGAACCAAAAAATCATGCCGGCAAAAACATAACCGGTCAACGGCACCTGCGGCGCCGCCCAATTCGGGTCTGTGTAATGGAACATCACGACACCCATCAAATCAAACAGTCCGACAATCATCACCAGTGTTGTGTCCTTGAACAATCCGATAAAGGTGTTGACGATGCCTGGAATGGAAATACGCAAGGCTTGTGGCAGTATAACTGTGTACATGCCCTGCCAATAACCCAGCCCAAGCGCCTTGATGGCTTCATACTGCCCCTGCGGAATGGCCTGCAGACCCCCGCGCACCACTTCGGCGATATAGGCTGCGGCAAACAACGCCACCCCAATCAGACATCTCAGTAGAGAGTCGAAATTCACCCCGGCCGGCAAAAACAGCGGCAGCATGACACTTGCCATGAACAAGACGGTGATCAGGGGGACACCCCGCCAGACCTCAATAAAGACAACACTCAGGCCGCGCACCATCGGCAAATCTGATTGCCGGCCCAAAGCGAGCAGAATGCCGAGCGGCAGAGACAACACGATACCGGCATAGGCAATCACCAGCGTCACTAGCAGGCCGCCCCATAGATTGGTCTGCACTTCCGTCAGGCCAAAGGAACCGCCGGCCAGCAGAATAACGGTCATCAACGGAAATCCGGTCAGCATGAACACACCGACCCGCCTTTTGCCAAATGTTCCGGGATGCATCAACCACACAAGCCCCGCCAAGGCAGTCAGAAAAACCAGATTGGGCCGCCACAGCGTGCTGTCGGGGTAATTCCCGTAAATGAATTGTTTTATTTTGGCCGCGACAAACGGCCAGCACGCCCCCTGCTCAGGCTTGAGGCAGGCCGACCGGTCCGTCCCCGACCAACTGGCCGTGAAAACGGCCCAGTCCAACACGCCCGAAATGAGAACAAACAGCACATACAAGCCGATAATTGTTAAAAGCGAATTCAGGGGCGAAGAAAACAGGTGCGTCTTCAGCCAGGTTGAGCGAGATGTTTGGGGCTGTCCGGGCATATCAGCGCTCCACCAGCTTGACGCGGGCATTGTACCAGTTCATCAAAGCCGCCGACAGCAGACTCAAGGCCAAATAAATGGTCATGGTGATGAACAGGATTTCGATCGCCTGTCCGGTCTGGTTCAGGGCGGTTCCGGCAAAAACCGAAACAAGCTCCGGATAGGCAATCGCAGCCGCCAGTGAAGAGTTCTTGGTCAAATTGAGGTATTGGCTGGTTAAGGGCGGAATAATGACGCGCAAGGCCTGAGGGATGACAATCTTGCGTAATGTCTGAAGGTTTTTCAGCCCCAAGGCCCGCGCCGCCTCAACCTGCCCCTTGGAAACCGACTGGATGCCGGCCCGCACAATTTCGGCAATGAATGCCGCCGTATAGGTCACCAGCGACACCAGAAGCGCAACAAATTCAGGCGTCAGGCTCGCCCCGCCCCGGAAGTTGAACCCGCGCAGGGCCGGCAGGTCGAACGTAACGGGCCAGCCGGCTACGACAAGGCAAAGCATTATGGCAAGCCCCCCGCCCCCCAGCACCTTGTAACGTAATCCAGAGACCGCGCCGGTATTCACCCTGATTTGCCGGTCGCGGCGCGCAGAAGCAACATACAGCCCGGCCGACAACAGCAACACAACCGCAAAAACACCTGTTGCCGGCGTCATTTCCGGTGCCGGAAAATAAAGTCCGCGTTTGTTGAGGAAAACCGCCTCCATGAAATCCAGACTTTGCTTCGGGCGGGGCAGCAAATTGAGCATCGCCGAGTACCAGAACAAAATCTGCAGCAGCAAAGGCAGGTTCCGCAGGGTTTCAACATAGGCCACCGCCAATTTTGAAATCAGCCAGTTCTGCGACAACTGCATAATGCCGATGGCAAAACCCAACACCGTCGCCAGAAAGATTCCCGTGACGGCAACCAGCCCCGTATTCGCCAACCCGACCAGCAGGAGCCTGCCGAACGTTGAGCTTTCATCATAGGCTATCAGACTGAAATTGACGTCAAAACCGGTTTCCTGACCAAGAAAACCAAATCCCGTGGTGATGTTGCGCTGCTCCAGATTGTCCAGCGTGTTGGAAAACAGCCACCAGAAGGATAAAGCCACTGCCGCCAACAAAACCGCCTGCAGCAATACCGCCCTGCCCCTTCTGTTTTGCCAAAACTGCACGCTGTCCCTCCGTCAGAATTACCGGATTGGCGGGGCGTAATGGAGACCGCCATCATTCCACAGGGCATTCACGCCGCGTTCAATTTTCAACGGCGAATCCTTGCCGACGGTGCGGTCATAAACCTGACCATAATTGCCGACCTCTTGGATGATGTTGTAGGCCCAATCCGCCGGCAGACCCAGTTGCGGACCAAGCCGGCCCTCCACGCCCAACAGGCGGCGGACAGAGGGATTGGAGGAGGACTTCATGGCCGCGACATTGCCGGAGGTCACCCCCAGCTCCTCAGCCGTCAGCATGGCATGGAACGTCCAGCGTACCACATCGCCCCATTGGTTATCACCCTCGCGCACCAACGGGCCAAGCGGCTCTTTGGAAATGATTTCGGGAAGGACGATGTGGCCGTCAGGGTCTTTCAGCTTGAGGCGTTGTGCATAAAGTCCGGACAGATCGGTCGTATAGGCGTCGCAGCGGCCGCTGTCATAGGCAATCAAAGCCTCATTGGAATTCTCATAAGTGTTGATTTCATAGTCCAGATTGTTGGTCCTGAAAAAATCGGCGGCATTCAACTCTGTCGTGGTGCCGGCATTGACGCACAAAGACGCCCCGTCCAGTTCCAATGTCGAGGAAACCCCCAGATCCTTGCTGACCATGAACCCTTGCCCGTCAAAAAAATTGATGACGGGAAAATCAACCCCCAGAGTGCTGTCGCGCTGCATGGACCATGTGGTGTTGCGGGTCAACACATCAATTTCCCCGGATTGCAATGCCGTAAAACGAACTTTGGCGGAAAGCGGCAGGAACTTGGCCTTGCCGGTGTCACCGAAGATGGCGGCCGCAATAGCGCGGCAGAAATCCGCATCCATGCCCTGCCACTGCCCCGTATCGTCCGGGTTTGAGAAGCCGGGCAGACCCTGGCTGACACCGCAGGTCACATACCCCCTCTGCTTGACCACATCAAGGGTTCCGGCCTGAACTGAGACCATGAAAATCGTCAAAAAGCTGAGTGTCAGCGTAATCCGTCGCATCATCATTATTATTGCCTTTCATATCGGGTTGAAGCGGTTTTCATTGACTAACACCCTAACACGAATATCATGTAAAAAACACGGTGTGACAGGTTTTTTCTGGTGACATCAGGGCTTAAGCTGGGCATCCAATCCATGACATCATCCAAAAAAGACAAAACCAGACTGGTGCATGACGGCAGAACCGGGGCGACCCACCATGGCGCCGTCAACCCGCCGGTTTATCATGCCTCCACCTTTCTGTATGACAGTTACCTGCAAGTCATCGGAAAAGAACCGGGGCCCGAATTCTTCTACGGGCGGCACGCCACCCCGACCAGCGACGCCTTGGAACAGGCCGTGTGCAACCTTGAAGGCGGTTTCCGGACCGTTCTGACGCCGTCCGGCCTGAACGCCTGCGCCCTGTCATTGCTGGCGTTTGTCGAAACCGGCGACCATGTGCTTCTGACCGACAGCGCTTATCAGCCCAGCCGTGATTTCTGCGACACAACCCTGCAGCGTCTCGGCATTGACGTCACCTGTTTCGACCCCGGCAGCGGCGCGGAGATTGAGCGGCTGATCACACCGAAAACCAAGGTCATTTTCCTTGAGGCCCCTGGATCGCAGACCATGGAAATCGCTGACATGGAACAGATTGTGGCTGTCGCCCGTGCCCATGACATCACAACGGTGATCGACAACACCTGGGCGACACCGTTGTTTTTCAAACCCCTTTCCATCGGCATTGACGTTTCAATCCAGGCGGCCACAAAATATTTTGTCGGACATGCGGATGCGCTGATCGGCACCATCACCTGCAATGAAAAAACCTATCCGCAGCTCCGCCGGTTGCACCGGTCATTCGGCATTTGCGCGGGGCCGGATGATGTGCGCATGGCCCTGCGGGGACTTCGCACGCTGGAGGTCAGACTTGCACAGCACATGCACAGCGCCATTGAAATCGCCCAATGGCTTGAACAACAGGAGGTTGTTCAGGAGGTCCTGCACCCGGCCTTACCGTCCCACCCCCAGCATGGTTTGTGGCAAAAACTGTTCACCGGATCGACCGGGCTTTTCAGTTTCACAATCCCCCCCCACAGCGACGAGGCTTTGGCGGCCATGCTGGACAATATGGAGTATTTCGGCATGGGGTTCAGTTGGGGCGGCTTTGAAAGCCTGATTATGCCCTACCCGCATATTGTCCGCGAGACCAAGCCCTTCCCGGAAGACCGGCTTTTGATCAGACTTCATATCGGTCTGGAGGACGTGTCAGACCTGAAGCATGATCTGGCGCAGGGCTTTGAGCGGTTAAAAACAGCCTGACGCAATTTACCTTAGTAGGATTTGCTGACAAATTCGCGCGCCGCCCGAACAGCCGCATCCTTGGAGGGCCGGGAAAGCTTTTTTTCAAGCCTGTTGATGCCGGCCAAAGCGGGCTGCGCGAACCCGCCCTTCATGGACAGCAGGTAGTACATGTATGCGGTTTCGGGGTCGCGCGGCACGCCGCTCCCCAATTCAAGCTTTTGGGCATAGGCGTATTGCGCCGCCACCAAGCCCTTTTCGGCGGCGCGGGCAAACATGGCCGCCGCCAGGGATGCATCCTTGCCGACCAATTCACCCTGATCATAGATCTGACCCATGGCCAATTCGGCCCGCGGATCCCCCATTTGGGCGGATTTATTGAGCAGTGACAGTGCTTTTGCGGAATCGCGGTCTCGGCCGGGGCTGCTGAGATACAAAACCCCCAGACGGTAGGCTGCACCGGCATCGCCGTGTTCCACACCACGTTGCCAGGCCTCGACCGCCGCCTGCTTCTGACCGGTTCCCAGAAGATCCAGCCCACGGCGTTCATTGTCGGCATGAGCCGAGGGGGTCAAAGTCAGCATGAGGAGCAGACAAGGCAATATACACACGGATTTTCCTGAACCTGAAGACTTCATGACACTCAACCGCATATACTCCACTTGACGGGTCTGTAATCCCTATATTAACACAGAATTCTGAAAACTCGTATGGTTGCAAGAGATGAAAAACAACAAGCCCATCATCGGCGTGATTGCCGACAGCGTCTATCAGGACAACATGCGCCTGTCGAGCACCGGCAAAAAATACATGGAGGGTCTGACAGCGGTTGCTGACGTGCTGCCGGTTGTCATCCCCAGCACACCGGATGTGGATGTCGACGCCTATCTTGGGTTGATTGACGGTCTGATGCTCACCGGAAGTCTGACCAATGTGCATCCGTCCCGTTATGGCGTGACGCCCTCCACCGAGCACGAACCTTATGATGAATTGCGCGATCAGACGTCTTTTGCCTTCATCGAGGCATGTCTCGGGCGGGCCATCCCCCTGCTCGGCATCTGCCGGGGCTTTCAGGAACTCAATGTGGCGCTTGGCGGTAGCCTGGTCGCCTCGGTCCATGAAGTCGAAGGACGTTTGGATCATCGTGAACCCGACACAGCTGACCGCGACATCAAACATGCAGACCGGCATATGGTGACCTTCACGGATGGTGGATTGTTTCAATCCTGGACCGGAATGACCTCCCTCAAGACCAACAGCCTGCACCGTCAAGCCGTTGACAGATTGTCGGACCGGCTGAAAATTGAGGCCGTCTGTGAAGACGGGACCATTGAGGGTGTTTCAGTGATTGACGCCGCCGCCTTTGCCGTGGCCGTGCAATGGCATCCTGAATATGAGGCGCAGAACAATGTGTTTTCAAAAGCTTTTTTCAAGGCTTTTGAGGCTGATGTGCTTCAGCAACGGTCTGGGTAAATATCCAGAAATTGCATATTTAGGCTTTTTCTAAACCACCAAACCCCATTATAATTCAAAAAGTTGCGTAGGGAGAAAGTCATGCGTTTTATCATTTTTTCATTGCTGTTTGTCCTTGGCCAGCAAGCCACTTATGCCGCCCAGATTGGTGTGGCCGCAGGGATACGTGGCGAAGTCATCAGGGCCAGCACAGTCCAGAGAACAGCCGCGATCGGTCAGATGTCGTCCGGCCAGACGGTTTTTTTGGGTGATGAAATCCGTGTCGGCGCCGCCAGCCGACTTCAAGTCATGCTGCTGGATGAAACGATTTTCACCCTGGGCGCCAACGCCGCAATGACCATTGACGAATTTGTCTATGATCCCGCCTCCCCCTCCGCCGGCACTTTAAGCGCCTCTGTCCGCAAGGGGGCCTTTCGCTTTGTCTCCGGACGGGTTGCCGCCGGTTCACCGAATGCCATGACCGTTAAGACACCCGCGGCGACCATCGGCGTAAGGGGCACATCCGTGGCCGGTGATGTTGAAGATAACGGCGCCACGACCGTCATTCTGCTTGGCCCAGGCCCCAATAATGCCCTGGGCGTCGCACCCGGCGCAATCAGCGTAGAAAATGACATCGGCAGCATTGACATCACCCGTCCCGGCTTCGCGACCCAGGTTCAACCGCAGACCGTTCAGGCGCCCCCGGCACCTGCAACACAGGCTTCGCAGGAACAAATTGAAAGCCTTGAGCAATCCTTATCGGAACAGGCCGTGGTGGAAATCGCCAAAGAGCTTGATGTGGATGTTGGCGAACTGGGCATCCAGACCGGTGAGGACACCAACAATGACGGTGAATTGGACACCTTCGCCAGCAACACGGTTTTGGCGGCCGAACTGGAGGACGCCACATCAGAAGGCGGCACCACCCAGGATCGGGCGTTGTTGGCGGCAACCGCCCTGTCCTTGTTCGGCGAGGGCATTCTCGAAATGGAGGGTGAAGACCTGCAGGATTTCTTTGAAGGGGTCAATCTTGGTGGCGCTGTCGCCGATATTTTCAATCAAGGGGCCGAGTATCTGGGGCCGACCACACTTGACGACATCCGCTCCGCCGGGTTGAGGGGCTCCGTGACCTTCTTCGCCAATGATGTTGCAATGAACGGCGACTGTGGAGCCGAGAGCTGCGGCAGCTACAATGTCCAGAATGTCTGGAATTTCTCCAGTCAAACCGTCAACAGCACCCTTTCCGGAAACTTCAGCATCCATAATGGTGTGGGCGGGATTGCCGAAGACGGCAGCAACATCATTCAGGGCGTCATGAACATGCAATCCGCCGAACTCAGCTGGGCTGAGGCATCCGGCCCCGCCTTTTTTGAATTTTCGGAATTTGTCCCCGCCTCCAACCTTCAAGGATTCGGGCCGCCTCCGGGTGCACAGGGCAGATTTGGTGAGCCACAGTTTGATCCTGACACCAATGAAATGCTCAACCGCGTCCCGGTTGACAGCTTTGCCTCCATTTCACAAGGCGCTTTGGCCGACAATTCCGTTTTGGAGGTTTTCTCAACCTCAAGCCTTTCAAATGTTCAGTTCAACGGCGCCGGCCCGAGTGTGGCGAACTTCTCCGACCACTCTGTCGGTGTCAGGGTAAACCCAATGGATATGCCGGACGGGTCGGAGAACCCGGTTCAGCCGACCGAAATCGAAGGCTTCATCTTTGGCCTGGAGACACAATAATGAAAAAGACACTTTTTGCACTTGCCCTGACACTGCCGGCATCCGCCCAGGCTGAAATCAGCTATCAGGACATTCTCAAGGACCCTGACAATGTGAGCCTGAACCGGCAATATGCATCTGAGCGGCTGCAGCAGGGCGATCCCAAAGCGGCTCTGGCCGCGATTGAGCGCGTTCTGGTGCAACAGCCGGCAAACCTTCCGGCCCGCCTGATGCGGGCCCGCATCCTGATGGCCATGGGCAGCGACCTGCAGGCCCGCGGCGAACTTGAAGCGCTGGCCATTCTGCCCCTGAGCGCTGACATCAAGCGCGAAGTCGCCAAAATGCTGGATGCGCTAGACCGCAGGCAATCCAGATGGACCAGCCTTGCCAGCATCAGCTTCGGCTATCTTGACGGCGACAATGTCAACAGCTTCCCGAACTCCGGACTGGCTGAACTGCCGCAAGGCACGTCTGATTTCATCAGCTCCAATGGCGCCAGGGAATTTGACACGCCAGTCAGTGACGAAGCCATTACCTCAAGTGTCGGGATTTATACCGAATACGACATGATGAACCAGTCCGCCGACAAGCTGTTTTTCAGCCTCAACGCGTCCGAGGTGTTCGACAGCGATACCGAGTTCATGGAATACACCAGCTTAGGCGTCAGCGCAGGGGCGAAACTCAACCGTTTTGGTTTCAACATCACGCCGAGCATAAGCTATGCGGAAATTGACAGCAAAACCCAACCCGAAACCGTGTTTGAAAGCATCGGGCTGAACATCAGCAAAAACATCACACCGCAGACAGTCATTTATACAACCCTGTCGGCAAACCGCAGGGATTACAAAAGAAGCGCAGATTATCCGTCAGCAGACAATTCAGATACGGAAACTGTTTCCGCCAGCTTTGGTGCCGGCTTCGCCCTGAGCAAACGCTGGCGCGCCAACCTGTCGGCAAGCATCCAACAAGTGGATGCAGACCTGGCGGCGGCGCAATATAATTCGAAAGAGACGAAATATCTGGCGCTGTCACTTCAGGGTATGATTGCCGCAGGCCAGACCGTCACTGTGGGCGTGAGGTCCGGGGAAAGCGATCATGACGCCCCCGACTCCGGTGCCCAGCGCATTCGTGAAGACGATATTTCGGCTTACAGCGTGAACTATCAACTCATGGGTGAGGTTCTGCATCCGGCCCTCAGCGGTTTTCGCCTGATTGCCGGATATGCCAAAACCGAGACCGAGTCGAATATTCTGCAGTTTGACAATGACAAGAAGACCAAGTCCCTTTTGGTCAGCTACAGCAAGCCGTTTTAAGGCCGCCGTGCAAGCATCAGAATGGCGAACCCTGCAGGACTCGAACCTGCAACCTGCTGCTTAGAAGGCAGCTGCTCTATCCAGTTGAGCTAAGGGTCCCTATTCTGGTCAATGCGTCCAGGCGCCCACCCTGTCATGACGGAAATTGTCAGAGTAGGATTTGGAGACACGACCGCGCTTATGCGGCTTTTGCACGCGATAGGCAACGCCTTTGGATTTGGCGTAAGCCTCAGCCTCTTCCAATGTATCAAATTGCAGCCGCACCTGAACGGTTGTTTCAGAGCCACCGACCCATCCGGTCAACGGGTCACTTTGTTTAGTTTTTTCCGGTGCATACTCAAAAATCCAGGATTTCGTCTTGGCCATCCCGGATTGCATGGCTGTTTTGGCGGGTTGGTAAATGCGTGCAAACATGGTTCTCTCCACTTCAATCCTATATCGCCAAAATCGCAGTTGGTTTCAAGCAAAATATCGCCGCTCACCGTCCAAGATTGACCTCCAGCGAGGTGATGGCACTGACCAGGGTGTTCGGGGCGTGGGAGTCTTTCCCGGTCCAGTGCATGTCCGGAAAACGCGCCAGTAAACGCTCATAAGCGACCTCCAGTTGCATGATGGCAATCCGCTTGCCGAGACAATTATGCGGCCCATATCCAAAGGCGATGTGCTGGTCGGCATTCGGCCTGAGAATGTCAAACCGTGTTGGATCATCAAAAATGTCCGGATCACGATTGGCTGCACCATAATAGAAGACCACCTTCTCCCCAGCCGCCATTTTCTGCCCCCGTATGGTGTAGTCCTCCGTCAAGGTCCGGCGCATATTGATGACCGGCGACACCAGACGCAACGCTTCCTGTGCCATGTTCTGAATCTTCGACGGATCCTCAAGGCAAATCTGCTTTTGTTCCGGGTTGTCGCTCAGCAGGCGCATTGTTCCGGAGATGGAATTGCGGGCGGTGTCATTGCCGGCAAACAAAATCAGCAACCAAGACCCGTCAAGATAGGCCTGCGACAGGGGCTGATCCCCGATTTCCGCATGCGCGATACAGGTCAAAAGGTCGTCACGCGGGTTTTTACGCCGGTCCGCCAGAACCCGCTCTCCGTATTTGAACATTTGTCGGACATTGAACAGGAACTTTGCAATGAACAGTGGGCTGATGCCGCCCCGGTCCCGCGTCGCAAAATAATGTTGCGCCAGTTCTAGATAATGCATCCATCGGATGAGCCTGGGGCGGTCTTTCTCATCCACGCCAAGCATCTCCGATAAGGTGAACATCGGGATGTGCTCGGAAAAATTCGACACCAGATCCAGTGTCCCGCCTTTGCGGGCCATCTTGTCCAGCAGGCTGTCAACATACACCTCCACCTTCCCCCTCAGGCGTTGGGTGAATTCCGGGGTGAAAAAGTGCCGGTGCTGCATCCGCAACGGGGTGTGCGCCTGTCGGTCCAGACAGATCAGATTGTTCACGGCCGCCCGTGAAAGTCTGGTTTCCCGCTCCCGCTTGAAGCCAGTTGTCAGAAAAATACTGCCCGCCTGCGAGGAGAAGATCTCCGGCAGGACTTCAGCCTGCTTGATGTCCTCATATTTTGTGAGAGCCCAGTATCCTTTGAAATCCGGATATTTCTCGTCAAACTCAATCCAAGCGACCGGTGCCTGTTCGCGCAACCGGTCGTAGTGGTCAAACGGTTGGCCGGTCACGAATGTATAAACATCCGAGATGTTCGGTCCATCCGGCACATCAAAAACCGGCGGGTGCTGGGGCGCGGCCTGTGCTTCCTCCTCCTTCAGCATGGTCTTGGAAACAGGTTCAAGCATTGCGGGTTCCTTTGCGGGAGATCAGTTGATACAGGCAAATACCGACAACCAGCACATCAACCAGTGCGAACACATAAGTCATGAATGTCGGGTTCAATACGAGAATTCTGTACAACGCTCCGGCGCCAAGCAGGCCCGGCCAAATCACCCCGATCCAAAGCCCGATATGCGGACGTGTCAGCAACAGCCAGCCGACGACAACAAACGTGCTGCCAAACAGGGCGCCATTGACGTTCTCCGGGTTCTGCGTGCCAGTTATCGCCAACTGCAGGACATGTGCCGCGGCTGAAACAATCATCAGCCAGCCGGCCAGGCGCACAGAGACATGGTGTGATGGTGTATTCATATTTTCTTCCCTGTTAAGAACTTTAGAAAGCCGCGAGCCGGCTGTCAAAAAAATAAAGTGGCCCGTTCCGGCTTGCATTGGGACTGCAAATGATGACATCTTAAGTTTGAATTCTGTTGTGTTGTTGTGTTGGGGAGCCGTCACATGTTTGCTTTTGAGGAACGTACCGAAGCGGAAAAAGGGTTCGCTAAGATCTGGGACGACATGATCCGCCCGGGCCTTGAGGACTATGCCGTCACCTATAAAAAAGTCTACCGGCAGTATATTGGCGGTGTGGTGGCTGCCGCCGTTCTGTTTTTCGGCTTTATCGGGTATTTGCTGGTCTCGGCTGATGCCACGGCACTGGACACAACACAATCCGTACTCCTGATCGCGGTTCTGCTTGTTTCCATGGCACTGGTCTATGTCGGCTATGCAGGATATGAAAACCTGAGAAAAAACACGGGCCTGCACTTCAAGCGGGCGATTGACAAACACTTCCAGCACTTGATGTCCGAAGACACGGAGACGGAAAAATACCTTGGGGTCATCAAGGTCCTGCAGGAGGAAGACCTGCTGCCGATGAACACACGCTTATATGGCGATGCGGTACCCTACAAAGGGTCGCACCGTGGCTGTGACTTCAGTTTTTTCGTGACAGAGAGCTTTGACGTCAGCCGGAACCATGCCGCACGCGACAATTCCCTGCACAGCATGACCCGCGAAGAAACCGTCAACCGACACACCTATCTCGTTCTGCAGTTCAAGTTGAAGGAACCAAGTCCAGGCTACATCAAGATTGAGACCGATTACGGCCGCATCATCAATTTTGTCCGCAGCTGGTGGTTTGAACGCGACACGGTGAGGTTTGACGACCCGGTATTTGAAAAAAGGTTTGAGGTGACAGCCGATGATGAAGCGCAGGCCCGCAAGCTTGTCGATAAGGCTTTGCGGGCAAACCTTGTCGGGCTGCAGGATTATTTCGGCAAAACCGGAATGTATTTCCCAGAGCCAAAAACCCCGTTTTTCCAGGTCACACGGAAGGTCTTTGCAACCATTGAAGGGGAATGGCTGACGATAGGGATTTATGGGCTGAAGGACGTTACCGGGACGGAAACGATTTTCACTTCCCCGGACAAGATTGTCGCGGCCGCCCGGACGTCGATTTCCCGTGTATCGCAGATCCCGTTCATCATTGATAATTTCAAAGACACGGATGACATTCTGGCCTAGGTCTGCAACCAGGCAATTCCCCTTTTCCACCATTAAGACCAACAGGAGGCCCTATGGCGTCGCGTTTCATCCACTCACCACTTGCCAAATCCATCGTCTATGTCGCGCTTCTTGTGTCAGCCGGGAATGAAATCTTCGAACTCATAGACGGCCTCGGTGCCCACCATGGCGTGTTGTTTTATTCAATTCTGAAATTGCTCGAGCTGTTTGAAACCGCCTATGAAACCGCCGCCGTCAAGGCCGAATAAGATGCATGTTGAGCTGAAGGCAAGCTCAGCACATAATACCCTACAATGAAGTCATGGGGATGAGCCCATTGATCAAAGGCGGTCCGCTATGAGCAGAGTGACGGAACAAAAAGGGTTTTCATCAAGCACGCCGTCTTTTGTCAGACGCTGGCTGCAGTCAAAGGTCATGACCGCCTTGTCCAGCGAAGAACATTTGGCAAAACAGCGCAGTAAAGCGGAAAAAAAGCGCAAACATGAAAAACGCCCGCATGTTGTGGAGTATTTTCATCAGCTTGATGACGGCTATTCACATTTGGCGATGCAGACATTGGCCCCCCTGCTGGCGCGCTACAACATCGAATTGAAGGTTCATCTGGTGACCGCCGGGGCGGACAGCAACAATCCGGAACCTGAGATGTTAAAACAACTGTCCTTGTCCGACGCAGCCCAAATCGCGCCCCGCTATGGATTGACATTCCCCCAAAGAGGCAAGCCACCTTCGCACGAAACCTGTGATCTTGCCGTCAGAATTCTGTGCCGGTTCTCACCTGCACAAATATGCCAATTCGGGCCAATCATCAGCGATGCAGTTATAAGCAACAATCCTGAACAGGTGCAGGCCCTTTCCGTCCAACACGGGCTGGCCGCACAAAATGAGGCTGCCGCCGCGCTGGCGGCCGGCAACAGACGAAGGGAGCAATTGGGGCACTACAGCGGGGCCATGTTCTGGTACGAAGGCGAATGGTATTGGGGCGTGGACCGGCTGTATCATTTGGAACGCCGGTTGGCATCACTCAATGCCGTCAAAAACCCGAAACTGCAAGAGGTGGCGCCGCGTCCGGAGATAAAAAACGTCTTCACCGCCAAAGCGCGCGACCTGACGCTGGAATATTACCCGTCCCTGCGCAGCCCCTACACCGCCGTCTCCTGGGCTCCCACCCTGAAACTGGCGCAAGACTCCGGTGTCAAATTGGATGTCAAACCTGTTCTGCCCATGGTGATGCGCGGCGTCCCTGCAACCCGGCAAAAGGGTGTCTATATCCTCAAGGACGCCGCCCGCGAAGCCCGCGCAGCGGGAGTTGAGTATGGCAGGTTTTATGACCCGATCGGGAAACCCGTAATGCATGGGTACAGCCTTTATATGTGGGCGAAAACCTTTGGCAAGGGGGAGGATGTGCTGGGTGCGTTTTTAAACATTGCCTTCGTGAAGGGATGGAGCACAAATTCGACAAAAGGCTTAAAAAAGGTTGTTGAACTGGCGGGGCTTGACTGGTCGCAGGCCAAACAGCATCTGGCCGACACCAGCTGGGAGCAAACTCTGGAGGCCAACCGCACACGCATGTATGGCGCGGGGTGTTGGGGTGTGCCCAGTTATCGCCTGCTGGATAAAGATGGCGGAGAAATCCTGGGGGTGTGGGGACAGGATCGCCTCTGGCTCGTTTCCCAAATGATAGCTGAGAAATCGTAAGGCGGCTAAACCACACTCAAAGCTGATGTTCCGGTAAAATGGTCGGAGTTGCAGGATTCGAACCTGCGACCCCCTGGTCCCAAACCAGGTGCGCTACCAGACTGCGCCAAACTCCGACTCTCAGTACGTCGGAGTGATACAATCTAGAAGGTGGCAAATCAAGCGGAAACAGACACAAATTGTCTAATTTGTCCCCGCCCCGGTAATCGCAAGAAACGGCTCAACCAGCCTTGCCCGTGTCGCCATCAGCCCCTTCGGGCCTTTGCCGTAAGCCACTTCAATCTGCTGGCCCTGCCGGATGTCCTCAATGCCGGACTCGCGCAACACTTCCATGTGAACAAAGATGTCCGGGCTGTCCATGCCGGTTGTCACAAAGCCGTATCCCCGGATGCGGTTGAACCATTTGACCTCAACCAGGGTAAAATCACTGACCTCCTCAATGTTGCCGAGAACATTGGTCGGCCTTTGGCGGAACTCAGGGATAATGGCGTTGCTGTTGTCTATGGCAATGATTTTGTCAACCTGACGACCTTGGTCCAGTGTGATGATTTGACATTTCACAATGGCGCCGGGATAGATCATGTCATGACCCGACCGCCTGAGGACGGAATGGTGGACGAGGATATCCCCTGCACCGTCCTCGGGAATAATGAAGCCAAACCCTTTTTTCGGGTCAAACCATTTGACCTCGCCGCTGATTGGTGGTGGAGACTGACCATCTGATGTTTCTGACAGAGACTCAACAGCCTGATCGCCCTCAACAGGACGCATTTCTTTTTCTTGTGACATGATACATTTCTTACATTCTTCTTATTATTGTTGTGGCATTTACCACTGAAAGAAATATAGCACAAAAAAGACCACCGAGTGAAGTTTTGAATTTCACTCGGTGGTTCAAATAGTTGTGAGGCTGAACCTTAAGAAAAGCCTCAGTTCAGCGACAATGGAATATTGTCAAACAAGTCTGCATTAATGATCAGATGAGCATAAATGCTGGCCGCATAGCCGAGGGCAATGGCCCAGGTCCATTTCAGATGTGAGAAGAACGTGTAAATTCCACGGGCCTGGCCCATCAAGGCGACACCTGCGGCAGAGCCGATGGACAGCATCGAGCCGCCGACACCGGCTGTCAGCGTGGCGAGCAGCCATTGCCCCTGATCCATGGCCGGGAACATGGTCAACACCGCAAACATGACCGGGATGTTGTCAACAATCGCCGACAGGATACCGACCAGAATATTGGCGTTCGTGGCGCCGAGGTCGCCATACATGAACTCAGAGGCCAGAGCCATATATCCGAAGACGGACAGGCCGCCGACGCACATCAAGACACCGTAGAAAAACAGCAATGTATCCCATTCCGCGCGGGCCACCTTGGAGAAAACGTCAAACGGGCCATTGGCATAGCTTGAGTTTTCACCCTGCTTTTTGAGGTAAAACCCGAAAAAGCCGAGCACACCAAGACCGGACATCATGCCGAAAACCGGCGGCAGATGGAAAAACTGATGACCGGAAACCGTGAAGGCAATGGTCAGCAGGAACAGCACAACAATCCGCTTGGCGCCCGGTTTCATGGTCACACCGGCTTCAGCGCTTTGAGGCTGCTCATCCGGAATGGCGAAATGCATGATGGCCGCAGGCACCAGATAATTGACCACTGAGGGGAAGAAAATGGCGAAGAACTCGAAAAAGCCCAGAACCCCCTTTTGCCAGACCATCAAAGTGGTGATGTCGCCAAACGGGCTGAACGCGCCGCCGGCATTGGCGGCAACGACAATATTAATGCAGGCAATGGAGACGAATGCGAGATTACCGGCGCCAACCGCCATGACGACGGCGCACATCAACAAGGCTGTTGTCAGATTATCCGCGATGGGTGAAATGAAAAAAGCCAGGACCCCGGTAATCCAGAACACCTGGCGGAAACTGAAGTTTTTGGCAACCAGCCAGCTGCGCAGTGCCTCAAACACATTGCGCTCCGTCATGGCATTGATGAAAGTCATGGCCACCAGCAGGAAGATAAAAAGCTCCGCAAACTCAAGGAAAACATGGCGGAACGCCCCCTCAAGGGCATGCGTGTCATATCCTTCATTCCCCACGCCAATCGCAACAACGGCCCAAATCAGGCCGGCCGCCACCATCACCGGCTTGGATTTCGGTAAATGAATGAACTCCTCAGCCATCACCATGGAATAGGCAATGACAAAAATGGCGATGGAGACAAAGCCGTAAATCGAACCTGTCATATTCAGCACCAAAGCCCCTTCGGCCGCTTGAGCGGCAGACGGTGAAAACAAAAGAGCGATCAAAGAGAAACAAGAGAAAAACGAAAAGAATTTGGACACGAAGGCCTCCCTAGTGAATTTTCCAAATATTAGCGATTCGATATTGGAAAGAACAGCGAAATCGGCATGAAAACAGGCGATTTACAGGCTTTTCAGCTGCGACAAAGTTTCACCGATCTCACAATTAAGGACCAAATCCGCCTCCCCGTCCAACGGCGTTTCATCCCGGTTCAAAATGACTAGCCGGGCGCCGCAGTGCTTTGCGATCAACGGGAATTGATTGGCCGGGGAAACCACCAAAGAGGAGCCGATGGCGAGAAACAAATCACAATTCTGGGTCGCCTCCAATGCCAGCCGCATGGGTTCCTCCGGCATCGCCTGACCGAAGGAAATGGTTGCGGATTTGATATGACCGCCACATGCATCACAATCCGGAGCGGTCCCCGTATCCAGAAAGCGTTTTTTCATCTCATCCAACTCATAGCGCGTATGACAGGACAGACAGGCGGCATAAGTGCCATTGCCGTGCAGTTCGATGACCTGCGCGGCAGGAACTCCGGACGATTGATGCAGATTATCAATGTTTTGTGTGATCACATGCGTCACCTTTCCGCCCCTGACAAGTTCAGCGATTTTCAGGTGGCCCGTATTGGGTTCAGGCACACCAATTTCAGCGTCAAGCTTGATTTTGCGTCGCCACGTCTCGTCCCGCATATCCTGGGATGAGATAAAGTCATTGAAGTTAATCGGTGCATATCTTGACCACACCCCATTGGGGGTCCGGAAGTCCGGCACACCGGACTCCGTGCTCATGCCGGCACCGGTGAACACCACAATGTTTTGACTTGCGTCAATAAGCGCAGAAAATTTTTCAAGCATTGAGCCAAAGTTCCCGATAGAATGGGTATTCATAACAATATCTGGAAAACAGAATATAGAGGTTCATGTAACATTGACAATCAACACCGCCATCACAACCCTTTTTGTCGCCGCGATTTTTTGCCTTGCCCCAGCCGTTGAAAAAGCGCAGGCCCAAACGGCAACAGCCTATTTTTCCGGTGGCTGCTTTTGGTGTACTGAACACGACTTCGAAAAAATCAACGGGGTGACGGATGTCATTTCGGGATATATGGGCGGTCATGTCAAAGACCCCAGCTACAAAGAGGTCGCCAGCGGCACAACCGGACATTATGAGGTTGTCAAGGTCGTCTATGACCGGGCCACAGTGAGCTATCAAAACCTTCTGTCAGCTTTTTGGCGGATGCATGACCCGAGCGATGGCGGTGGCTCCTTCTGTGACCGCGGCCAGCAATACAGCACCGCCGCATTCTATGGTGATGTTACGCAAAAAGCGCTTTTGGAGGGTGCGGTCGCCGCCCTCAACGCCGCCAATAAATTTACCAGACCGGTGGCCACGAAAATTTTGCCCGTGTCCGGTTTCACGCCGGCTGAGGCTTATCATCAGGATTACGCCAAGCGCAATCCGGTCAGATACAACTATTACCGCTATCGATGCGGGCGCGATCAATTCATCGAAAAAACATGGGCCGGCGACGACCGTGTTTACCAGTCAGCGCAATAATCACCAGCTTAATAATCAATGGTTGTGAGAGGGTGGAATGGCACGCCCTAGGGGAATCGAACCCCTCTTTCCAGGTTGAAAACCTGGCGTCCTAACCGATAGACGAAGGGCGCACGTTATTTCCAGGAGTGGATATAGCCCAGCTCATGAAACATTGCAAGCGGCAGAAAAGGATTCTTAAGCCGGCGCGACATCTTGTATCATGAATTGAACCCCGCGCCGTCCGCGCCAGTCGTCAGCCCTCAGATTTCCGGCGATATGAAGCGGAGCCTGCGACTTCAAAAGCAGTTCGCGAACAGCCTCATCAACTGAGGCAAAGGCAATCGCCTTCAACTGGCGCCCGCCTTCGGACGACAATGCACACCGAACATGATTCTCTCCGACAATATCCGCGCGCACGACCCGTGCCCCCGGTATTACAAAACGCGGCTCCGGACTGTCAGCTCCAAACGGGCCGACTTTTTGAAATGAGTCATAAAAATCCCGGGTCGCTGCATGGGTGCTGATGGCGGCGTCAAGCAACAGGGTTTCAGGGGTGTCAAAGCTCATTTCCCCCAATTCCATCGCCAAAAACTGCTCAAACGCCTCGGCCTGCCCGGGACTGAGTGTCACCCCGGCTGCCATGGCATGACCGCCGCCGCCGGCAATGATGTTTTGACTGACCGCTTTGGCAACCAGCCCCCCGGCGTCCACCTGGGGCACAGAGCGCGCTGAGCCTTTTCCGGCTCCGTCCTCATCCAATGCAATCACAAAGCACGGGCGTCTGTATTTGTCCTTCAAGCGCCCCGCCACAATCCCGATAACCCCGGGATGAAAAGAGGCATCCGTCAACACCAAAGCCGGGGGAAGCGCATTCCGTGTCTCCAGCATATGCAGAATCTTCTCCTCCGCCCGCGCCAATGCCTTGTCCCCGATATCACGCCGCTCGCGGTTCAACTCCTCCATGCGCAGGGCCAAAGCCGCCGCCTCATCGAGGTCCTGCGTTGTCAGCAGCCGCGCCCCCAGATCACTGGCTCCGACCCGGCCACCGGCATTGATGCGCGGCCCCAGTTTGAACCCGCAGTCAAAGGCCATCGGCACGCCGTCCAGCTTGGCGATATCAGCCAAAGCCCTTAACCCGATGTTCCGGCGCCCGCTCATGACCTTCAAGCCTTGGGTCACAAAAGCGCGGTTTACACCTGTCAACGGCACCACATCACACACTGTCCCCAGAGCCACGACGTCCAGCATGGTGAGCAGATCCGGCTCCTGGCGCTCCTGAAAATACCCTACTTCCCGTAACCTTCGGTTCAAGGCGACCACCAGCATGAACGTGACGCCGACCGCGGCAAGATACCCCAGTCCGCTGTCATCATCCGGCCGCTTGGGGTTCACCAGCGCAAAGCAGGTCGGCATGTGCGTCCCGGTCTGGTGGTGGTCCGCAACAATAACCTCCATGCCGCGCTGTTCAGCCGCATCCAGCGCCTCATGCGCCATGGTTCCGCAGTCAACCGTGATGATCAACTGCACCCCCTCCTCATGCAGCGTTTCAAAGGCGGCGACATTCGGGCCATACCCCTCGCTCATGCGGTCCGGAATATAAACGCGCAATTTCTGGCCGAGGGCCTGAAAATAATTGACCAGCAAGGCCGAAGAGGTGGCGCCGTCCACATCATAATCACCGAAAACGGCAATTTTCTCCCCCGCCTGCACAGCTTGGGCCAGCCGCTCCGCCGCCTTCTCCATGTCCTTGAGGACATAAGGGTCAGGCAGCAGGGTGCCGAGTTTGGGGTCCAGAAAATCCGGCACCGCGTCAAGGGGGACTTGGCGCGAAGCCAGCAGCCGGGCCACGGCCTCAGTCAACCCGAAGCGTTGCGCGATGGCCATGGACAATCGCTCATCGGTTTGGCGCATGACCCATTTACGCGCAGCGGCTGACTTTTCAACACCGAGCACGACTGGAAGCGCATCCGCCATGGAAAATCAGTCCTTGTTGAATTTATCAGGATTGCTGTGACAGGTTTTCACCCAGCGCACCGTTCCGCTTGGTGCGCGCAGCACCATTGTGTCTGTCCAGAGCTTGCCGGCTTCATGACTGACACCTTCGACCAGCGCTCCGTCGGTGACACCTGTAATGGCCAAAATGACGTCCCCCGTGACCATTTCAGACAAATCATATTTTTTGTCGAAATCCGTCACGCCCATTTTGAGGGCGCGCTGTTTTTGTTCTTCACTGTCGGTCACAAGACGGGCCTGCATCTGCCCGCCAACGGCGGTCAAAGCGGCGGCCGCCAAAACACCTTCGGGGGCGCCACCCGTACCGATATACATGTCGATGCCTGTATCCGGGTTGGTCGTGTGCATGACACCGGCGACATCACCGTCGCTGATCATCATTACCCGTGCCCCCACTGAACGGATGTCGGCGACAATCTCGTCATGGCGCGGCCGGTCCAGGACACATACTGTGATCTGCGAAACAGCGACCCCTTTGGCGTCTGCCAGCGCCTTGACGTTTTCGCTGGGCTTGGCATCAAGGTCAATCAAACCGTCCGGATAACCACCACCGATTGCGATTTTCTGCATGTAGGTGTCAGGCGCATTGAGCATGGCCCCGCGCTCCGATACGGCAATGACCGCCAAGGCATTGTTCATGCCCTTTGCCGTCAGGGTTGTTCCCTCCAGCGGATCAAGGGCGATATCGACTTTCGGGCCTTTGCCGGTCCCGACCTTCTCGCCGATATAGAGCATCGGCGCCTCATCGCGCTCGCCTTCACCAATCACCACTTCACCATCAATGTCGATTGCGTTCAGTTCCCGACGCATGGCATCAACCGCAGCTTGGTCAGCGGCTTTTTCATCCCCGCATCCAATCCAGGGGGCACAGGCGACCGCCGCCCGCTCGGTGACACGAACAATCTCAAGAACGAGGCTGCGATTGATTTTTTCACTCATGTTCCATTCCTATGATTAAGAAGGGCTGCTGGTTAAAACCGGCATAATACTGACTTCATCGGAAATTACGTCACTGGCCTTTAACGAGTCCAGCGCCCGACTGATGTTGTCGGATCCGACTGTATGGGTAATAAATATCACGGGACGGACTGAGTCGCCATTGTCGGGTCCTTTTTGGACGACCTCTTCAATGGAAACACTGTGTTCCGCCAGAATGGACGTCACTTTGGCCATACTGCCGGTCTGGTCAACCAGCGAAAAACGCAAATACCACGGACAGGCTGAAAGACCGACATTGCCGCTCAGTTCCCCAAGGCTTGCCGCAGGCTGGGCAAACACCAGTTGGATGTTGCCGCAGGCAATGTCATTGAGATCAGACAGAACCGAGGATGCTGTCGCCGCACCGCCCGCGCCCGGCCCCTGCAGCATGATGCTGTCAATCATGTCACCGTCTATCTGGACCGCATTGGTGACGCCTTCAATATGCGCCAGAGCCTGGTCGTTCGGCACAAGACATGGCCCAACCCATTGCAGGATCCCGTCCCGGGTTTTTTCGCAGATGGCAACAAGGCGAATGACACTGTTGAAATGACCGGCATAGGCCAAATCCTTGTCGCTGACATTCGTGATTCCCTGAATGCTCATGACTTCAAAGTTTGGCTGCAGACCAAAGCCCAGTGCCGTCAAAATCGCCAGTTTTTGACCTGCGTCAACCCCGTCAATGTCAAAACCGGGATCCGCTTCGGCATAACCCAAATCCTGGGCTGTTTTCAAGGTCTCGTCAAACCCCGCCCCCTTGCTTTTCATTTCCGACAAAATGAAATTGCAGGTGCCGTTCAAAATGCCCTTGATGCTGGTGATGGTGTTCCATTTCAGCGCCTCGCGGACAACTTTAATCACTGGAATACCCCCGGCGACAGCTGCTTCATAGGCCAGCGCCACCCCTTTGGCCTCGGCCTGCTCGGCCAGCGAGAACCCATGCGTCGCCATCAACGCCTTATTGGCGGTGACGACATGCTTGCCATTGTTGATCGCAGCCTGCACAAGGTCGTGCGCAATCCCGTCTGCACCACCGATCAGTTCAACAACAATATCAACATTATCAGCCTGCGCCAGGCGCAGCGCATCGTCATGCCAATCAAGCCCGTCGGTTGAAAAACCACGGTCCCTGGACCGGTCCCGGGCGCTGACCGCCGTCAGTTCCAGCTGGCTGTGCGGAGTGCTGAGAAGACGCGCCGCCAAAGTGGCACCCACCGTCCCCAAACCTGCAATTCCGACCTTCATTTTTTCGGACATGACAAACCCACTCAGAAAAGTTTTTTGATGTTGCGGGCGGCCTGTCGGATGCGTTGCTCGTTCTCAACCAGAGCAATACGGACATGGTCATCACCGAATTCCCCGAAACCAATGCCCGGCGAGACGGCAACACCGGCTTCCGTCAGCACCAATTTGGAAAACTCCAAAGATCCCAGATGCCGGTATTTTTCCGGTATCGGTGCCCAGGCAAACATGGTCGCGGGCGGCGGCGGCACATCCCAACCTGAGCGCGCAAACGCATCCACCAGCACGTCGCGGCGTTTTTTGTACACCTGCCGGATATCCTCAATCACGCTTTCCGGGCTGTCCAAAGCAGTCGCGGCGGCCACCTGAATCGGCGTGAAAGCGCCATAGTCCAGATAAGATTTGATGCGGGTCAACGCCCCGATCAGACGTTCATTGCCAACGGCAAAGCCCATCCGCCAGCCCGGCATGGAAAAGGTTTTTGACAAAGAGGTGAACTCGACACTGATGTCTTTGGCCCCGTCCACCTCCAGAATGGAAGGCGGCGGGTTGTTTTCATCAAAATAAATCTCGGCATAAGCCAAGTCTGAGAGAATAAGGAAATCATGCTTTTTGGCATAGCGCACAACCTCCTTGTAAAACGCGAGATCCTTGACCTCGGCTGTCGGATTGCCCGGGTAATTCAAAACCAAGGCTTTGGGTTTTGGCACACATCCACGGACATTCTGGTCCAGCACCTCAAAGAAATCCGTGCCTGGCGACAAAGGCAAATGCTGGATGGTCGCGCCGGAAATGATGAACCCGAACGCATGAATGGGGTATGTCGGATTGGGCACCAAAATTACATCGCCCGGCGACACCATGGCCTGCGCCATGTTTGCAAAGCCCTCTTTTGATCCGAGCGTGGCGATGATTTCGGTGTCCGGGTTGAGCCTGACCCCGAAGCGGCGTTCATAATAGCGCGCCTGCGCCTGCCGCAGGCCGGGGATGCCTTTTGAGGCGGAATAGCGATGGGTTTTCGGGTTGCTGACAGTTTCCACCAGCTTGTCAATGATGTGCTGAGGCGTCGGCAGATCGGGATTGCCCATACCAAAGTCAATGATGTCCGCGCCATTGGCGCGGGCTTCATATTTCAGTTTGTTCACCCCTTCAAAAACATACGGGGGTAAGCGTTGTATTCGCTGAAATTCTTCCTGTGCCATTGGCTCAAACTCTCAAATTTTTGCTTTGCGAATGTGTTACACATCAATTACGGCAAGCTTGAGGCATTGCCAAGTTTTAATTGCTGATCTGCCCTAAAAGTCCCCGGAAAGCCCGCGGAACACGCTCTTTTTTTGACCTTGATCATCTGACTGACCTGAAACAGGGGGTGGCCCAGCCTCCCCAGCCTCATTTGCCGGGACATCTTCAGCGGCCGGCACAGCCTCCTCAATCTCCGGCAGACTGACCGAACCGCCACCACGCAACGGCTGGTCAGCATGATTGCGGTTCTGGAGATCCCCGCCAAGTTCTTCAAAAACATGCGTGAGGGTCTCTTTTTCCGCATCCCCGTTAACCTCAGAGACGGACACTGCAGGACGGGTTGATTTCAAACCCTCCCCGACTTTTTTCTTAGTCTTTGCAAAGGCTTCACCATAAAGCACTTCAGGCTTGGCCCAATCCGGCAGGGCTGTACAGGCGCCCAAACAAAACAGCAGCACAGGTGCAAGACAAAATTTCAGGTGGAAACGCATCATGGATACAGCGGCTGCTGTTGCAACCCGTCAGTCTGATCAAAACCGAACATGATGTTGAGGTTTTGAACCGCCTGCCCGCTCGAGCCCTTGACCAGATTGTCCAAAGTCGACACCAAAATCACCCGCCCCGGCAAGCGGTCTTCGAAAACAGCCAAATTACAATAGTTCGACCCCCTGACCTGCCGCGTTGTCGGCGTCATGCCGGCCGGCAAAACATTGATGAACGGCTCATCTGCATAACGTGCGGCAAGAGCCTGGCGGATGTCATCAACCTTGGCGCCATTGGTTTTGGCGTAAACCGTCAACAGTTCGCCCCGATTCATCGGGACCAGATGCGGCGTGAAATTGACAATCACCTCCCTGCCGGCAGACAAGCCAAGTTCCTGCTCAATTTCCGGCGCGTGCCGGTGGCCGGCAATCCCATAGGGGCTCAACCCCTCCGCCACTTCGCTGAACAAATTGCTTTCCTTCAGGCTGCGCCCGGCGCCGGTGACGCCGGATTTGGCGTCAATGATCAAATCCTCAACCGCAATCAGGCCGGTCTTGACCAGCGGCAAGAGCAAGGTCAAAGCCGCGGTCGGATAGCACCCCGGACAGGCGACCAAACGCGCCTTGGCGATGTCGTCCCGATACTGCTCGGACAAACCATAAACCGCTTCACTCAAAAGGTCTTCAGCCTCATGCGTTCGACCATACCACGCCGCATAAGTGGACGCATCCTTGATCCTGAAATCTGCAGACATATCAATAACTTTTACGCTATTAGGAATGCTTTGGATAACATCCTGGGCAGTGCCATGCGGGAGCCCGCAAATGGCCGCATCAATATTGCTCCAGTCCACGGTCTCCACCTTTTGCAGAGCCGGCAGATCCAGTGCGGCGAACTGCGGGAACACATCGGACAAGGCTTTTCCGGCATGGGCATTAGCTGTCAAAGCCTTGATTTCGGCGCGCGGATGCGCAGCCAGCAGCCGGATGGCGTCTGCACCGGTATAACCGGAGGCTCCAATAATCGCGACAGCTATTTTTTTAGTCATGTCCTTCTCCTCGGCCTTCCCCCCGACCTACGCATCCGGGTCGTAATTCATGGCCATAAACTCCGCTTCAGTGCAGATTTTGTCACCCACACGGGCGATCCCCTTATATTTCCAGACCGCCCCTTTGCTTTTCAGCTTCAGAACCTCAATCTTCAAAACATCGCCGGGCATCACGGCATTACGGAACCGGCATTTGTCAACAGCCATAAAATAAATGACCTTGCGCTCGACATCCCCTTTGCGGTTGTGCACGACCAGCGCAGCGGCAGTCTGGGCCATGGCCTCAACAATCAACACCCCCGGCAGGACCGGCCAGTCGGGGAAATGCCCCTGCACCCAGGGTTCATTGGCCGAGACGTTCTTGACGCCGACAGCCCGCTCCTCACCATCCATCTCCTCAATCCGGTCAATCATCAAAAACGGAAACCGGTGCGGCAGCAATTCCAGGATTTCCTGAATGCCGACGGATGTTCCTTCAATCAATTCTGTGTCTTTATCGCTCATAGTCCTGTCCATACGCTGCGACTCAAAAAAAAGGGGCCTCAAGGCCCCTTTTTAACCCAAAACGGGAAGAAGCCCTAGCGTTTAGAGAACTGGAAGCTGCGGCGTGCTTTGGCTCGGCCGTATTTCTTCCGCTCAACAACACGGCTGTCACGCGTCAGGAAGCCGCCCGACTTCAGGACACCGCGCAATTCCGGCTCATAATAGGTCAGTGCTTTTGAGATGCCGTGACGCACAGCACCGGCTTGACCGGACAGGCCGCCACCGCTGACTGTCGCCACAACGTCATAGGAGTCGGGACGGTTGGCCGCGACCAGAGGCTGACGCAGGATCATGCGCAGAACCGGACGGGCAAAAAAGCGTTCCTCTTCGCGTCCGTTCACCGTGATCTTGCCGTTGCCGGGCTTGATCCAGACACGGGCAATGGCGTTTTTCCGTTTGCCTGTGGCATAGGCGCGGCCATGCTCATCAATTTGCGGCTCGGCCGGCGTGGCCGGAGCGGCTTCAACGACCGGGGCGTCCGTTGCCTCCGGCGCATCAGCTGCAATGGCTTCGTCAAGGTTTTCGAGAGTGGTTTCAGTGCTCATCCTTAAGCCCTCACATTCTTGGAATTCATGCCTGCCACATCAAGCGCTTCCGGCTTTTGGGCCTCGTGCGGATGTTCAGCTCCGGCATAAATATGCAGATTTGACAATTGTTTGCGGGTCAGAGGACCGCCGGGCATCATGCGTTTGACAGCCAGTTCAACCACACGTTCGGGGAAGCGCCCCTCCAGAACCTTCTCCGGCGTGGTGCTTTTGATGCCGCCGGGATAACCCGTATGGCGATAATACACTTTATCGCTGGTCTTTTTGCCTGTGAATTTCACCTTATCAGCATTGATTACGATAATGTTGTCACCCATGTCCATATGCGGCGTGAAGCTGGGGAGATGCTTGCCTCGCAGACGCGCCGCAATGATGGACGCGAGCCGGCCGACGACGAGGTTTTCGGCGTCAATCAGCACCCATTTCTTCTCAATATCAGACGGTTTTGCAGAATATGTTTTCATCACAAATCCATTCCTTTGGTTTACGTTGTGCGTGTTTTACGGGAGCCACCCCGGAATGTCAACAGAGATAAACAAAGATAATATCAATGAATTCAATGCTTTAAAAAATAGGTAAAATATTACCTTATCAGAAACCCTTAAAATGCCTCAGCTATTGGGAAACCGCAACAGGTGAAGATGGGTGATGCCAAGCGCCAAAACCGCAACTGCGCCAAGTTGATGGACGGCCCCCCAGAACAACGGCACCGCCAACATCAAAGCCGTGATCCCCAAAAGGGCTTGTCCGGTGACGGCAAACGCCAGTAGTTTCGCGGTTGGTAATGTCGGGGCTTCAGCCTTGTGTTGGCGGTAAAGATGCACAAACACCAAAACCAGCAAAATATATGCCCCGATCCGATGGTCGAATTGTACCGTCAGGTAATTTTCAAAGAAATTGGCGGACACCGGTGTCATTTCAAGCAGCCCCGGCGGGATCAAGTCCCCATCCATGAAAGGCCAGTCCGTGTAGGTTTTACCCGCATCCAGGCCGGCCACCAAAGCCCCCATCATTGACTGCAGCAACGTCAAAAAGACAATCACGCCGGCAAAAGCGACCGTCCTGTTGGATTGCTGCGGCAATGTCAATCCGCGCCACAAGCGCAGAGCCAACCAAAATGCAAAAGTGAAAATGACTAGGGCCAGCCCCAAATGCATCGCCAAACGGTATTGGCTCACATCCACCCTGTCCGTCAAGCCGCTTTGGACCATATACCACCCCATAAAGCCCTGCAGGCCACCCAAGGCAAACAGCGCAAGCAGCGGGGTCATGAGGTTTTTCGGGATCTCACGCCGGCAGGCAAACCAGACAAACGGCACAAAAAACACCAGACCAATCACGCGCCCAAGCTGGCGATGCCCCCACTCCCACCAGAAAATGAACTTGAATTCCTCCAGTGTGAAGTCGCTGTTGACCAGCTGAAATTCCGGAATGGCCTTATATTTGGTGAACTCAACATCCCAGTCCTGAGCCGTCAGGGGCGGCACGGCCCCGGTGATCGGCTTCCATTCCGTAATCGACAGACCGGAGTCCGTCAACCGGGTCAAACCGCCGACCAGCACCATGAGGGCGACAAAGGCGCAGACGGTAAACAGCCAGATGCTTATTTTTTTGTGTTGGCTTTGTATTGCGGCATCCATAAACAGATTTCTCCAATCCAGTGTCCCAAACCTAATCCTCTGCATGGCGGTTGCAAGGAACAAAAAGACGCAGTTGATGGCCATCGCTGTGCCATTTCAGCGCAGGCCCGTTTGCCTTTCGGTTTTGACTGGGAAAGCCGGGATAAAGGCCATAGATTGGGGGGAAAGGAGACAAATATGCAAAATCCGCCCCTTTTGCCCATAAGGGTCCGCAAATTCATCGGCATGCTGTTGATTGTCGCCCTGGTGTTTTTTTATGCCATTGTTGTGGCCGCTTTGGGGGCCAGCACCTGGATGCCGTCCAACAAATTCATTGAATTTGTGTTTTATCTCGTCGCCGGCATGGGATGGGCCGTCCCCGCTGCAGTCATCATCTGGTGGATGCAGCGCCCTGACAGGCAAGACTAGCCTGAAAACCTCAATCGAGACTGCCAAACTGAACAATGTTCAAAATGGCGAAAACAACAATGAAGATGACAATCGGCAGAATGGAAGACATCGTTTTTCCTCGTCTCAGCTTGCCCTTGCGGGCTGTAAATGGTCGGAGCGGCGGGATTTGAACCCACGACCCCTTGTCCCCCAGACAAGTGCGCTACCGGGCTGCGCTACGCTCCGACTGGTTCCTATCTAGGCTCTTTGCACCAACAACGCAAGACTATTTGTCCTGATGGGAGGAGCCTTTTGCCGCCTCAGTCAACCCGTCTTTAATTTGCTGCAGTTTATCCCGCAAATCGCTGAGCTTGAGACTATGCACCGGTTTTGACGGGTCGACAGCGCTGGGGTCAGAGGCGGCAAGTGTGACCTCACCTTTGCGAAACACCTCAACGCCCTGCTCCCGCAAGACTTTCTGAACCCCTTTGATGGTCATCCCCTCATCATGAAGAAGACGCTTGATGTTGGCGATTAAAGCGATGTCCTCGGGGCGATACAGACGCCGTCCCCTGGCTTTTTTGATGGGTTGGATTTGACGGAATTTTGTTTCCCAGAAGCGAAGCACATGCGGCTCAACTTGCATAAGGCCGGCAACCTCGCTGATGGTTCTGAACGCTGCCTCTGATTTGGTCACGGCAGAAATCAGCTTTTGCCGTTAATCCGGTCTTTCAGCACATGACTTGCACGAAAACTTAAAACCCGGCGCGGTGTAATCGGCACCTCTTCCCCGGTTTTGGGGTTACGTCCAATGCGGCCATTTTTATGGCGCACCGAAAATGTGCCGAAGGAGGAAAGCTTGACATCATCGCCGTCAACAAGAGCCCCGGAAATTTCATCCAAAACCGACTCCACAATATCCGAGGATTCAAGCCGACTTAAACCAATTTCGTTGTAAATGGCTTCACAAAGGTTTGCTCTGGTCAGGGTTTTGTTTGTCATGTCGCCTCCAATATGCATCAGTTAAGCATAGCCAAAGGCTTTAAGACAATGCTCTTTTTTCTGTTTTTTTAAAGAAATATTAAAGCCTTACAAGGTTCCCGCCCCAACTGAAACCGGCCCCCATGGCTTCAAACATCACCAAATCGCCGGGCTTGATGCGACCGTCAGCCCGGGCTTGGCAAAATGCCAGGGGCACAGAAGCCGCGGACGTATTGGCATGCTGGTCAACCGTCACAATCACCTTGTCTTCATCAAGACCAATTTTTTGCCCGACCGACGCAATGATACGTTTGTTCGCTTGATGCGGAACAAACCAGTCAATTTCCCCCAATGGGATATTCGTCTGCTGCAACAGGGTTAAAATGGCATCAGAGATATTGTTGACAGCATGACGGAAAACCTCTTTGCCGTTCATGGCAATGAAGCCGGCCTGCTGGTTAAAGGAAGGGCCGCCGGTGACATAAAGGCTTTGGGTGTGATTGCCGTCATTGCGCAGATAATTGCCAAGCACCCCCGGCCCGTTGGGATCAGCTGATGCATCAGCCTGCAGAACAACAGCACCGGCCCCATCGCCGAACAGAACACAGGTGTTACGGTCTGACCAGTCGAGGATCCGCGACATGGTTTCTGCACCGATCACCAATGTCGTCCGGGACAGCCCGTTTTTGATCATGCTGTCGGCCACAGCCATGCCATAAATGAAACCTGAACAAACCGCCTGGACATCAAAAGCCGAGCCTTTGGCGCCGAGCTTCTGCTGCACATAACTGGCGGTTGAGGGAAAGGTCATGTCCGGCGTTGTGGTCGCCACAATGATCTGATCGACACTTTCAACGCCGATGCCCGCATCCGCCAGGGCGTTTTGAGCGGCGGCAGCCGCAAGGTCCGAGGTGTATTCGTCCTCAGCTGCAATATAACGCTGTTGAATGCCGGTGCGCGACAGTATCCACTCATCGGATGTGTCAACCATGTCAGACAATTCGGTGTTGGTAAGAATTTTTTGGGGGAGATAATGGCCCGCCCCTTTAAGGACAGAACGGATGGTCATTTCAGATTTTCAGCTTTCAGGCTTCCTCTTTGGTTTTTTGTTGCATCTCGGCGGCATCGTCAAAATAGGTCAGTTCCTCGGCAATCCGTTCGGACATTTTGGCCCCGGCCACCTCCATGGCCAATTCGACCGCAGAGGCATAACCGATTTCATCGGCCCCGCCATGACTTTTGACAACCACACCATTCAATCCGAGAAACATGCCCCCATTCATGTTGTTCGGATCCATACGTTTCTTCAGGGCGCGGAAAGCGCTCTGGGCGAAGACAAAGCCGATTTTCGACCAAACTGAGCTGGCCATGGCCTGCTTCAGATAGGTTGAAATCTGCTGGGCCGTCCCCTCGGCCGTTTTCAAGGCGACATTACCGGTAAACCCGTCCGTCACAATGACATCCGCTTCGCCCTGCCCAATGCCATTGCCTTCAACAAAACCCGTGAAGTTCAAAGGCGACTGGTCCAACAGCTCAGAGGCCAGCTTGACCTCGTCCGTGCCTTTGACATCCTCCTCGCCAATGTTCAAAAGACTGATGCGCGGTTGCTCCAGACCAAAGATGATGCGCGCATAGGCGTCTCCCATCACAGCAAACTGCAGATATTGCTGCGCATCTCCGGCAACTGTCGCCCCGACATCCAGCACCACAGCCTCGCCGCGCATGGTTGGCCACAAGGCGGCAATCGCCGGCCGTTCAATTCCCGGCAAGGTTTTCAAGATCACCTTGCTCATTGCCATCAAAGCCCCGGTGTTGCCCGCCGAAACCACGGCATCGGCTTCACCGGATTTCACCGCATCTATCGCCTGCCACATACTGCTGGTTTTGCGCCCCTGACGAAGTGCTTGACTGGGTTTGGCGTCCATGGGGATGGAGACGTCCGTATGCCGAATTTCACTGACCAGAGACATTTGCGGCTGGCCTGCCACAATCGGGGTCAGTATGTCCTCATCACCAAAAATGATAAAGCTGGCATCAGGACGGTGGGACAAAGCAATTTCAACGCCTTGAATGACCGTCTCCGGTCCGTTGTCACCACCCATGCCATCAATGGCAATTGTTACATGTTTGACCAAAGCTTACCCTCTCTTTGTCGTGGAGCATACTATAGGTTTGTTCTGGTTCAAGCAGAAGTTCAGCAACTGACGGCATCGACATCACCCGTCATGCAACCCCTTGAGGGCATGAAAAGGGTTGGCCTTTTCTTCCTGCATCATGCCCTCGTCACTGTTCTGATAAACAAACTCTGCATCCGGTTTGCGCGGATGCGGATCAATGCCCAACGCCAAAACCTGCACCGCCAGTTCTCCGATGTCGGCCATGCCCTCATTCATCGCTTCGGGAATATCGGCATCGGGGTCGTCTGTCTCCTGAATCATGTTTGCCGGAAGAAACAACGTGCTGAAAGACTCGTCCAAAGTCTGTTCAAAGACCTCGAGTGAAACCACGCAGGTCTGCCGAAGCCGTGCAGACACCCTTCCCGTGGCCTGAATGCCTTTTTTTCGCCATGCCGTCAATTCGGCCTCAAGCTGAAAGCTCAAGACGGCATCCAGCTTAAAGCGGGCCGTGAGTGCCGACAGTTCGCTGTCCGTGGCCAGTTCCGTCATGCGCATGCCATTTTGTGGAATTTTTTTTAGCTCCACCACCCGCGAAAATTCAAAAATGCTCATTGCTGGCTCCCGAAACCGGAAAATGCGTCCCGCCCAAGAATGTCGTCACACCCTTGCTTGGAGAGATAAGCGTCAAGCGCTTTGGCATAATCAGCCAATTCAGGGGCCAGGTCGTCCGGCGTTTCCGGATAGAGGTTACGGCCTAATGTGCGCTGCAAAGCAGTCTCATCCGTATCCGCAAAGGCCGTATCGTATGCATGTACACGGCCATAAAAGGCTTCTGCCATCTTCTTGACCTTTTTACCGACCCCAAGATCACCGACCCCCATTTCGCGCATTGCTTGATCCATATCGCGGAAAAACAGGTCAAAGAGAACCTGACCGGCGCCGTGACGCGCCTGCCCATCCGCCTTCAAACGCTTCAGGACCAGATAAACATGCAAAACCATCATATCGAAACGCCCGTCAAAACTGTCCGGTGCCATGCCCGGACCATAAAGCTCCGGCTTGCGCGCCTGTTTGACGATCGCGGTATATGCGGGCAGATACAACTCATAGTCTTTGCTCCGGCTGCCCTGAAAAAAGTCCAGAAGCTTTTTGATAAAATTCATGTCTGTCCGCCAAAAAAAATAATTGTCCGGGTCTCTACACTTGCAATTCTGGTCAAGAAACCTGTATCAATATAGTCAACCCGCGTAACTCTATACGATATTTACCGATCAGAAACAAAACCTCATGAAAAAATATATGCAAAAAAACAAATCAGGCATTCTACTCGCCGGTATTTGCGCCATCTCAATTGCCGCGTGTGCCCCGGTCGTCCACAATCGCGGACATGTTTTTGTCCAGCAAAGCCTCGACCAGCTGGAGGTCGGACAGACCGGCAAGGAGGACGTGCGGGCCATCATGGGCTCCCCGTCAACTGTGGCGACTGTTGACGCATCCGCCTTCTATTACATTTCCAGCCGCGAGGAGACATACCTTTACCGCGCCCCGGTGGAAACTGAACGACGGGTTGTCGCCGTGTATTTTGACGACAAGGATGTCGTGACACAGGTTGCCCATTACGGCCTTGAGGACGGCAATGTTGTTGATTACGTCAAGCGGGAAACCGTCACTCGCGGCAAGGAACTGACCCTGCTTGGCCAACTCTTCGGCAATATCGGCCGCTTCAGCTCTGCCTCTGGCAGCGGCATCCCCGGCAGTCAGAACTGATCTTTCAGCAGGCCTCCCCGAAAGCGGGACACCCCCATAAAAAAGGCCCCGATGCAGTGCACCGGGGCCTTCTTTGTGTGGGCTGGTGTCAGTGCGCCAAAATGGCGAGGAACAACAGAGCCACAATATTTGTGATCTTGATCATCGGGTTGACGGCCGGGCCGGCGGTGTCCTTGTAAGGATCGCCGACGGTATCCCCCGTCACAGCAGCTTTATGGGCCTCAGAGCCTTTGCCGCCATGATTGCCGTCCTCGATGTATTTCTTGGCATTATCCCATGCACCGCCGCCGGCTGTCATGGACAGGGCCACAAACAGGCCGGTCACGATCACACCAAGCAGCATCGCACCCAATGCGGAGAAGGCCGCCGAACGGTCGGCAATGGCCTCAACGACATAATACAAAACGATGGGTGACAGAACCGGCAGCATGGACGGAATGACCATCTCCTTGATGGCGGCACGGGTCAGCAGATCGACCGCGGCTTCATAATCAGGCTTTTCGGTGCCTTTCATGATGCCCGGCTTCTCTTTGAACTGACGGCGGACCTCCTCGACAATGGCGCCACCGGCGCGGCCGACCGCCATCATGCCCATCGCACCAAACAGGTACGGCAGCAGACCACCGACAAACAGGCCGGCAACCACATAGGGGTTCGACAGTGAAAAGTCGACGCTGACGCCGGCGAAATAGCCATAGGTGTCAGAGTTGCTGGTAAAGTATTTCAGGTCCTCCGTATATGCCGCAAACAGCACCAATGCACCAAGCCCGGCGGACCCAATGGCATAGCCTTTGGTCACGGCCTTGGTGGTGTTGCCAACAGCGTCCAGAGCGTCTGTGGTGTTGCGCACCTCTTCCGGCAGCTCAGACATTTCAGCAATACCCCCGGCATTGTCAGTGACAGGGCCGAAAGCGTCCAGCGCCACGACCATGCCAGCCAGAGCCAGCATGGTGGAAACCGCGATGGCGATGCCGAACAGGCCGGCGAGATTGTAAGTTACCAGGATACCGGCGACAATCACGATGGCCGGCAGCGCTGTGGCTTCCATGGAAACCGCAAGGCCCTGAATGACGTTGGTGCCGTGGCCGGTTTCAGAGGCGGCCGCAACGGATTTGACCGGGCGATAGTTGACGCCGGTGTAATATTCGGTGATCCAGATAATCAGGCCTGTGATGACCAGCCCGAGAACGCCGCAAATATAAAGATCTAGGCCTTTGAATGACAGGCCCTCACCGACCGTGCGGACAACATCCAGACCAATCATGTTATCGGTCACAAAGTACAGCGCCGCCAGCGACAGAATCGCGGAAGCGATGAACCCCTTATACAACGCCCCCATGATGGAGTTGTTGGAGCCCAGACGGACAAAGAAAGTGCCGATGATGGACGTCACAATGCAGGTGGCGCCAATGGCCAGCGGATACAGCATCAGTTCAACGCTGCCCTGGAAGAAAATGGCTGCCAGAACCATGGTCGCAACAATCGTCACGGCGTAGGTCTCAAACAGGTCAGCGGCCATGCCGGCGCAGTCACCAACATTGTCACCGACATTGTCGGCAATGGTGGCCGGGTTGCGCGGGTCATCCTCCGGAATACCGGCTTCGACCTTACCGACCAGGTCACCACCGACATCCGCACCTTTGGTGAAAATGCCGCCGCCGAGCCGGGCAAAAATGGAGATCAAGGATGCACCAAAGCCGAGCGCAACCAAAGCGTCAATGACTTCGCGCGAAGATGCCGACAGGCCCAGCGGACCGGTCAGGATATGGAAGTACACAGCCACGGACAGCAGGGCCAGGCCCGCCACCAGCATGCCGGTCACGGCGCCGGAGCGGAAAGCTATGGACAGGCCGCCGGCAAGACTTTCGCTGGCCGCTTGTGTTGTCCGCACATTGGCGCGCACGGACACCAGCATACCCACATAGCCGGCAACACCAGACAGAGCCGCGCCAATGACGAAGCCGGCTGAGACCTTCACGCCCAGCAGGTAAGCCACGATGACGGCAATTACAACGCCAACAATGCCGATGGTTCGGTATTGGCGGTTTAGATAGGCGCTGGCGCCGGATTGGATTGCAGACGCAATTTCCTGCATTTTTTCATTGCCGGCACTGGCGGCAAGAATGCTTTGGATGGCCCAAAGACCATAAACAATGGCAAGGACACCTGCGCCGATAATCAGCATCATAGCTGTGCTCATGAGTGAATTCCTTTTTTGAGTTATTTAAAGAACAGACGGAAACTTATCCCTCTCACTAATCCCGCCGAAATTGCCAAATATTGCTGAAAAAGGCAACTTTTTCTTGCAAAAAAGCGTATTTCAGAAGTGAGACCACCCCTTTTGCACCACCTCGACCGGCACCCCGGACTGATCAAAAACCCCATCACGACCTGAAATCACTGTGCCGACCCGCGTGAACCTGTGGTTGTAACGGTCAAAGATGTCTGCGACAGCCTTACGCACGGCCGGTTCTGCGGTAAACACCAGCTGATAGTCATCGCCGCTGGTCAACTGGAACATCCGGTCGCCGGCGGGGTCGGTCAGCGGCACATGCTCCAAATTTACCTCCGCCCCGCAGTTTGAGGCGACGCAAATATGGTGCAAGTCCGACAAAAACCCATCCGATATGTCTGCGCAAGCAGAAATATAAGGTGCCAGGGCCATCCCAATCCCCAGCAAAGGCTCCGGAGAGGTATAATGTTTTGCGAAAACCGACGGTTTGCCGGCTTTTGCATCCACCAGCCCCAAACCGCCGGCGCCTATTTCGCCTGTAACGTAAATGTCATCACCGGCACAGGCACCCGACCTTTTGACCATTTTGCCATGCTCAACCTGCCCGATGGCCGTCAGGCTGAAAACAGCACCATGGGGCTGCAGAACACTGTCCCCGCCCAACAAGGGGCACCCAAATCGCTCAAGCTGCCGGCCCAGACCTGCCGCAAAGCCGGCCACCCAGTCCTCATCCATGAGGCTGGGTGCGAAATTCAGAAAACATCCAATTGGAGCGGCCCCCTTCGCGGCCAAATCCGATAAGTTCACCGCCACCAGCTTGGCGGCAATATCATCTGCCGGTGTTTCCGGAAGATAATGCACCCCCTCCACGATTGTATCGGTCGTGATAACCAGGTCTTTCCCCGGCGGCGGGGTCAGGCAGGCGGCATCATCAAGCAGGTTCAACCCCGCCACCGCATCCGACAAGGGCGCGAAGTATTTTGCGATGTAATCAAATTCCTTCATGCCGTCCCAGTGGTCCTAAATTTTTCACATGAGCGGGTCAGCGGCCTTATCGCTGAGCAATTTGTCCAGAAGGGCATTCGCCATGCCCGCCTCCGGACCATCAAAAAAGGCATGTGCCATGTCGGTATATTGTGAGGCCACGACTTTCGGCGGCACATCATCGCGGTAGAGGATTTCATAGGTGCCGGCCCGCATCAAGGCGCGTAAGGTGCTGTCGAGACGTGAAAGCTTCCAACCTTCGCGCAAAGCGGCGTCAATGCGCCTGTCAATCAACCGCTGATGCTCGGCCACCCCGCGCAAAATGCTTTCGAAATGCGGGGTATCAGCTTCCGGCAGTTCCATGTCCTCCAATGGCAGACCGAGCCGGTGGTTGACATATTCAGCAATTGTTTCTTCCAGCGCGGTGCCGGCAATATCCATTTGATACAGCGCCTGCACCGCCCACAAACGAGCGGCTGAACGGCCGTCATGACTGTCCCCGCCGGCACTCATGAGGTGCGGACCATCTGTTCGCGGATTTCAATCAAACGAAGGCATGCCTTGGCCGCCCCGCCGCCTTTGTTTTTATCGGACTTGTCACATCTCGCCCATGCTTGGTCGTGGTTTTCAACCGTTTGGATGCCGTTTCCGACCGGTAATCCATGCTGCACCCCAAGATCCATGATCCCGCGGGCACTTTCGGCGCAAACCGTGTCATAGTGGGTCGTCTCACCGCGAATAACGACCCCCAGAGCAACATATCCCTGATAATTGCGGCCACTTTCAGCGGCATATCGGATGGCGGTCGGGATTTCCAGCACCCCGGGGACATCCACCCGCTCATAGTCGAACCCGGCCGCTTCAATGGCCTGCACCGCCCCGTCCACCAGGGCTTCGGTCAAATCCTTGTAAAAAGGCGCTTCAACAATCAAGATGGTTTTGCTCATGGGCCAGACTTCCTCAATCTTATGGACTAATCCTTGTCACCAAAAATCGGATGTTGTCCAGTCACCTCTATATCATACCCTTCCAATGCGACAATCGTTCTTGGGGTGTCGGACAAAAGCTCGATTTTTTTTAAACCCAGATTCGAGATGATCTGCGCCCCCACACCATATTCCCGCAACTGCACTGAATTTCCGCCCTTCTCTGTAGGTTCCATCTGGTCACTGAACGGCGTCGGGGAGGTGTTTCGGATCAAGACCAACACGCCACGCCCCGCCTCACCGATAATCTGGAATGACTTTCTAAGGGTCTGGGCCTTGGGTTCGTTGCTGTTGAACAGGTCCAGCAGGATATTTTCGGCATGCATGCGAACAAGCACCGGCTCATCGCCGGAGATGTCCCCTTTGACGAACGCAATATGCTCTTCATTCTCGACCTTGTTCTTGAACACAATGCTGCGGAAACTCCCGCCGTAAATCAGGTCAAGTTCCTTTTCATGAATCCGCTCAATCAACTCATCATTTTTGCGGCGGTAAGCAATAAGGTCTGCAATCGTGCCGAGCTTCAAACCATGCAGTTGGGCGAATTTCACCAGATCCGGCAACCGCGCCATGGTGCCGTCATCATTCATGATTTCACAGATTACACCGGCCGGATACAGCCCCGCCAATCGTGACAGGTCAACCGCGGCCTCGGTATGGCCGGCCCGCACCAGCGTACCGCCATCACGTGCCACAAGCGGAAACACATGCCCGGGGGAGACGATATCCGTCGCATTTTTTGTCGGATCAATCGCCACAGAAATGGTGTGGGCACGGTCATGCGCGGAGATGCCCGTCGATATGCCTTCGCGCGCCTCAATCGAAATGGTGAAGGCTGTTTGATGGCGCGATTGGTTTTTGGTCGACATGAACTCCAACTCAAGCTTCTTGGCGCGCTCCTCGTTCAAGGCCAGGCAAATCAGGCCACGCCCATATTTGGCCATGAAGTTGACCGCCTCCGGGGTCGCCATTTGCGCCGGGATAATCAAGTCCCCCTCATTTTCCCGGTCCTCGGCATCCACCAAAACAATCATCTTGCCGTTGCGGACATCCTCGATAATCTCTTCGATCGGTGATATGAATTGCTTGTATTCGCTCATGTCTTTGCCTCAAGATTGATTCATAGTTTCCGCCAGTCTTGCAACATAGCGGGCCAGCACATCAATTTCGAGATTGATGGCATCACCGACCCGGGTAGCCCCCCAGGTCGTGACATTCTGGGTGTGGGCGATCAGATTGACACCAAAACACGCGCCTTCCACCTCATTCACGGTCAAGGAGGTGCCATCCAGCGTCACCGAACCTTTGGAGGCGATGAAACCCGCAAGCTCTGTCGGTGCCTCAAAGGTGAACCGCTTGCTGTCGCCTTCCGGCTGAATGTCCTTGACGGTTGCAATGCCATCAACATGACCGCTGACGATGTGTCCGCCCAATTCATCGCCCATTTTCAGGGCGCGTTCAAGATTGAGCCGCGTACCGACCTGCCAATGCCCTGCCGTCGTGACGTCTAGCGTTTCCTTGGAGGCCTCCACCCCGAACCAGCGCCCGTCATCATCCTGTCCCTTGTCAACCACCGTCAGGCAAACGCCGGAATGCGCAATCGAGGCGCCAATGTCAATGTCATCCACCTGATAAGCGGTTGACACCTGATAATAGGTGTCGCCGCGCTGCTCAAGACGCCGAATGATGCCAATATCAGTCACAATGCCGGTGAACATGTCCATCACCCCCTTTGAAAAATTCTCAGGCTGTCAGTTCCGCACTTTTCAGAACTTATGAACTTAAAACTGGGTGAGTTGGCGAAATTTTCAATGCCCATATACTGCAAATCACTTTGCTTTGGTGCATTATCAGTCCCGGCAGGCAGCAATGGCAGGTCAATCGGAGCTTCAAAAACCGCCAGCCTGTCCACCAACCCTTCCGACAGAAAAGCTTTGGCGAGCGTCGGCCCACCCTCCACCATCAGGCGGGTCACACCGTTGGCGGCAAGCGCTGCAAGCATCTCGGCCGGCGAGTCTTGTGTCAAAATCCGCCAGCCGTCCGGCAGCCCTGTCTTTTGCAAGGTGCTGGAGGCTATATGGGGCATCGGGCTGTCGGCCAGCATACCCGGCAGCCTGCAGGTCAGGGACGGCTTGTCGTGGCGGTATGTGCCGGCACCGACCAAAATGGCGTCATGCTCCGCCCTGATGAGATGCATGCGGCGTTGCGCCGGCCCTGAGGTAATAGCCGGATCCTCTCCGGCGGCTCGTCGCATCATCCCATTGCGGCTGATCGCCAGCTTCAGTGTGACCAAAGGGCGTCCTTGCGTGGTTTTGAGAATGAACCCGGCATTGAGGTCCTGCGCCGCCGCTTCACATATGCCGACCTCCACATCAATGCCGGCGGCACGCATCATGTCCACCCCCCGCCCGCTGACCCGCGGGTCCGGGTCACGCATCGCCACAACCACCCGCGACACCCCGGAGTCAATCAAAGCCCGGGCGCAGGGACCGGTCTGACCGTGATGTGCACACGGCTCCAACGTCACATAAGCGGTGGCCCGGTGCAGGTCATCAAAACTCGATGACTGTTCTGCCACGGCCATGGAGATGGCGACGGTTTCGGCATGAGGCCGACCTCCATTCTGGGTTCTGGCTTCACCGAGGACCTGGCCATCCCGGACAATGACACAACCGACGGCGGGATTGGGTGCAACACGCCCAAGCCCTTGCCGGGCGAGCCGCAAACCACGCTGCATAAAGATGATGTCCTGAAGCTCAGTCACTTACTTGCCCACGCCGGGGCCAAGCCCGGTCTTTAATCGTCAAAACCCACACTGTCAGGCATTTCACCAAGGAAGTTTTCAAAGTCCTTGGCCTCACGGAAATCCCTGTAGACAGAGGCAAACCGGACATAGCCGACCTGATCAAGGGCGAACAAACCCTCCATGACCATCTCCCCCAGCATTTTGGCCGGGATTTCCGCCTCACCGAGATTTTCCATCCGTCTGACAATGCCACTGACCATACGCTCGACACGCTCTTGTTCAACCGGTCTTTTGCGCAGTGCGATTTGCACAGAGCGCATGAGCTTGTCACGGTCAAAGGGTACCTTGCGGCCGGAATTTTTGACGATGATCAGCTCCCGCAGCTGGATGCGCTCAAATGTCGTGAACCGCCCACCACAGTCCGTGCAATGACGTCGCCGGCGGATGACAGTGCTGTCTTCAGTCGGCCGGCTGTCTTTGACCTGGGTGTCACTGTTGCTGCAATACGGACAACGCATGGACGAACCCACTCAACCGTAAATCGGGAAACGCTGGCACAAGGCGATCACCTTGTCCCTCACCGCGGCTTCGTTTTCCGGCGACGGCTCGCCCCCATTGGCGGCAACGCAGTCCAAAACCTCGGCAATTAAATCACCGACCTGCTGGAATTCAACAACACCAAAACCGCGGGATGTGGCCGCCGGTGTCCCGAGCCGGACACCGGAGGTGATCATCGGCTTTTCAGGATCAAACGGCACGCCGTTTTTGTTGCAGGTGATGAAGGCGCGCTCCATCGCCTCTTCGGCCACTTTACCGGTCAGTCCCTTGGGACGCAGATCAACCAGCACAAGATGGTTGTCGGTGCCGCCGGAGACAATATCAAAACCGTGCCCTTTAAGCGTCTCTGCCAGCGCTTTGGCGTTTTCGACAACCTGCTGGATATAGGTTTTGAAATCCGGCTGCAACGCCTCGCCGAAGGCCACGGCCTTGGCGGCAATCACATGCATCAACGGACCGCCCTGAATGCCTGGGAAAATCGCTGAATTGTACTTTTTGCCCAACTCCTCATTATTGGACAGGATCAAACCTCCGCGCGGGCCGCGCAGGGTTTTGTGAGTCGTGGTCGTCACCGCATCGGCATAGGGCAACGGGCTTGGGTGCGCCCCGCCGGCAACCAGACCGGAAATATGTGCCATATCGACAAGCAGATAAGCACCGACCATATCGGCGATTTCCCGGAACCGCTTGAAGTCAATCACCCGCGGATAGGCGGATCCGCCGGCAATGATCAATTGCGGCTTGTGCTCTTTGGCAAGTGTCTCCACTTCATCATAGTCAATCAAATGGTCATCCCGACGCACGCCATACTGCACCGCATTGAACCATTTGCCTGACTGGTTGGGCGGCGCTCCATGGGTCAAATGACCGCCTGCGGCGAGGCTCATCCCCAAAATGGTGTCACCCGGCTTAAGAAGCGCCTGCATGACGGCTTGGTTGGCCTGCGACCCGGAGTTCGGTTGCACATTGGCATAAGCGCAGTTGTAAAGTTTTTTGACCCGCTCCAGAGCCAGGTTTTCAGCAATATCGACAAACTCACACCCGCCGTAATACCGCCGTCCCGGATACCCTTCGGCATATTTGTTGGTCATGATGGAGCCTTGGGTCTCAAGCACAGCCCGCGAGACAATGTTTTCAGATGCGATCAACTCAATCTGATTCTGTTGTCGTGACAGTTCCTGCGCAATGGCAGCTGCTATGTCAGCGTCCCTGTCCGCGATGGACTGGTGAAAAAAGTCATTGTTTTCAGTGTCTAAGGCTGTCTTTTCTGTTACGGACATCAGTTGACCTTTCCTGTCAAAACAAATTATTGCCAAAAATGTTATGTGCCTTTTGAGGTAAAATACATACCACATGTAGGTTGGTTAGGGAATGTTTAGCACACCCCACGACAGAAAAAACGGTGCATAGTGTCGCTGTCTGCCGAGCTTAAAAATAAGCTGTTCACACCGGACAAACACGCTATGTTCTTGTCATGGATATTTCAAGCGCACCCTACCTCATCTCCGCTCTCGTCATCGCTGTCATGATGGGATTTGTCTGGCTCATCTCAATCCCCTTGAAGGATGTGAGCATAGTTGACAGCTTTTGGGGCTTCGGCTTCGGCTTGAGCAGCCTTGGCGTATTTCTGCTCAGTGACGGCATGAAGTCCACTGCCCAGATTATTCTGCTGACCGTCGTCATTGTCTGGTCATTGCGGCTCGGCGGCTATCTGTTCTGGCGGTGGTCGCAGGAGGAGGAAGAGGACGGGCGGTATCAGGCCATGCGGAAAAAACGCCCGCTGTTCTGGCTGCAGTCGATTTACATTGTGTTCATATTTCAAGGGTTGCTGATGTGGGTCATTGCCCTGCCCGTTACCCATACCCTGGCCTTCAACCATACAACCACCGAACCCGTTACACCACTGGCCCTGTTCGGTCTGGTGGTGGCATTGGCGGGTCTGATCATTGAGACGATATCGGACTGGCAGCTTGTCGGGTTCCGCGCCAATCCAGACAATCAGGGCAAAATTCTTGAAACCGGCCTGTGGGGCCGTTCCCGGCACCCAAACTATTTCGGCGATGCAACCTTCTGGTGGGGGGTCTGGATCATCTGCTGCGCGATTTCGCCCCTGGCGGTCTATTTTGTGTTTGCCCCGGCCATGATGAATTATCTGATCGTCAAAATCTCCGGTGCCGACCTTCTTGATAAAATTCTGGCCAAGCGTAAGCCGGGCTATGAGGAGTATATGGCGCGCACCAACCGCTTCATACCCAAGTTTTTTTAACCCCCCTGATTTGCGCCGGACTTCAAAAACGGCTACACAGTGCTTACTGTGGAGCACGACATGAACGACACACCCAAATATCCAAGCACCCGGATGCGCCGCCTGCGTCAAAGCGACTGGTCGCGGCGCATGGTTGCTGAGAACCGGCTATCGCCGGCCGACCTGATTTGGCCGTTGTTTGTCATGGACGGGTCGAATGAGAGCCAACCCGTCAAAACCATGCCGGGTGTTAACCGGCTGACCATAGACCTGGCCGTGCAGGCTGCAAAGGATGCCGCCAATGAGGAGATACCCTGCATCGCCCTGTTTCCGAACACTCCGGATGACCGCCGTGATGAGGAGGGCAGCGAAAGCGTGAACCCCGACAATCTGGTCTGCCGCGCCACCCGCGCCATCAAGGACGCCGTTCCCGAAATCGGCATTATGTGTGACGTTGCCCTGGATCCCTACACCACCCACGGCCATGACGGTGTCATGGAGGGGGATGAAATCCTCAATGATGAGTCGGTTGAAAGACTTGTCGCCCAAAGCCTCAATCAGGTCGCCGCGGGCTGTGACATTATTGCGCCGTCCGACATGATGGACGGACGCATTGGCGCCATCCGCGATGAACTGGAGATGAGCGGCCACACCAACACGCTGATCATGGCCTATGCCGCAAAATATGCATCCGCTTTTTTCGGGCCGTTCCGGGATGCCGTCGGCTCCGGAGCACGTCTTAAGGGTGACAAGCGCACCTATCAGCTGGACCCGGCCAACAGCGATGAAGCCTTGCGTGAAGTCATGTTGGATATTCAGGAAGGGGCCGACATGGTGATGGTCAAGCCCGGCATGCCTTATCTGGATATTGTGCGCCGGGTCAAGGAGCGTTTCAGTGTCCCGACCTTCGCCTATCAGGTGTCCGGCGAATATGCCATGCTGTGCGCGGCGGCCGATGCCGGCATGATGGACCTCGAGGCCGTGATGCTGGAGAGTCTGCTGGGCTTCAAGCGGGCCGGGGCAGACGGCATTTTGAGTTATTTCGCCCTGCAAGCGGCGCGTCACCTCAACAGCCGAAGCTAAAACCGCATCCGCCATGACCCGGCCAGACGCATCCGTGATGTCGCCGTGCCGGGCCGATGGATATTATCCGACAATTGCATCTCGACCCCGAAGCTGTCCTTGCCGGCATCCGAGACGAGATAGCCCAGCCGCCAGTCCAGCATCCGTCCGTCAGGTGAAAGGTCAAGATGAAAGTCATCAAACACCTGCCCCCCGCCGGGCAGGCGCCGCACCGGCAGGTGCATGCGCACACTCCCCCTTTCAATCCTGAGCGGCTGTCCGAGACGGGCATACATCACCCCGCCGGCCCATGGCCGCGACAAGGTGTACTCAAAGGCAAAGCTGGCCATATCCCCGGCGCGAAACAGCTGTCCGGTTTCCGCAGAGTCATGGCTCGTCAGCCCGGCAAACAATCCAAGAGCGGAAGTCCATCCGCTTGACAGGACTGCGCCGCCACCAATACCGACAAAAAGGTTCTGCCCCCTGCCCCGTGTTGAAAAAAGGCCCTTGCCACGATTGCCGAGCCACGCATGTTCCTCCAACATCAAGCCCGCCTGCACAGACAGGCCGGCGGTTCTGGTGCGATGGGAGTAATGCGCCACCACCCCGGCTTGCCGCGTTTCATCATGGCTGTCAGGTGCCGTCAAAACGCCGGTGAACCGGATTTTTCCACCCGGAATGTGCAGGACGTTTGCACTTTGCGCCAAGCCCAAATAAGGATTGCGCATAAGGGTCGGTGGGGCCACCCGCCCCGGCGTCATGACCAATCCGGCGTGGACACCGGGGTCTGCATCAGACCATCCGGATAAAACCCGCCGCTCCTGCACCAACCTCGTCCGTTCGGTAGCCGGCACCTCCCACCCCGGAAAAGCATTCTGACCAAACGGTCTTTCAAGACGTGCAGAACCAACAGCAAACACCGATAAGGGCACCTGAAAAGGCCCACCGAGGCTGTCATGCACAACAATTTTCTGTTCCTTCAGCTTCTCCAACAGCATTTCATCAACTTGGCTGAAATCAAACGCGCTTGAGTCGACATCCATTTTCCTGTCGCCGGCCAGCACATGTGTCGGGCCGACCGGGTTGGTGGCGGCCTCGATGTCAAGCAACCCATGACCATAGGTATCCTGATCGGCATATTTACCGGAACTGTCTGCGGTCTGAAGAAGGCGTTGTGCCAATTCGGCATCCGTCATCTGCGTTCCGAACAACTCCTTCATCAAAGTCAGGGCCGCAGCGACATGCGGGGCGGCATAAGATGTGCCGGTGACATTTTGATACCCTCCACCCGCGCCGGCCGCCCGGACGAAATCAGTCCCGGCATTATGCCCGCCGGGGGCTGCAAGGCAGAACGCTTTGGCCTGCCCGCATTTGTTGCTGTCGGAACCGATACCACCCTGAGCGTCAACGGCGGCGACAACCAGAACACGGCCGGCAAGCTGATCAAAGAAAATCGGCAAAGCAGCCGACAGTGACACCTGATCGCCCCCTTAATTGCCGGCGGACCAGATGTGAATGCCGGGATTGGCCGCGATGGTTTGAATGCTGCTGCCATATTCACCTTGCAGCAAAGCAAGCTGGGTTCCAGCTGCAGCCGGATCAAGCTGAACACTCAGCCCCCAGCTGTGGTTGTAAATGTCTGTACCGGCCGCTGTCAGGCTGTTCAAGCCGGAATTGAATATGGTGTCACTGATGACCAGATTACCGTGGTCCGTCAGCTTCAGCGAATACATGCCGATATCAGCTTCAAAGGCCACACCATGCATGCCTAACCCGATCCCCCGCGCCCCGGCGGCAATGCTGGCGACGGTCGTACCATGGTTGAGTTGTTCCGGTGTTGGTGGTGTGCCGCCAAGCTGGTCGCGATTGTTCATATAAATCCGCGAAGCCTCGAATTCGGGATGGGTGTCATCCAGCCCCGTATCCGTGAAACCAAGACGCACCCCGGCTCCGGTCAGGCCACGGGCATAGGCATTGGCCGCTTTGGTGATGGCCAGACCAACCTGACCCTGATATTCCGGATGACCGGTGAATTGAGAAATGTCGAGAGCCGCGACCATAGGTTCGGGCGATATTGCTGAAGAGGGGGAACTGCCGGTATCGGGACCCGTGCCGGATCCACCGCCGCCACCGCACGCGGCAAGCGCCATGATCAATCCGGGCATTAAATATCTGCAGGAGTCAAAAAAACGAGTTGTATTTATTTTTTTGTTTTTATGAAAAGAAGAAAGGACGAAATAAAAGAAAATAACTTTTTTGGAATTAACTAATTTGAACACAACTTTTTTCCTTACGCTTAAAAATTAACCAGTCAGGAAAATCTTGAGCATAAGAAAAAAAATTTGAGAATATGCTTATTATCAATAAATTCAATGAGTTAAAAATATTATTCTTAATTCTAATTTTTGATAAATCAGCTGTTGCGTCGTAAAACCTCGATCAGGCTTGAGGTGTCCCATCGACCTCCACCAAGCGCTTGAACCTGCTCATAAAACCCGTCAACCAGTTCGGTCACAGGCAGCGGCGCACCATTCTCAGCCGCTTCGGAAAAAACAATGCCAAGGTCTTTGCGCATCAAATCCACAGCAAACCCGAAAGAGAATTCACCGGCAATCATGGTTTCGTGACGGTTGTCCATCTGCCAGGATTGGGCGGCGCCTTTGGAAATGACGTCTATGACGGCCATTTCATCCAACCCGGCGCACCGGGCGAAATTGAGTGCCTCGGACAAGCCCTGCACCAGCCCGGCTATGGCAATCTGGTTGACCATTTTGGTTTTCTGTCCGGCGCCGACATTTCCCATCAGGCGGTGCGCTTTGGCATAGCAGTCCAGCACAGGCCGGACTTTTTCATAAGCTGTGTTTGATCCGCCAAGCATGATGGTCAAGGCGCCGTTGACGGCCCCGGCTTCACCACCGGACACCGGCGCATCCAGAAACCCCAAGCCGGCCTGCTCCGCCGCCGCGCCAAGCTCAATTGCACAATGTGCAGAAGTCGTCGTGTGATCAAGAAACACACTGCCCGTTGACATGCCGGCGAAGGCACCCTGGCTTCCGACTGTCACCTCACGCACATCATCATCATTTCCGATGCAACTTATCACCACGTCACAGTCTTGTGCCGCCTCAGCCGGCGTCGCGGCACCAATGCCGTCGTGTTTTGCAAGCCAGTCGTCAATTTTGGTCTGCGAGCGGTTGTAAACCGTCACTTCATGCCCAGCCGCCGCCAAATGTCCAGCCATGGGCGCGCCCATAACCCCTAGACCGATAAAAGCAACTTTCATGATTTCCTCCGCTCCAAAATTGTACCTTATACATATATCCAAGCTTCTTGGAACGCAATCTTCTCTTGAGAAATCAGGACTTTATGCGCATATTGAGAAACAAACAGGGACAAAATTTATGGACTTATCATTGAATTCGGCCACTTCCGGGCAAATCTGGCTGATGTGGGGCACGTATGCCATCATTATCGCAGCCATGGTTTCCTATGCGCTTGAGCGCATTGCCTTGGAGGTCACATCGCTTTGCGTGTTGATTGCCCTGTTGATTATGTTCCACATCCCCACTCTGTTGGATCCAGATGCGCCCCTTCTGGTTGGACCGGTTGACCTTCTGGCCGGATTCGGCAATCCAGCCCTGATCGCCGTCATAGCGCTGCTGGTCATGGGGCAAGGACTGTTTCAGTCCGGCGCGATTGAGGGTGAAACCGAACGGTTCATGACCCTGACGGCAAACCGGCAATTGTTTGCACTGACCCTGCTGTTCCTGCTCGCTATGATCGCCAGCGCCTTCCTGAACAACACGCCCGTTGTGTTGATGTGCATCCCGATTGTTACGGCTCTGGCGAGTCGCGCCAAGCTTGCGCCACCGCGAGTCATGATGCCCTTGAGTTTCATCTGCATCCTTGGCGGCATGACCACACTGATCGGCTCCTCGACCAACCTTCTCGTCGCCGGTGCCGTTGAGGAAAGCGGCTTGATGAAAATCGAGTTCTTCACCATCACCTATCCTGGCCTGCTGCTAGCCATGACTGGTGCGGTCTATGTGCTGCTGGTAATGCCTTACCTTCTGAAAAACATCGACGCCGCCGAAACCGATGAAAGCCGGGATCAGTCCGGGAAACAATATATTGTCGAATTCCGCCTGCGCGCCGGCGACAGTCTTGTCGGAGCCACACCGGTGGCAGGTTTCTTTACTGAAATTTCCGGCATGACCCTGCGCAGCATCGAACGGCGCGGCCAGACCATGCTGCCGCCATTTGAAGGCTTTGAGCTTGCCGCCGGCGACACATTGGTCATGGCAGCCACACGCCGCCAATTGACGGAAGCCCTGTCCACCCCCGGTCACCCTATGTCCGATATCGCCAGATCAATGACGACGCAGGACACCGAAACCAGCGGTGAAACCCCGACACTTGCCGAAGTCGTCATCGCACCCGGCTCCCGGATGCAGTCACGCACCATCTACCAGACCGGGTTTCGTTTCGAAACCGGCTGCCGGGTTCTCGGCGTCCAGCGCAGAAGCCGCATGTTACGGCAGAACCTCCGTGACATCCGGCTTGAAGCGGGTGACGTTCTGCTGGTTTTGGGGACCTCCCAGCAGGTTCAAAGTCTGCGCTCCAACCGTGATGTGCTGTTGTTGGAGTGGTCAGCCGCCAACCTGCCCAACTTCGCCCATGCTGCACAGGCACGGTTCATTTTCGGCGTGACCGTCCTGCTTGCGGCGTTCAACATTTTGCCGATCGTCACCGCCGCCGTTGCCGGTGCCGCGGTCATGATCATGACCGGGGTGCTCAATATCCGACAGGCGGCACGCGGTGTCGATATGCGGATTTTCCTGACCATTGGCGCAGCCTTGGCGATGTCGTCAGCCATGGCTGAGACCGGCGGCGCCATGTATCTGGCCACCAGTTTCATCAACTTGCTGGACGGGTTCAATCCGTGGGTTATCCTGTCCGCATTTTTCCTGCTCTGTGCCGTGACCACCAACATCTTGAGCAACAACGCCACGGCCGTCCTGTTTACGCCAATTGCCCTGAACTTGTCGCAAAGCCTGTCCATGCCGGTGGAGGCTTTTGTGTTCGCCGTTATCTTTGCCGCCAACTGCTCATTCGCCACCCCGATTGCCTATCAGACAAATCTGCTGGTGATGACACCGGGCAATTATCAATTCAAGGATTTCATAAAATGCGGCCTGCCGCTGCTGATTATCATCTGGCTGACCTATTCATTGTTTGCCCCTTGGTATTTCGCCGCATAAGATGGCCTTATGAAAGAATTTGAACACAATAAGCTGCCATTGTTTTATCTGACGCCACCGGCCCCCTGCCCCTATCTGGAGGGGCGGGTCGAACGCAAAATGTTCACGCATTTGTCCGGTTCAAACGCCAACGCCCTGAATGACACACTCACCCATGCAGGTTTCAGACGGAGCCAGAACATTTTGTACAAACATGCCTGCGAGGAGTGCCGGGCCTGCATTTCCGTGCGTGTGAAAGCCAGAGAGTTCGCCTTTTCAAAGGGTTTCAAACGTGTTTTGAAGAAAAACAGCGATTTGTGCGGCACCCACCTGCGTCCGGAAACCAACAAAGAACAGTTTGAACTTTTGTCGAAATATCTCGATCAGCGCCACAAGGACGGCGGCATGGCGGATATGGGTGTTTTCGATTACATGGGCATGGTCGAGGACACCTGTGTGGACACGCATCTGGTGGAATATCATGATGCGGAGGGTGTGCTTGTTGCCGTTTGCCTGATTGACCGCCTGTCGGACGGTCTCTCGATGGTTTATTCCTTCTATGACCCCGAACGCGACAGCCGCAGCCTTGGCACCTTCATGATATTGGACCAGATACAAAGGACTCTGGCCGCTGGGCTGGATTACCTCTATCTCGGATATTGGATAGAAGGCTGCGGGAAAATGGTCTATAAACAACGCTTCAAACCACTTGAGCAATTAACAGAAGTTGGATGGGAACCTTTTTAGGGTCAATGACATGTCAAAAAAAATCAACCGTCGCAAAATTCTGACCGGCGCCGCCGGCCTTGCCGCAGGCGCCACAGCCTTTCAACCTTCCGCCCCGGCCTATGCCAAAGGGCGCCGGCGCCTGAAGCAGGTCACAACCTGGCCGAAGAACTTCCCGGGACTCGGAACGGCACCTGAAAACATCGCCAAACGGGTTGAGGAAATGTCTGACGGGGAACTGAAAATCAAAATTTTCGCTGCCGGGGAACTGGTCGGCGCGCTTGAGGCTTTTGATGCCGTGTCCACCGGCACAGCCGATATGTACAATGGCGCTGAATATTACTGGCAGGGCAAAGACCCCGTATTTGCCTTTTTTACAACCTGGCCCTTCGGCATGACGGCGGTTGAGTTCGCAGCATGGATTGAATTTGGTGGCGGGCAGCAGCTTTGGGATGAGTTGACCGCCCGGTTCAACGTCAAATCCTTCCTGAGCGCTGACTCCGGCACCCAGTCGGGCGGTTGGTTCAACAAGCCGATCAATACGGTTGAGGACTTCAAGGGGCTGAAGATGCGGATGCCGGGTCTTGGTGGCGAGGTGTTGCGCCGGCTTGGCGCCCTGCCCGTGGTTCTGCCGGGCAGTGAGCTTTATGCCGCCATGCAGTCCGGCGCCATAGACGCCTCCGAGTGGGTCGGTCCCTGGAACGACATGGCCATTGGCTTCCATCAAGTCGGCAAGTATTTCTATTCACCGGGCTTTCATGAACCCAATGCGGCGCTGGCGACCGGGATTAACCTGGATGTCTGGAACAGCCTGAGCCAAAAACACCAGGCCATTTTGAAAACCGCGTGTCAGGCCGAGGCCCACCGCACCAATGCCCAGTATTTTTATAACAACGCCAGGGCCCTGCAGGATCTCAAGACCAAACACGGCATTACACCGCAAAACTTTCCGGATGAGGTCATGGCGGCCCTGCGGGAAAAATCCGATGAGGTGATGCAGGAAATTGCCGGGGAAAGCGACCTTGCCAAGCGCGTCTATGACAGCGCCATGAGCGCCATGTCGCTCTACAGGGAGTGGTCGCCCTACGCTGAAGAGGGATATCTCAAGCACCGCAGCTGAGGATTTTCAACATGCGCAGTCTTCTTAAAATCTCGGCCGGTATTGACGAGTTCAATGCCCTGATCCTGAATCTTGTCGCCTGGCTTTCGCTTGGCATGGTGCTGATCCAGATTTTCGTTGTCATCCTGCGCTACGTATTCGGGACCGGCTCAATCCAGATACAGGAAAGCATCATCTATATGCACGCCATGCTGTTCATGCTGGCGGCCGCAGGCACGTATCTCGCCGACGAGCATGTGCGGGTTGACATCTTCTACCGCTCCATGCCGCCGCGCCGTCAGGCCATGGTCAATTTTTTCGGCTGTCTGTTTTTCCTGCTGCCGTTTTGCTTTCTCATCATGTACAGCGCCTATGATTATGTCGCCCTGTCATGGCGGGTCAGGGAAGGTTCGCGTGAAACCGGCGGCATTCAGGCCATATATCTTCTTAAGACCGTGATACCGGTCATGGCCGGTTTGCTGATGCTGCAAGGGTTTTCCCAGACCATCAAATCTCTCGACAAAATGCTTGGCAGAGGGGAGGCGTAAATGGAAATCCTCGCCCTGTCCATGTTCGCTACAGCCATCGTTTTTTTGCTGATCGGCTTTCCGGTCGCCTTCACGCTGGGCGGTGTCGCCCTGCTGTTCGCCATGGGGGGCATGGCTGTTGAACTGTTTGATTACGCCTTTTTGCGGGCCTTGCCGCAACGCATTTTCGGCACCATGACCAATGAGGTGCTGATCGCCGTGCCGCTGTTCATTTTCATGGGCACGATGCTGGAGCGTTCCCGCATCGCGGAGGAACTGCTGGAAAATATGGGGCGCCTGTTCGGGAAAATGCGCGGTGGCCTCGGCGTATCAGTCATTTTGGTCGGGGCTTTACTGGCTGCCTCCACCGGGATTGTCGGTGCGACTGTCGTGACAATGGGGCTGATGTCGCTGCCGACCATGCTGAAACGCGGTTATAATCCGTCCCTTGCCGCCGGTACAATCAGTGCCGCGGGAACATTGGGGCAAATCATCCCGCCCTCGATTGTGCTTATTCTGCTTGGGGACGTGATCGCCAATGCCTACCAAAAGGCGCAGTTGGAAATGGGCATTTTCTCCCCCGAAACAGTCTCGGTCGGCGAACTGTTTGCCGGGGCTTTGATTCCGGGATTGTTTCTGGTTGCGCTATATGTGCTCTATCAATTGGGTTGGGCCTTTGTTAAACCCGAATCGTCACCAGCCCTGGAGGACACTGACCCGGTTTCCTTGACCACGATTTTGTCGAGCCTGCTGCCCCCGATCATTCTGATTGTCGCCGTTTTGGGATCCATTCTGACCGGCGTGGCCACGCCGACAGAGGCCGCCGGCGTTGGGGCCGTCGGCACCTTGCTGCTGGCCGGCGACCGGTTGAGCCAGGGCTCCAAGCGCATCCGCTCTGCCGCTTTGGCGCTGGCCGGCTTGATTGCCCTGTCCAATCTCCTTGATCTGCGCCTTAATCTTGACAATCCGGGCCTCGCCACTCAAATCGGCATCTGGGTGGCATTCGGGTTGTGCGGGGTTTTCCTGATTGGTCTCGCGACAGCCCTGAAGCGCACCCATGACGGAACCATTTTGAATGATGTGATGCTCAGCACCTCCAAAATCACTTCCATGGTGTTTGTCATCCTCATTGGGGCCGCCCTGTTCAGTCTGGTGTTCCGCGGGCTGGAGGGGGATGAATATGTGCACGATATCTTGACCAACCTGCCGGGCGGACCGATGGTCGTTTTGCTCTGCGTCATGCTGATCATGTTTTTCCTCGGGTTTTTCCTCGACTTCATCGAAATCACATTTGTTGTGGTTCCGATTGTCGCCCCGATCCTGCTGCAGCTCGGCTTTGACCCGGTCTGGCTCGGCATCATGATGGCGCTCAACCTGCAGACCTCCTTTTTGACGCCACCATTTGGTTTCGCCCTTTTCTATCTGCGCGGCGTGGCACCGGACAGCCTCAAAACCATGGAAATCTACAAAGGCGCCCTGCCCTTCGTCCTGATCCAGATTGTCCTGATAGCCCTGCTGGTTTACTGGCCGGAAGTGGTCACCTGGTTACCGGACAGAATCTTCAGCTGATCCGGTTTTTGAACGCCGGCCCCATCAGACCATCCGCCGGAAAGCCCTTGGGTCGCACACGACCGGCTTGGGCGCGGGCACCTTCCCAGTCTTTCAAATCGTCGAACAACCTGGCGCGGCCGGCCTTATCGACCACCGTCAAACCTTCCGCGGGATCATAGGAACGGATATCGGCCAGGTCTCCGTCAGCATATTTCTGAAGCCGCACGCCTTTGCCGCGGGTCATGACGGGCAAATCCGACAATGGGAAAACCAGCAGTTTTCGGTTCTCGCCCAAAACCGCAAGGTACGACCCCGAAACAGGAACACAACACACCACCTCATCAGGCGCCTTGACATTGACAATCTGCTTGCCGGCCCGTCGGTTGTTGAGCAGTTCCTTCTCTTCCGCGACGAAGCCGTTGCCGCTGCGGGTGGCCATGACAAGCTTTCGCGTTTCATCATAGGGGAAAATCTCGACAATCTCATCGGCGGCATCCAGGTCAATCATCAATGACAGCGGTTCACCATTGCCCCGCCCGCCAGGCAGCTTGCTGGCCTCGACAATGTAAGCGCGCCCGCTGGAGGCGATAACAACCAGCTTATCGGTGGTTTGGGCATGGAACACGAATTTCGCCTTGTCGCCGGTTTTGTATTTGACGTCCTTGGCACTCTCAATATGGCCTTTCATGGCCCTGACCCAGCTTTTTTGTGAACAGATGACTGTTATCGGCTCTTTTTCAACCAAGATGTCAAGCGGCGTCTCGTCTTCCTCTCCGACCTCATCAAAACTTGTGCGTCGGGCGCCCAGCCCGGATTTCGGGTCAAAGGTTTTCTTCAATGCGCGGATATCATCACCGATGACCTTCCACTGCTTGTCATCCGAACCCAACAGGGCCTCCAATTCCTTGCGCTCTTTTTTAAGCGTATCATGCTCGCTCTTGATGGTCATTTCCTCAAGCTTGCGCAAGGCCCGCAAACGCATGTTCAAAATCGCCTCAGCCTGTGTTTGCGTCAGTTCGAACGCGCTCATCAATTCAGCCTGCGGATCATCCTCCTCACGAATAATACGGATCACCTCGTCCAAATTCAGATAGGCTTTGAGATACCCCTCCAGGATCTCCAGTCGGGCATCGATTTTGGCAAGACGGAACGTGCTTTTGCGCACCAAAACGACCTTACGGTGGGTGAGCCATTCCAGCAAAAGCTCACGCAAATTCAGCACACCGGGAACACCTTGGGCGCTCAGCACATTCAGATTGACCGAATACCGGGTCTCCAAATCAGTCTGACGGAACAACACCGATATGACCTGATTGGGGTCAAGATTCTTGCTTTTCGGAACCAGCACAAGCCGGATATCCTCCGCACTTTCGTCGCGAATATCGTCCAACATGGGCAGGGATTTGGCCTGCATCAGTTCCGCAATTTTTTCAATCAACCGTGATTTCTGCACCTGATACGGAATTTCTGTAACGACAATCTGCCATGTCCCGCGCCCGAGATTCTCCACCTCATAACGCGCCCGCAGACGAATGGAGCCTTTGCCTTTGGCGTAACAGTCCCGGATGTTCTCCTGTGGCTCGACAATAATGCCGCCAGTCGGAAAATCAGGGCCTTTGACATGCTCCAAAAGGGTGTCAATGCGGGCATTGGGCGCCTTGATGAGATGCAACGCAGCACTGCACAATTCACCGACATTATGCGGCGGAATATTCGTTGCCATGCCGACGGCAATGCCGGAGGCACCGTTGGCCAGCAGATTCGGGAATGCGCCAGGCAGCACGACAGGCTCTTCGTCCTCACCGTCATAAGTGGTTCTGAAATCAACCGTGTCCTGATTGATGTCCTGCAGCAACAGACCGGCGATTTCGGTCATCCGTGCTTCGGTGTAACGCATGGCGGCCGCACTGTCGCCGTCAACATTACCGAAATTGCCCTGCCCGTCCACAAGCGGATAACGCACGGCAAAATCCTGCGCCAGCCTGACCAGCGCATCATAAACCGCCTGATCACCATGGGGGTGATAGCGACCAATGACGTCACCGACGACCCGGGCGCATTTCTTGAAGCCCTGATCCGGGTCAAGCTTGAGCTGCCGCATCGCGAACAGAAGCCGACGGTGAACAGGCTTCAGGCCGTCTCGGGCGTCCGGCAGGGCACGGTTGGTGATTGTTGAGAGCGCATAAGCCAGATAACGGCTTTCAAGCGCCTCCCGTAAATTAATGTTCTCCGCCGACCCTTTGTCAGGCACTGTCAAATCAGTCATGCGCTTTTATATCAAGATTCGGTCAAGCTCTGTCACGCGCCAAGAGTGACAGCATACGGCTGCGGCTGACGGGGATCGTGTCATCAACCGAGGCATAGAGCCGTTTACCGAGGAAAAATCCAGTCACCTCAAAACCAGCCAGAATGTCTGATGCCGTCACTTCTGCACCGGCGTTCAAAAAAAACGGCGGCAGCGCAAACAGTTTGTCCAGATACGGTTCGGCGGCGGATGCGGAGACAGCCCGTCCACTCCGAGGTGAAATGTGGGTCAGATTGTCGTTGTTGCCGGTGGCCGCACAACTGCTGAGATCAAGCCCGAAACCAAGTTCATCCAGCATCGCCAATTCAAAGCGCACATAAACAGCGGGCCAGACATCCGAATTGTCCAGACAATCAATCAGGGTCTCAAAAGCCTGCACCAGCCGCGGATAAGGCTGGCGTTCCGGAAAAATCCGCACCATGTCACAAAGCGCGGTCAAGGCGGCCAGATGCAGCGGATCCTGCAAAGCCGCCCCGGCCCTGCCGCGGACCGGCTCAACCGTCAACGTACCTAGATGATCTGACAGCCGGGCCCGCCAATTTGCCTGCACCCGGTTGCCGGTCTGCAGAACCGGCCGCAACCGGCGCCCGACCCCACCCCTGACCAAACCGGCAAAACGGCCATGCGATTCCGTCAAAACTTCAACAATCGCTGAGGTTTCACCATGCGGTCTGGCATTCAAGACTGTTGCTTCGGCGTGCCACTCCATACCGTCCACCCTCCGTCACAGCGGGGACGTAATCCCCATCATGCGCATCCGCTCAGGGTCCTCGATCCAGTTCTCACGCACTTTGACAAACAGGAAAAGATGCACCCTATGTCCGAACACCTCCTCCATATCAAGCCGGGCCTGCGCCCCGACCTCTTTCACAGTGCGCCCGCCTTTGCCCAGAACGATGGCCTTTTGCGTATCACGCCGCACATACACCACCTGCTCGACCCTGACGCTGCCGTCTTTTTGACGTGTCCATTTTTCGGTTTCCACCGTCAAGGCGTATGGCAGTTCCTGATGCAGCCGCAAAAACAATTTTTCCCGCGTGATTTCAGCAGCCAGTAACAGGGATGGCACATCCGCCGCCATGTCCTCGGGGTAATGCCACGGTCCCTGCGGAACGAGATCAACCAGACAGGCCCTCAATTCCGCAAGCCCCTCCTGCTTCAGGGCTGAAATCATGAAGATGTCACGAAAATCCGCTTTTTGCCGCAGGTCATCAGTGAGACCAAGCAGCTTGTCCGGCCTGACAGCATCGACCTTGTTCAAAACCAGAACAACCGGCTTTTGCGTTTCACGGATCCCGGCCAAAACCATTTCGGTTTCTTTCGGCAACGCCCGACTGGCATCCAGCACCACAGCAATCGCATCAGCATCTTCGGCACCGGCCCAGGCTTCCTGCACCATGGCCCGGTCCATTTTGCGCTTGCCGTCAAACACGCCGGGCGTGTCAACCAACACTATCTGGGCAGCCTCCTCAATCACAACACCGCGCAGACGTGCCCGTGTGGTCTGTGCCTTGTGGGTCACAATGGACACCTTTTGCCCGATCAGCGCATTGGCCAATGTCGATTTCCCCGCATTTGGCGGCCCAATGACGGCGACAAAGCCGAATTTTTGGTTTTCTTCACTCATGCTTTCAACATTTCCAACAACATTTGTGCCGCCTTATGCTCCGCCTCCTTGCGAGACCCGGCGGACGCCTCGGCGCAGCGCGCATCGTCAAGGCTGACCCGGACGGTGATTTCAGGTGCATGATCCGGCCCTGTCTGAGCAAGCTTACTGTAAACTGGCAACCCAAGCCCCTGCGCCAAAGTGAATTCCTGCAACGCCTGTTTGTCACTGACAGGCGCAACAATGTGGGCATCGAATTCATCCCGCCACGCTGTCAAAACAAATGTTCGTGCAACATCCAAACCGCCATCCAGATAAAGGGCGGCAATCACGGCTTCGCACAAATTGGCCCGCACGTTACTGGACAAGACGGACTCGCGGTTTTTGTCATCCATGATCATCGCGCCCGGCATGTTGTACTTAGCTGCAATATCGGCACAAACCTTGCGGCTGGTCAAAACGGCCAGTCGATGCGCCCATGCCCCTTCGCCCTCTTCCGGATAAGCAAGCCGCAAATGATCGGCCACAATCAGACCCAAAACCCGGTCGCCAAGAAATTCAAGCCGTTCATTGTCGGATTTTTTCTTGGCGCTGGCGTGCGTCAAGGCCTCTTCCAGCAATCCTTCAGACGCAAATTCATGCCCAAGTCTTTGGGCCAGTTTCATGCGCGCAGACCGGCTCACTCAATCCCCCTAAACAGGCGGTGCCATCTTATGGCACTTGGATATTTCCAGATTTCCCAGAAACGCGTCTGGTCATCAAAGGAATAAAATTTGACATTCGCCTTGCCGACAAAATTTTCATAAGGGATGTATCCCACCGCCCTCAAAAAGCGGCTGTCCTGGGAATTATCCCGATTGTCGCCCATGACGAAATAATGCCCGGCAGGCACCCGATACTCACCGGTGTTGTCCACAATCGGTTTATACCCCATATCCAGCGTGATGTGACTGACCCCGTTTGGCAGCGTCTCCAGATAAGCTGTGGCACCGGCGGGCGCCCCTTCGGGCATCACATCCAAGACCTTGCGCGCCACCGGTGTGCCGTTGATGAACAGCTGTCCGCTTTTCATCTGAATACGGTCACCCGGCAACCCCACCACCCGCTTGATGTAATCCGTCCGCCCGTCACGGGGGAGTTTGAACACCGCAACGTCGCCGCGCTCGATCTGACCGGAAAAAACCCGTCCGCTGAACAGTGGCAGACTGAAGGGTATGCTGTGACGCGAGTAGCCATAGGCCGTTTTGGACACAAAAAGATAATCCCCGATCAGCAATGTCGGCAGCATGGAGCCTGACGGGATGCTGAAGGGCTGGAACATCAAGGTGCGGATGACCAGAGCAATCATCAAGGCATAGAAAAAGGACTTCACATTTTCACTTAATGCGCTGTCTTTTTGCTTGTCGTTTTGATTTTCAGATTGGGACATGAAAAGGCTGTGCTGTAGGAGGGTTCAAATCACCTCAATAATGACATAAGCCGAGGCAAAAGGTAACTCATCACTCAGAGAAAGGTGAATTTTGGCGCCGCCATGCACGCCTGCTGCCCCAGCCTGTTTGGCCAACATGTCAGAAATTGCCTCCGACACCTTGATCACCGGTTTTCCCAGGTCATTGTTTGAAATTTCAATATCCGTGAATGAAACCCCCTGATCATGTCCAGCCCCCAACCCCTTCAAGCCGACACCCAACGCCTTGGCAAACGCCTCCTTAGCGGCGAATCGTTTGGCATAGGCTGCGGAGGGGTTTGGACGCGCCTCGGCATAATCCTGTTCCGCCGGTGTGAACACCCGATGTTTGAATTTTTGGCTGTGGTCCTCTAGCGCCGCTGCAATCCGCGTAACATCCACCATATCGGTACCGACACCCAAAATCATGAAGCGCGCGCCTCGTTCATCAAACGACGCATGCTTTTGATGGCGTCTTCAAGACCGGTGAAAATGGCTTCACCAATCAGAAAATGACCGATATTGAGTTCCTTGATTTCAGGGATTCGTGCGATGGGCTGGACGGTTTCAAAAGTCAGACCATGACCGGCGTGAACCTCAAGTCCGGCAGCATCAGCCGCTTTTGCCGCTTCCGTCAACCGCGTCAATTCATGGGCAATCAATTTGTCATCACCGCTCAAACAGGCGTCGCAATATGTCCCGGTATGCAGTTCAACCACAGCCGCACCAAGCGCCTTGGATACAGCGATCTGCACCGGATCCGGGTCAATGAACAGAGACACACGCGACCCATTTTTGCCTAAAGCCTCAACAAAAGGCGCCAAATGCTTGTGTTCGGCGGCAACATCCAGGCCACCTTCCGTCGTAATCTCCTGACGCTTCTCAGGCACAATGCAACAGGCATGCGGCTTGTGCCGTGTTGCTATGGCCAGCATTTCGTCAGTGGCCGCCATTTCAAGGTTCAATGGCAAGTCGATGGTCTCGGACAGAACATCAATGTCAGTGTCGGAAATATGCCTGCGGTCCTCGCGCAAATGGGCAGTTATGCCATCTGCACCGGCATTGGAGGCAATTTGCGCAGCCCTCAGCGGTTCCGGATGTCGGCCGCCCCGGGCATTACGGATGGTGGCAACATGATCAATGTTCACGCCAAGACGCAATTCACTGTGTTTACTCATGCCTTGTCCTTTGTCTGCTGCATTGAGTTTTTGTGCTCATAACGCTTTTTCTTCGCCAGTTTATACCCTTTTACCGCCCATAATGTTGGGAAATACGTCACCAGTGCCAAAAAAGACCCGACCGGCAATGCCCCGACCAACATCGGATACAACACTGTCGAGAAGAGCCCGCCAGACAAACCGTCTGAAAAAGTGGAGCCGATATCAGGCATTTCACCTGTCACCTCCCGCCCCAGCGCGATCAGTCCGATTTGATAAGTCAAAAGCCAGATGAAAGGGAAAGTGACGGGATTACCGACCCATGTCCCCAGAGTGGAGGCAATCACATTACCGCGAAAAATCAGAGCCAGAATGCCGGCTGTGATAAAATGTGTTCCGACAAACGGACTGGCTGAGGCAAACGCCCCACAGGCCATGCCGACCGCAATGGTGCGTGGCCCGTCATCAAGCCGGATCAAACGGTGAAAGACATATTTTGAAGCCCGAATCCAGCCTGATTTCGGCCACAACCACTCCCTGAGAACTTCCCATGTTTCGCGTGGCTTGCGTCGTTTAAACATTGCGGGCCTTATTTTTTGAGATTGCGGCTGCCTGGTTTAACTACAGGTAAGTTTTTCAGGTCATCCGGCAAGTTTTTCGCTTCGAATGTTTCAATCTTCATGCCGGTGAGCGCAAGCAGTTTCACGCCGATTTTGGCCTTGCCGTTTGAGCGGTCGACCAGGCAAGCTCCGGCGACAACATTGCCACCCTGCGCCCGGATCGCGGCGATGGCTTCGCGTGATGACAGTCCGGTGGTGACGATATCCTCCACCATCAAAACCCGCGGCCTGCGGCCATTGATTTTCGGCAAGGCAAACCCGCGCCGCAATTCGAAGGTTCCCTCCACGCGCTCAAGAAACATGGCCGGAACCTTCATTTGACGCCCCATCTCATAGCCGACGATCACCCCCCCCATCGCGGGAGAGACAACATAATCAACATCACCGACAGCTTCGCGCACCTGTTTGGCCAGTGCCCGACACAAGCGGGCGGCACGCGCAGGGTTCATCAACACACGGGCGCATTGGAGATATTGGCGACTGTGCAAACCGGAGGACAGGACAAAATGTCCCTCCAGCAGCGCACCGGCATCCCTGAATTCCTTTAAAACCTTATCTTGTCTCATGCTGCCCCCTTACCTGCTCCCATACCTTTTCAATGCCCCAGCCACCGTCAACCAATAACGCGTTCAATTCGGCTCACCACACGGCTGCCGCGCAAGGCAGTAATCAACTCTCTCGAATGCTCTGCGTTCCTGACCAGAACCTCAATCTGTAACTCACAAAAATCATCATCAATCTGCAAGAGACTCAAATTACTGATATTGGCCTTGAAAGACGCCACTGTATCGCACACTTCACCCAATGTACCGATTTTATTGCTGACGGTGAGTTGCAACATGGAGGCAAAAAACTGATCCTGTGTCTCGTCAATGTCCCAATGCAAAGAAATCCAGCGGTCAGGGTGTTTTTCAAATTCAGAAAGCAGCGGAGAGTTAGACGGATAGATATGAATTCCGACACCCGGCTTTGCAATGCCGACAATTTCGTCCCCAGGCAACGGGAAACAGCCGGCAGCAATACTCAAAGCTGTGGTGGAAGATATCCCTTTGACGGGAAGTTTCGGGACACGCCCCTTGCGGGCCGCCGTCCGGCCGGTCAAAGCCTTCATTGCATTGAATACGAGGTTTCCTGAGCTTTTGGCCGGGTACACTTTGCTCAACACCTCAGTACCGGTTACGTCCCCTCGTCCGATCTTCAGATAAAGATCGTCCAAAGCACCACACTCATAAAAACCCAGCGCCCGCTCCAAAACCTGATCGTTCAATTCAGCACCCTCGGCCCGAAAAACACTCTCAATGATTTCTCGACCAAGTTTGATGTTTTTCCGCCCCTCGGTCACACGGTGTTCATGGCGGATGGCGGCGCGGGCCTTGCCGGTTACGGCAAGCTGTTCCCAGCCGGCGGGAATAACGGCATTTTCATCAGTGATGATTTCCACTTCATCCCCGCTGCGCAGGCGTGAACGCACGGGCATCGGGTTGCCGTTGATCTTGGCCCCGACGCACTTATTGCCGACCGCTGTATGGACCGCATAGGCAAAATCAAGTGGCGTAGCCCCCTCAGGCAAGGCGATCAGCCGCCCTTTTGGGGTAAAACAGAAAACCCGGTCGTGATAAAGCTCAAGTTTGGTGTTTTCCATGAACTCTTCAGCTGTGCTTTCAGATTTCATGTGCCCGACAAGCTCCTGAAGCCAACGAAACGGCTGTGCTTCGTCCAGGCTTTCGACACCGCCCTTGTCCTTGTAAAGCCAGTGCGCCGCAACACCATTTTCGGCAATATCGTGCATTTCCGTGGTGCGGATTTGGATTTCAACCCGTTGCCGGCCGGGGCCGACAATGGTTGTGTGCAATGACCTGTAATTGTTGCTTTTGGGCAGGGAGATGTAATCCTTGAAGCGCCCCGGCACCATCGCCCATTTCGAATGAATGACGCCCAGCACTTGATAGCAGTCCGCCACTGAGTCGACGATGATGCGTATGCCGAACACATCAGAAAGCTGCTCCAGCGAAATCGACTTGTTTTCCATCTTGCCCCAGATCGAAAATGGTCGTTTCTGACGGCCGGCCACATTTGAGCTGATGCCGTTTTCAACCAGCAGGTTATGGATGTCATAACCAATATTGTCGAGCATATCGCTGTTTTCCTGCTCCAGCTCCATCAAACGGCTGCACACCAGGCTCCAGCCTTTTGGGTTCAGGTGTTGGAATGATAAATCCTCCAGTTCCTCCCGAAAGGACTGAATTCCCATCCGCCCGGCCAGCGGCGCATAAATATCCATGGTTTCCCGCGCAATCCGACGACGTTTTTTCTCTGACTCAATGTGGTGCAGAGTCCGCATATTATGCAGGCGGTCAGCCAGCTTGACGATCAAAATGCGGATATCACTGGCTGTTGCAATCAGGAATTTCCTGAAGTTCTCAGCTTGTTTGTTGCTGATTGATTTCGTCTCAAGAAGCGAAAGCTTTGTCACCCCGTCAACCAGTTGGGTGACTTCCTGCCCAAATAGCTCGGTGATTTCAGCCGGCGTGGCGTCTGTATCCTCAAGCGTATCGTGCAGCAGACCTGTGACAATGGTCTCAGGATCAAGCTTCAGTTCGGTCAAAATGCCGGCAACTTCAACAGGGTGGGAAAAATAAGGGTCCCCGGAGGCCCGCTTTTGTGTGCCGTGCTTGTTGACGGCGAACACATAGGCACGGTTCAGCAGATCCTCATCGAGGTCGGGGACATAAGCTGCAACCCGGTCAACAAGTTCGAATTGGCGCATCATGTTCGCAATCCTCCGATTGGAACATCACAGGAGAGAGTTTTAGTCTCTGTCACCACCCCGTCCGGGTCCTTTTGCAGATGCCTGCATTTCCTGCAGGGTTGCAAGAATGTCTTCTTCGCTCATTTGCGGCAGATCTTCCTCAACCGGCGCGGCGGCATCGCCGTCTTCTGCGGCCGGTTCGGCCGACAGTTGCGGAGCCGCAAGCTCGAAGGCATCATCCTCTGGCTCATCCACTTCAATGCGTTTTTGCATGGACGCAACGAGGTCTTCATGCAGATCTTCAGGCTTCATCTTCTCTTCTGCGATTTCCCGCAGGGCGACAACCGGGTTTTTGTCATTGTCGCGCTCAACAAGAATTTCCGCACCAACAGTCATGCTGCGGGCCCGATGGGCCGAATACAGCACAAGCTCGAAACGATTGGGAACCTTGTCAACGCAATCTTCAACGGTTACGCGGGCCATGTGTCCACCTCATGTAAATAAATCATTACCGCTCTTCCTAGGCTTTCAGGAGCGATTTCGCAAGCAAAAACAGTCCGAACAGGCAAAATTCTGCTCAAACCAGCCGTTTCGGCAGAACTTTGTCACGCATGTTGAGTTTCGCCAGCATTTCCCGGGGGGACCGTCCGGTCAGAGGATGCCGCCAGCCCGGGGCAACATCATGCAGCGGCAACAGAACGAAAGCCCGCCCCCCAATGCCGGGATGCGGCAGTTTGGGCCGCTTCATGATCAGCCGGCCATGCCAGTCCAGAAGGTCCAGGTCCAATGAGCGTGCGCCCCACTTGACCCGTCTTTGGCGGCCAAACACAGCCTCCACCTCATGCAACTTTTCCAACAGAGCGTGAGGCGCGTAAGGGGCGGAAACCATGAACACGGCATTGACGTAATCTGGTTGCCCGGGCGGACCCATCGGCGGGGTCTGGTAATAGTGTGATTTCTTCAAAAGCCTGATGTTGCGCTGGTGCAGCACATCTATGGCGGCGTCAATCACCTGCGCAGAGGACATGTCCCCAAACGGCAGATTTGATCCAACACCAAGTAAAATCATCACCCCAGTCTTTCTTTACAACATATTTGCAAAACAAGCGCCGCGCCTGCTAAGGTCTTCCTTAAGCCATATCGGAAAAAAATAAAACGGAATAAAACGATGTCGGCACTTGAAGAACTGCACAAAATGAATCTGTTGAAAGTGGAAAAGCACGAACGCTTCGCCCTGTTCATAGACGGCGCCAACCTTTATGCCGCAGCCCGGCTGATCAACATCGAAATTGACTATCAACAACTGCTGACCTATTTTTCCCAGCCGCACAAGCCCGTGCGGGCCTATTACTACACCGCCATGCTGGATGAAAATGAATACTCCCCGCTGCGCCCTTTGATGGACTGGCTGGATTACAACGGCTACACGATGGTCACCAAACCGGTCAGGACGTTCACCAACAAGTCTGGGGAGAAAAGGCAGAAAGGCAATATGGACATTGAACTGGCTGTTGACTGCATGGAACTGGTCAACCACCTGGACCATTTCATCATCTTTTCCGGCGACGGGGATTTCATCGCCCTGGTCAAGGCACTTCAGAGAAAGGGCAAAAGGATCACCATCGTGTCAACCACCGTCACCACACCGCCCATTCTGTCCGATGATCTGCGCCGGATTTCGGACAACTATATTGACCTCTACGACATTCGCGATATGGTTGGCAGACCAGTCAATGCGGGGCAACAGGACTTCGGCACCAAGCCGTAAACTCTGAACGGACCCCGTCCTGTGCGAGTACGACCCCGATGACCATGACAGCCGAAGCCGCCCCGGATTGCCCCTTGTGCCCCCGTCTTGTCGCCTACAGGAAGGACAATGCGGCGGAGCACCCGGACTGGTTCAACGGCGCCGTTCCCTCCTTCGGCAGCGCAACCGCGCAACTTCTGATTATTGGTCTGGCACCGGGTGTAACCGGGGCCAACCGGACCGGCCGCCCGTTCACCGGCGACTGGGCAGGAGACCTGCTTTACAAAACCCTGGACCATTTCGGCTTTTCTCAAGGTCAATACGCCCAACATGCCAGCGATGGGCTTGAACTGGTCAATGCCATGATCACCAATGCTGTGCGCTGCGTCCCGCCCCAGAACAAACCGACCGGCGCGGAAATCAAACAGTGCCGCCCTTATCTTTCAGCACGGATCAAGGCAATGCCAAACCTGAAAATCATGCTCTGCCTCGGCAAAATCGCGCATGACAGCACGGTGGCGGCATTCGGGGCCCGACAGAAAGATCATCCGTTCGGGCATGGCAACCGGCATCTGCTGGGCGGATACACACTTTATGACAGCTACCACTGTTCCCGCTACAACACCAACACCGGGCGCCTGACGGAGGATATGTTTTTCGAGGTGTTTGCCGCAATCAAAAGGGAGCTTGGCAGTTAACCCCGCTCGCGGATCAGACGCGCCTTGTCGCGTTGCCAGTCGCGGCGTTTCTCGTTCTCCCGCTTGTCGGTTTTCTTGCGGCCCTTGGCCTGACCGACCAGCATTTTGACCAAGCCTTTATCCGTGAAATACAGCTTAAGCGGAATAATCGTAATCCCGTCACGCTGGACAGCAGCAGCCAACCGGTTCAATTCCCGCTTTTTCAAAAGCAGTTTGCGCGATTGGGTCGGCTTGTGGTTGTTGCGGTTGCCCATCTTATATTCAGGAATATCGGCATTGATCAGAAACGCCTCACCCTGTTCAAAGCTGATATAGGCGTGGGTAATATTGGCTTTACCGGCGCGCAGGCTTTTGACCTCCGTGCCCGCCAGCACCAGACCGGCCTCAACCGTATCAATAATCTCGTAATCATAGCGGCCGCGGCGATTGTCGGCAATCAGGCCGTCACCCGCTGTTTTTTTCCGCCCGCCGGATTTGGAGGACACCGCCCCGCCCCCTAAAGCCCTGCATGTTGGATGGCGTCACGCAGCACAGCTTTACTGGCGTCACTGACACCACACAACGGCAGGCGCACATCCGCCTGACAAAGGCCCAGTTCCGCAGCAACAAATTTGACTGGCGCAGGGCTGGCTTCAATGAACAGGCTTTGATGCAACGGCATCAGCCTGTCCTGAATCTCAAGGGCCTTGGCGTAGTCGCCGCGCAAAGTGGCCTCCTGGAAAGCGGCACATAATTGCGGGGCGATGTTGGCGGTGACGGAAATGCAACCGATACCGCCATGGGCGTTGAACCCAAGCGCCGTACCGTCTTCACCGGACAATTGGATGAAATCTTCGCCACAGGCGGCGCGTTGCAGGCTGACCCGGTTGAGGTCGCCGGTGGCGTCCTTGACACCGGCAATATTCTCCAAAGCCGACAGGGCCGCCATGGTTTCAACACTCATGTCAACCACCGACCGGCCGGGAATGTTGTAGATGTAAAGCGGCAGTTCAGCTGCATCATTCAGGGTTTGATAATGCGCCAGCAATCCGGCCTGTGTCGGCTTGTTGTAATATGGGGTGACAATCAAAGCCGCATCCGCCCCCGCCTGTCCGGCATGGGCGACAAAATCGAGCGCCTCCAGGGTTGAATTCGATCCGGCCCCGGCCATCACCGGAATCTTGCCGGCGGACGCCTCGATCACAATTTCGATGACTCTGCGGTGTTCGGCATGCGAAAGGGTCGGCGACTCACCCGTAGTCCCGCAGGGCACAATCCCGTGGGTACCCTGGCCAATATGCCATTCCACCAGCCGCGCCAAAGTTGTTTCATCCACCGCACCATCGGCAAACGGTGTGACCAGCGCGACAATTGAGCCTTTAAACATCGGAAATCCTGTTCCAGTTGCTGTTTAAGCGCAACATAAGCCCAATTTCCCGACGCATCAAGCGGCTTGGCAAAAAAGACGGGCGACGGGTCTATTTTGACATTTGCAAAGTTTCAGAAATAATGTAAATCACTTGAAGCGTAGAGAGGTGGCCGAGTGGCTGAAGGCGCTCCCCTGCTAAGGGAGTATGCGTTAATAGCGCATCGAGGGTTCGAATCCCTTCCTCTCTGCCATTTCCTTGTTTCTTCTTTTATGAGTCGCTCAGCCAAGTAGGCGGCACACTTCGCCTAATTCCCGTCGCCCCCTGTTTCTGCAGCAAATATCGCGAAATGATCGTTGTAAAAAACGACCGGCATATTCGGGGGCTGCCGAATTTGCGCCGCCCGCAAAACGAGATAATCGGCTTTGTATTCATCAGCCAGCCTCTCCCATCCCGCCTGTGACCGACCATAAATCGCCTCATTCACATCCTGCATCAACTGGTTGTAACCCTGGATCGACCTCGGAAAGTCCAAATAGTCTGAAAAATTCAACCCAAAACCCTCGAGGTTTTTCATGCCATAAGCGAATGCAGGCGGATCATATTTATAGGTCACGCTCCAAACCAACCAATCGCGCAGGTTACCCGAGTAAGCCCGCTTTGAAAAAGCAGTCCATCCATTGAGGTTCGGATCGACAAAGAAATAGGCGGCCTCTGAAGTGTTCTGACTGACCCACTCCTGCAACTTAAAATAGGATATGTTCACCGGCGTATTCCTTGAGTTCATGCTTCTTTCAAACCAATCAAAAGAAAACACGCAGATCGGAAGCAGCAGCACAAAAGGCGCCAATTTTCCTATGCTAAAATGAGATCGGCCGATAACAAAGATAACAACAGACCCCAAAAAAGCGAACATAAGGTCTGTGTGCCCCGGACGATAACCCAGTCCAAAATAGCTTTTGGTGGAGTAAATACCCGGCGCCTGTCCGGACGTATAAAAATAAAGCACGGAAACAACCGAAATGCAGAGCATGGCCGCGGGAACAATTACAGCCAAAGACGCAGCTGGCTGGTTTTTTAAGGCAAATATGCCTGAAAAAGCGAGCAGTATCGCCAGAATAATCGGCGGTCCGGAGAAAGAGTTAAGGACTGCAAACACCAGCAGGAAGGCGATTGCCGCCACAAAAGCATGACCGCGCCATAAGTCCCGCCATAGTCCAAAAATCACTATTATGCCGCCGACAAGGGTTATCAAGTCTCCACTTCGGTGAAGCGCCATTTTTATCAATGTCGGAAAAACCATGAAATGGGAGATACCAAGCCCAAAAATGATCATTATGATTATAACGGAAAAACCGGCGATGAGTTTTTTCTTGATTTCCTCGTCGTCTACAACTTTCGGCAGGTAGTGCACCAGCAGCAAGCAGATCGCCAAAAAAGGCATCAAGTCAGCCGCATTGTTTCGTCCAAAAACACCGATGCTGAAGGGATAAAAATGATAACTTCCCATGTGCGTGATTTTGATCCACAGCGCAGGGTCTATCACTTCTCCGGATAGGAGTGAGCCGATCATTCCGCTGGAATAGAACCAAAGAGCAAGCACCACTGCGGATATTGAAGCGCCCCAAACCACCTCTTTGGTGACGGCTTCCCGCCAACCGTTCACCAACACACATGCGGCAGAGAATATCACGGCAAAACCACCCATGACCGGATGTGTGGCGCAGGCAAAAGTTAACAAAATTGCGGCCGGTACATATTGCGAGCGGAGCACGAACGCGATACCCGCCAAGCGAAAAACGTCGGCAATAACATAGTATAAGCCAAAATAAATCGGCGCCCCCCAACGTGCCAGATTGGCCCCTTGAAAGCTGCTTGCAGCGATGAGGAGTGCCAAAACCAAACGGTAGGAAAAATGCCCCTTGGGAAAGATAACGTAGGAGAGAAAAATCGACGCGCCGGCAAGCAAAAATGGTTCCAGGAAATGATGCAGCCTGAGGAGACCTGCTCCATTGACCCCGAAAAAATCAATCATGAATGGATAGGCAGCCATGGGTAGCGAATATCCAAGAGACGGAACAATACCAGGCGTTACCCACCCTGCCCTGACGTGCTCATTTTGCACAAGTTCCACATAATCAAGGGCGCCCTGACCGGCATTGGCGGCGAACAGATGGGCAGAATAGGAGGAAAGGTATCCGCCGTAAAACAAAACAGCGGCAACCAAAACAGCAGCCGCAATTTTCGCAACACTCTCCGACATCCGAGTCATGTAAACACCTTTCAATCTCACGGTTATTCAGAAAAAACGAAACGCCGACGTCCAACATACCCAATTATCAGCAAAAGCAGACCAGAAAACACTTTGCCGACCACATAATTGCCGTCAATCAAAAGGTCCCATACGACCAGAACCAAATAGACAATTGCCGATCCAAAACCCAGGAGAACGGCAAATTTCATGGCCTCAAGAACAAGCTGATTACGGCCTTGGCTGAATATTTTGCGTGACAGAAAAAAATTCAGGACCGATGCGCAAACAAATGAAAAGGTCCCGATCATGCTGTAATTTGGCCGGAACTCAAACAAGACCAGGAACAACAGAATATCTACGACACTGCAAAAAACACCAACGGCCAAAAACATGGCGAACATTTTTTGCTCCGAACCAAAAACTTTTTTGCCTCTTGCAAAAAGCCCGCGCCAAATACCAGACACATTTTCCCTAAGACTCATGCTCACTTAATCTTCAGTCGTTTATAGATTGCCCAAGGCATGACAATCAGGGCGATATGGACCAATTTCCACCAACGCGGAAGATAAACGACCCCGGACCTTCGTCCAACGCCCGACATCATCATCTTTGCGGCCTGATCAGCTGAAATAGCCGGCAACAGAAGCTTTTGGCCAAATGTCATGGAGGTGGCCACATAGCCGAGCCGATAGCAGCAGACTGTCGACAGTCTTGAAGCATGACGGTGCCATAACCCCATCGCCACATGTTCCAATCCCCGTTTCGAAGCCCCATAAACGGTGTTGACACTGCGCGGTCTGATAGCCGCCACAGAACTGGCCACCACAATATTGGCCTTGGGAGCCGCCAAAGGCATAACAGCCTGCAAAATATAGGCAGGGGCGACAAAGTTTGTCCCGGCCAAGCTGACGATTTCGGAATATTGCATCTTGTCGTCACCGTCATTTTCAGAAACGGCCCCTGCAATCATGAAGATGGTGTTCCAACTTCCAAGACAATCGGCTGTGAATTGGACAAGATTGGAATTATCCTGATCAGTGATGTCCAAAGACAGATAATCAACCGAAACACCATGTCTGAATTTCAGATCAGAACTGAGTGCTTCCAGATCCCTGATATCGCTCGACACAAGCAGCAAGCTGTCCCCTCGAGCGGCAAGGTGTTCAGCCAACGCCCTGCCAATTCCGCTGCTGGCACCGATAATCAAAGTCTTCATAATTCAAGCCTCTGAGACAAAGAAGATGACAACAGATGGTCCGGGTCAACGCGCTCGCGGATTTCCAGAAAATCAGACAATCCCGGCATCTGCCGCCGGAACACCGAGGCTGGGAGCCTGGAGTCTTTGGATGGGTTGGCCACGGCCCCCATTTCACAATCCAACTGATCAACTTCCGACAAGAACGCTTGCCCGTCCGATGTATTGGGAAGATCAAAAGTCAGGGAAACCCCTTTTCCCGTGAAAGTAATCATTTTCCTATCTCCATCAAACAATCGAAGTGATGCGATTGAAAAACGAACACCATGTTTTACCCTCAACCCCTCAAAGCGGCTCACATAAGGCAGCCATCTGTCATGGGGGACAACAACCTGATGTTCCAGGAAACCGCGGCGGCCATGAAGTGAGAAATAAATGCGGCCTTTGGACAACGGGAAAACAGCATCAAATAAGTTGATGGTCTTTCCGTTTTTTGAGTTCAAGACCTTGCCGTAAGCAAAAGTCGCACATGGAATGGAAAACTTGTTGAGAAAAGCCATGGCGCGGCCGGGCCTTGGATCTGGAATGCCGCTTTCCCACCCTGAGGTGCCGCCTGACTGATCACAAAAATTGCCAGATATGACATATCCATGTCCAGAACCGCGGCCGCCAAAATCATGCCATGAATAGCTGAAATCAGCACTGGAATTATTTTCCAGCAAAACCTCCCGTCCCTGCTCCAATCCTGAAACAGGGAAAATATCAAGAGCACACAGGGTTCCAGCAATCGGAACGAGTGCAATTTTTGCCGATAAGATAATGCCCGTAAGGCCCATGCCACCTAAGGTTGCATCAAAAATTGGATCTTCGCGCGTTACATCTGAAATCAAACCAGAAGGGGTAAGCAATGTGAAGGAAATGACCGAGTTTCTGAAAGTTCCATCCCGCGTATGGTTCTTACCGTGCACATCGAAAGCCATACACCCCCCGACAGAAATATTCGGATGGCCAGGCATCACAGACAGGATCAGGCCGTGCCGCAGCAAATGCCCGCACAAAACGCCTATTTTGACACCGGCCTCAACCTCGACCCATTGGTTGGCGACATCAAAAGACAAAACCCTGTTAAAATGTCTCATGTCGACGGATCTTGTGTCATCCCCCATGCTGGCGGCGACATAGGACAGACCGGAACCCCGCGCTATGGTTCGGGGTGTAAAATCAAAAGCGTCAAACTCCCGATAGCGGTCAGGCTGCTGCAAATAACCATGAACAGTTTGCGAACCGTCAAGGCTTCGAAAACGGTTTGGAACTAGAAAATCACTATTCATCCTGATGACTTGCGTTTTTGAGTGTCGTGCGGCTGAAGCACCGTCTCAGGCTGGTCACTCGACTCATGACCGTTCGAAATCTCCCGGACGGCAAACTCAACCATTGCGTTTTTGTTCACACGCGCATGATGATAAAGCACAAAGTCACAAACAAGCCCCGTCATGGCAATAATCACGCCTGTCAGAAGAATAGTCAAAGAAAGGTCAAGAAGCGGCCGGCTGACGAGTCCAACCTGGGAGTCCGTCAAGATTGAATAAAAATGATAACCGATCAAGTAAGCGATTATTGAAAGCGCGGGAATGATCAGCAAACTGGCCAAAACACCAAAGAAATGCATTGGTGAGTACCCAAAACGGCTCAAAAACAACACTGACAAAAAGTCAAACAGGCCTTCATATCTCATTGTTTTGTATTTTGAGGAGCCGTATTTCCTCGGGCTGTTCTTCACCGGGACCTCACCCACTTTAAAGCCCAGCAATTTCGCCTGCATTGGGAGATAGCGGTGAAAATGACCGTACAGGCTCAGACGTTCCGCTTGCTCTCGACGGTAGAGTTTGAGACCGCAATTCTGGTCATGAATGTCAAGCCCCGTGACCACGCGAGTTGTCTTATTGTAAAACCATGAACCGATGCGGCGTAAAACAGTATCTTTACGATTAACCCGCCAGCCGGACACCACATCCAGATTTTGCGCCTCAAGCGCCTCAATGAGCAGCGGTATATCTTCCGGATTATCCTGCAGGTCCGCGTCCATTGTCGCCACAAGTTCACCGGTTGCATTTAAAAAACCGACCATCAACGCCATTGATTTTCCGAAATTAGCCCGCAGGCTGATTGATTTGACCGGTTTCAGCTGATCAGCCAAAGCAAGTGCCTTTTCCCTAGACCCGTCAGTCGAACCGTCATCAACTAAAATGATTTCATAATTGAGGCCTTCTTGAAAACCAGCGAGTGAACACTCCAACCGCTCAATCAATTCCTCTAAACTTTCCAACTCGTTGAAAACCGGGACGATAACACTGAGTTTTTGGCAATTTTCCATTTTGACGATTTCCAAAAATGTTGGATGTTCATTTGGGTTAAGACTACACTAAGTTGAAGTTTAAATGAACTCTACCTTGCTATTATTTACTGAATGCTCATGACACCCAGCGGCAAAAATATTCTCATTACGGGTGCGACCGGCTTCGTTGGATCTCATATCGCAAACACCCTGAAGGAAGAGGGTTTCCGCGTTTTTGCAACAACCCGACAAACTGTCACCGACTCCGGTGATGTTCACTGGTTAAATGTAAAACATGACACCAAAAATCAACTTGCTGAATTCCTCAAAAACACCCCGACAGCAGCGATTGTCCACGCAGCCGGGCTGATTAACGGGTCAAACAGCGCCATTACGGAGTCCAATGAAGGGTTCACCGCGGACCTCATCGCTGCAATCGAGGACGCCCAGGTCAACCCGGACTTTTACTTTTTAAGCAGTGTCTCAGCGATAAACGAAACAAGCGCCTATGGAAAAAGCAAAGCAGCTTGCGAAAAATTGATACATGAAAAAGTTAAAGGCCGTTATGTCATCCTGCGATCCAGCTTGATCTTCGGACCGGGAGACAGCAAAAACGTCGCCATGATAACAGCGATTATAAGAAGGACACGGATTCTCCCAATCCCCGGAGGTCAATCAGTCAAACTCCAGCCCCTCTACGTCGCGGACCTCTCTCAGGCAATCTTGTCGTTGCTCAACGGCAAAGGGAAAAACGGCAAGGTCTATCTGATATCCGGCCCCAAACAAGAGAAACTGTTTTACATGGTGCAGGAAATCCAGAAACAACTGGGAAAAAGGTGTTTGAACATCCCTTTTCCGCTGTTTCTCTTGCGCTGGCCCATATCAATGCTGAACGCCATGCTCCCTTTTTTAAAACTTCCCGTTCAACAGGTTCGGGACCTTCATGACCACCCGATGTATTCAATCAGTGATGCGAGCCGAGACCTGGATTTCCAGCCACGGACTTTTCGTGAGGGGCTGCAGGACTACCTGAAATAAATAGCCGCGCCATCCAGCAGTTGTATTTTTAATTCGCCCTTGAGCGCCAGAGCCCGCTCAACTCGTTTGTAATCAACCTTAAAAACGTCGACGCGCCGTGCCTTAACAACCAGTTCGGCCTGAGATAAAACTCGCGATACGCCGCTCCATGCGCAGACCTGACTTCCTCCGGTGTGGATGTCTGGATATCAAGGACGGGCTCATATTCATTATACTTTGTGAAGTCACGGGTGATCAGTTGGTTTTCAACTTTTTCAAACAGGCTTGTTCCCGGAAAAGGGGTAGTGACACAAAACTGAGCCCCTTGGGTATTCAATCTTTTGGCATAATTGATGGTCTCACGCATGGTTTCCGGCGTATCACCTGTTAAACCAAGCATGAAAAAAGAATTGATCCGCACCCCTTTTTTCTGCAGATAGCCAATAATGTGTTCTTGATGTTCTATTTCCGGATTTTTCTTGCCGGAGGACTCAAGTATTTTGTTCGAAGCGGACTCAATGCCAATATTCATGCCCCGCAATCCGGACTCGACCATGATGTCAATCAGTTCAGGGGTAAGGCAATCCAATCTGGTTTCACAGCCCCACTCAACATCCAAGCCACGCCGCAACATCTCCTCGGATATTTCGCGCGCATAATTTTTGTTCAAAGTGTAGCAAATATCGCGAAACAGAAAGCTTTTCATGCCATACAACTCGACATTGCGTTCCATTTCATCAACGACGGAAACGGGGTCGCGACGTCGGTATAACTTTGTTTGCGACACCATATAGGGGCAAAAGTCACAATTGAAAGAGCAGCCTCGAGAAGCCTGAATCGGCAAAAAGGGGCGCCTGTGCAACATCGGAAAGTAGGAGTATTTCTGAACCGGCATGCCGGACCAATCCGGCATGGGGAGCGCAGCGAAGTCCTTGACCACCCCATAATTCATAACGGCGTCAAAATTATATTCCCCATCGAAAAAAGCCAAAATAGCCGTCTCCAACTCACCACCAATGATAAAGTCAGCGTTTTTCTCGAAATACTCCGGCCGCTCAAAAGCGAAAGGGCCATAAAACCCTATTTTGGCGTTTGGCAAGCTTGCCTTCAGGTGCTCAGCCAATTCATTTTCCTCGACATGACAATGCATGGAACTCGCAATTATAACAATATCTGCACTGCCAATGTTTTCATCATGAAAGACGTTGCACCCATGCCCGTGCGACCTCAACAAGGCCTGGGTAAATCCAAACGACATTATGGGTAAATGTATGAGACGCTGCTTCAAACGCGATGTGACTTCGCCAAAAACCCCTTGAGCGTGCATAAAGGAACCAAAGCCACCGGTATGCTCACGATTAGCTTTCTTTTTTTCAATTTCGTAATCGACGAGTGCAAATTTCATATCCGAAACCCTAGAATTGCCAAAAAGCTAACCATCACCCTATGCAAAGTCAAGATTTGGATACCGGTGCTGCCATGCCTTGAACGCCATCAAGGCATGCAGGATGCGATAGTTGTTGCCCCGACCATTCAGGTGATCATCAACAAGCTCCTCTATGGCCGTTTTTCTTATGAGGCCTCCGGTCATTTCGGCCAAATCCCCGAGCCGCTCTATATCTTCTCGCAATACGGTTTTCTGCCAACGCGCAATAGGTAGAGTGAAACCCTGCTTTCTTTGTTTCACTATTGAAGGGGCGAAACCCAGTTTTAACAGCGCTTGTCGTAAAGGCCACTTTTGGGTGCCTTGACGGTTTCGAATGGTGTGGGGAAGGCTATTCGCAAACTCGATAATCCGCGGCGATAAAAACGGCGACCTGACCTCCAGGCTGTTAAGCATGGACGCGCGGTCTGTATGGTGGCTGACAAATTCCGGCAAAAACGTCTTTTGATAGTAATAGCTCAGCTTGTCGGCATCCGAAAAATCACTCACATCATCAAACACCTCTGGAGGGAAATCATACACGCCCCCTCTGGAGTGAACGTCAAATTGCTTGTTTTCGTCGGCCACAAAAAGTGATTTGAGCTGAAAGTCCGGGAGTGTTGAAAGCCAGAGATTATGACGGTTTGCCTGATGACCCTGCATCCCGTTCAAAAACGACAGGCCCTTAAACTGGAAACTCATGTAACCATCACTCGCAGGCAGCAACCGTAAAACCCGGCGCGCAGCGCTTAACGACACTGCCGGCAAAAAGCGCATCATTCTTGCATATCTTAATGCCCGGAAGGTCAGGTAGCCACAAAACAATTCGTCAGCGCCATCGCCGGCGATGGCGACCGTAATTTTCTGTCTGGCCAATTTTGAAAGCATATAGGAATTAAGATAACCCGGATCCCCATGGGGCTCATCCATTCGCTCAAACACTTCGGTTATGTCATGCCCTATCGACCTCACATCGACATTGAGGACCTCATGATTTCCGTTTCCAACAAAATCCACCACCTGAGCGGCTTTTTCGCTTTCATCGTAGTCGGCATCTTTGAATCCGACCGTGAAGGAAGCGATATTCGGGTCATGCCGTCTGCACAGTTGGTATAAAAGTGAACTGTCGATCCCGCCGGACAAAAAGACGCCATAGGGCACATCAGACCGGAGCGCCAGCCGACAAGCGTCATCAAGCAATGCAATGGTTGTGTCTACGGCCTCATCAGGCGAAACATCCAGGATCTCTTCGCCTGGCTTAGAGTCCCACCATCTCGATATGCTGATGGTGTTTCCAGATGCCTCCAAAAATGTACCTGGCAGCAGCTTTTTGATGCCCAAGATTGGCGTGGTATCCCACCCATAGTAACCACTGCTCAAATAGTTTTTGAAGGAACCTCCATCAATCCGCCAGTTGAAGCCGCGCAGTGACAAAATGCTCCCTAACTCAGACGCGTAGATTAAATTTTCTTGATCCTTGAAATAATAGAGCGGCTTTTGGCCCAAAGCGTCGCGGAAAAGAATGTGACGACCATTGTTTTTGTCATACCAGGCGCCGGCAAACATGCCGTCTAATTCATTAAAACCCCGGCTGCCCCAATGTTTCAGGACATTGAAAAAAACCTCAGTATCAGACTTTGTTCTGTGTTCATATCCAAGCGCCGTCAATTTGTCCCGCAACTCGACAAAATTGTATATCTCGCCATTGAAGCTCAAATATTGATTGCTGCCGGAGACCGTAAATGGTTGGTTTGCATCTGCAGACAGATCGATGACGGACAGCCGTTGATGACCCATAAAGACCGATGAGTCCTGCCAAACCCCCTGCGCATCCGGCCCGCGATGGTTAAGGTTGAGCAAGGCTTGGGCCGCCTGGGCTTTTTCATTATCGGACAGTTCAGAATTGAACTTTATCCAGCCAAATACACCACACATTTTTTCACCCAGTTGCTCAACCCGCAATTCATGTTGTTTTGCAATAGCCAGCGTTAGTGTGGCCAGAGCGGTGATCGCGTTGAAATTGCCCGCACCAGTTTCTGTTATTCGTGCGCCCCGGCAAAATCTTGTTTTGCATCCGAATTGCCATATTGGTCAGACCATGTCGCATATTAAAATTTGATACACCTATTCGTCAGGATATGGAAAGACTAACTTCGAGGGCTTTGGAGGACTTTTGAAATGGGCACCCCTCCTCTCCGCCATTTTCAGGTTGATGACTTGCTTTGAGGGTTAAATGAGCAGTTCTGTCCCAGTCAGTTCCTCTGACAGTTGGAGGAGTTTCGATGCAGTCTTTGGATCACGGGCCGGCGCTTTGATTGGTTTGGGAACAGCACGGCCAAAAATGGCGAAACGTGGTTCCCAGAAACGGTCCCCGTCCAAAGAAAGATCCGTGCAGCAGCGCAAATGTGTTCGACAGCCCTTTTCCAAAGGCTGGGCCAGCGCCTTCATGATGCAACCGCCAAAATCAGCTTTTTGCAGGCCTTCCGTGTTCACCAGCCCCGGCTGCATGGAGATGGCGCGAGCTGTCAAACCGGCCTGCCGGAATTTTTGGTTAAGTGTAAAGGCAAACAGCAATTGCGCCAGCCGGCTGTCAAAATAGGACTGCATGTTGTCATAGGCGCGATGGCGCCAATCAAAATCATCAAAATCAATCTCGCCCTTGTGGTAGGGCACGGTTGTGGCCTGAACAATGCGGGCGTTTTCGGATGCAAGCAGGGCAGGCATCAGCAGACAGGTTAAGGCGAAATGCCCCAGATGATTGATTTGCATTTGAAGCTCGCGGCCGGTTTCCGTCAAGACATGATCACGATGCATCACCAGGCCGGCATTATGATACAAAATATCAACACCGCCAAACGACCCAAGAATACCGGCAGAAAATGCGGAGATGGATTTCGGGCTTGTCAGCTCCAGTGTCGCGAAACGAACTTTGGCGTCCGGCAGTTCCGCACAGAGTCGCTCGACGGCGAGCGCGCCATTTTCCCCAGACCGCGACCCGATGACAACCTCCGCGCCGCGCCGCGCCAATTCCAGTCCCGTCTTGAACCCCAGACCGGTATTCCCGCCCGTGATGACGGCGGTTTTGCCTGTCATATCCGGAATGTCAGAAAGCTGCCAGTGACTTGCCATTGCTTTTTTCCTCAAACATGTGAAAATCAAAACCCATCAAAAGCCGGAACACAAGCTTATGCCGAAACAATATGATTATGAAAGCGTTGGGCCTGACTTTCTCGATGACCCGTCAAAATGCGGAACCGTCCGTGCGCCGGTTTCGGCCAAATCTGAAATGGTGTTTGAAGCGTTGACGTCTGAAGCTGCCTGGAAGGCCATGCTGCCGATCGACAGGGCCGAATGGCACGGGCCTCTCGGCAAGGACACCAGTCGCACAATTGCCGCCAAGGACGCGGAAATGCTGGAGCAGTTTTTTGAATGGGAGGATGGCCGTAAATTCGGTTTCCGGCTGGCACGCGGCACAGTCGGCATTTTACAGGCCATGGCGGAGCGCTATGAGGTCATTCCGACATCCGAGACCCGTTGCGAAGTTGTCATCACCTTCCGCATCCGGACAAAAGGCCTCGCTAAACCGCTGGCGCCTGTCTTGCATTTCATCTTCAAACAGGCCGGCAGAAAATCCATGAAAAAGCTTGAGCAGTTCATCCTCTCTTCAGAGCGGAGCTAAGGACGCATGTTTTCACATTTGACGGATGACTGAGGCCCGGACATGACCCAGAACACCCCCCTCCCCAAAACCATGCGCGTCGTCTCCGTCGGTGACGGCAAAACACCGGCGGACCTGCATGTCACGCAAGCCCCCATACCCGATTGCGGCCCCGATGAAGTGCTGGTCAAAATTGCTGCCGCCGGTGTGAACCGCGGGGATTGTGTCCAGCGCATCGGCTTTTATCCGCCGCCGCCCGGTGCATCCGAGGTAATGGGGCTGGAAATGGCCGGCACCGTGGTGCATGTCGGTGCACAGGTCAACAGTGTAAAGCCCGGCGACCGCGTGGCCGGCATTGTGGCGGGCGGCGGCTATGGCGAGTTCATCAACACCCACCATACCCATTTGCTCCCGGTGCCTGACACCATGTCGCTGACGCAGGCCGCCGCTTTGCCGGAGGCGATGATCACCGTTTACGCAAACGTCATGGAACATGGCGGGCTGAAGCCCGGTGAGACATTGCTGGTTCATGGTGGCGCCAGCGGCATCGGCTCCATGGCCATTCAAATGGCCAAGGCTTTCGGTGCAATGGTCATCACGACGGTCAGTTCCGAGGAAAAGGCGAAAGCCTGTTCGTCTTTCGGGGCGGATCACGTCATCAATTACCGGCAGCAGGATTTTGTCGAGGAGGTCGGAACCCTGACGGACGGAGCCGGTGTGGATGTCATTCTTGACATCATCGGCGGCGACTACATCCAACGCAACATCCAAAGTGCAGCCAAAGGCGGGCGCATCGTCAATATCGGCTATATGAACGGGTTTTCAGCCGAGGTGAATTTCCTGCAGGTCATGCTCAAAAACCTGACACTGACCGGGTCAACCCTGCGGGCACGCCCGGTGGCGGAAAAAGCGCGGCTGATACGGCTGGTTCAGGAGAATTTCTGGACGATGGCCCCGGCGAAAATCAAGCCGGTCATTCACCGGACGTTTCCGCTGGAACAAGCCGGCGCCGCCCATGAACTGATGGAAAGCAACGCCCATATCGGCAAAATCATTCTGGATATTACTGCGAACGCATAAGCCTATGGCTGTGCATTTTGCGTGGCATCAAGGGCTTCCAGAGTCAATTGAGCGTTTTTCAACCCCTGGTCCGCCGCTTTTTCAAACCACTTGCGTGCCATGGCCATATCCTGCTCAACGCCCTTGCCTGTGGAATATCTGACGGCCAGATTATATTGCGACACGGCATGGCCACCAATGGCTGCCTCACGGTACCAGTTGGTTGCCGCCTCATCATCCGCCCCAACCCCCCGACCGGCGCTGTAGAGCGACGCCATCAAAGCCTGAGCCTTTAAATATCCGTTGCGGGCCGATTTACGCACCCATCGCGCACCCTGTTTTTCATCAACCTTGACGCCATGACCATTGAGATAGGCAACACCCAGCCGATACTGGGCGGGGCTGTATTTCTGTTTGGCGGCCCGGCGAAACCAGCGTGTCGCCTCGACATGATCTTCTCCGACAACCTGCCCTGTGCCAAAAAACAGCCCGACTTGATGCTCGGCGGCAGGCAGCCCTTTTTCCGCCGCTTTTTGGAACCAGGAAAGAGCGACCTGGTTATCCTGCGGGATACCCTGCCCTTTGATAAACATTATGCCGATATTGTATTGGGCTTCACCACTCCCTTCCTCTGAGGCTTTCCTGTACCATGCCATCGCCTTGTCGAAATCAACATCAACACCTGTGCCTAGGTGATACATCAAACCGAGGTTGAAATTGGCATCCGCGTGGCCTTTTCCTGCGGCCTTCTCAAACCAGTGGAGGGCTGTTGGATAATCGGCCTGGGCAAGGGCTTTGTAGCCGCGTTCATAATCCTTATTGGCGGCGGCAAAGGCCTGGGAAGCCAACAGGAGCAGGGTTGTCAACAGGACTGATAGGTATCGCATTCCATTATCCTTTTTATTATTGAATGCAGACGTATTGTTAGTTTGAGGTTAACCGCTTGGCGAATATTTGCAAACAAAAGGCGGCCGTAGTCGGCATAAAAAAAGCGCGGGCCGCAACCCGCGCTTTTTCAGGTTGATTTGAATAAAGGTCAACGGGGCTGCATCCGGATGCCGGCATCCATGCGCACACATTCACCGTTCATGTAATCATTCTCGACGAAATACTGCGCCAGGCGGGCAATCTCCTCCGGCTTGCCAAGGCGTTGCGGGAACAGCGCCTGCGACTCCAGGGACTTGTACAATTCATCCGGAATGAGATCAAACAACGGTGTGTGGATCAGACCGGGGACAATCGTGTTGACGCGAATGCCGATGCTGGACAGGTCGCGGGCAATCGGCAGGGTCATGCCGACAATGCCCCCCTTGGTGGCGGAATAGGCGGCCTGACCGATCTGGCCTTCATAGGCGGCGACTGAAGCGGTGTTCATGATGACGCCGCGGCAGCCGCAATCGGTCAGCGGTTCGTTTTTGGCCATTTCAGCCGCGGCCAGACGCAGCACATCAAACGTACCGACCAGATTGATGTCAATGACCTGCTTGAAGGCATCAAGATTGGCGGGACCGTTTTTTCCAAGCGTTTTTTCCGCACTGCCGATACCGGCATAGTTGCAGCAAATATGAATGGCGCCATAGGCCTCCATCGTACCGGCGATGGCGGCTTCGATGGTTTCCGTCTTGGTCACATCAACCGGGAAGAAAACGGCATTTTCCGCGCCAACATCTGCAATGATGCTGTTGGCGCGCTCCTCGTTGATGTCAAATATCGCACATTTGGCGCCCAGGGACACAAAATGCCGGACTGTGGCCTCACCGAGACCTGATGCGCCGCCGGTGATGATGGCTGTTTTGCCTTGCAGTTCCATGATGTTTTCCTCTAATCCTCTTCAGTCTAAAAAGTGGGGGGGAAGTTCAGCCCTTATAGGTTTGTTGCCGGCTGATGGCAACCCTTACAGGCTGTCCTCAAACAAGGCGTTGAGTTTCTGCATGCCTTTCAACCAGCGTTCCTTGTCGGTTGTTCGGCGGATGGAATATTCCTCAACCTGTTCATGGGGCAGCACGAGAAATGCCTCTTTTTCTATTGCGTCCACACAGGCTTGCGCCACTTCCTCAGCGGACTTCACCCCATCCACATGCGCGGATGAATCGCTGATGCCGGCCGTCATCGCCGTATCGACTGCCTGCGGACACAACACAGAAGCCTTGATGCCGCGCATGCCGTAGGTGATGACCAGCCACTCCGCAAAAGCGACCGCGGAATGCTTGGTCAAGGAATAAGGGGCGGAGCCGATTTGACTGAGCAGACCGGCGGCAGAGGCCGTGTTGAGGAAGTATCCCGTACCGCGCTCCAACATCAGCGGCAGCAAATGTCGCGCCGCCCAGACATGCGACATGACATTGATCTCCCACATGCGCTGCCAGTCCTCATTCGGCACTTCAGGGCCTCCCCCCACCAGAATACCTGCATTGGAGCAGAACAGGTCAATCGGACCACACTCCCGCTCGACAGTGTCAATCAGGGATTTGATGTCCGGCTCAAGCGACACATCGCATTTGTGGGCTGTACCGCCAATCCTGGTGGCTGTTTCCGTTGCCCCGTCAAAATTGACGTCAGCACAAATCACATGCTTTGCCTCGGCCTGTGAGAAAGCCTGTGCCAATGCCCGGCCAATGCCGCTCGCAGCGCCGGTGACCACAATAATGCTGCCAGAGATTTCCATATCCCCCCCCTTGTTGTCCCTCAGTGGCTTATGCGCCCTCAATCTCCTCGCGGAGCAGCTCAAGCTCCAGCCATTCATTTTCCGCCTCAAGCAGACGGTTTTGTTTGGCCTCGAGCGTTTCAGCCAATTCATGAAACCTCTCTGGATTGTTGGCGAACAGGGCGGAATCTTCAAGCTGTTTTTTGATATCCGCCACAGCATCCGTCAGGGCATCAATTTCACCGGGCAAATTCTCCAGGGCATATTTGTGCTTGTAGCTGAGTTTCTGAAGTTTTTTGGGCTTAGTTTCAGGCTTGATCCGACCGACTTCGGCAAGCTTATCCAGCGTCACAGCTTGCCCTCTGCCTGACGGCTCTGTTTTCTGGCTCAGCATGTCCGAATAGCCTCCGGCATATTCGACCCACAGGCCCTCCCCCTCGGCCTGAATGACGGCCGTCACGGTGCGGTCAAGAAAATCACGGTCATGGCTGACCAGAAGCACCGTGCCTTCATAATTGGCGATCAATTCCTGCAGAAGGTCAAGTGACTCCAAATCAAGATCATTGGTCGGCTCGTCCAAAATCAGCAAATTCGAGGGCTGACGCAAACCACGCGCCAGCAGAAGCCGTGCCTGCTCCCCGCCCGACAACACCGTGACCGGGGTGCGCATTTGCGAGGGATGGAACAGAAAATCCTTCATGTAGCCGATGACATGCATGGTGTCCTCGCCGATGGACACCAAATCCCCTGCGCCATCCGTCAGGGCATCTTTGATGGTCCAGTCCTTCTTGATGCCTTTGCGCTGCTGGTCAAGGGTCAAGGGTGTGAGGTTTTTGCCCAGTCGGACATTGCCGCTGTCCGGCTCCAAGACACCGGTCAGCATGTTGAGCAATGTCGTTTTGCCGGCACCATTGGCGCCGATCAACCCGATCCGGCTGCCGCGTTTGACCTGTATGGTAAAATCATCCACGACGGTTTTTTGACCATAGCTTTTTGAAATTCTGTCCGCCTTGACGACCAGTTTGCCAGAGCGGTCCCCCTCGCTCAGGGTCGCGTTCATCTGGCCGGTCGGGAGGCGGCGCTCCCTGCGCTGTTTTTTCAAGGCCGCCAGCTCAGACATGCGCCGGACATTCCGCTTGCGCCGCGCCGTCACGCCATAGCGCACCCAATGTTCTTCACGCTCGATTTTCCTGTCCAGCTTGTGCGCAGCCTGCTCCTCCTGTTCCAGCACATCATCCCGCCAGCTTTCAAAATGTTTGAAATTACGCCGCATGATTTTGGTCTGGCCACGGTCCAGCCACAATGTCTCGCGCGACACAGTCTCCATGAAACGGCGGTCATGGCTGATCAGCACAATGGCGGCGCGGCTGTGCAACAGGACCTGTTCAAGCCATTCAATAGCCGGCAGGTCCAGATGGTTGGTAGGCTCATCCAGCAACAAAATGTCCGGATCGGGGGCCAGAAGTTTCGCCAAAGCGGTGCGCCGCCGCTCCCCGCCGGACAAAGGGGCCAGCGCCGCCCTCGGGTCCAGCCGCAAATCCGCCATCAGCTGAAAAGCGCGTTGCTGGTCCTCATTGTCCATCAACCCGTCCAGCACGCAATCCTCAATGGTGTCATACCCTTGGAAATCCGGATCCTGCGCCAGATAGGCCACCATGATGCCGGGCTGGACGAACACCTCGCCGTCATCGGCCTCAATTTCCCCCGCAGCGATCTTCAACAGCGTCGATTTCCCCGACCCGTTGCGCCCGACCAGGCAAAGCCGCTCACCCGGCGCGACGGAGAGCTCTGCACCCTCCAGCAACGGCGTGACACCATAAGTCAGATGAATATCCTGCAAGTGCAGTATCGGCGGTGAAGACATGACACTAACGTTCCTTTTCCAGCCATGTGTATCATGTTCCACAAATCGCTCAAGCGTCCAGATCACCAAAATCCTGCTATAGTGTGTAAAGGCGGTTGTCAGCCTTTGGTGGGTGCGCTAGAAAAACCAGAATCCGATTGTCTGTTATGGAAACATGAATGTCTGAGAAACCAACCCCCGGCCAAACGACTTTCCCCGCCGCCTCCAGCGAGGACTGGATGCAGGCGGTTGAAAAAGTCCTGAAAGGCAAAAGTTTTGACACCCTTGTCACCAGGGATATTGGCGGATTGGAACGGGCACCGCTGTACACGGAGGAAACGGCCGCCACCGCACATGACCCGTCCGGACTGCCGGGGTTTGCGCCGTTCATCCGGGGCACCAAAGCCGTCAATGACCGGTATTTGCCCTGGCACATCGTCGCGCGCTTTGAACCGGGCCGCAAAAACGCGGATAATGACGACATTTTGACGGACCTGAATGGCGGCGTTTCAGCCCTGCTGGTCGATTTGACGGAGACTGAGGCAAACCATGACACGATTGCAAGTCTTCTTGAAGGCGTAGAGCTTGGCATCGCCCCGCTTATCCTGCGCCCCGGGACCGCCGCAGAAAAGTCTGTTGAGCTGTTTTTCAATCTCATCGGACGGCACGAAAACACCGACATCGCCGCCCATTTCGATTTTGACCCCATTGGCCTCGGCGCATCCAACAACATTGCGGCCGATATGACCCTGCTTGCCCAACTTGCCGACAAAGCCCGGGCATGGCCGCAGGTCACATTGCTGTCCGCCTCAGGCATGCCTTATCATAACAGTGGTGCAGACCACGCCTCTGAACTGGCTTATGCCATGGCAAGCCTGATTGCCTATGTCAATGCATTGACGGAAACCGGCCTCTCCGCCGGAGACGCCTTGTCAAGAATCACAGTGACCCTCTCGACCGATACGGACTTTTTTGCCGGCATATCGAAAATGCGGGCGGCGCGGGCGCTTTGGTCGCAAATCTGCTCGGCTTATGACGTGACAGGGATGTCCCCCAAAATCCATGCGGAAGGCTCTCAGCGTGGCTACTCAGTCGCTGATCCATGGGTCAATATTCTGCGCGCAACCATAGCAACGTTGGGTGCCGGCATTGGCGGCGCGGATTTCATTTCTGTCGCCCCCTGCACAGCCGTCAGTGACGGAGACAATCAGCTGACCCGCCGCGTGGCGCGCAACACGCAGGTTATTCTGCAGGAGGAAAGCCATATTGGACGGGTGACGGATCCGGCCGGCGGCAGCTGGTATATTGAAAATCTTTCCCGGGAACTGGCTGAGTCGGCATGGGCCATGCTTCAGAAAATCCAGGCCGTCGGTGGGATGCAGGAAGCACTGGCATCCGGCATGATCGCCGGGCACCTGTCCAGTCTTCAGGATGCAATGGACGACGCCGTTGCCCATCGCCGCGCACCTATTCTTGGTGTCACTGAATTCCCGAACCTCGGTGAAGCTCCGCTGAACCCGCGTGCCGCCAAAGGCGACGGGCCGCTCAAGGTCTATCGGCCGGCCGCCATATTCGAGCAGTTGCGCCTGACCGCTATGCCGGTCAAACCGAAAGTTTTTCTCGCAACACTTGGGACTGAAGCGCAATATACCGGGCGGGCCAACTTTGCGGCCAACCTCTTCGCCGCAGGCGGAATTGACGCCATCACCGGCTCCGGCGGGGAGGATGTGGCCTCCCTCAAAGACGCGTTCAAAGACAGCGGCGCCAAAATCGCCGTCATTTGCGGCACGGATGACGCCTATGACAAGCATGGCGCGGCTGTGGCTGACGCCCTGCAGCAAGCCGGTGCTACACATCTTTGGCTTGCCGGCAAGCAGGAAATCGCCGGGACCGACAACCTCTTCATGGGCTGCAATGCACTCGCTGTCCTGCAAACCGCCCATCAGAAACTCGGATTGGGGGATTAAAAATGACCGACCAACCTGATTTCAAGAATATGGATTTTGACTTCGCCTGCGCCGAAGCAAACCTCTCAGACTGGGAGCAAGCCAGTCAGGACATTGCGGCCAACACCAATGGCGGCCTCAACCGGGAAACTCCGGAAGGTCTGACCATCAAGCCGCTTTATACATCCAAAGACCGTGAAGGCCTGGAGAATATTGACAGCTATCCCGGCATTGCGCCCTATATTCGCGGCCCCTACTCCACCATGTATGTCAACAAACCCTGGACCGTGCGCCAATATGCGGGCTTTTCGACAGCTGAGGAGTCAAATGCGTTTTACCGCCGCAATCTGAAAGCCGGTCAAAAAGGGCTGTCCGTCGCCTTCGACCTTGCGACCCACCGGGGCTATGACAGCGACCATCCGCGTGTGGCGGGGGATGTCGGCATGGCCGGCGTGGCCATCGACTCAATATACGACATGCGTACACTGTTTGCCGGCATTCCACTTGATGAAATGAGTGTCTCGATGACGATGAACGGTGCGGTCCTGCCGGTTCTCGCGCTTTACATTGTTGCCGCCGAGGAACAGGGCGTATCACCGGACAAGTTGGCCGGCACCATCCAGAACGATATTCTCAAAGAGTTCATGGTGCGCAACACCTATATCTATCCACCAAAACCCTCGGTCAAAATCATTTCGGATATTTTCGCCTACACGGCTGAAAACATGCCGAAATTCAACTCCATCTCGATTTCCGGCTATCACATGCAGGAAGCCGGCGCAACGGCAGACCTTGAGCTGGCCTACACGCTGGCGGACGGTGTGGAATACGCCAAAGCCGGAATCAATGCCGGTCTGGACATTGACGCCTTTGCGCCACGCCTGTCCTTCTTCTGGGCCATCGGCATGGATTTCTTCACCGAGATTGCGAAAATGCGGGCCGGACGGCTTTTGTGGGCCCAACTGATGCAGGGGCTCGGAGCAAAAAATCCGAAATCCCTGGCCCTGCGGACCCACTGCCAGACCTCAGGCTGGTCCCTGACGGCACAGGACATTTACAACAACATTGTCCGTACCTGCGTTGAGGCCATGGCCGCCACGCAAGGTCATACCCAATCACTGCACACCAACAGCTTTGACGAGGCATTGGCCCTGCCGACCGACTTCTCGGCGCGGATCGCCCGCAACACGCAGCTTTTACTTCAGATGGAAAGCAAGACGACCAATGTCATAGACCCTTGGGGCGGCAGCTATTTTGTTGAACGCCTGACCCATGACCTGGCGGCGCGGGCCATGGAGCATATCCGCGAGGTGGAAAACCTTGGCGGCATGGCCGCCGCCATTGAGCAGGGCATCCCGAAACTGCGCATTGAGGAGGCCGCCGCCCATACGCAGGCGCGCATAGACAGCGGCCGGCAGACTGTGGTCGGCGTCAACAAGTTCCGGCTGGAGCAGGAGGATGAGGTCGAGGTTCTGAAAGTGGACAACACCAGCGTGCGCAAAGCCCAGATTGAACGGCTTGAAAAACTGCGCGCCGAACGCGACAGCGCAGCAGTGGAAGCCGCCTTGAACGCCCTGACACAGGCCGCCGACACAGGCACCGGCAATCTTCTGGCGCTGGCCGTCAATGCGGCACGGGCCAAGGCAACGGTCGGGGAAATTTCCGACGCCCTGGAAAAAGTCTATGGCCGTCATGAAGCCAAGCCGGAAATGATCACCGGCGTCTATGAAAAGGATTTCGGCGCATCAGAGTCGATCACCGGCGTACATGACATGATCGCCCGCTTCACCGAGCGCGAAGGTCGTGCACCGTGCATCTATATCGCCAAAATGGGACAGGATGGCCACGACCGCGGCCAAAAAGTGGTCGCCACCGCCTATGCTGACCTGGGTTTTGATGTCGTCGTTGGGCCATTGTTCCAGACACCTGAGGAGGCCGCCCGGGACGCGATTGCCGCCAACGCCCATGTTGTTGGCGTCAGTTCCCTGGCCGCCGGGCATTTGACCCTGGTGCCGGAATTGCGGGACGCCCTGAAAGCGCAGGGCCGCGAAGACATCATGATGATTGTCGGTGGCGTAATTCCTCCGCAGGATTTCGACGCCTTGCGCAAAGCCGGGGCCAAGGCCATTTTCCCGCCCGGAACGGTCATCCCGGATGCCGCCGATGAAATGCTGACTACTTTGAACGCCCATCTCGGGCATAACGTGTCGGCCTGATCGGCTCAGCCTGTGGCAAGCGGCAGCAGTTCGTTTTCTTCAACAAAAAACATTGTTGATCTGTCGTGGTCAATAAAGCGGCGTTCATCTGCCTGCATGGCTGCAGCCGCGGCCTCCCCTTCAGGTGTCGCCATGGCCGCCTGAAACGCGTCTGAACTTTCCCACCAGCATTCTGACACACCATCAAAGTCCTGCGCCAGATCCCGTGTTTCATCAAATGACGGCTCCGCTGTGAACGGCTCGAATGTGTGTGACTGCACATAGCGCACCATGCCCATGTCCTCAGCAAGCTGCAGTGCCAAAGCACCATGCTCCTCGCGCCAGATTTTCTGGAATTGCGCCCGGTCCAAACCGTCTTTGCGTCGGATACAGTAAATCAGTTTCAGCACAAGATCAGCCCTCTGAGAAATTCTCACCTGCATGTTCGACACCCTCCAAGCCATAAAGGTCGGCGGTGGCTTTTGACATCATATTGACCAGCCCCACCCGGTCCGGCGACATCATGAATGCGGCCGCCTCTTTGTTGCCACCCGGCACACACACCGGACCGCGGCCCAGAAACGCCAACGCTTCGCCCGCCACCTGCTCAGGTGCCATCAGGCTGTCATCCGTTTCAAAGCCCGGAATGGACTTGACCATCGCCGGGGTGCGTGTTGCCCCGGCCAGAACCGTCAACACATCCACCCCATAAGGCTTGAATTCATGCCACAACCCCTCTGACAAACGCATCAAATAAGCTTTGGCGGCGGAATAAGGCGTGATGGCCGAGGCACCGGCAAGACACGCCAGCGAGTTCATCATAATCAATCCGCCGGCACCCTTATCCTTCATGGCCTGACCAAAATGATGACTCAAACGCAATGGCGTCAGACAGTTGAGTGTCATCAAGGCCTCCGCTGTTTCACAAGGCTGGTCAAGAAACGCTTTGGCGCCATGAGTGGCCCCGGCATTATGAATGACCAGCGAAACCTCAACGCCCTGCATTGCCTCAATTACGGACACCACACCCTCAGGGTCAGACAAATCCGCAGTGATATGACGGGTTTGGATGCCATGGTCCTGCCCAAGCCGGCTGCAGATTTGTGTCAGCAGCTCCTCACGGCGCGCCACCAAAGCGATATTCAACCCTGCTTCAGCAAGCTGTTCGGCGAAACACAGGCCAATGCCTTCTGTCCCGCCGGTGATCAAGGCCCAAGGCCCATAAGTGTCTTTGAATTTGCTTCTGTCCATTGTGCGCGCTGCTTTTGTGGTTGTTTCAAACAGCTTAACACCGCCGTGCCGAAAAAAAACGCCGTATCAGGAATTATTTTTTGACGCGGATCAGACCTTCCTGTGCCACTGTGCAGACATGGCTGCCGTCACGTGCAAAAATTGATCCGAAATTCAGGCCAGTGGCATTGGACGCGGACGGGCTTCTGGTGTCGAACAGGAACCAGTCATCGGCCTTGAAGGGTCGGTGAAACCAGAGCGCGTGATCAAGGCTGGCCAGCTGGACTCCATCATTATACGGCGTCACGCCATGCGGCCGGATGCTGGAGCGCAGGAAATCAACATCCGAGACATACGCCATCAAAATGTGGCTCATGCGCTCATCCTCGAGGCTGCCATCGAGGTTCAGTTTGAACCAGAACCGGTCATTTTCGCTTGTAGGCTGCGGGTCCATGATGTTTTCAGGTACAATCCGCCGTGTATCGACCGGCAAAATGCCGAGAAACACCTCTTTGCGCTCCTCAGGGACAAGATGCAGAACCTCCTCGCGCAAGGCCCGGTCGGATTTCAGGCTTTCCGGCGGCGGCACATCCGGCATGGACTCGCTGTGCTCCAACCCCTCCTCCTTGACCTTGAACGAGGCGGCCATGTTCAGGATCTGTTTACCTTTTTGAATCGCAACAACACGGCGACTGGTAAAACTGCCGCCGTCCCGCGCCTCATCAACATGGAAAATGATCGGAAGTTCAGGATCACCAGGCAGCAAAAAATAGGCGTGCAGCGAATGACACAGACGGTCCTCAACGGTTGTGTAGGCAGCGGCGAGCCCTTGGGCAATCACCTGTCCGCCAAACACGCGCCCCCAATGGGCCTCCGGTGTAACACCACGGAAAATCGTATCGTCAATCTGCTCAAGGGTGAGAAGCTTTACAGGGTCTATCTTGTTCATGGATTTACGCTGTCACTCGCCTGTCCGGGTCTGGGCAGCGACAAGCGTGACACTTTCACCGCAGCCACAGGCATCCGTCTGGTTTGGATTATTGAACACAAATCCGGAGGACAGCTTGCTGACCTCATAGTCCATTTCTGTGCCGAGCAGGAACAAAATGGCTTTCGGGTCAATCAGGATGGTCACACCTTTATCCTCGACAACCTCATCATGCGGCGCAATGTCGGTCGCATATTCCATTGTGTATTCCATGCCGGCGCACCCGGCGTTTTTCAGGCCAAGACGCAGGCCGACACGTTCCGAACCATCATCCGAAGGGCGCGAAAGAATATCCTGCAAACGCGTTGCCGCTGCATCCGTCAGGGTGATCGCTTTGGGTATAGGCAAAACTTCGCTCATGTGACCATCCTACACGTCAGAACATGTCCAGCGCAACCCGCGCCTCGTCGGACATCCGACTCATCTCCCAGGGCGGGTCAAAAACCATGTTAACCTTGACATCACAGACCCCTTCAACCGCCCCGACGGCATCCTGCACCCAGACCGGCATTTGCTCTGCCACAGGACAACCCGGCGCGGTCAGGGTCATGTCAATCAAAACATCGCGGTCATCGGTGATCTCAACCCGGTAAATCAAACCCAATTCATAAATATCAACCGGGATTTCCGGGTCATAAACGCTTTTCAGTGCGCCAACAATGTCATCGGTCAAGTCCTGCAGTTCCGGGGACAAATCCTCCTGCAACACCGGCGCATTGGCGGTGGCGGCCTCCTCAGGCGTGTTTTCTGTCAGGTCTGGCTTGGTCTCTTCTGTCATCTCGTCACCTTAGGCGAAAAACGTCAAAGCCTTTTTGACGGCTTCGGCCAGTTTTTCAACCTCTTCGCGGGTATTATAGCATGCAAATGACGCCCGTGCCGTCGCCGGAACCCCATACCGGGCCATCAGGGGTTGGGCGCAGTGGTGTCCGGCCCGCACCGCCACACCGGAGCGGTCAATCATCGTCGCCAAATCATGCGGATGCACCCCCTCTGCACCGAATGAGAGAATACTGCCCTTTTCCCGGGCCGTGCCGTAAAACCGCAAAGTGTTGATTTCCGACATCAACTCCGTGGCATACGCCAAAAGATCATTCTCGTGGGCCACCATCGCTTCGCGCCCGGTCGCCATCATATATTCCAAGGCCGCGCCCAGCCCGATCGCCTCGACAATCGGTGGCGTACCGGCTTCAAAACGGTGCGGGGCATCGCCATAGGTGACGGCATCCAGACTGACTTCACGGATCATCTCTCCGCCACCACGATAAGGCCGCATCTGCGCGAGCAAATCGGTTTTACCATACAGCACGCCGATGCCGCTCGGGCCGTAAACCTTATGTCCGGAAAACACATAGAAATCCGCATCCAGATCCTGTACATCCGTCACCAGATGCACGGCGCCTTGACAACCGTCCACCAGAACCGGCACGTCCACATTATGTGCCGCCTCAATGATGCGCTTCATCGGCGTGATGGTGCCCAACGCATTGGACATCTGGGTCAAGGCCACCATTTTGGTTTTCGGCGACAGCATGTCCAGATAAGCGTCTAAATCCAGTTCACCTTCATCACTGACCGGCACCCATTTCAACACCGCCCCTTTTTCTTCACGCAGATAATGCCAGGGCACAATGTTTGAATGATGCTCCATGACGGAAAGGATGATCTCATCCCCCGCCTCGATGCGCGGCGCCAAGAAGGAATACGCAACCAGATTGATGGCGTCTGTGGCACCGGATGTGAAGATGATGTCCTCAACCTTCGGGGCATTCAAAAAAGCCCGTGCACTCTCCCGCGCCGCCTCAAAGCTGTCCGTCGCCTTGTTGGAAAGATAGTGCAACCCTCGATGCACATTGGCATAGCCGCTTTCCAGCACATCGGTCATTGTGTCAATCACCTGTCTCGGCTTTTGGGCCGAGGCGGCATTATCTAAATAAACCAGCGGCTTGCCATAAACCTCCGTCGCCAAAATCGGGAAATCCCCCCGCACGGCGTCAATATCCAGCTTTGTGGTCATGCCTGCCCCTCCACCTGCACCAGCTTGTCGGCGATCAGGCCGGTAAGAACAGCCTGAATATGATCATCTGAAATCCGTTCAATGATTTCAGCCATAAATCCTGAAATCAGCAGATGCCGCGCTTCGTCAAGGCTCAGACCACGCGAACGCAGGAAGAAAATGGCGTCACGGTCAATCTCCCCGATGGCAGAGCCATGCGCACATGCGACATCATCTGCATAAATTTCCAGCTCCGGTTTGGCGTTCATCTCTGCTTGGCGCGACAGCATCAAAGCGTCTGACTTCTGGTTGGCATCAACCCTTTGCGCATCCTGGCGGACAATCACCTTGCCCTGAAAAACCCCGCGCGCCTGTTGGTCCAAAACTGTCCGTGCCACGGTTTCGCTGGTGGTGTCCGCCACACGATGATCCAGACAACTGGTCACATCCATGTGCTGATTGTCGGATGCCAGCAACACGCTGGCGATTTCGGCATGGGCGTCCGCGCCGTTGAACACAATGTTGTTTTCATGTCTGGCCAACCGGGCCTGCAATCCGACAAGAACGGTTTTCAAACGGGCTCCTGTTTCAAGCCGGCAGTTTGTCTGCGTTATGCCGGCCTGTTCAAGATCAGCCAAATGGGTTTTGACAATCTCCAATTGGGCGTTTTCAGCCAGTGTTATCTCAACCGCCAAATGGCTCAGGCCGGTGCCTTGATGGGTTTCCAGAACCTTCAGGCCGGCGCCTTTTTCCACTTGCAGCATGACCCGGCCATAAGCCGCCTTGTCGGCGGAGGAACACGCCCAGACAAATTCAACGGGACGGGCCACCTGCGTTGAAACCGTCACCGTCACGCCGTCCTTGAAATTGGCGAGATTGGTCGCCAACAGGCCGTCATCACCGTAATTGTCGAGATGCCCGACATCGTTATCCCCCATTTTGTCGATGCGCAGACCCTCCGGCAGCGCCATGGGCAGATCCTGCAGACATCCATCGACAAACACCAGCCGCAGCGGATCAAGCGGGGCAAACAGTTCCGGCAGCTCAACAGCGCGCGCCGGAGCGTCCACGGATGTAAGCGGCAGGAGTTTCTGCAAATCCGTGTAATGCCAGCTTTCCAGACGTCGTGTCGGCAGGCCGAGGCTTTGCGCTCGTTGCGCTGCAGCGTCCTGCAAAGCTGTGAGTGTTGCAGCCTCAGGCATGAACCGCCCCCTCCTCTGCACGGTCGCTTTGCAGGTAATCGGCATAGCCGGATTTTTCGAGCTCAAGCGCCAATTCCGGCCCGCCGGTCTCGACAATGCGACCTTGGGCCATCACATGCACCACATCCGGTTTAATGTAATCAAGCAAACGCTGGTAATGGGTGATGACCAGCATGCCGCGCTGTGCATCCCGCAACGCGTTGACCCCATCTGATACGGTTTTCAAAGCGTCAATATCCAGCCCTGAATCGGTTTCGTCCAGAATGGCCATACGCGGCTCCAGCGCCGCCATCTGCAATATTTCATTGCGTTTCTTTTCACCGCCGGAAAACCCGACATTCAGCGGACGTCGCAACATCTCGTCCTTCATCCCCAGCGACGTGGCTTTCTCCCTGATGAACCGCAGGAAACCGGCGGCATCCATTTCATCCTCACCACGGGCACGGCGCAAGGCGTTGACCGCTGTTTTGAGGAATGTCGTATTGTTGACGCCAGGGATTTCCAGCGGGTATTGAAATGCCAGAAACAGGCCAAGTGCGGCACGCTCCTCAGGTTCAAGGGTCAAAAGGTCCGATCCGTCCAGCGTCGCCGAACCGCCCGTCACCCCGTATCCTTCGCGGCCGGACAAGACATAGGACAAAGTGGATTTACCCGACCCGTTCGGCCCCATAATGGCATGCACTTCGCCGGCATTGATGGTCAGACTGAGACCTTTGAGGATCTCAGTCCCGCCGACTTCGGCGTGCAGGTTGTCAATATCAAGCAGAACACTCATCCAACGCTTCCTTCCAGAGAAATACCGACCAGCTTCTGGGCCTCAACCGCAAATTCCATCGGGAGATGCTGCAACACATCCCGGCAGAAACCGTTGACGATCAAAGCCACGGCCTCCTCCGCGTCGAGGCCGCGCTGGCGGCAGTAAAACAATTGATCCTCGCTGATTTTCGAGGTTGTCGCCTCATGCTCAAGAACCGCACTGGGGTTCTTGGCATCAATATAGGGCACAGTGTGGGCGGCGCACTTGTCGCCGATCAGCAGACTGTCGCATTGCGTAAAGTTACGGGCGCCCTCCGCTTTGCGGTTGACGCTGACCTGACCGCGATAAGCGTTTGAGGAGCGGCCTGCGGAAATGCCTTTTGAAATGATTTTGCTGGTGGTGTTCTCGCCAAGATGAATCATTTTCGTCCCGCTGTCGACCTGCTGCAGATTGTTGGAAATGGCGATGGAGTAGAATTCTCCGACGCTGTCAGCTCCCCGCAAAATGCAGCTTGGATATTTCCAGGTGACCGCTGAACCGGTCTCAACCTGCGTCCAGGAGATCTTGGAGCGGGCTTCACGGCAGTCGCCACGCTTGGTGACGAAATTATAAATGCCGCCGACACCGTTTTCATCCCCCGGATACCAGTTCTGGACAGTCGAATATTTAATCTCGGCATCCTCAAGGGCCACCAGCTCAACGACCGCCGCATGCAGTTGATTTTCATCGCGCATCGGTGCCGTGCAGCCTTCCAGATAGCTGACATAAGAGCCTTTGTCGGCAACCAGCAGGGTGCGCTCAAACTGGCCGGTATTGGCCTCATTGATGCGGAAATAGGTCGACAATTCCATCGGACAGCGCACCCCCGGCGGAATATACACAAATGACCCGTCGGAAAACACGGCGGAGTTGAGGGCCGAAAAATAATTGTCGGATTTGGGGACCACAGAGCCGAGATATTTTTTGACCAGTTCGGGATGCTCCTTCACGGCTTCTGAGAAAGAACAGAAAATCACCCCGGCCTCAGCCAGTTCCTTACGGAAGGTTGTGGCGACCGAAACGCTGTCAAACACGGCGTCCACAGCGACACGGTTCTTGACACCGGCCAAAATCTCCTGTTCCTGAAGCGGAATACCAAGTTTTTCGTATGTTTTCAGCAGTTCGGGATCAACATCATCCAATGTTTCCGGCTGATCCTCCATGCTTTTTGGCGCGGCGTAATAATATAAGTCCTGATAATCAATTTCAGGATAATCGACATGCGCCCAGTCCGGTTCCTGCATGGTCTGCCAGCGCTCGAACGCATCCAGCCGCCATTCAAGAAGCCACTCCGGTTCCTCTTTTTTGGCGGAAATGAACCGGATAATGTCCGTATTCAGACCCTTGGGTGCCTTGTCGGTTTCAATATCGGTGGTAAAGCCGTATTTGTAGTTTTCCCCGGCCAGGCTTTTGACCTGTTCGACTGTTTCGCGTTCAATGTTCTCTTTGGCTTCTGACATTCTTATCTCCAAAACAGATCAGGAGTCGGCGGACTGGCCGATATTCCGTTTAAGGGCTTCAACAAATGCGCGCCCATCCGCCGCCCGGCTCTGCCAGCCAAGACTGAGCCGGATGGCCCCATCGGATAAATGGTCTGCCACGCCCATCGCGTCAAGTACATGACTGCGCGTCACCTTGCCGCTGGAGCAGGCCGCACCCGCACTGACGGCAAAGCCGTTCAAGTCCATTGAAATCACCAACATCTCCGACCGGCAGCCCGGCGCAGCAAAACAGCTGGTATTCGGCAGACGCGCCGCATCACTGCCAAAAACAACAGCCTGCGGTACTGCCTGCAGCAACTCTTTTTCCATCGTGTCACGCCAATCCGCCAAGCCTTGTGACCGCTCCAGCTCCTTTGCGGCCAGTTCCGCAGCAGCACCAAAGCCGACAATTCCGGCCAGATTTTCGGTGCCGGCTCGACGGCGTAACTCCTGCCCCCCACCGACAAGATGCGCGCCGGTGACAATATGCGGCGCCGCCGCCAGCGCCCCGACACCGGCCGGGCCGCCGAGTTTATGGGCAGACAGGCTCAACAGATCTACATTCATCCGCCACATGCCGACGGGAATCTTCCCGGCCGCCTGAACGGCATCGCAAAAAAAGACACTGCCATGAGCCCGCACTTTTTCACCGATTTCCGCCACCGGTTGAATAACACCGGTTTCATTGTTCGCCGCCATGACGCAAACCAAGGCCGGCTCCGGGTTTTCGAGCAAACGGTCAAGAGCGTCCATGTCAACCACGCCGTCCCCGGTGACATCCAGCCGCTCAACGGGTAAATCACCGGCCTCCGCGGGCGCCATTACGGCGGCGTGTTCTATGGCGCTGACAATAATCCGGGTGATGTCACCGCCCGGCGCTGTGCGCGTCTGCAACGCCAGATTACAAGCCTCGGTGCCGCCGCTGGTGAAAACCAGCCCGGCCATATCCGCCCCGACGAGATCGCAGACCTGCTGGCGTGCCTGCTCAATCAGGCGGCGTGCCTCACGGCCCTCTGCATGAATGGACGACGCATTGCCGCCAATGATAAGGGCCTCCTGCATCGCCTCAACCACTGACGGGCGCACCGGAGAGGTGGCGTTGTAGTCAAGATAAACCCGCTCAGTCATGAGATGACCTCCACTTCATGACCTTGAGACGTCTGACCTATGTTGATGGGTCTGGGGACCGAGACATTGCCGTCCAGAACATCAGCCAAAGAGACACCGTTTAAAAATCCGTAAATTTGGCTTTCCAGTTCAGCCCACAAATCATGGGTTAAACAACGTGTCTGCTTGGACAGGCAGACATTGGTCCCAGAGCATCGTGTCACCTCGACCGTCTCATCGACGCTGCTGATGATGTCACCTATCGGCATTTCGTCAGCCGGTTTTGACAGGCGATAGCCGCCTTTGGGACCCCGCACACTCTCCACCTGCCCGGCTTTGCGCAAATCCTGAAAAATCTGCTCCAGATAGGGCAAAGGTATCTCCTGCCGCTCGGAAATGACAGCCAGAGAAACCGGGGCGCCTGCACTATGTGCGCCAACCTGTTGGCTGGCAATGTCCGCCATGGCCATTACGGCATATCTTCCACGTGTCGAAATCTTCATAAGATGCTGTTCCTGTTAGCATTTTCCGAAAAAACTTGCATTACACCCAGTGCAGTGTGCTAAGTACATGCTGGGCCTCACAGAGGTCTAAGCAGGATATAATAATCCTGACCTTATTAGTCAAGTATAGACCAGGCTGTTTTGTCTGGTTTTTCATCGATTTGGTTAAGAGAGTGAAATGCCAGAAATCATTTTCAATGGCCCAGAGGGGCGACTGGAAGGCCGATACAAGCAACAATCAGAAAAGGGCGCTCCAATCGCCATGATTCTTCATCCCCTCCCGCAATTGGGGGGGAACATGAACAATCCGGTGACCTACCAGCTTTACCAGACGTTTCAGCAGCGTGGTTTCACCGTGATGCGGTTCAACTTCCGCGGCGTTGGGCGGTCACAAGGCGAGTTCGACCACGGCATTGGCGAACTCTCTGATGCAGCGACCGCTCTGGATTGGCTGCAAAGCTTCAATCCAGATGCCCGCCAATGCTGGGTGGCGGGATACTCCTTCGGCGCCTGGATCGGCATGCAACTGTTGATGCGCCGCCCCGAAATCTCCGGCTTTATATCGGTCTCCCCGCCGGCCAACCTTTATGACTTTTCGTTTCTCGCGCCCTGCCCGACCTCCGGCCTGATTACGCATGGCGATGAAGACAAAATTGTCCCCCGGGAGGATATTGAAAAAATGGTGGAACGCCTGCAGGCCCAGCGCGGCATTGACATCACGTATGAAAACATCAAGGGCGCCAATCATTTTTACGACAAGGAGACTGACCTGCTCAACAGCAAGGTTAATGATTACCTCGACGACCGCATGAAAACCGAATAATCAAGACGGCTGCCGCAAAACCCCGCCGCCGGTCGGCGCGGCACAACCGGTCGTCTCCGGCAAACTGAACGGCAGCCCCAAAAGATTGCGGACAGCCAGCCAGGCAAAGGCCTGGGCCTCCAATTCGTCACCCGGCCAGACAGCCGCTTCAGCCCCCATCACTTCCACGCCAACGGCTTCCGACAATGACTCCATCAATGTCGGATTGTGTCTTCCGCCGCCGCAAACCACCCACTTTCTCGGTTTCTCCGGCAAATACGGCATCGCACAGGCAACCGACAACGCAGTGAACGCTGACAGGGTCGCAGCCCCGTCAGCAGCCGACAACCCATCGCAAGGGGTCAGGGAAAAGGCGTTGCGGTCCAGCGATTTCGGCGGCGCTTTGAGGAAATATGGGTGATCCAGCAATGACTGTAACACACCCGGATCAACCGCGCCGGCAGCAGCCAGTCGCCCCCCCTCGTCAAATGGTCGCCCGGTTGTCTGCATCATCCAGTCATCCAGCAACGCGTTACCAGGTCCGGTGTCAAACCCCAGAACAACCCCATCGGCTCCGATGAAGGTCAGATTGCCGACACCCCCCAAATTCAAAACCGCCAAGGGCAAATCAGCCCCGGACTGATGTGCGAGGGCGGCATGATACAACGGTGCCAACGGCGCACCCTGCCCACCTGCGGCAACATCGGCGAGACGGAACTGATCCACAACCCTCAGCCCCAAACCATCCGCCAAGGCCTGCCCATCACCAATTTGAACCGTGCGCCCCTGCTCCGGTGCATGCAGGACGGTTTGACCGTGAAAGCCAACAACATCAATCACATTCAAATCAATATTATGCGACATGGTGAAGCCGGCGACAGCCTGCTGATGAGTTTGAGTCACAAGCTGCTCCGCCTGTTTGACAGCCTCGGGCATGTCGGCACCCAATTCCCAATCCGCCGCCGCGGTCATGGCCTGCACCAAGACGGCGCGCATATCCTCAGAATAGGCGAATGTTTGGTGCGGTCCGGGAACGATCCTGTTTTTGCCGTCTGTTTCAAGAAGGGCGACATCAATGCCGTCCATCGATGTCCCGCTCATCAGCCCCAATGCAACAAATTTTTTTTCCATATATTGACCTCGCGTCATTCTTGGCATAACCCTGCCCCTATGACAAATTACAAATCATCATTCCTGACGCTTTTGTCCGAGCGCGGCTATATCCAGCAATGTTCCGACGAGACCGGGCTGGACGATGCCGCCCATAATGGGGTCATAACGGCTTATATCGGTTATGACTGTACAGCCTCCAGCCTGCATGTCGGGAATTTGATATCCATCATGATGCTGCGCAAACTGCAGCAGTCCGGACACCGCCCGATTGTTTTGATTGGTGGCGGCACAACCAAGGTCGGGGACCCGTCCGGCAAGGATGAAACACGCAAATTGCTGGATCAGGAGCAAATCGACAAAAACAAGCAGGGCATCCGAAAGGTTTTTGAAAAACTGATTGACTTTCATGACGGGCCGACCGGCGCCGTTCTGGTGGATAATGATGACTGGCTGTCGCAGCTTAATTACATTGACTTCCTGCGCGACTATGGGCGGCATTTCTCCATCAACAGGATGCTGAGTTTTGACTCTGTCAAGCTGCGCCTTGACCGCGAACAGCCGCTTTCCTTCCTTGAATTCAATTACATGATCCTGCAGGCCTATGATTTTGTTGAATTGAACAGGCGTTATGGCTGCACGCTGCAGATGGGCGGCTCAGACCAGTGGGGCAATATCGTAAATGGTATTGAGTTGGGCCGCAGAACCGAACAGGCCCAGCTTTATGGCCTGACAACCCCGTTATTGACCACATCTTCAGGGGCAAAAATGGGCAAAACAGCCCAAGGGGCTGTCTGGCTGGACGAGACAATGCTCTCCGCATGGGACTATTGGCAGTATTGGCGCAATACGGAGGACGCCGACACAGGGCGTTTCCTGCGTCTGTTCACCGAATTGCCCCTGGATGAAATTTCCCGTCTTGAGGCCCTTGAGGGGGCTGAATTGAACGAGGCCAAAAAAATTCTGGCAACAGCGGCCACCGCCCTGATCCACGGGCATGAGGCGGCGGAAAAGGCGCAGGAGACAGCCCGCGAAACATTTGAGGCCGGCGGCACCAGTGATGCTCTGCCTTCTGTGGACATTGCCGTCGCCAAGCTTGCAGACGGGGTCGGAATTTTGGAGGCGTTTGTGCTGGCCGGTCTGTCCAAATCAAACGGTGAGGCGCGGCGTCTTGTGCAGGGCGGCGGCGCCAGACTGAATGACGAGGCCGTGTCCGACATCAAGCGCACAATCAGTTCGGCGGATGTCAAGGATGGCGTCATCAAATTGTCCTTCGGCAAAAAGAAACATGTTTTGCTGAAAGCTGTCTGAGCCTAATATTCAATTTTGGGTTTGGACGGCCCGAATATCCTCACACTGAAGATGTTTCGGATGAAGCCCGGCGTGAACAGCGACAGAGGATTAACCGAAATTTCAGGTTTGTTGATCGGCCCGGAAATGTCATAGGACAGCCCGAGCAACCCCCCGCCTTGACCACCGCTGAATAAAAACCCGATGATTGGGATACGGCCCAGAAACGAATTCAGGGAATAGGCCGGCACCAAAGTGCCGTCCAAAAACAGTTGGTCCTGCCCCCTATCAATAATGCCTTCCATGGTGATCCCCAGGGCCGGACCGTTGGCAACAAAAGACTCAACCTCAAACAACCGGTCTTTGTGACGGAACTCAAGCTCTGCAGTGCGGATATACAGCCCTTCATCCTGAATGGTGTCAGAGATGCCTTTGAGGGACCCGAGGGTCAGAATTTTGGCCAGGGTGGGCAGTTCAGGCACCGTGAAGTCGGAAATGTAAAGTGTCCCCTCCCCTTTGCCGGCTTCATTGGTCAATTGGCCGGACAATACCAGTTCACCACCCTGCATATTGTCCAGCGTCCCAAGGGCTTTGAACAATGTGTCGGCTTGTTTCAGCCGCATATTGTAAACACGTTTCTTGGGTGTTTCGCGATTGAGATCAAACTGCAGAGCGTTTGTGCCATTGATGGCGCCGGAAACCATGATTTTTTCGAACAGGCCATCCCGCAAATCAGAGACAATCATGAAATCTTTAATATGAACACCGTTATTGGCCTGAAGGTGCGCAACATCAACCTTGATATCCATATCACCGCGAAAAAGCTGTCCAGAGGATAAGCCCTCCTCATCAGCCGCTTCAGCATCAGTGGATTGAATGTCAGGGGAAAGCACGAAGGCTGGATTGCCGCCATCAAAAACCGGCATCCCGAAATCATTGTTTTCGGTGAATTGGGACATGTCAAAATAGGAACCTGTAAGGGAGAACAAACGTTTTTCGCCCGACCTGTCGAGCAGAATTTCGGCACTGCCCTTGCCGTCCAGCTTCAGTGAGGGTATGGACAGGGTTTCAAGCCTGCCATCGTCAAAGGCCGCATTTGCAGAAAATAAAACGTCATGGTCTTTCATGACCATTTTGATGGCTTCAAACTTCCGGTCATCAGAAATGGCTGCCGTCACATGCAGGTCAGCATGACGTCCGGCCTCTTTTTCGTAAGCCAATGGAGAAAGCCGCATGGCTGCCGCCTCCATATCGGCCTTGAAACTTAAATCCAGCCGCCCTTGATTGTCGCGGGTCAGGTCAAATTTCATCGGCAGGCGGCCGCGCACGCGTTTGGCCAAGCTGTCCAGTTTCAGATTGGCGAAGTCGTACTCGGTCAACTCGGCTTGCACCGACAGCTTGGAGATATTGCGCCGCAAATTGACAAATTCCTCGGTAAGGGAGACCTCAATCGGCACGCCGTTGACGATTATGTCGCTTTCGACGCCCAGTTTGTCGCCCCGATAAGTGAAGCTGATAAACGGTGCTTTGACATCATATCCCCTGACACCGCCCGGGACATGAAAATCCTGCACAGCTGCGTCCAAAGCCACCTGCATCATTTTACGACGGTCTTCCCTGGACACTCTGGACGATACCGGCAGCGCCAAAGACAAGGCCATTCGGCCCCGCCCGTTCAATTCGTAATCACCGATGAAATTCGCTTGCTTAAACCCGATTTGCGGACTGGAGAACAGGTCAACCAGCGTGTCCACCTCCCCATCCAAGACCAACCTGATGGCGACATTATTTCCGCGTATGTGAAAATCCGGTTCAAAATAGCGGCTGTTGGAGACCTTTATCCGCCCTTCCGCCGGCATGTCGATCACGGCCTCATGCACCTGAGCCTCAAATGAGTTTCCGCGTAAATGAATACGACCCTTCAAATCCCTCATTTCCGGCATTTTCGACAAATAACGCAAACGGCTGCCCGTAAGTTCAACCTGCAAATCCAAGGCATCATCCCGCAAAGGCCCGACCCGCCTGGACGCCCGCAATTCTGCGGCGGAGGTATCCATTTTCAGCTTGCCAGATGAAATGACCCCTTCATTGATGTTAGCGGCAAACCATTTACGCGTGCCCGGCGCCAGCGCTGACGGCCAGATTTTCTTCAACCCCTCGATCGGCAAGCTTTCAATAAACCCATCTAGAACCAAAGGCATGTCCTGACTGCCGAAATCCAGACTGCCGCCGACCTGAAAAACACCACCGCCGGTCTCAAAGGCTATTTTTTGGACATCCAGCTTCCGGTTAAACAGGTTCAAATTAAAGTCAATGGCCAGTTTGTCCGGATTGAACACCTCATTTTCGGAAAGCTGGTAGAGCAGTTTCTGCGCTTTCAACGAAGCATTCAGGTTTGAAGCAATGCCCTCAGAGTCAAAATCATAATTGAATGTCCCGGTAAAATATCCCTCATGCGGCCCAATGGCATAATCAATCCGCTTGACCATCGCCTCGCGCTTCTCGAAATCAATTTCAGCCTCAGCCACGGCATGATCAACAGGCAGAATACCATCTTGCAATCTCAACACCCCACCTGAGAGCTGCAACACCATGCGGCCTTGAGAAAACCCCCCATCCGGGCTGGTCGTGAAGTTAACTGATCCGTCCAGCGGCACATCAGCTGTCTGCAACAGCGGTGTCGCAGGGAATAAAGAGGCGATGACGGACGGGCGTATATTCTTGACGATGAGTTTCGCAGCACCGGGCTGCAGTTCCGGCTGCTGCAACTGGAAATTGAAGGCGCTTTTTTCAGCTCCTGAATTAAAAGCGAAATTCACATTCAGGGAGGAGGCGCCCCCCTCACGCGTGAACAAGGCGAAGGACTCAGATGTTTTCCAGACCTTGCCGGTCGCCGCATCCTCAAAAACAAAGGTGATGTTCGGGAAGTCTATTGTGTTCACATAAGAGACCGCATTAAGCTGCGCGGTCTCATTCAGGTTTTTTCGGATCTCCCGTAAATAGATGGACGGGTTGAAAGCCTCCTCACTCGCGACCGTTTTTGCGGCGGGCTTTGTACTTTCACCCTCCAACGCCGATGAGGGCGGACCATTGTCTGTTTTGAGGCCACCGCGTACGGGCTTGATGACGGCGATGATGTCTCCTGCGGTCAGGTCCTCGGGCACAAAGACGAAGGACTGCAGCACGCCTTTTGTGCTGATGCTTGCCGAAAAGTCATTGATCAAATAGGTTGCGGCGCCATCCTTGAGGCTGACCTTTTGTCCCTGCAAATGCAGCCCGCCCTGTTCGCGATCATAGACCAGATAAATCCCGGAAATGTCCACATCATCAAACGCAAGGGACTCGGCAATCACGACATTCAGGATTGAACTGATGTGGCGCATGGATACCGGCCCTTGGGACAAGGCAATGCCCACAGCCAGTGTCATCACGATCAGGATTGTGAATATGACCGCTATGGCATCAAGAAAAATATTTCGCGTTCTAAAAAGCAATGGCCAGCCTGTTGTTCTCAAGCTTATTTGATATAAATCCCTGTCTGGATTAAATACTATAAATGTCACCATAATGGGAGTTACAAATTCGTCATGAAACCTGAAATTGGTAAAAAAGCGCCTGAGTTCAAAATCGATGTCCGACATACCGACGGAACAACCGGCCATTGCAGCCTTTCAGATTTTGCCGGCAAAAACCTTGTTTTGTATTTCTATCCCAAGGATGACACCCCAGGATGCACCACCCAGGCGATTAATTTCACCGCCCATCTTGATGCGTTCACGTCCTGCAATGCGGTCATTCTCGGCGTTTCGGCGGATCCGTTGACCAAGCATGAAAAGTTTGCAAACAAACATGATCTGGGCATCGCTTTGGGCAGTGACGAGGACCATGAAATGATTGAGGCTTATGGTTCCTGGGTCGAAAAAAACATGTATGGGCGCAAATATATGGGTATTGAACGCTCAACCTTTCTGATCGGGGAAACCGGCGAGATCAAACACATCTGGCGCAAAGTCAAAGTCAAGACTCACATCGAGGACGTCCTTGATGTTCTGCGTGACAGCTAGGTTGTCTGGTTGTGCATGACTTTCATGCCACACTGCATGCCGCTTTTTTATGCAGCGACCCGGTGACAAAAGCCGAGTTGACGCAAACCGCCTGCGCCGCATGGAAAACCGGGAAGATTCAGCGGCCTCATCAAGCCGCCCTGGACTGGCAGGACCGCCCCGGCCGCCCGGAGAAACCAGATCTGTGCGCACCAAACGCCATGCCGCGCAGACGCTACAAGGGCTTGAAAGGCCGAATCGGCCTGCTGCATGCCCTGGCCCATATCGAGCTTAACGCCATTGACCTGGCCTTGGATCTGCTCGGCCGCTTTACGACCGCACCGTTCCCGGACAAGTTCATTGATGATTGGATGGCGGTTGCGCAGGATGAAAGCAAGCATTTCCTGATGATCAACAAACGGCTGGAGGATCTCGGATCATTCTATGGCGCCCTGCCGGCGCATGACGGTTTGTGGGAGGCGGCCTACAAGACCAAGCATGACCTCGCCGCCAGACTGGCTGTGGTCCCTCTGGTTTTGGAAGCACGGGGCCTGGATGTTACGCCGGGCATGATCGAAAAACTGGAGCGGGGGGGCGATGTGAAAAGCGCTGAACTGCTGGAGGTCATTTTCCAAGATGAAAAAACGCATGTCCGGGCCGGTGTTGACTGGTTTCTGGACCTGTGCAAGCAGCAAAAACAGCATCCGGAAGAGGTTTTCCGGGACAAGGTGGCCACCTATTTTGACGGCATCTTGAAACCCCCCTTCAACATTGCTGCGCGGAACGAGGCCGGTCTGCCTGAAAACTTTTATCAAAGCTGAACTATGGCCACTGTTTTTTTACTTTGAGACAACCTTAAACTTGCGTTAAATAAACATCTCGGAATTTTAAGGGCCGGCTTCATGTTCAAAACATGGTTTAAAAATATCTTTGCTGAGCGCGAATTGTATATTCGCAGCCAAGGCCGTGTGCGCTTCATCACTTTGACAACCCGTACGCAGGCAACCGCAAGCCTTGCCTTCATTGTCACTGTTCTGGCCTTGATTGGCACAAGTCTCGCGATTTTCCTTGAAGATGAAATTATCGCCTTCCGGAAGGTGCAAAACGAACAGGTCATCGCTGACTACGAGGCACAAATCAGCCGTCTTCAGGCCACCCTAACCGCCATGGAGAATAAAAACAGGATCACCCAGAACTGGTTTGAGGAAGTGACCAACACCATTGAGACCAGACACAATGAATTGACCGAGGTGTTTGAGAAACATGCCGCCATATCCTCACGGCTCAATGACATGCGCAGCGCTTATCACAAAGAGTCCCGCAAAGTGACGCGACAAACTGGCAAGACAGATCTTGTCGCCAGCGCCGGGCAGGATGACGGATTGCATTTTGAAAGCCGGATGAAAACCGGTGTCAAAAATGTCGCCCAATTCACCCTGTCGGAAATCCCGGAACTGTCGGGGGCCAGGTCACAGCAGGACCGACATGTTGACACACTGAAAGGCAGTCTTGGCGGCCGGATTGACCGCCTGTTCTCCAGACAGCAGGAACTCCTCAACGCGCTTGAGGTCAGCAGTGACCGAAACATAGCCGAGGCAGCGGCGATTATTGAGGCAACCCGGATCGAGGATATTGATAATTTCATCGCGCAAGCCGTCAGCAAAAGCAGCGAAGGCGTTGGCGGACCGTTCATTCCGGTTGCCGTTGATGACCCCAACATCCCTGAAACAGTCAAGAAACAACTGATCCGCATCGGCAACAATCTTGAAAAACTGTCCAATCTGAACACCTCCATCGCTGCGCTGCCTTTGGCCCGCCCTGTCCATTATTACAAAACCACGAGTGATTTTGGACCGCGGGTGGACCCAATCAACAAGCGCGCCGCCTTTCATTCTGGACTCGACTTTGGCGCACCATCGGGCACGAACATTCACGCCACCCTGCCGGGGAAGGTCGTGAAAGCCGGCCGTAAAGGGCCATACGGCAAAGTTGTTGAGATTGACCACGGCAACGGTTTCCGAACAAGATACGGCCACATGAAATCCATCAAGGTCAAGACCGGGCAACAGGTCGTTTTCCATGAGGTTATTGGCACGGTCGGCTCAAGCGGCCGCAGCACCGGGCCACATCTTCATTATGAAATCTGGCACAATGGCAAGGTCAAGGACCCCATCAATTTCATCCGCTCAGGCCAGCATGTTTTTTCGGCCTATCTTGCCGATACTTCACGAGGAAAATAATGGCCAGTAAAGCAGCCCCATCCATTCTCAGCGCCGATTTGACCATTAGCGGACAAATTGTTTCTTCCGGTGACATCCAGATTGACGGCAACATTGAGGGGGAAATCCTTTCAAGTTCCGTCACCATTGGCCAGACGGCGCATGTCAAAGGTGAGATTGCCGGTGAGGACATCATCGTCAAAGGACGTGTCAAAGGCACCATTTACGGCAAAAAAGTTCATTTGTGCGACACCGCTTATGTGGAGGGCGATATTGTCCATGAAGCCTTGGCCATCGAAAACGGCTCCTACTTCAACGGCAGTGTACGACGTGAAAAAGACCCGCTGCTGAATGCCAGCATCCAGCCTGCGGATACCGGGTCTCATAACGCTGTCAGTGAAGAGCCCCTCACACCCGCCGGCATCGACGGCAGCGAGGCAAACACGCCCCCTCTGGACAATGCCGGGGGCGAGGTGCCGAAGCAGGCCAACGAATATTGAACGGCTGCTTCGCAAGGCAACTGATAATAAGTTAATCGAGATCCTCGACGTCCGACTGTGTGCCATGCACACGCTGGGCCAAGGCCGCCTCCATGAACCTGTCCAAATCGCCGTCAAGCACAGCCTGTGGGTTGCCGATTTCAACACCTGTGCGCAGATCCTTGACCATCTGATAGGGTTGCAACACATATGACCGGATTTGATGCCCCCAACCGATTTCGGTTTTCGACTCAGCCTGGGCGTTGGCTTCCTCTTCGCGCTTCTGCAACTCCAATTCAAACAGCCTGGCCCGTAACATACTCCATGCGGTCGCACGGTTTTTATGTTGGGACCGCTGGTTCTGGCACTGCACAACAATGCCGGTTTCGATATGGGTGATGCGCACAGCACTATCCGTGGTATTGACATGCTGCCCTCCGGCACCACTGGCACGGTAAGTGTCTATACGCACATCAGCCTCCGAAACATCTACAGTAATGGCGTCATCGATTTCCGGGTAACACCAAACACTTGCAAAACTGGTATGCCGACGCGATTGGCTGTCAAACGGTGAAATTCGGACCAGTCGATGAACACCAGACTCAGTCTTCGACCAGCCATAGCTGTTATAGCCGGCGATTTTAATGGTTGCGGATTTGATGCCGGCTTCTTCGCCCGGGGTCTGGTCAATGACCTCTGTTTTGAAACCCTTTTTCTCTGCCCAACGCAGATACATACGCAGCAACATGGACGCCCAGTCTTGACTTTCTGTGCCGCCGGCGCCGGAATGAACCTCAACAAAGCAATTATTCGAGTCCGCCTCGCCGGATAACAATGTTTCAACCTCCAGCCGCGCAGCCTGTTCATACATTTGAGCAATCAGGGCTTCACTTTCAGCCACGACCTCTTCGTCGCCCTCTGCCTCACCAAGCTCAATCATGCCGATATGATCGTCCAAATCCGACTGCAGTTGACGGCACTGGTTGATCGCCTGCTCGAGGCGGGTGCGTTCCTGCATCAATTTCTGGGCTTTTTCCGGATTGTCCCAAAGCGACGGGTTTTCCGCCTCGGCGTTCAACTCATCCAGCCTTTTGAGGGCGACATCCCAGTCAAAGATGCCTCCTCAGCAATTCGATGGATTGCTTGATTTTGTCAACAAGGGATAGGATTTCAGATTTCACGACACGCTCATTGGAGATTTTTCAGGGCAAAACCTAGGCTGATGTGCCAGCCCTGTAAAGCAAAAACGTCAATACAGGCCGCCGGTCCCGGTTCCGAGTGCCGGGGTTTTAGTTGTTGGCGGCTCGGCATCTGGACGACGACCAATGACCGCCTGCTGGCGTCCGGGTGCCGGTTCATTTCCTGGCTTGAACGCCTCCAGAATGACCGAACTGTCGCCGGATTGCGCCAATTGGCCGGTTTTGGCGTTCACCCGCACTAGCTTCACCGACGGCGGCACCCGGAAAGGGGTTGACGAGGCATCACGAAGTGCCGCTTTCATGAAATTGCGGAAAATAGGCGCGGCAACACGACCGCCCGTCTCTCCGTCACCTAGTGTCATGGGTGTGTCGAAACCGACATAGACACCGACAGCCAAATCCGGGGAAAACCCGACGAACCAGGCGTCCCGGCTGTCATTGGTTGTGCCGGTCTTGCCAGCCAGGGGTTTCCCGACTGCGCGAATGCTGCGCCCCGTGCCACGAATAACCACCCCCTCCAGCATGGAGACAACCTGATAGGCTGTTTGGGGGTTCAACACCGTTTCTCGTTCATCAGCAAGATCAGGTGGCGCCTGCCCCGTCCACATGGCATTGCAGTCCGGGCAGGTCCGCACATCTGTCCTGAAAATGGTTTCACCATAACGGTTCTGGATCCGGTCAATCATGACCGGCTGGACTTTTTTGCCGCCATTGACCAGCATGGCATAGGCCATGGTCAATCTGAGCAGAGATGTCTCGCCCGCCCCCAGCGCCATGGACAAGACCGGCGGCATGTAATCCGTGATGCCGAACTGCTTGGCGTTTTCGACAACCGGCTTCATCCCGATTTCCTGCGCCAAACGCACCGTCATCAGGTTTCTGGATTTTTCAATCCCCAGACGCAGGGTTGAAAGGCCATAAAATTTTCGTCCATAGTTCTCAGGCTTCCACAAACCCATGTCATTTCCCTGCTCCATGACAAACGGCGCGTCCAGAACCAAACTGGCCGGTGTATAGCCTCTGTCCAGGGCGGCGGCATAAACGAACGGCTTGAAGGCCGATCCGGGCTGACGGCTGGCCTGGGTCGCTCGGTTGAATTCGCTGTCGCTGAAGCTGAACCCGCCAACCATGGCAAGCACGCGCCCGGTGTGCGGATCCACAGCCACGAGACCACCATTGGCCGCTGGAAGCTGCTGTAATTTGAAGGCCTGAGCGCCAAGCCGTTCAACCCAAACAACATCCCCGACCGATAAAACTTCATCCGCCGCCTTGATTCTGGGGCCGACCCCTTTCTTGAAGGCTTTGCGGGCCCATTTCAGGTTTTCAAGACTGATGCTGCCTGTCTCGCGGGTCGGTTCGAATTGACCGCTGATGGTCCGCCGTGGCCGTAATCCGATATCAGCTTTCTCTGCATCCACCGCCAGAACCACGGCGAGGCGCCACGGCGCCAGGTCCGACGGTATCTCGACCGTCTGCAGCGGCTCGGCCCAATCAGCACCCTCAGCCAAAGCAGAGGCGACCTGTGCCACCGGGCCGCGCCAGCCATGGCGGCGGTCATAGGCGACAAGTCCGTCGCGCAGCGCATCACGCGCCGCCTGCTGAAACACAGTATTAATGGTTGTCCGCACAGATAGCCCACCGCCATAAAGCTCGTCCTCGCCATACCGGCTGTACAGGTTGCGCCGGACCTCCTCGACAAAATACTGGGCGTCAACCCCGCTCAAATTGGATTTGCGCGGCACAACGGCCAATTCCCTCTTTTTGGCCTGTTCGGCCTGTTCCTCTGTCACATAACCATTGGCCTGCATTCGCCCGATGACCCAATTCCGCCGCGCTGTGGCGCGCTCTTTGCGCCGCAGCGGATGATAGTTGTTCGGCGCCTTGGGCAAAGCGGCCAAATAGGCAACCTCGTCCAGGGTCAGGTCACCCAACGGCTTGTCGAAATACATCAGCGCCGCCGCTGCGACGCCATAGGTCCCCATGCCAAGATAGATTTCGTTCAGGTACAACTCCAGCAGTTCCGCCTTGGTGAAGGTGCGTTCCAGCCGCAGCGCCAGCACAGCCTCCTTGAGCTTTCTCTCCATCGTCACGTCGCTGGTCAGCAGAAAGTTTTTGGCGACCTGCTGGGTGATGGTTGACGCCCCCTCCAGGCGACGTCCCTCAATCACATTGAAAACATTTTTGACCACCGCCCGCATGACGCCTTGAACATCGACGCCGCCATGGTCGTAGAAATTCTTGTCTTCGGCCGACAAAAACGCCTCAATCAGATGCTTGGGTATAACATTAATGGGAACAAATATGCGCGGCTCTTGAGCGAATTCAGCAATCAATCCACCGTCACCGGCATGCAGACGGGTCATCACCGGCGGGGCATAATCCGCCAAATGGTCATGGTCCGGCAGGTCTTTGTTGAGCCGCCACAGATACAGCCCGGCGAAAAAACCGCCAATGGCCGCAAGCGTCAGCCCCAGTCCAGCGAGATAACCAATCAATCGAAACAACACAGTCTGCTCTCCTCATTGAGAAAGCTAAATGTGAAATATGGCAAGGCTGTGGCCTTTTTTTAAAAAAATCACGGCTGAAGGCGTTTTGTTTTTTCCGCAAAATACTGATCAACCGCCCTGACAAATGACTGCGCCACCCGCTTGCGCCATTTGGATGACACAAGCTGTTTTTCATCACTGCGGTTGGTCAAAAAACCCAATTCAATCAACACAGACGGCACATCCGGCGCTCTCAGGACACGAAACCCGGCAAATCTGTGCGTACGTTGCAGCAATTTGGTCTCCTTGCCGGCCTCAGAAACAACGCTTTCTGCAAATTTAACCGACAGGTTTTTCGTTTCACGCTGGGCCAGGTCAATCAGGATATTGGCGATTTCCGGTGGCTGGTCAGCAAAATCAATGCCGGCGATGATGTCGGACTGGTTCTCTTTACGCGCCAATGCCGCCGCCTCCTTGTCAGACGCTTTTTCAGACAGGGTGTAGATTGACAGTCCACGGACATTTTTCTTCTTTATCGCATCCGCGTGAACGGAAATGAACAAATCAGCCTTTTTGTCCCGCGCCACTTGCACCCGTCCCCGCAGGGGAATGTAGACATCTCGGGAACGGGTCATATGGACCCGGTACCCCGCAGATTTAAGCTGTTTTGACAATTCCTTGGAAAACGCCATGACCACATCCTTTTCTTTGGCCTTGCGCCCGCTCGCCCCGGGGTCTACTCCGCCATGCCCCGGGTCAATCACAATCACTTTGCGGACGTTGGCGGGTCGTGGCCGCGGGGTAAATGCAGGAACGGAGGCAGCTTGTTCAGTTTGTGCGGCAACCGGCGGTGGGACGGAGCCGACCTGATCAGGGATGGAGGAATTGCTTTGCGGCTGGAAATGCTTTGACAGAACCGGGGACAAATCAACGACCAGCCGATAATACGGGGAACTGACGGAGGGCGGCAAAATGAATTGCTGCTTGACGGCGACAGCCCCGCGCAGGTCAAAAACCAGACGGGTCTTGGTCTTGTCATCCAGACCGATGCGGGCACCGGCAATCAACCCCTTATCAACATCAAAATCCCTGATGGCCGTCTCGGCCTGCGGCAGGTCAATCACTGCACGATACGGTTCTGAGAGTGTCAGCACCGAAAACGGGGTTGTCTCAGACAATTCAAGGACAATGCGTGTGCTGGCGTCCTGGGCTCCGACACGAAAACCCATGATTTCCAAAGCTTTTGCCCCGGACGGCAACATCATAAACATCAGCATCAGGAGGTGAAAGACCCGCAATTTGTGGAATTTTGACGTCACGTGCCCCGCCTTGAAAGACTCTGGTGTTGCGTTTGAGGGATTTTATCGCGGATTCTCAAGAAAAGACCAGAAACAAGATGTACGAACGCAGCAAAGCTTGGCCTTGATGATGACTTGCATTCCGTGAACGACACAGGTAAACATAACGTGTTGCGGTCAGGAGTATGTTTATCCCGCGCAACTTCATTGCATGGGCTGTATAGTCCATGCCGATTTATTTCCAGCTGGGACACGCAGGAGCTTAACCCGCGGCATGACAATGATTTTTTCAACCGCTGCTGTATTAAACATCCGAGCAAACATTTTAGCGTTCGCCGGACCCATGCCTGCTGCCCATGCGCCAAACCTTAAACAATTAAAACCCACCCCGGCCAAAACGAACGCTGTAATGAGTATGCAGTCGCTTGCCCGAGGTGGAATTGGAGCATTTTTTAATGACAAACAATATGTTGATCGACGCAAGCCACCCGGAGGAAACCCGGGTCGTTGTATTGCGCGAGAACCAGGTAGAAGAATTCGACTTCGAATCGGAGAACAAACGTCCGCTTAGGGGTAATATTTATCTTGCCCAGATCACCCGCGTAGAGCCCAGCCTTCAGGCAGCCTTTGTAGAGTATGGGGGCAACCGGCAGGGCTTTCTGGCGTTCAGTGAAATCCATCCGGATTACTACCAAATCCCGGTTTCTGACCGAGAGGAGTTGTTGCGCGAGCACAATCAGGAGGAACAGGCGTCCCATGAACTTGAGGACCCAAAGGAAACTGACGGTGCCAGCAGTGGCACAGAGGGCGACAATGACGCAGTTGACCATGGCAGTGTCGATGATATTGGCGGCGACGCACACGAAGAGGCCTCAACCAGCGGGCGCATCAGAAAACTGTCGCGCAAGTACAAAATCCAGGAAGTCATCAAGCGCCGTCAGGTCATCCTGATACAGGTCGTCAAAGAGGAGCGCGGGAACAAAGGCGCTGCATTGACGACCTACCTCTCACTGGCCGGACGGTATTGCGTCCTGATGCCGAATACGGCACGCGGCGGCGGCATTTCCAGAAAAATCAACAATTCCACAGACCGGAAGAAACTGAAGAAAATTGTTGAAAAACTTGATGTCAGCGACGGAATGGGACTGATCATCCGTACTGCCGGCGCCCAAAGAACATCCACTGACATAAAACGCGATTACCAGTACCTCACCCGCATGTGGGAGAGCATCCGGGAGCGGACAATGGAAAGCAGCGCGCCTTCGCTGGTCTATGAAGAGGGCGATCTGATCAAGCGCAGCATCCGGGATTTATATAACAAGGATTTTGAGGAAATCCTCATCCAAGGTGAAGAGGGCTACAAAGAAGCCAAAGACTACATGAAAATGTTGATGCCGAGCCATGCCCGCAAGGTCAAGCAGTACAAAGGCGAGACGCCGATCTTCCACAACAACAACATTGAAACGCAATTGTCGTCCATGTTCAGTCCTGTCGCGCATCTCCCGTCGGGCGGTTATCTGGTCATCAACCAGACGGAGGCTTTGGTCGCCATAGACGTCAACTCCGGACGTGCCACCAAAGAGCACAGCATTGAAAGCACGGCGTTAAAAACCAATATCGAGGCCGCCCGCGAGGTTGCCCGCCAGGCCCGGCTGCGTGATTTGGCCGGACTGCTCGTCATTGACTTCATTGACATGGACGAAAACCGCAATAACCGTGCGGTTGAGCGTAAACTCAAGGAAGCCTTGAAAGATGACCGGGCCCGCATCCAGGTCGGTAAAATCAGCCCGTTCGGTCTGCTGGAGATGTCACGCCAGCGCATGCGCTCGGGCGTGCTGGAAGGCAGCAGCGTATCGTGTGATCATTGCGGCGGCACCGGCATGGTGCGTTCGGTTGAAAGCCGTGCGTTGCATGTGCTGCGCATCATTGAGGATGAAGCCATCAAACACGACAACGGTGAGCAGGTAATCGTGCGGGTGCCCGCAGAGGTTGCGTCCTATATCCTCAACCAGAAACGTGCCAATCTTGCCGCCATCGAAAGCAATTTTGACATCCGCGTCATCATCGAAACAGATCATGACCTCAACGCCATGCAAATGATTGTCGACCGCACCCATCTTGGTGGCCAGGCCGCCCTCATCCGCATGGACGGCGAGTTGGACGGGACCCAAGAGGATGGCGGGCGTGACAAAAAACGCCGCCGCCGGCGCAGAAAGGGCAAATCATCCGAACCCTCAGGACAAGAGCACAGCGCGGCAACGGAAGACGACTCAGATGACGACACGGATGCAGAGGCTGACGAGTCACAGGGGGCCAGCGCGTCAGGTGATGGCCAGGAAGACGATGACAAGCCGCGGCGTCGGCGCAGAGGCCGCCGGGGTGGTCGACGGCGACGGCGAGACCGGCAGGACGCCCCTGAAGACGGGGTTTCCGCCAACAATGACGGCACTGACACGCCCGATATAAATGCCGGAGAAGGCGACGCCCCACCTTTGGATTTATCCGAAATCGAGGCTGAGGACCAAGCCGGCAATGACGAGCCGCTCATGGACCAAGGCGACACACCGTTGGACACTAAACCCGAAAAACCCAAACGCCGCAGACGCAAACCAAAGCAGGCTGATGGGGCAATCGAAGGGAATGAAGCCGAAACAGCGGAGGCGGAAACGGACGACAGCCCCGAGGACTCTGAAAAACCGGCAAAGACAAAACGTAAAAGCCGGAGCAAAAAAACCAAGGCCGAAGAAGATAAGGCCGAAGAGGTCGATGCGGGTGTTGAAACGGAGACTGTTCAGGCCGGGCAACCTGCTCCGGAGGAAACCGCTGCCGAGGCATCATCGTCAGAAGCGACCGAAGATGCACCAAAAAGGTCGGGCTGGTGGAGCCGCTGAGGCCAGCAAAGCATTTTTGAGCTTGGAAATTTTCTGCCCGAGGGGCTAGGATGATTGAAAAGCGAGAAGAAGATGAAACGCCTTTTTATCCTGTTGATTCCGTTCCTGCTCGTGCTTAGCAACCGCGCAGATGCCGGTGGCTTCATTCGTGATGCAGAAATAGAGAAACTCATACGGGATTATTCCCGCCCGATTTTTCTTGCCGCAGGCTTGAAGCCGGACAATATCGGCATTGGCCTGATTGACGACCGACGCATCAACGCTTTCGTCACCGGCGGGCAGAACATTTATTTTCATACCGGATTGCTGCTTGAGGCTGAAACCCCGAACATGGTCATCGGCGTCATCGCCCACGAAACCGGACACATTACCGGCGGTCATTTGGCGCGCATGAGCGAAGCGCTGGAGGAGTCGATGAAACCGGCTATTCTGGCGACAATTTTGGGCATCGGCGCCATTGCCGCCGGACAGGGGGATGCCGGTATGGCCATTTTGTCAGGCGGCTCGCAAATCGCTGAACGTAATTTTCTGGCCTACAGCCGGGCACAGGAGGCGGCCGCTGATCAGGTTGCCGTTGAATTGTTGAGTAGTACCGGCCAATCGCCGGAGGGCATTCGTGACCTGATGGATCACCTTGCCGATCAGGAAATCCTCTCCGAAGTCAGTCAGGACCCGTATGTCAGGTCCCACCCGATTTCGCGTGACCGCGTGAACTTTTACCAAAACTGGCTGGAGACCTCACCTTACGCAGACGCACAGGACGACCCTGAACTGGTGGCGCGTCACAAGCTGGCACAGGCAAAAATTTATGGCTTTCTGGACCACCCCGGCAACACCAAGCGCCGCTTTGCAAACAGATCCGACACACCGGCCCTTTATGCCCTGGCCATCGCCTATCACAAGGAAAACCGGCTGGAGGATTCCATTGCCCTGACCAATGAACTCATCAACAGGCAGGGGAAAAACCCCTATTTCCACGAATTGCGTGGTCAGATTTATCACGAGGCAGGCAAACCGACACTGGCCCTCCCCTCTTACCGCACCAGCTTGACCCTTGAGCCTGATGAGCCTTTGCTGATGGTCGGCTTGGCGACTGCCTTGATTGCCACGGAACAGAAAAACAATATTGAGGAGGCCATTCAGACCCTCAAAGCTGCTTTGCAGCTTGATGCGCAGAATACCACCGCATATTACCAGCTCTCCCTCGCCTACGGCTATGTCGGGGACCAGGGCAATGCGGAATTGGCCACTGCAGAGCGATATTTCCTTTACGGCAACAAACCGCTGGCTGCCAAACATGCCGCACGCGCCAGCAAAGTGCTGATAAAAGGGTCCCCATCCTGGTTTCGCGCACGTGATATTATTGCGGCAACCGGTGGCGCAGGCTATAAACAGGATGAAAGACCCAAAGAAAGAAGAAGCCGCAGATGAAAATATTACGATCAACAGTGCTCATCTTCACCCTGCTCACGCCCTTGTCACTTGTTTCACATGCACAAGAAGTCTCGATGAGTGAAGGTGAGCTGTCAAAATTTATCGGCCAGTATTTGCTCGACAACCCGGCAGTGCTGATTGACGCGCTGGACAATGCCCAGCGGTTTTCGATCGAGGAGCGGGAGCGCAAAAAGATTGAGACTTTGAAACGCAACAGCAGCGCCATTTTCAACGACAAGCGGGATTTTTCAATCGGACCGGCTGATGCAAAAATCACCGTCGTTGAATTTTTCGACTACAATTGCGGATACTGCAAACGCGCCCTGCCCGACCTGCTCAAACTGGTCGAAAAAAATGACGACATCAGGGTGACGTTCAAGGAAATGCCGATCCTCGGCCCCTCATCCACAGCCGCAGCACAAATGGCGCTCACCGCCCAATCCGAAGAGGATTATCTGGCCATCCACCGCGACATCCTCGAAAACCGGGGACAGCTCAACCAAGCTCGGATTGACCAGATTGCGGATAAATACGGCCTGAATGATGCCGTTTCAAAAGACCGCAGACGCAGCCCTCTGATCACCAAACACCTGGACGACACACGGGCGCTGGCGCAAAGTTTGGAGATTACGGGAACCCCGTCTTTTATCATCAATGACAGAATCCTGCCCGGCGCGGTGCCTTATGACCGTCTGCAAGCAGAGATTGATGACATCCGGAAAGCCTTAAATTAATCCGGCCAAAGGGGAACTTGGATCGGCATACTGCTTTTTCGCCATCCGGCCTGCGAGATAGGCCTGACGGCCTGCAATCACGGCATGCTTCATGGCCGAAGCCATCAATACAGGATTTTGCGCGCCGGCAATGGCCGTATTCATCAACACGGCGTCACACCCAAGCTCCATGGCGATGGCTGCATCCGAAGCTGTCCCGACACCTGCATCCACCAGCACCGGCACGGTCGCCGCTTCAATTATCAGACGAATGTTCACCGGATTCTGAATGCCGAGACCGGAGCCTATCGGGGCACCGAGCGGCATGATGGCACAGCAACCCATCTGTTCCAACTCTTTGGACAGGATTGGGTCATCATTACAGTAAACCATCACCTCAAAGCCGTCTTTGAGCAACATTTCAGCCGCCCGCAGGGTTTCAGGCATATTCGGGTAAAGGGTTTTCTCATCGCCAAGCACTTCCAGCTTGACGAGGTTCCAGCCCCCGGCCTCCCGCGCCAAACGTAAGGTGCGCACAGCATCTTCGCCGGTGAAACATCCGGCGGTGTTCGGCAGATAGGTGTATTTCTTCTGGTCAAGATAATCGACAAGCATCGGTTGGTCCGGATCCGTCAAATTGACCCGCCGCACCGCCACTGTGACGATTTCAGCGCCTGCAGCTTCGGCAGCGGCGGCGTTTTCGGCATAATCCTTGTACTTGCCGGTACCGATAATAAGCCGAGAGTTGAAGGTTTTGCCGGCAATGACCAGCGGTGCGTCCTCTGTCAGTTTGAGATTCGAGTCAGACATGCTTAACCACCACCTATAAAATGAACAATCTCAAGACGGTCCCCGTCCGCGAGGCAAATTTCGTCATAAGCCGATTTTGGAACGATTTCGAGGTTGCGTTCAATCGCCAGCTTTTTGCGCGGCAGATCAAAATGATCAATCAGATTGGCGATTGACCACCCCTGTTCTATCTCGAACGTTTCTCCATTGACCATGATTTTCATGGCATATTTCTAGCCAATATGCCCCGCCACCACAATATCAAACTGAAACGGTGCCGCATTCATAACAAATTTATCGATCAGTATTCAAGCCGTTGATAAAGTTTACGGTTTCAGCCAATATATATGCGATTTGTTTGGCTAATCCGGCGCATCAAGGTATAAAAGGCTCATGTCCAAAGCGATCTACATCATTAATGGCCCGAACCTGAACCTTCTGGGAAAAAGAGAACCGGAGATCTATGGCACCACAACCCTTGCCGATATCGAGACCATGTGCATCGGTGAAGCCGAAAAAATCGGAAAAACCGTCAGCTTTCATCAATCCAATGATGAAGGGAAATTGGTTGATTTGATTCAGGAAGCGCGACAGGACGCCTGCGCCCTGGTGATCAATGCCGGCGCCTACACCCATACCTCGGTCGCCATATTGGATGCGCTGCAAACCCTCGCCATCCCGATTATTGAGGTGCATTTATCAAACATCTTTTCACGCGAAGAGTTCCGGCATCATTCCTATATCTCTCCCGTGGCCCGCGGCGTCATCTGCGGCTTCGGGGCCACCGGCTATTCAATGGCCATCCAAAGCCTCTCATCTGATTAAGCAATAACGAAGGACCCCCCATGACAAAAGCTTCAGATAGCAAACGTATCCGACAACTTGCAGAACTGCTCGACGAAACCAATTTGTCTGAAATTGAAATTGAAAGCGATGGCGTGCGTATCCGCGTTGCCAGGCAATTATCCGGCACAGCAGGTGTCGCATCAATAGTTGCCCCAACTCCGGCGCCGGCCGCAGCCGCGCAGGCCGCCGTCCCGGACGAACCGACGGACCTTGCCGCCCACCCCGGTGCCGTCACCTCACCAATGGTCGGCACAGCATATCTGGCCCCGGAACCCGGTGCGCAACCCTTCTGCAAGGCCGGCGACAGCGTGTCCGAGGGTCAGACCCTGTTTATTGTCGAAGCCATGAAAACCATGAACCCGATCACCGCCCCCAAAAGCGGGACCCTCAAACAAATCTGCGTCGGCAACGCCCAACCGGTTGAGTTCGGCGAAGTGCTGGCTGTCATCGAATAGCCGGGGCGCATCATGGTTTCGAAAGTTCTCATTGCCAACCGGGGCGAAATCGCGCTTCGAGTCATCCGTGCCTGTCAGGAAATGGGTATTCCAACGGTTGCGGTCCACTCCACAGCCGATGAAACCGCCATGCATGTCCGCCTTGCGGATGAAAGTGTCTGCCTTGGACCGGCGCCGGCGGCCCAGAGCTATCTCTGCATACCGGCCATCATAGCAGCCTGTGAAATCACCGGCGCAGATGCAGTCCATCCCGGCTATGGCTTTTTGTCGGAAAACGCGAAATTTGTCGATGTGCTTGACGCGCACAACATCACGTTCATCGGACCGGAGGCTGATCATATCCGGTTGATGGGGGACAAGATCGCCGCCAAGGACAAGGTCCGTGAATTGGGCATTCCGGTCGTACCGGGGTCAGATGGTGAAGTGAGCACCGTTGAGGAGGCCGTCAAAATCGGGCAGGACATCGGCTATCCGGTTCTGGTCAAAGCCTCATCCGGCGGCGGCGGGCGTGGGATGAAACTCGCCTATACCAGCGAGGAAATGCACGAAGCTTTCACCACAGCCCGCAGTGAAGCCAAGGCGGCATTCGGTGATGACGCCGTCTATATCGAAAAATATCTCGGCCAACCGCGCCATATTGAGATTCAGGTCATTGCCGACACCCATGGTAATGTAGCCCATCTGGGGGAACGTGACTGTTCGCTGCAACGCCGCCACCAAAAGGTGTTTGAGGAGGCCCCCTCCACCGTACTTGACACCAAGGCGCGTGAGGAGATTGGCGGAATTGTCAGCAATGCCATCAAAGGATTGGGCTATCGCGGTGTCGGCACGGTCGAGTTTCTCTATGAGAACGGCGAATTTTATTTCATCGAAATGAATACGCGTCTGCAGGTCGAGCATCCCGTCACCGAAATGATAACTGGGCTGGATCTCGTGCAGGAGCAGATCCGCATCGCATCCGGTGAAAAACTGGGTTTTTCACAGGCTGATGTCTGCTTTGAGGGTCATGCCGTTGAATGTCGCATCAATGCCGAGCACCCGGAGACCTTTGTGCCCTCACCAGGCAAAATCAACCATTATCACCCGCCGGGCGGACTTGGCGTGCGCATGGACTCGGCGGTCTATGGGGGCTATGCAATCCCCCCGCATTATGACAGCCTGATCGGCAAATTGATCATCCACGCCAACAGCCGTGAGGAGTGCCTGATGCGTCTCAAGCGATCGCTGGGGGAGTTTGTCATTGACGGTGTTGAAACCACCATTCCATTGTTTGAGGCCCTGCTGGAAAACGATGACTTTCATAAGGCGGATTATGACATTCACTGGCTTGAGCAGTTTTTGGAAAAATAAGCAACCGCATGAGCACGCCGCAACACCACAAGCTGACATCTGACAGCCTCCTGCGCTCTTATATGCTGGGCCTGTTTCCTATGGCCGACAGCGCCGAAGCCAAGGAACTGTTCTGGGTTGATCCGGATTTGCGCGGCGTCATCCCCTTCGACAATTTTCATGTATCGCGATCGCTGCGCAAAAGCCTGCGCAAACAGCATTTTGCGATCACCTTTGACCGGGATTTCAAGGGCGTCATGGAAGCCTGCCGGGAAAAGCGCCCGGAACGCCCTTCCAGCTGGATCAATGACGAAATCATCGAGCTTTACTGCGAACTGCATGAGCGCGGGCATGCCCACAGTATTGAAGCCCGGCTGGACGGACAGCTTGTCGGGGGACTTTACGGGGTATCCTTGGGTGCGGCGTTTTTTGGCGAAAGCATGTTCAGCCGCGTCACGGATGCCAGCAAAACAGCTTTGGTCTATCTTGTTGCCCGCCTCAAGGCCGGCGGCTACACACTGCTCGACACCCAGTTTCAAACCGAACATTTGCGCAGTTTCGGCGCCATGGAAGTGCCGCGGGGACGGTATCACACCTATCTGCAGGAAGCGCTGGAAACAGCCGCTGACTTCTACTCCCTTCCGGTGAACACCTCGCCGGAAGCTGTCTTGCAGCTCATTGACCATAAATCATAAACCGGATGCTCCAGACCGTTCAGCCCCGGACTGGAAGCGAACATCCAACCGGAGAATAATTGTTCCGTCCGGCCTTCACGGGTTTCGTCCACCTCCAGATAAGCCTTGGTCTCAGGTGGTTCCTCCGGAGGGGTTGAAAAGCATGCCTGCACCGTGATGGTCAAAGGTCCGAGAGTCGTCACAGACTTGACCGGAATCTCCAGCAAGGCCGTTTTGCCCGTCACCTTATCAAGTGACTTGAAGACAGCAATCTGGGCCGATGACTCCTGCATCAGGAGAAAAAAAACAGAGAAAAAAAGCGCCCACGCGCACCGCTTACTCGCCACCACTCTCTTCCGCCGAGAACAGGGCCTGGGAGACCAAGCCAATCAGATCCACCGAGCCTTGCGTATAGATCAGTTCATCACCGTTTTCCAGATTATCAAGCGAACCACCGGGCGTCAGGGAAATGTAATTGCCGCCCAGCAAGCCCTCCATGGTGATTTTGGCACTGGTGTCGTCCGGCAGCAGAATCTCATCATTGATCTGCAGTTTGACCTCGGCATAGAAGGTTTCCGGATTAAGGGTTTGCTCAATGACCGTCCCGACTTTGATGCCGGACATCCGCACATCACTACCGATGCTCAGGCCATCAACCCGGTCAAATGAGGCGGACAGGACATAGCCTTGCCTCGGCGCCATATTGGTGACGGAATAGCCGTAAATCACAAAAATGGCCGCAAGGGCCAGGACGGCGGTACCCACCAGCGTTTCAATCAGATTGTTTTTCATCTTCGCCCCTCTTATTTCGGAGACCACGCTTCGTAACCTGAACTGTCAGCCTGTTTGGCGTTGCCGTCAAGCAAAGAGCCGTGCGGCTTATGCGCACCGTCCAGCCCGGTCTGGTTGACTTCATGCTCTTCAAACCACTCACGCTGCACCGGCGGCTTGTCTATCGGTGTTTCATCAACCGTATAATGCAGCCAGCCGTGCCATTCAGGCGGCACACGGGTCGCCTCAACATCGCCGTTATAAACCACCCAGCGCCGCACCTTGCCGTTGATCGACTGGCCCTTTTTATCGACATAATATTTGTTGCCTTGCGCGTCCTCCCCCACACAAATGCCGCGTTGCCACGTAAACAACGCCGTACCGAAGGTCTGCGTGTGCCACCAGGTGAATATCATTTTCAAAAACTGCATCCTGCTCTCCAAAATACCCGACCGGGCAACAGTATCCTATTTCATTTTCCCGAAAAAGGGTTTCCGTTCTCAATGCCCCTTATTCTGAGGGTTTCTTTTTCTCCTCAACCACCCGCAGGCCCAATTCACGCAACTGCGCGTTGGTAGCCGGTGCGGGGGCCTGCATCAGCAGGTCTTCGGCCTGCTGGTTCATCGGGAAGGCGACCACTTCGCGCAAGTTCTCCTGCCCGGCCAACAGCATCACAATGCGGTCAATGCCGGGCGCAATACCACCATGCGGTGGTGCGCCAAAACGGAATGCGTTGAGCATGCCGCCGAACTCCTCCTCAACCACGTCCGGTCCATAGCCCGCAATTTCAAATGCCTTCAGCATGATTTCAGGCTTGTGGTTCCGGATTGCGCCGGATGACAATTCAATGCCGTTGCAGACAATATCATATTGGTAGCCGAGAATATCGAGCGGGTCTTTCCCCTCCAATGCCTCCATCCCGCCTTGCGGCATGGAGAACGGATTATGGGAAAAGTCGATTTTCTTTTCGGTCTCGTCATACTCAAACATCGGAAAATCAACAATCCAGCAAAACGCGAACTGATCCTCATCAATCAACTCAAGCTCCCGACCGACACGAACTCGGGCGGCACCGGCGAAGTCCACAAAGTCTTTCGGTTTACCGGCACAGAAAAACACGGCGTCCCCGTCTTCCAGCCCAAGTTGTTCGCGGATAGCCTCAGTGCGCTCTGCGCCGATATTTTTGGCCACCGGCCCTGCTCCCTCGCCGTCGCGGAAGAAAATATAGCCAAGACCGGGCTGCCCCTCACCCTGCGCCCAGGAATTCATCCGGTCGCAGAAGGAACGGCTGCCGCCGGTTTTGGCCGGAATCGCCCAAATCTCAACCTGATCGTCTTTCTCAATCATACCGGCAAAGACTTTGAAACCGGATCCCCTGAAGTGGTCGGTCACAGGCTGCATTTCAATCGGAATACGCAGATCAGGCTTGTCGGAGCCGTATTTCTGCATCGCTTCGGCATAGGGGATGCGGGGAAACACATCAGTGACCCGTTTGCCCCCACCAAATTCAACAAACACATCCCGCAGCACCGGCTCGACGGCATGAAAAACATCGTCCTGGGTCACAAAACTCATTTCAATATCAAGTTGATAAAACTCGCCGGGGGACCGGTCGGCGCGTGCATCCTCATCCCGGAAACAGGGGGCGACCTGAAAATACCTGTCAAATCCAGCCACCATCAAAAGCTGCTTGAACTGCTGTGGTGCCTGCGGCAAGGCATAAAACTTGCCCGGCTGCATGCGTGACGGCACCAGAAAGTCCCGCGCCCCTTCAGGGCTTGAAGCCGTCAGGATTGGCGTCTGGAACTCCATGAAGCCCTGCTCGGTCATGCGGCGGCGCAGGGAGGAGATAATTTTGGAGCGCAACACAATATTGTTGTGCAGGGTCTCACGGCGCAGATCCAGGAAACGGTAGCGCAGGCGGATGTCTTCAGGGTAATCAGGCTCCCCGAAAATCGGAAGCGGCAGATCGCCGGCCGGCGACAGCACCTCAAGGCTGGTCAGGCTGATTTCAACGTCCCCGGTCGGCAGGTTCGGGTTTTTTGCCTCATCCGCACGGGCAATGACCTTGCCCGCAATGCAGATGACACTTTCCGCCCGCACCGCCTCGGCGTCGGGAAAATGCGGGCTTTCGGGTTCAATCACCAGTTGTGTCAGACCAAAATGATCGCGCAGGTCAATGAACAGCAATCCGCCGTGGTCGCGCTTGCGGTGTACCCAGCCGGACAAGGTGACAGACTGCCCGATATGGTCAGCCCTCAACTCCCCGCAATTATGGCTTCGATAGGGGTTCGGCGTTGGGTTTTCTGGTGTTTCCGACATCGGGTCCTCAATCACATTGCCCAAAGGGGCATCAGTTGGTTGCTGTGCGCAAAACACACCCTTCTGGGCTTTTTGTCAATAGCCGATACAGTTCGTCTTTCACAGTTTGGCTGACTGGTTTATAAGGGATTCATGCAACTGATAACAGATAATGATTCACTCGCCCAAGCCTGCCAGACCTTTTCAGAACACCGCTACATCACCGTCGATACGGAATTTTTGCGTGAACGGACATTTTGGCCAAAACTCTGCCTGATACAGGTCGCCTGTCCGGGCCATGAGGCGTTGATTGACCCGTTGGCCGACGGGCTGGACCTCACCCCGTTTTACAGACTTTTGAAAAACAAAAAAATCACCAAGGTCATGCATGGCTGCCGCCAGGACATAGAAATCTTTTTCAAGGAAGCCGACATCATCCCCACGCCTCTGGTTGACACGCAAGTCATGGCAATGGTGTGCGGTTTCGGTGATGCCGCCGGTTATGAAACCCTTGTTCGGCGGGTGGCGAATGAGAAAATCGACAAAGGCTCGCGTTTCACCGATTGGGCGCAACGTCCGTTGAGCGACAAACAACTGACCTACGCCTTGGCCGATGTAACGCATTTGCGGGTCATTTTTGAAAAACTCGAGGCCCAATTGCTGGAAACCAAACGCCTGCATTGGGTCAAAGAGGAAATGAAAACCCTGACCGACAGGGAAACCTATCGGCAGTTGCCGGAAAATGCCTGGCGGCGTCTTCGGATGAATGACAAGCGCCCGCATGTGATTGGCGTGCTGATGCATACTGCCGCCTGGCGCGAGCAAAAGGCACAGACACAAAACATTCCGCGCCAAAGGGTTTTGAAGGATGACACGCTGCGCGAGATCGCCCTGCAGGGGCCGCAAAACCTTGAAGCCTTGGAGAAATTGCGCAGTTTCCCCAAGGGGTTGTCGAAATCGTCCCAGATCAACGGTCTGCTCGATGCCATCAAACAGGGCCGGAAAACCAAAAAGCAGGACCTTCCGGATCTGCCGCAACAGGTTGACAACAAACCGGGCATCGGGCCGTTGGTGGAGCTGTTGAAAGTGCTGCTCAAGCATAAGTGTGAAGAGCATGACGTCGCCCCGAAACTGATCGCCAATGTCGCGGATCTTGAACGCATTGCCAGTGACGATGACCCCAAGGTCAAGGCGCTGAGCGGATGGCGGAAAGATATTTTCGGCAAGGACGCACTGAAGCTGAAGAAAGGTCAGATTGGCCTGGCCTGCATGGACGGCGAGGTCACCATCATTGACTGTGCCTAACCTTTTCCGGCCAGCCTGATTTCCGGCTTCAGGCTCAGATGTTCCGCCAGCTTTGACAATCTCTTTTCAACTTGTCCACGCACCAGTTTTTCCTGTTTTTTCGGAACTTCAAGAATGAGCAGGTCATCACTCTGATACAGCCGGGTTTTCATCAACAGGCCTGACATTGATCCGGACAGGCTGTCCGCCAGCCGCAGGCACAGGCCCAGCGCACCGGACAGTTTACGGGCCTTGTCGCGCATGGGAATAAACCCGCGCGGGGCATGGGTTTCGGGATATTTGGAGGAGCCATTATGCCGATACAGCAAGGCGTTGGCCATAAAACATCTGCCGGCATGGGAGATGCCGGTAAACGGGGCATGGAGCACCGTCTCGGCGGCGATCAACCCGCGGAAATCAAGATGCTGGCTCCATGCCACATCGCTGATGATGCAAACCGCCTGTCGCAGCCGTTCATAACTTTCCGCCTTGCGGGCTGACATTTGCTCACCGGCGAAAAGACGCTCAGTCCAGGCGACAAGCTCCTCGCCATATTCCGGATCCTTGTTCATCCGTACCGCCATTTCACGGCAGGCCGACAACAGCTGATCCTGCTGCTGCATGGTGTCGCTCAACGCGCTGTAAATGATCCCTTCGCGCAAACCCGCAGAAGAAACCAAGGACATGGTGCAGCCGCTATGGGCCAAAACACCCCGCATGATGATGGCGGCATTGGCCAAATTCATCCGCCGGTTGATGCTCACTTCGCGCAGTTTCTGCAACTCGGTTTTTTTCATGACGGCAAATTCATCAAGAAACGCAGCCGTCGCTTTTGCCGGCATTTTATAATGATGCAGAACCCGCAATTCGCTGTTGCGCCGGTTCATCTCCACCTCCGCCAGCGCCCGCCATGTCCCGCCGACCAGATAAAGCGGTTTGCCTTTGGCTTTTTTCAACCATCCCACGGATGCCAGGGAGTCCTCAACATGATTAAGCAGCTTCCTTTTGCTTGACTTGAATTGTGTATCAAGAGCCAGAACACCAATGGGCAAGGTGGTGATTTCCTTGATCCGCCCCTTCACAACCCGGGCAAGCTCCAGGCTGCCGCCACCCAAATCAGCGACCAGACCATCCACCTTATGAAACCCCATCAACACGCCGAGCGCCGCATACCGCCCCTCCTCTATGCCGGAAAGGACCGAAACCTTCGTGCCCAGCACCTCCTCGGCAGCTTTCACAAAAGCCTTGCCGTTATCCGCCTGCCGCACAGCTGCCGTGGCGACAGCAATCATTTGCGAGACGCCGAGACGCTTGGCGACACCTTTGAAACGACGGAATGTCTGCATGGCATCATCCCAATACGTGCCGGAAATGCCCCCGGTTTTGACCACGCTTTCACCAAGGCGGCAGAAATTCTTTTCATTGAAAATCGGCAACGGGCTGCGGGCCGACCCCCCATAAGCCACGAAACGCACCGAGTTGGAACCGATGTCAACAACCGCAAAAGGCTTGTCCGGAGACAAAAACCCTTCGGTGACATTAATTTCAGGCAATGGCAGGGCTGGCTGTTTCATGGTCTCATCGCCCTAGGCGGACTTGCCCCGTCCGGACAGGCTCGGATTGGTCATGAAATAATCGTGGGCACTTATCTTGTTCTCGGTCGGCACCCGGTGGTAATCGCCCCCCTCTTTCATCTCCCAGCTCTGAAGGTCGTCGCGTATGTTGAGATCCATGATTTGTCCCACCACCTGCTCTTTCACGGTCGGGTTTTCTATCGGTATGGCCACCTCGACCCGGCGGTTGAGGTTGCGGGGCATCCAGTCGGCGGATGAAATGAAGACCTTGGCGTCAGCTGAGGGCATCGGCGCGCCATTGCCGAAACAGATAATCCGCGAATGTTCCAAAAACCGGCCAATAATGCTTTTGACCCGGATGTTTTCAGACAGGCCGGGAACACCCGCCCGCAGGCAGCATATACCGCGCACCACCAGTGAAATCCGGACGCCGGCATTGGACGCCTCATACAGCTTGTCTATGACATGCCCGTCCACCAGCGAATTCATCTTGGCCCAGATGCTGGCCGGTTTCCCGGCTTTGGCAAGGGCAATCTCTTGGTCAATGTGCGCGCACATCGTTTCACGCAGGTTAATCGGGGAAATCGCCAGTTTTTTCATATCCTGAGGCACGGCATAACCGGTCGTGAAATTGAACACCTGTCCCGTGTCGCTGGCGATTTTCGGATCACAGGTAAACAGCGACAAATCTGTATAAACCTTGGCTTTCTGCGGGTGATAGTTTCCGGTTCCCAAATGCACATAGGTTTTCATTCCGGTGCTTTCACGACGTACGACAAGCGAGACTTTGGCGTGGGTTTTCAGTTCCATAAAGCCGTAGACAACCTGAACCCCGGCGCGCTCCAAATCACGCGCCAGGCGAATGTTGGTCGCCTCATCAAACCGTGCCTTCAACTCAACAAGTGCGGTGACGGACTTGCCGCTTTCGGCCGCCTCGATCAAGGCATGAACAATCGGGCTGTCCTCTGATGTCCTGTAGAGCGTCTGTTTGATGGCGACAACATTCGGGTCCGCCGCAGCCTGGCGCAGAAACTGCAACACCACATCAAAGCTCTCATAGGGGTGGTGGACAATGATGTCCTTGTCCTTGATGGCTGAAAAACAGTCGCCGCCATGTTCCCTGATCCGTTCCGGGAACCGGGCAATGAAAGGTTCGAATTTGAGTTGCGGCCCCATATTGGCGTATATCAGATCTGTCTGTGACAGCCCGACAATGCCATCAATCTGGAAGACATATTCGGGATCAACCTCCAATTCGTGAATCACCAGTCTCTGAAGGTCTTGCGGCATATGGTCATCGATCTCAAGCCGGATCACCATGCCTCGACGACGGCGTTTCAGGGCCGTCTCAAACAGGCTGACAAGGTCTTCAGCCTCTTCAGCAATCTCAATATCACTGTCACGCAGCACACGAAAAACACCGCTGCCCTTGATTTCATAACCGGGAAACGTTTTGTCGATAAACATGGCGATGACATGTTCAAGCTGGATAAAGGTCGTGACATCAGGATGTTTCTCATCCTGCGGCAGTTTTATCAGGCGCGGCAGCTGCTGCGGCACCGGCATGAGCGCATTCAATGGCCTGTCATCCGCAAGCCGGGACAGGCTGAGAACAATGGCGAAACCCTCATTCGGTATAAAGGGGAACGGATGGGCGGGATCAATCGCCAACGGCGTCAACACCGGCAAAACCTGTTCAAAGAAATACTCAGCCAGCCAATCCTTGTGGACTGGAGCAACATCTTTCGGTTTGATGACACGGATGTTTTGCTGATGCAGTTCCTCAAGAATTTGACGCCAGTTTTTTTCCTGTGTCGCCACCAATTCACGGCAGGTCAAAAGGATTTTGCTCAACTGCTCCTCCGGCGTGGCGCCCTCCTGACTTCGGCTTTGCACACCAGCCAGTTTTTGTCCGGCCAGCCCGGCAACCCTGACCATAAAAAACTCATCAAGGTTTTTGGCCGAAATCGACAGGAAATTCAAACGCTCCAGAAGGGGGTGGTTTTTGTTCTGGGCCTCTTCCACCACCCGCAGGTTGAACGCGAGCCAGGAAAGCTCACGATTGATGAAACGCTGCGACCGGTCAAAACCGAAAACTTCGTTGGAAAGTTTCGGCATTTTACGGACCAGATTGATGCCGGACCGGTTTTCCATGAGAGACTCCCCCTGAAGATCGGTGTCTGTATCTTGAATGGTCGTTTCATTCATGGGTTACCCCTGTCCGGCGTTGATATGGTTTTCAGACGCTTCAAGATCCTTCAAAACGCTACTTATAAGAGGAATTGTTACAGCTTTTTTACCGACGAGGGAAGCGTGGTCAATACCGTCAACAAGCTTGTTCAACCCTTCGAAAGAGCGTTCCATACGCGGCACAATATACGAAATCACCCGCTCGCCGACACGGATTTGCCGGTCATGAAAAAGTTTGACCAGTACAGCGTTCATCAGGCTGTCGCAGGGCGGCTTTAATTCGGCTGTTTCAACAGCCGACAAGCGGGACACCAGATCAGGCAGGGCGACGGGCAATTTTGACAATGGGGTGCGGGCGCATAACAGCAAGCCTTTGCCGGTGTGGACAGCGTGATTATACAGGTGGAACAGGATGGTTTCCTGCGCCGAGGTAATTGCGTCAAGGTCATCAATCAGCAGAGCCGGCGCGTCCATTAATGCGGTCAACATGGACTCCTCCAGCCGACAGGCGGCATGGGTCTGGGCCTGCGCCTTGAGTCCCCAAACAGCCGCCAAATGTGATTTGCCTGAAGCCTTTGGCCCGACCAGCGCCTTGACCGGTTGCGACCAATTCGGATAGCCGTCAATCAGCGCAGCCGCTTCGGCATTGCTGTCGGCAACCAGAAAGTCATCGCGGCCCAAAGCCGGAAGATGCGGAAGCTCAAGAATGAGTTGCGTCACACCCGGCCTCCAGACTCAGGACATGCCGTCTGCACCAGACGAGTCTTCAGCATGCAGTTCGGCATCGATGATCTCCTCATAGACCTCAACCCCCGAGCGCACCAAAACCCCAAGGGTGGCGGCGACAGGAACAGCCAAAAGCAGACCGAGAAAACCGAACAGCGACCCAAAAGCCAGCAGAGCGAACATAATCCAGACAGGGTGCAACCGGACCCGCTCCCCAATCAGGCGCGGGGTCAAGAAATTGCCTTCGATAAATTGCCCGACGCCGAAGACCAGCGCCATCATGGCAAAGGGCTGCCATTCCGGCCAGAATTGGAAGGCACCCAGAATGACGGCGACCGTGACACCAAAGATTGCGCCAATATAGGGGATGAAACTCACCAGACCGGCCATCATGCCGGTCAGGACGCCACCCTCAAGCCCGATCCAATACAGGCCGATGGCATAAAATGTCCCCAGAAACAGGCAGACCACACCCTGCCCATGGACAAAGCCGGTTAGCACCTCATCAATCTGGCGGGCGATTTCGCGGATTTGCGGCGCTCTTTGCGGCGGCAAATGGCGGTCGATATTCGCCACCATACGGTCCCAGTCATTGAGAATGTACACCGCGACAACCGGTGTGACGACCAGAAGCGCCAGAACATTGATAAATGACAGGGATTTGAGGAACAATTCCTGCCCCAAACCACCCAGAGTGTTGAGTGCGTCTTGGGACAGACGTTCGATGACCTGGCTGGTTTGCTCATTATTGTCCAAGCCACCAGCCCAGGCCCGAAGCCGCTCAATATAGTCCGGCATCACCTCAAGAAGGGTCACAATCTGCTCCGCCATGATCGGCAGACCGAGGAAAATGCCGGCGAGGATCAGCACCATAAAGACGATTGTGATAATCGCTGTCGCCGCAATCCGGGGCAACCCCATATCCTCCAGACGGTCGGCAACCGGATCAAGCAGATAGGCAATGGCAAAGCCGGCCACGAACGGCAGCATAATGTCCGACAGGTTGTAAATCAGATAAAGGGAAACCCCGAGCAAAAGATAAAGGTTTATGGTGCGTGTCGTCATGGCGCTATACTGTCTTTTTTGGGGAAAATTGTCTAGCGCCGTAATTTCAGCCGCCAGCCTGTATCATCCTCTTTCAGATACATGTCATTTTGCGCCAGATTTGCCGCCAATTGGTCAACGGAACCCGTGTAGGAAAGCGACATAATGGCCCCTTTCGACGTCACCACATGCAGTTTCAGGCCTTTGATGAAACTGGCGTTTTCAAGCCGGTCGAGCATTTTAAGCCAGGCCTCCATCCTGTCGTAATCCGCCGCGACGGTGAAGGTCGCCATGTCGTTGGCACTGATGATGGCACTGTCTTTCCATTCATCTGAAAACGCGGCGGCTATATCCTCAACAGCTTGACCGGCCATATTGCGCGGCTCATCGCTGCCCGTGAAATTGCGGAAAAACAGCCGGCTGCCCTTGGAGGTGTACTGATAGATGGCAACATCCAACCGACCGACCTCAGCTGCATTGGCATGCACGACAATCACGGCATCCGCATTGTAGCGGGCCGCCAGGGTTGCCATGCTTTTGGTGTCACCCAGCAGAATATCCTCAACATCAAGACGGGCGGCATCCTCACCATCGCCTGTCGCCAGAACCATGGGCGCCGGGTTGGAGGCAAGGTCCGGGTTGGCCCAGCTTTGCTGCCACCAGTTTTCCTCCCACAGGCGATAGCCCGTGACATCCTCCAGCAACGGCACAACCAGCGCGGGTTTTGCCTGCGACTCAATATACGGGATGTTCAATTCATTCAGCAGTGCAACAATCCGGTTCATGTCAAACTGGAAAGCCAAAGTGGCGAGGTAACGGCGGTTGGAGTTTTTTTCGTTCTGCACACGAAAGCTTAAAATGTAATTCTCCACCCCGCCCTCGGCCCCTTTCGGCAGCACCGGCCAATCCTGCCGGCGGGTGATCCGCCGCAAAAGCCTGTCAAACGCCTCAGCCTGACCTTGGGTGATCGCCTTTTCGCGCGCCGCCGTAGCCGACTTGTCGCGGGCGTCAACGGCAATGTTGCCGACTTCGAACAAATCACGCGCTTGTGTCGCAGCAGGGGCACACAAAACCCCGACAGCCAGTACAATAAGGCTGACCAAGGTCGATCTGACCACTTTGTTTCGAGCGGGTCTGGCTGACATGAGGGAACCGTCCTTTTTAAGCGCCATATTCAATAATCTATACACTGCAAGTTTAAATAATGCTATTGAAGGGGGAAAGTTTGTCAATTTGATGGCAGTTACCCGCATCTTTTTCGCAGGACCCCGATGAGCGACTCCAAATCACCCGCCCCAGAACATCAAATGACCTATGCTGATGCCGGTGTCGACATTGACGCCGGCAACGCGCTGGTCAAACGCATTGCGCCGCTGGCCAAGGCCACGGCGCGTCTGGGGGCTGACACGGAACTTGGCGGTTTCGGCGGATTGTTTGACCTGAAAGCCTGCAACTATGAGGATCCTGTACTGGTGGCGGCCAATGATGGGGTGGGCACCAAACTGAAAATCGCCATAGAGGCGGGACTGCATAAAACCGTCGGCATTGACCTTGTGGCCATGAGCGTCAACGACCTGATTGTGCAGGGTGCAGAACCGCTGTTTTTTCTGGATTATTTCGCTTCCGGCAAACTTGAACTGGATGTCGCCACCGATGTCATTGCCGGTATTGCGGATGGCTGCAAGCAGGCCGGATGCGCCCTGATCGGCGGCGAGACAGCCGAAATGCCCGGCATGTATGCAGACGGGGATTATGACCTGGCCGGCTTTTGTGTCGGCGCGGTTGAACGCCATGCCGTTTTGCCGAAACAAGACATTGCCGACGGCGATCTTCTGATCGGATTGGCCTCGTCCGGCCTCCACTCCAACGGTTTTTCGCTCGTCCGCAAGCTGGTGGCACAAAGCGGCCTGAACTGGCACGATGATGCACCGTTTGAAGAAGCCAAACTCGGCGCGGCCCTGCTGACCCCGACCCGGATTTATGTCAAACCCCTGCTGAAAGCCCTGTCTGCAGGACACAACATCAAGGCCCTCTCGCATATTACCGGAGGCGGGTTTCAAGAAAACCTGCCGCGCATCCTGCCGGACGGCCTTTGCGCGCACATCAACCTCGACAGCTGGCATCTGCCGGGGGTGTTTTCCTGGCTGCAACAACAGGGCAATATCTCGGACCCGGAACTTTTGCGCACCTTCAACTGCGGCATCGGCATGATACTGGTCACGCCGCCGGAAACAGCAGACGCGCTGTGCAGCCTGCTCGAGGCCGAAGGCGAAAGCGCAAGGCCCATCGGTCGGTTGGCGAAAGCTGGTGATGATGAGGTCCAGGTAAGCTTTCAAGGAAACCTCGGGCAAAGGTGATGTCAGCCCCGACCAAAATTGCCGTTCTGTTTTCCGGACGCGGCAGCAACCTCAAATCCTTGGTTGAACATGCCCGTCAACCGCATGTTCCGGCGGAGATTGTGCTGGGGCTGTGCAACAATCCCGGTGCCGGCGGTCTGGACATCTGCCGCGACAACAACATTCGGGCCGAAACCGTCAATCATCGGGATTTTGACGACAGGGAAACCTTTGATGCCGCCCTTGATGCGGCTCTGGTGCAGGCCGAGGCGGAGCTGATCTGCGCCGCCGGTTTCATGCGCCTGCTGACGCCCGGCTTTGTTGACAAATGGCGGGACCGTATCCTCAACATCCACCCGTCCCTGCTGCCAAAGCATAAAGGACTGAACACGCATCAACGTGTGTTGGACGCCGGCGACACTGAACATGGCTGCACCGTTCACCTGATGCGGCCGGAAATGGATGATGGGCCGATTTTGGTCCAGAAAAAAATATCCGTTCATGCGGACGACACGGCGCAGTCCCTTGCGCAGCGGGTGATCAAACAGGAACACATCGCCTTTCCGGAAGCGCTTGATTTGATGCTGTCCCGCATCCGGACATAAAAAAACCGGGCAGATTATTCTGTCCGGTTTTTCTCAGATCATATTCAGATCATATCGTGTCAGCCGACAATTTCGGCGTCCGTGAAAAAGAACTTAATCTCTTCTGCTGCGGTTTCCGGTGCATCGGAACCATGCACGGAATTGGCCTCAATGCTCTCGGCAAAGTCCTTGCGGATGGTGCCGGCATCAGCTTCAGCCGGGTTGGTGGCGCCCATGATCTCACGGTTTTTGGCAATGGCGTTTTCGCCTTCAAGCACCTGCACCACAACAGGACCGGAAATCATGAATTCAACCAGTTCGCCAAAAAACGGGCGCTCCTTGTGCACGGCGTAAAAACCTTCTGCCTGTTCACGTGTCATGTGGATGCGCTTGGACGCAACAATGCGCAGCCCGTTGGACTCAAATCGGTCGATGATTTTACCGGTCAGATTGCGCTTTGTGGCATCAGGCTTGATGATGGAAAAGGTGCGTTCAGTTGCCATGTCGGTTTTCCTTTGCAAATCAGATTGGGACACTGTTGCGCGCCTTATAGCCCTGCAGAGGGTGTTTTACAAGAGGGAAGACACCCTAGCCCTTCTTCTCCCATTTGCCGTCGGCGGATTGCTGGTAGTAGGTGGCCTGAAGCCCCTTTTCCCTGACCGCTGTCCAGTCCAGCCTGGCCTGGCTGACGGCATCGTCATCGGCGCCGTCAAACATATAGACGCAGCGCTCAAACTCCGAAACATCAGGGCGCTGGGCGCCGTCAACAAGAAAAAGCACATTGGCCCCGTTGGGGTTTTCCGGCTCGCTGGTCAACCAGACGGGCTGGTCCTTGGCCAACCCGTCATCTTTGCTGCCATGCGGCAGAAAGCTGTTTTCACGGAACGTCCATAAATGGCTGTTCAGGGCCGCGACCCGCTCGTCCGAACCGGCCTGAACCACAACCCGCCAGTCCCGCTCAAGGCTCAATTCCAACAATTGCGGCAAAGCCTGTTCAAGCGTCTGACGCTCAAGATGGTAGAACAGAACTTCGGGGCCGGCGCTCATGTCAGCCTTCGTAATTGTCCTTGACCAGACGGTTCAGCAGTTTGACCCCGTAGCCACTGGCCCAGGACTGGCTGATCGGGGATTTCGGGGATCCCATCGCTGTGCCGGCAATGTCCAGATGCGCCCACGGCACGCCGTTTGTGAAGCGTTGCAGGAACTGTGCCGCTGTGGATGAGCCGGCAAAGCGCCCTCCGATATTCTTCATATCTGCATTGGGCGTATCGATCATCTTGTCGAACACGTCATTGATCGGCATCCGCCAGACTTTTTCGCCTTCCGCCTGACCGGCGGCATCCAGCTTTTTGCACAAATCATCACTGTTTGAGAACAGACCGGCATATTCCTGCCCCAGCGCAACCAGAATCGCGCCCGTCAGTGTTGCGAGATCAATCATGAATTCAGGCTTAAAACGTTTCTGCGTGTACCAGAGGGCATCAGCCAGCACCAGACGACCTTCCGCATCCGTGTTGAGCACCTCAATCGTCTGGCCTGACATGGAGGTGACAATATCGCCGGGGCGCTGGGCATTGCCGGAGGGCATGTTTTCAACCAAACCTATGACACCGATGACATTGGCTTTGGCCTTGCGCGCCGCCAGGGCGTGCATCAGGCCGGTCACGGCGGCCGCACCACCCATATCACCGCGCATATCCTCCATGCCGGCGGACGGCTTGATCGAAATCCCGCCGGTGTCAAAGCACACGCCTTTGCCGACAAAAGCCAGCGGCTTTTTCGATTTGGCGGCACCCAACCATTGCATCACGACAAGCTGGCTGGGCTGGACGCTCCCCTGCCCGACACCCAGCAGGGATCCCATGCCAAGTTGTTTCATCTTGGCTTCGGACAACACCTCAACCTTGACGCCAAGCTTGGTCAGGGCGCGGGCGCGTTTGGCAAATTCCGGCGGATGCAAAACATTGGCCGGCTCATTGACCAGATCACGGGCCAAAAACACACCCTCGCTGACCTTGCCCAAAGGCTGATAGATTTTTTTGACGGCTGCGGGCTCTGCAACCCCCAGAGTGATTTTCTTCAAACTTGGTTTTTCGGCATTTTTGGTTTTGTATTTGTCAAAACGATAACTGCGCAACAAACACCCCGCCGCCATATATGCCGCGGCTTCGTTTTCGCCGGCCTTGGGTTTCGAGGAAAAATCCGCCAGCAGGGTCGCTTCGCCCTTCACTGATTTGCAGGCGCCCGCTGTGACACCGCCCAATGTCTCCGCGGCATTGGTCGTCAAAACCTTCATTTCACCGGCACCCAACAGGATGATCTGGTCCAATGTCGAACCGCTAGGGGCCACAATCGTCAGGGTGGATTTGAACGCCCCCTTGAAGGATTTGCTTTTCATGGCCCTGCTCAACTGACCCTTCAGGGACTTGTCAAGCTGCCTGCCTTTTGCGCCCAGCCCTTTATCAGAGACGGTCAGCACCAATGTGCCGGTTTTGGGAAGCGAATTGTTGGTAAAACCGATATTCATTTGGATATCCTTGTTGTTTATGCATCTGCTGCTTTTCAAGCATAAGATATATATGTTTGAAAGCAGAAAAACATCTATTTGATATGGTTTTGGCGTTAAATATGTTATTTCAACATTAGACAAACCCAAGAGAGATACCTGCTTCTCCATGTCACGTTATGCACATTACATCACACGGCAGCTGATTGGACCGATTTTGCTGATTACTCTGATGCTGGGCGGCATGGGGTGGATCATCCAGGCGGTCAGACTGCTGGAGCTTTTGGGCGGACAGAGCGATTCGGTGCTGACCTACTTCGGACTGACATTACTGACCTTGCCGCGAATCCTGGCAATGGTCCTTCCCATCGCCCTGTTTTGCGGCACCCTTTACGGCCTTAACAAGATGACACAGGACAGCGAACTGGTGGTGATGTCTGCCACCGGACTGAGCCGCTGGCAACTGACCTTTCCGGCCCTTGGCATCGCCGTCATTGTAACCGCATTGGTTTTGGTCTGCACCCTTTGGCTCAGCCCCCTTTCCCTGCAAAAGCTCCGCGACCACAGACATGCCGTCCAAAACGACCTGGCACGGACGTTGATCAAGGAGGGGGCTTTCCACAACCCGACCAAAAAATTAACAGTCCACAGTCGGTCCAGAGGCGAGGACGGCACCTATCAAGGCCTTTTGCTTCACGATGCCCGACAGACCGACAACATCGTCACCTATGTGGCCCGGGAAGGTGCAATCATCTATAACGATGATGTGCCAAAAATGCTGCTGATTGACGGCAGCATCCACACCCCTTCCGACAAGGGGCCAACAAATATTCTACGGTTCAAGGAATATGTTTACGACATGAGCACAATCGCCCCACCGGCCGGCAAAGTCGTCTATGAAATCAAGGAGAGGTTTGTTCAAGACCTCCTGAGTCCGGACTTGAACATCGGCTATGACAAGGTGTTTGAAAAGAAACTCATCGCCACAGGCCACAACCACTTTGCAGAGGCCCTTCATGCCTTTGCCTATGTTCTGATTTGTTTCGCCACCATCCTGACCAGCACCATGAGTCGTCTTGGTCAGAACAAACGCTTGTTGCTGGGCGGTGGCATTGCCCTGTCCTTCAAATTGGTCAGTTTCGGCTTCTTGGGCGTTGCATCAAACAACAATGACTATATCTGGCTGCTTTACACGGTCGGTGTACTGACCTGCGTGAGCGCCGCCATCTGGCTTCATTTTGCCCCTGACCGGAACACATTTCACACCCTCAAAGCCAGAATTGGTCTGTCACAACCCTCCAAGGAGCTGGGGTGATGCCGACATTTACCCTGTCAGTTTATCTTGGCCGCCAATTCCTTTTCTGGCTCGGCGTCTCTGTTCTTGTGTGCGCTTTTGTGGGCTTTTTGGGGGATATGGGAGAGACCTCACGGGTCGCCTCGCGGGGCGATGAGGCCGGCATATTGACGGTCATAGGATTGAGCCTGCTTCGCTTTCCGAATTTGGTTCAGGAACTTTTGCCCTTTGCATTCCTGTTTGGCTCCATTGGTTATTTCACCCGGCTGAGCAACACGCATGAACTGATTGTCGCCAGAGCGTCCGGCCTGTCCGTCTGGCAGTTTCTGGCCCCCGGCATAGCCATCACCATGAGCATCGGTATTCTGATGGTCGCCTTTTGGCACCCGATGGCGGCCTGGATGTCTGCCAAGGCAAAAACCATTGAGAAAAACATCACCTATGGCACGACCAATCAGTTGACCGTTTCCGACAACGGGCTTTGGGTGCGCGAAGATATTGCCGACTCAGGTGAGTCGGCCTACGCCATCATCCATGCGCCGCAGATTGTGTCGTCCGAGCCCATCATCCTGAAAAACGTGAGCTATTTCCGCTTCACCCCGAACGGCCTGAACCTTGAACGCATTGACGCCGACTCGGCGCAACTCAACCAAAGCGAATGGGTGTTCAGAAAGGCCTGGCTGACCAATGAAAACGGCAACGCTTCAAGCTTCAGCACGCTGGTGCGCGGCACCAATCTTCAGTCCGGCCAAATCAAGGAGAATTTTGTCCCGCCGCGCACAGTCTCCTTTTGGCAATTACCGAACTTCATCGCCTTTGCCAAGGAAGCGGGCTTTCCGACCGAGGAATACCGCATGTACTTCCATGCCCTCCTTGCCAAGCCCCTTTTGCTTTGCGCCATGGTTCTGATCGCCGCCACCTTCAGCCTGCATTTCTCCAGAACCGGAAGCAGTGCACGGCTCATTTTCCTTGCCGTAATTTCAGGGCTTGCTTTGTTTTTCTTTACCGACATGATGCGCATTGTCGGGTCGATTGGGTTGCTGCCGGCCCCCTTGGCGGCTTGGGCACCAAGTTCAATCGCAACACTTATCGGCATTACACTTTTGCTGCATCAGGAAGACGGATGACATGATTTACCGTTCACTCTTACCCGGTTTGGCTCTCATATGCGCCCTCAGCCTGTTCATGGTGGTGCCGGTCGGCGCCCAGACCGACGATCAGGCCGCGATAGAAGCCGACCGGCTTGATTTTGACGAAGCCCAGGACATGCTGCGGGCGAGCGGCAATGTGAAAATCGTCTATCAAGGCAACACATTACAGGCAGACCGCGTCGAATGGGAGCAAAAGGCCGACATCATGACAGCCATCGGAAATGTTGTCCTGGTGGATGCCGAAGGAACCGTCAGCAATATTGACAAGGCCGTGATCAGTGACCGGATGCGCGAAGCAGTCATGGAAAGATTACGGGTCCTTTTGGCGGACAAATCCCGCCTGACCGGAGCCGACGCCAAAAGAACAGGCGGCACCATTACGGTCCTCAACAAAGCCCGCTACACAGCTTGTGAACCTTGCCGGGAAAACCCCGATAAACAGCCGACATGGCAATTGAAAACAGCCCGTACAATCAATGATGAAAGCAGCGAGACAATTTATCATGAAGACCTCAGGCTGGAACTTGGGGGTGTGCCCGTGCTGTATCTGCCCTACATGTCGCATCCGGGCCCGAAAGTTAAAAAAAGAAGCGGTTTCTTGACGCCCAGTTTCAGCGTTTCCTCGGACATGGGCAGCGATGCCAGCATCCCTTATTTCTTCAATCTTGCACCGCACTATGATTTGACCGTGACCCCACGGATCACCTCCAAGGCAGGCAACATGCTCAAACTCGGCTTCCGCCATCTGACGCAAAAAGGGGTGTATTCGGTCGATTTGAACGGCCTTTGGGTCGACAAAAAAGACAATAAGGACAATGACCGTAGCTTCAGGGGCAACATCTCCGCCAGGGGTGAATTTGACCTGAGGGAAAACTGGTCCTACGGTTTTCAACTTGAACGCCAAACTGACGAAACCTTCCTGCGACGCTATAATTTGTCCGACCAGAATTATCTTGAGAGCTTTGCCTATCTGCAAAACCTTGAGGACAAAACCTATTTTGATGCCCGGATAAAGGAATATGACACCACGCTGGCTTCGGTGAACGCCGACACCCTGCCGGCCCTTTTGCCCGCCCTGACCTATGACCGCATCTTCGACCAACGCGTCATGGGGGGCACCCTCTCCCTCAAGGCCAATGTGATGGGCTTGACCCGCGAAATTGGCACTGACGTGTCACGGGCCGTCGTTTCGGGAAGATGGGAAAAAGGCTTTGTCAGTGAAGGTGGTCATCTTATGACGACTTTTGCAGAGATCCGCGCTGATGCCTATCAGGCGAAAAAACACCTGAATGTGAACACAAACGAGCCTTATGACGACAATATCCAGACCAGGGGGATTGGCTATGTCGGGGCCAAATGGAGCTATCCATTGGTCAGATTTGACGAGACTGTGACCCAGACGATAGAGCCAATCGCTCAAATCATCATCTCGCCAAACAAGAAAAACGATCCGAGCATCCCCAATGAAGACAGTCTCAGCATTGATTTTGACAACACCAACCTGTTCGAGATTTCAAGATATGCAGGACTTGATCTTGTCGAAAGCGGCACACGCGCAGATTTTGGATTGCGCTATTCAGCCCAGTTCAAGAGCGGACGCCAGGCCAGCCTGTTCATCGGTCAATCCTTGCGGCGGCGCAAAAATGAGCTGATTGGCCGCTCCACCGGACTGGAGGACCGAGAGTCCGACTATGTCATGGAATTCACGGCAGACCCGATGGACAACATCAGCTTTTCCAGCCGCATGCGGCTGGACAAGGAGAACCTCGAAATTGTGCGCTCAGAGTCCGACTTGGCGGCAAGCTTCGGCTCCGCCAGTGTGAATGTCGGTTACGTTTTTCTCGACCGGCGCATCTCCAGCGACAATCAGGAGCGTGAGGAGGCACGTGCAAGCATGGGATACAAAATATCCGGAAACTGGAGTATGGATGCCTCTATCCGTCAGGATATGGTAAGGGAAACGCGCCTGAACAGCGGTATTGGTTTATCCTACCGTGATGACTGCACATATATTCGCATCGGCTTCACACAGGATAATGTCAGGGACAGAAATATCGGCCCATCCAACAACTTCAACATTTTGATAAACCTCAAAACGCTGGGCGGAATTGCAACCAGCTCAAAAGAGTTTCAAACCGCGAACAGGTAAAAGAGGGGCAATCGAGACTATGAAACGCACTCAAGAGGGGGTATAAGGTGGAATGCATGAGGGTTTTGCATTTATGAAGAAATCAAGATTGTTCCTTTTCATGGTTGTTGTGATGACCTTTGCCCGTTCCGGGTTGGCAGCAGCAAACACCGAAGTCGGCGGCATTGCTGCCATTGTCAATGATCAGGTCATCTCCGTTTATGATGTCAATCAACGGACTGAGCTTTTTCTTGTCACCTCCGGGATTGAAAAAACCCCTGAGACCATACAACAGTTGCGCGGACAAGTGCTGCGGTCACTGGTTGACGAAATGATGCAAATCCAGGCGGCAAAAGATGCTGAGATCAAAATCGACCAGAGTGAAATTGACGCCTCCATCCAGCGTATAGCCAGAGATTTTGGTGGCGAAGTATCTGCAGTTGCAGAGTTTTTGCAGCAGAACAACATCAGCCTGAAAACGCTTGAGTCCCAAATTGCGGCGGAAATCGCCTGGTCTTATTTTGTCCAACAGCGTTTCAGCGGACGCATCAGAATAAGTCAGATAGAAATTGAGGAAGCCTACAACCGTGCTGTGGAAACCATGAGCCAATCGCGCTTCAACTACAGTGAAATTCTGCTGCTGTCCGACAGCACAGACGATGAGGAGAAGACGATCAATCTGGCCTTTGAAATCGTCTCCCAATTACGTGGCGGTGCTGATTTTGGGGTTATGGCCCGCCAATTCAGCAACGCCACATCATCAGCGCAGGGAGGTCGCCTCGGATGGGTGACGGAAACCCAACTGGAGGACAGTGTTGCAGAGGCCCTGCGCGGCATCAATGACGGTGAGATTTCCGAGCCGTTCAGAACCAACTCCGGGATTCAGATCATTCGCCGCGACGGTTTCCAGAAATCCGGCGGCATTGACAGCAACAGGAACCTTTATGACCTGCTGTTGATTTCTTTTGACAGCGAAAGCGAGACATTGGCCAAAAGCCTTCTCGACACAAGAGAGAATTTCAAAACCTGTAAACAAGCCGAGCAGGACGCCACACTGTACGGCTCGACCAAGACCCAGCGGACCGGCGCCCGACCGCTTGGTTCCTTTATGCCTGCGCTCAAAAGCATACTGGCGGACTTGGAGGCGGGTGAAATTTCACCATCCGTTCGCACCAAAGACTCCGTGGACTTGATTGTTGTATGCGACCGTAAGGACGACCAAGGCCGGGTGGTTACTCGGGATCAGGTTGAAAACAACATCTATCAGCAAAGAATGTCGATGATGTCGCGCCGGCACATGCGCGAATTGCGGCGTGATGCTGTGGTGGAATATCGCTGATTTCCATGTCGGGTGATCATGACCCGTTGCCCCCGCTCAGGGACGTCATCAACCGATACGACCTTTGGGCCGACAAAAGTCTCGGACAGAACTTCATTCTGGATTTAAATGTCACACGACGGATCGCGCGCGCTGCAAACCTGTCCGGGGACACCCATGTCATAGAGGTTGGCCCGGGTCCGGGCGGTCTGACACGAGCTTTGCTGATGGAAGGCGCCGGAAAAGTGACCGTCATAGAGATGGACAGGCGGTTCGAAGCCCCGTTGCAGGAAATTGCTGACGCCTACCCCGGAAGGCTTGAGATTATATTCGGCAATGCTTTGGAAATCGCCCCCGCAGACATCACATCCGCCCCATATCACATCGTATCCAACCTGCCATATAATCTTGCCACCCCTTTGCTGGTCAACTGGCTCAAGCAGGACCCGCCCGGATGGGAACGCCTGACCCTGATGTTTCAAAAGGAGGTTGGTGAGCGGATCATCGCACCCCCGGGTGACAAACATTACGGCCGGCTGGGCGTGCTGGCCAACTGGCGGGCGCAAACCAGCCTGCTGTTTGATGTGGCACCCAGCGTGTTTGTCCCGCCACCAAAAGTCACATCAGCCATTGTCCAGCTGGAGCCACGCGCACACCCCTTGGTCGATGTCGATATTGACAAACTGGAAGCCGTCACCCAGGCCGCCTTCGGGCAGAGACGGAAAATGCTTCGCGCCAGCCTGAAGCAACTGACCCCGAACCCGTCTGAGTGGCTGGAAAGCACCGGCATTGACGGCACATGCAGGGCGGAAAATCTGTCCATAGAGGAACTCTGCGCCTTGGCCAAAAAATTATGATTTTGGTCTCATGATGATTTACCGCGCAGTATCAAATACCCAAACAGACCAGACAGCAGCGACCCAACCAACACACCGAGACGAACGGCGGTCTGATGTGCGACATCTTCAAATGCCAAAGTGCCGATGAACAGGCTCATGGTGAACCCAATGCCTGTAATCAGGGACATGCCGTAATATTGACGCCAGCTGACACCTGCAGGCAATTGGCAGAGCCTTAAGGCTACGCCGAGCATTGTCATGCCCATGACGCCAATTTGCTTGCCAAAAAAGAGACCTGCGGCAATCCCCAGAGTGATGGGTTGCATCAAAACCTCCACTGACAAACCCTGCAAAGGCACGCCAGCATTGGCAAAAGCGAACACCGGCAAAATCATGTAGGCCACCCAAGGGTGTAAGTCATGTTCCAGACGCAGCAGCGGCGCCTCCCCATGCCTGTCTTTTATTTTGAGGGGTATGAAAAACGCCAGAATGACGCCGGCCAGCGTAGCATGTACCCCTGATTTCAAAACGCAGGCCCACAAAACAATGCCGGTGACGATATAGGGTGCCAGGCTGGTGACACCCCGCCGGTTCAGCATGCCCAGAACGGCGATGGCGACGACACCAATCGCCAATGAAAACATCGACAAATCTTGAGTGTAAAACAGGGCGATAATGACAATCGCCGCCAAATCATCAATGATTGCAATCGCCACCAGACTGATTTTCAAGGTCTCCGGAACCCGATTCCCAAGCAGAGTCATCACACCAAGGGCAAAAGCGATGTCGGTGGCCGCAGGAATCGCCCAGCCCCGCAGGGACACCGCATCCCCCCAGTTGAGATGGCTGAAGACCAAGGCCGGGACAACCAGCCCCCCCAGAGCAGCAAAGGCGGGCAAGCTGACCTGTTCACGTGTTGACAATTGCCCCTCAAGAATTTCACGCTTAATCTCCAACCCCACCAGCAAAAAGAAAACAGCCATCAGCCCGTCATTGATCCAGAGCAGCAAAGGTTTGTTGATGAGAAACTCACCGATTTGAATGACGACGGGGGTCGTCAACAAGGCGTCATAGAGAGGCCGGAGCGGGGAGTTTTCCATGATCAAGGCAAGCAGGGCAGTCATCGCCAGCAGGACACCCGCGGCGGCCTCTAATTTAAAAAATTCACGAAGCATGGTCAGTGGCGTGGTCATCAGTATGGTCAAAGCCCTTTATTCTTGCTTGACTGTCTGAATTAGGGTGGAGGCTGATTAAAGGCAAACAGAATTTATAAACTTAAAGACTTGCGCGCAGCTGTTTCACAAAATCCGACAATCCCGTCTGGCGGGCACGCTTGAGCCGTTCAGCGCGCAAAATGCTCTGCACCTGCACGACGCTTTCCGCAAGGTCGTGATTGACGATGATATAATCATATTCGGCGTAATGGCTGATTTCGTCTGAAGCCTTGCTCATCCGCATGGCGACCGTTTCGGCTGAGTCCTGCGCCCGGTTGGTCAGCCTCTCCTGCAAGGCGGCGGCAGAAGGGGGCAGCACAAACACCCGGACCAAATCATCCGCTGCGGCCTCCTGCAACTGCTGGGTCCCCTGCCAGTCAATATCGAACAGGACATCCCGGCCCTGCATCAGACTGTCTTCGACGGGATCGCGCGGCGTGCCGTAATAATTTCCGAAAACCTTGGCGTATTCCAGCAGGCGCCCTTCATTCTGCATAATGCCGAAGGCTTCAGTGCTGACAAAATGGTAGTCAATGCCGTCCGTTTCACTGTCGCGTGGTGCCCGTGTGGTGGCGGAGACGGACATGGTCAGCATATCATCCTGCTCAAGCAGACGGCGGCTGATGGTCGTCTTACCGGCCCCTGACGGCGACGACAAGACCAGCATCAGGCCTCTGCGTTGAATATCGTTTGACATGCCTTCCTCGGAAATAATTTCGGTCAGTATACCTTATTCGTCGCCAGCGCAAACCGTTGTTAGTTGCGGTTTTGCTGTGCCCTGATCTGCCGCCAGACCCGGACATTCGCCTCATGTTCAGACAATGTTTCGGCAAAGGCGTGGCCGCCGGTTCCATCAGCGACAAAATAGTAATAAGGCGATGTGACAGGTGTCAGAACCGCCTGAATGGCAGCACGCCCCGGATTGGAGATGGGCGTCGGCGGCAAACCGTTGATTTGGTATGTGTTGTAGTCGGTCTTTTGCCGGATTTCGCTTCTGCGGATGGGTCGGTTCAATGACCCCGCGCCGCCGACCAGTCCGTAAATGATGGTCGGATCGGATTGCAGCCGCATATTTTTGGCAAGCCGGTTGAGGAAGACCGATGCAACCAAGCCGTATTCATCGGCCTGTCCGGTTTCCTTCTGCACAATCGACGCCAAAATGACAGCCGCCTTCATGTCTGGGACATCAGCATGCACATTGCGACTGCCCCAAAGTTGGCCGAGCAGATCCTTTTGTGCGTTTTGCATCAGTCGAATGAGGTCCGAGCGGCTTGTGCCGCGCCTCACCTTGTAGGTTTCAGGCAACAGACTGCCTTCCGCCGGCACCTCCGCAACCGAGCCCGTGAGGACGGGGTTATCCTGCAGGCGGTCAATGATCTGCCGGCTGGTCAAGCCTTCAGGGATTGTCACCGCATGCAAATACGTCCTGCCGGACACCAATACCTGCATCAGCCGGTAGGAGGATACATTGGCCGGGATTTCATATTCCCCGGCCTGCAGGTTTCTTGACTGCCCCAACAACCTGACACCGGCCCTGAACAGGGCAGGATGATGGATCATGCCCTGCTCTGAAAGCGAACGAGAGATGCGCGGCAGGGACGCCCCCTGCGGCAGAATTATTCTGACACTCTGTTGTGACGGGCCGGGCAGAACAAAAACAAGAGCCAGCACGCTTGCGGCAAGAAAAGCTGCCAACACCATGGCAGCCGAGACGAAATGAAAGAGTTTCACAGGACGTTTGCCGTCAGCCGGGGCCGTACGACGCTCTGTGGTCACGACACCGCCTTGAAAATCAATGAGGCATTGGTTCCGCCAAAACCAAATGAATTTGACAGAACCGCATTGACCTTGGCCTCTTTGGCTTGCTGCGGCACCAGATCAATGGATGTCTCCATTGAGGGATTTTCCAGATTGATCGTGGGTGGGACAATGCCTTCATTCAGGGCATAAATGCTGAAAATGGCTTCGACCGCCCCGGCAGCACCCAGCAAATGCCCGATGGCGGATTTGGTGGATGACATTTTCAGCTTGTCAGCCGCACCACCGAAAAGCTGCTCAACAGCCCGCAGTTCAATCTCATCCCCAACGGGCGTGGATGTGCCATGTGCATTGACATAACCGATATCTTCTGGAGACAGGCCGGAATGTTTCAAGGCTGTCTGCATGGCCCGATATCCGCCATTGCCGTCCTCAGCCGGCGAGGTGATGTGATAAGCGTCACCGGACATGCCATAGCCGACAATTTCGGCATATATGTTCGCGCCACGGGCCTTGGCATGCTCATATTCCTCAAGCACCACAACTCCGGCGCCCTCCCCCATCACAAAGCCGTCCCGGTCACGGTCATAGGGGCGCGACGCCTTCTCGGGGGTCTCATTATATTCCGTGGACAGGGCGCGGCAGGCGGCGAACCCCGCCATGCCCAATCTGCAGATTGCCGCCTCCGCACCACCGGCGATCATGACATCAGCATCGCCGAACATGATGATCCTGGACGCATCACCGATGGCATGCGCACCGGTTGAGCAGGCTGTGACAACCGAATGATTTGGGCCTTTAAATCCGTGGCGGATCGAGACCTGACCACTGATCAGGTTGATCAAGGCACCGGGAATGAAAAACGGGCCGATTTTGCGCGGGCCGCGCTCCGCCAAAGTAAGGGCGTTTTGTTCAATGCTGTTGAGGCCGCCAATGCCGGAGCCGATCATGACCCCGGTGCGGCAGAGTTGCTCATCCGTTTCGGGGGCATATCCGGAATCGGCAATCGCCATGTCAGCAGCGGCGATGCCAAAAATGATGAAATCATCAACGCGCTTTTGCTCTTTCGGCTCCAGCCAGTCATCGGCGTTGAAGCCAAGCGCATCAGCGTTAATTTCGCAGGCAATACGGCAAGGCAAATCCGACGCATCAAATTTTGAGATTTTGGATGCGCCGGATTGACCGGAAATTATATTGTCCCATGATTTCTTGGCATTCGCTCCCAACGGGGTGATGCCGCCAATGCCTGTGACAACGACTCTTCTCATTTTCTCACTCAAACGTTTCCGATCAGGAAATGGCCAAGCCTGAAAAGAGGCCCGCCAGATTAAGAAGCGTTGGTAATATAGGAAATCGCGTCTGCAACCGTCAGAATACCTTCGGCAGCATCGTCGGGAATTTCGATGTCGAACTCTTCTTCAAAAGCCATGACAAGCTCTACGGTATCAAGGCTGTCTGCACCAAGATCATCAATAAAGCTGGCGCTGTCCGTCACTTTGTCTGCTTCAACATTGAGCTCTTCAACAACGATTTTCTTAACGCGTTCTGCAATATCACTCATCTTCATATCCCTGTTAATGTGTATGGCCAATTTACCATAAAAGAATAGTTAAAACCAAATAGGTTGGGGCTAAATATCAAAATTCGCCATGGTTGTCTAGTTTTTGCTTTTACCGGACGCCAGGATCAAATCATCGCCATGCCACCATTCACATGCAACGTCTGGCCGGTCACATAACCGGCCTCATCGCTGGCCAAATACAGCACAGCTGCAGCTATGTCTTCGCCGGCACCAAGCCGGCCGGCCGGGATGGATTGCGTCAAGGCTTCCTTTTGGTCATCCGGCAAGACATCCGTCATCGGTGTGGCAATAAAACCCGGCGCGACGCAGTTCACGGTGATGCTGCGCGAAGCGACCTCCTGAGCCAGCGCCTTACTCATGCCGACCATGCCGGCTTTGGCGGCGGCGTAATTGGCCTGTCCGGGATTGCCCGTGGTGCCGACCACAGAGGTAATCCCGATAATGCGGCCAAACCGGCGTTTCATCATGCCCTTCAAGCAGGCACGGGATAACTGAAAGCCTGATTTCAAATTGACATTCAACACGGCATCCCAATCCTCATCCTTCATGCGCAAGGCGAGATTATCGCGTGTGATGCCGGCATTGTTGACCAGTATATCGACACCGCCGAGGGTATCCTCCGCCTTGGAAATCAAATCCGCTGCACCGTCTGGTGCCGACAGGTCAGCCACCAGTGCATGAGCGCCTTCCCCCAATTCACCCGCCAACTCCTGAAGCACCTGCTCCCGTGTGCCGGCCAAACCGACTTTTGCCCCGGCCTGATGCAGACACCGCGCAATATCCCTGCCAATGCCACCTGAAGCACCGGTCACCAACGCTGTTTTCCCGCTCAAATCAAACATGTTTATTCCTTTTCCTTAGAGGGTTTCCATGAAGGCATCTATATCAGCACCATTGTTCAGGGCTGTGGCACCCAATTCCTTGTTGATGCGCCGGGCCAGCCCGGTCAACACCTTGCCGCTGCCCGCCTCAACCAGATGAGTCACACCATTGTCCCCGAGCCAGCTGACGCTTTCCGACCATCGCACGACACCGGTCACCTGCTGCACAAGCTGGTCACGGATGACGTTGGGGTCACTGGTCGGGGCCGCCGTGACATTCGCCACCAGCGGCACGACCGGGGCCGCCATTTCAACTTCGGAAAGGGCGACGGCCATGCGCTCCGCCGCAGGCGTCATCAAGGCACAATGAAACGGTGCGCTGACCGGCAGTGGCATGGCGCGTTTGGCACCGGCCTCCTTGGCCAATTCACAGGCCCGCTCGACCGCAGCCTTGCTCCCGGACAACACAACCTGCCCGGGTGCATTGTCATTGGCGGCACTGCACACTTCGCCCTCCCCGGCCGCATTTTCCGCAATCTCAGTCACTGTTGCAAAGTCCAGCCCGAGAAGGGCCGCCATGGCACCTTCACCGACAGGCACGGCCTGTTGCATGGCCTGACCCCGGATTTTCAGCAATCGCGCCGTGTCCGCCAGGCTGAATGTGCCCGCCGCCGCCAAGGCCGCATATTCCCCAAGACTGTGGCCCGCCACATAAGCCACCTGATCAGCCAGACAAAAGCCCTTGCTCTCCAGGACCCGCATGACGGCCATGGACACGGCCATCAGCGCGGGCTGAGCGTTTTCGGTCAATGTCAGCGTGTCTTCCGGCCCCGTCCACATGATATCTGACAGTGACTGGCCCAACGCTTCATCAACCTCCTCAAAAACCTGACGCGCTTCAGGAAACTGATCCGCCAAATCCTTGCCCATCAAAACGGCCTGACTGCCCTGGCCCGGAAATGTAAATGCATAACTCATGGGGGAACCTCCTTACGGGGATGTGCATATTTAAAAACATCAATACAGACCTTCGGAAGGGTTGCCAAGCCCCTCTGTTAGGTGTACATAGCAGGCATTGAAACGTCCGGCTGGGGGCTGAAAGGAAAATGGCGCAATGACGCGTCATGTGAATTAGGTTCCGTTTCCCTTGTCTCCGCTCTTGCGTTCCCTTTGAGCCTTTCCTGAAAAGAGGCTCGTTGGAGGCTCTGCGCCGGATTTAACGAAAGGAAAGGCAATGTCGCTTTACGAGCACATTTTCATTTGCCGTCAGGATATTTCCCAGCAACAGGTGGAAGCCCTGACCGAGCAATTCAGCGCTGTCATCTCTGAGCATGGCGGCTCCATCAAAAAAACCGAATATTGGGGCCTGCGGTCCATGGCCTATAAAGTCAAGAAAAACCGCAAAGGCCACTATTCGCTGCTCAACATCGACGCCTCGCATGAAGCCGTGGCGGAAATGGAGCGTCAAATGGGTCTCAACGATGATGTCATCCGCCTGATGACCATCCGGGTTGACGAACATGACGAGGAACCGTCAGCTCCGTTGCTGAACAAGGGCCGTGACAAGGATGACCGCCGGTCAGGTCGCCGTGACGCCGCCCCCAGCAGAAATGACAACAGTCAACAGAAAGAGGAGGCCTCATCATGAGCATGGGTCGCAAACCTTTTTACCGCCGCAAAAAATCATGCCCGTTTTCCGGCAGCAACGCCCCGAAAATCGACTACAAGGATACCCGCCTGCTGCAGCGCTATGTGTCTGAACGCGGCAAGATTGTTCCGCGCCGGATCACCTCTGTTTCCGCAAAAAAGCAGCGTGAACTGGCCAAAGCCATCAAACGCGCCCGTTTTCTCGCTTTGATGCCTTACACAGTCGAATAGATCTCATCGCGGGGACGCGACATGGATCACAAGAGTTTAGCCAAAGCAGTCTTCACCGGCACGGCGGCGTGTTTCATCTTTATGACGGTCATTTTGATGATTTTCACGCCACTGCCGTTTTTGACACTCGGATTAGGCTCAGGATTAACGACCGCCCTGCTTGCCGGGGCGGTCTTTTTCGTGCTTATCGCCTTGTTGTCCGGCCTCGGTCCGGCCTTATCAGGCAGTTTGATTTTTATTGTCCCGGCGCTCTGGTTGGTGCATCTGGCGACCCAGACCTATGAAAACGAGGACGGGACGCGTGCGTTTTACCCCGCGGACAGGCTGTTTTACTGGATCCTTGGGATGTCCGCCGTTGCAACTTTCGGCTTTTTTGCCGCGCAAGCCGGCAGTCCCGGGGGGTTGCCCGGCGTTTTGAGCCGGAGCATCGCCGAAGACAAAGAACTGCTTGACCTCATCGCGACATTCACCAACGCCCCCATGAACGAAAACCACATTGCCATGATGGGCATGTCTTTTGTCATCATCGCCCCCACCTTTTGGACCGTGACAATGACGGTCAGTCTGATCCTGGCTCAATTCCTCAACAAACAATTTGAGACAAATCTCAGGCCAACACCCGAATACAGCCGGTTCACATTACCGTCCAGTTTTGAAATCATCGCCGCAGCCAGCTTGCTGCTCAGTTTTCTGGCATCAGGTTGGCCCAACACATTGATTTCCGCCCTGCTCGGCATCCTGCTGTTTGCTTTTTTCCTGTTGGGGCTTGCCACAATCCATGTCGTCACCCGCCGCAACCAACAGCGCCCCTTATTGCTGACGATTGTGTATGTACTGATCTTCCTGTTTTCCTATGCCTATTTTCTGGTCAGCATTGTTGGTCTTCTGGAGTCACGGTTTGGGCTGCGACAGCGTTTCGGCGGTGCCAAAAACACTTAAGAAACTGAAAAATATATTAATTTCTGATTATGAGAATTTTTGCAGGTAACAATTGTTTTTATGGTGTGTTTGGTATAGAAACACGTCATCAATAAAGGAGATAAGTGATGCAAGTGGTATTGCTTGAAAGAATAGCCAAACTTGGGCAAATGGGTGATGTGGTTACCGTCAAGGACGGATACGCACGTAATTTCCTCTTGCCTCAAGGTAAAGCGCTGCGCGCCAACAAAGCCAATCTGGAGCAGTTTGAGACCCAGCGGGCCCAGTTGGAGGCCGACAGCCTGAAACTCAAAACCGAAGCTGAGGCCGTCAAAGCCAAGATGGACACCGAGTCAGTGGTCGTCATCCGCCAATCCAGTGAAACCGGCCAGCTTTACGGCTCTGTCAACACCCGGGATATTGCCGCAAGCTTCACCGAAGCCGGATTCACTGTGAACCGCAACCAAGTGCTGTTGGACGCACCGATTAAGGAATTGGGTGTTCATGACATTCAAATCATCCTGCATCCGGAGGTGTCCGCTGATGTTCAGGTCAATGTGGCCCGGACCGAAGAGGAAGCCGAACGCCAGGCCCGCGGCGAAAATGTCACCATTTCCGCTGAAGAAGAGGAAACTCTTGATATTGAAGAGGTCTTTGAGGAAGGCGTTGAGGCTGAACTGGACGATGATGCCGGCGAAGAGGCTGTTGAAGCCGCCGCTGAAATGATGGACGCGGAAACTGCTGAATCGTCTGAGGCTTCTGAAACCGCTGAGGCCGAAAGCGACGACACGGCGGAAGAGGAAACCTCAGAAGAGGCCTCTGATGAAGCCTCTGAGGACGTTTAGGCAGCCGCTTTTAAAATTGGGAAAAAGTTTTCCCCACAATTCACAAGCCTCCGGAATTTATTTTCGGGGGCTTGTTTTGTTTTGGTTCATTTCTGTCTAGAAATGACTTATGGACCCGCAAGTAACCCCACTCCCGACCCCGCAGGATGAAGACGCCTACCGTCCCCTGCCACATAATATCGAAGCCGAACAGGGATTGTTGGGGGCCTTGCTTGTCAATAATGATGTGATGGACAAGGTTGAGGACTTCCTTCTGCCGCGGCATTTCCATGACCCGGTGCATGGCCGGATTTTCGAGGCCGCCATCAAGTTCATCGGAAACGGCAATGCGGTTTCACCGGTTACGCTGAAAACCTATTTTGAACATGATGAGGGGCTGCAGCAGCTCGGCGGCACGGCCTATCTGTCGAAATTGGCCAGCAACGCCACAACCATCATCAATGCCCGCCAATACGGGCAGACCATTTATGACCTGGCCGTGCGGCGAGAACTGATCAATCTCGGTGAAGAGATGGTCAACACGGCCTATGACGCCGAGATTGACGAATCGCCCGACCAACAGATTGAACAGGCCGAACAGGGGCTTTATGAAATCGCGGAAAAAGGCGCCCACCAGTCCGGTTTCATCAATTTCCAGGACTCGGTATCCGGAGCCGTCGAAATGGCGGAGCGCGCTTATCAACGCGAAGGACACCTGTCCGGCCTGTCCTCCGGCTTTACCGGACTGGATAATGTGTTGGGCGGGTTGCAGGAAAGCGACCTGTTGATCCTGGCGGGCCGGCCGGCCATGGGCAAAACCTCATTGGCGACCAACATTGCCTTCAGCGTCGCCAAAAACCATGCCCGCGCCTGGAGTGAGGGCAATGTCGAGGAACTCCCCGACGGCTCAAGAAAAGCCAGAGACGGCGCCGTCGTCGCCTTCTTTTCGTTGGAAATGTCGGCCGAACAACTGGCCACACGGATTATTGCCGAACAGACGGAAATCTCGTCCGGGAACATCCGCAAAGGGGACATTTCTGAAGATGAATATGGACGCCTGTATGACGCCGCCCGCGATCTGCAAAGCCTCCCCCTTTACATCGACCATACGGGTGCAATCCCGATTTCGACCCTCTCGGCCCGTGCCCGTCGCCTGAAAAGGCAACATGACCTCGGGCTGATTGTCGTCGACTATCTGCAGCTTGTCAGGGCCTCAGCCTCCAGCAGCGGCGACAATCGTGTTCAGGAAATCAGCATGGTGACACAGGGGCTGAAAGCCCTGGCGAAAGAGCTGAATGTTCCGATCATCGCCCTGTCCCAACTTTCACGTCAGGTCGAAAGCCGTGACGACAAGCGGCCACAACTGTCAGATTTGCGTGAATCCGGCTCCATTGAACAAGACGCCGACATTGTGATGTTCGTTTACCGCGAGGAATATTACGTGTTGAAAGAGGAACCGCAGGATGGTACGGAAGAGCACATGATCTGGCAGGAAAAGATGGAAAAGGTGCACGGTATTGCCGAATTGATCATCGGCAAAAACCGTCATGGCCCGGTTGACAACATCAAACTGTCATTTGACGCCAAAGTGACCCGCTTCCGTGATTTGGCCGAAAGCAGCTACCTTCCAGAAAGAATAGATGTCTGAGCCTGACGCCAGTGCGGTTCCGCATGATCACGCCCATCTGCGTGTCGATTTATCCGCCCTTGCCGCAAATTATCTGCACTACACAAGGCTTTCCAAAACTGCCGAAACCGCAGCCGTGGTGAAGGCGGACGCCTACGGCATGGGCCTGTCTGAAGCCGCACCGGCACTATATGAAGCGGGATGCCGGACCTTTTTCGTGGCACAGGCCAAGGAAGGCGCAGCATTGCGGGACATTCTGTCTGCAGTAGACCAAGCGGCCGTGATTTATGTCATGAATGGCTATCTGGACGGCACATCCGGATTTTTTCAAAACCACACACTGCGTCCCTGTTTGGGAAGTCTTGAGGAAATTGATGCCTGGACATCAGCCGGCGGCGGGCCGGCCGGCCTGCATGTGGACACAGGATTCAACCGGCTGGGATTACCGTTGGCGGACCTTTCCACCTTGCCGGAGAGTTTCAGGCCATCCCTGCTGATGAGCCATTTGGCCTGCGCGGACGAACCTGAGCATCCGATGAATGCGCGTCAACTGGCGGCTTTCGCGGCGACAAGACAACATTTCCCCGACGTCACGGCGAGTCTGGCCAATTCCGCCGGGGCCTTGATCGGGGCGGATTATCACCATGACATGATACGCGTCGGCATTGGCCTTTACGGTGGCTCACCGACCAAAGACGGAACCACTGCCGGGCGTGCCGTCACCACCCTGCGCGCGCCTGTGCTGCAGGTCAGAACCGTCAAACCGGGTGAAAGCATTGGCTATGGGGCAACCTTCATACCGGCAGCGGAGATGCGGATTGCCGTGCTCGGGATTGGGTATGCGGATGGTTTTCCACGCCTTTTGGGGCGCGGCGACCAGGACACGGATTTCGCCCATGTCGCCTTTGGCAACCAGATCTGCCCGCTCGTCGGCCGTGTTTCAATGGATTTGCTGGCCGTGGACATTTCCGGTCTGGACGCAGATATTCAACGTGGCGACATGGCTGAGATATTCGGCACCGTCATTCCCCTTGATGCCGTTGCACAACAGGCCGGCACAATCTCCTATGAAATCCTGACTCAGCTTGGAAGCCGTTACAAACGGGTTTATCATGCGGCGTGAATCATATTCCAGGACTGTCGCATGAATCTTGTCGCAAAAATCGGTAGCTTAACCATTGGCTTCGTCACCAGCGTCGGCACCTTGTCCCTGTTTATCGGCAAGGCCATCCGCGCCATTGTTCAGCCGCCGCATTATTTCCGCCTGATCGGTCAACAAATGCTCCGTATCGGCTATTTTTCCCTTCCGGTGGTCGCCCTGACCTCGTTTTTCACCGGCGGCGTGTTGGCTTTGCAGATTTATTATGGCGGCAATGAGTTCAATTCCGAAAGCATTGTCGCCAGCATTGTCGCTTTGGGGATTACACGGGAGCTTGGCCCTGTGCTCGGGGGGTTAATGGTTGCCGGGCGTGTCAGTTCCGCCATTGCCGCTGAAATCGGCACCATGCGTGTCACGGAACAGATTGATGCGCTGACCACACTGTCCACCGACCCCTACAAATATCTGGTCGCCCCCCGGATTGTCGCCGCCCTGATCACCCTGCCGCTGCTGGTCATGATTGCGGACATTATCGGCATTATGGGCGGCTTTGTGGTCAGCACGCAATTGTTGGATTTCAATGCCGCCATTTATGTCCAACGCACCCTTGACTTCATTGAACTGGATGACATCACCTCCGGCCTGATCAAGGCTTCCGTATTCGGGTTCATCATCGCTGTCATGGGCTGCTTCAACGGCTATTTCTCAGCCGGCGGAGCACAGGGCGTAGGCCGTGCAACCACCAATGCAGTTGTCAGTTCGTCCATTCTCATCCTTTCGGCGAATTACATCATGACCTCCCTGCTTTTCTCGAATTGAGGTCAGCATGACATCACACAAAGCCGTCGAACTGACAGATGTCCATAAGGGGTTCGGGCCAAAACAGGTGCTGAAAGGCGTGGACTTGACCATTGAACAGGGGGAGTCCGTCGTGGTGATCGGCGGCTCGGGCAGCGGCAAATCAGTCATGATGAAAACCATTCTCGGACTGATGCGTCCGGATGCCGGCTCAATAAAGGTCAACGGCACAGAAACCACCGGACTGAATGAGGCCCAACAGCATGCGCTGAACCAGCAGTTTGGTATGCTGTTCCAGAACGGCGCCCTTTTTGACAGTCTCAAGATCTGGGAGAATGTTGCCTTCTCCGCCCGCCAGAACCGGAACTGCACAGAGGCTGAGGGACGCGACATTGCCCTGTCCGCACTGATGCGTGTCGGTTTGGGTGCAGAACTGATGGACCGCTCCCCGGCCGAGTTGTCCGGCGGCATGCACAAACGGGTCGGCTTGGCCCGTGCAATTGCGGACCATCCTGATATCATCTTTTTTGATGAGCCGACGACCGGATTGGATCCGATCATGACCGACGTCATCAACCAGCTTATCCGCGAATGCGTGCAGGATCTCGGCGCCGCCACCTTGACCATCACACATGACATGTCCAGTGTGCGGGCCATCGCCGATAAGGTTGCCTTTCTGTATCAGGGCAAAATCATCTGGCAGGGCAGTCAGGCCGAGATGCTGGACAGCGAAGACCCTTACCTCAGCCAGTTCATGCAGGGGCTGGCGGAAGGGCCTATTTTTGTGGAAGGCAGCGACTGATGGCGAAATCCGGAACGCAATATGTCTGTCAGTCCTGCGGTGCCGTCAGCAACAAATGGAGCGGCAAATGCGAAAGTTGCAATGAATGGAACACGCTTGTCGAGGAGAAATCAGCAAGTGGCCCGCCGCTTGGCCGCAGCGCCAAACCCGGCAAGGGCAAGGCCCAGATCATTGAACTGACCAGCCTCGCCGGTGAGGCGGAGGCCCCGCCGCGCAACCAGACCGGCATCAAGGAATTTGACCGGGTGATCGGCGGCGGCTTCGTGCCCGGCTCGGCCATTCTGCTCGGCGGTGATCCCGGCATCGGGAAATCGACCATATTGCTGCAAGCCGCAGCGGCTTTGGCAGAACACGGCAAACAGGTTGTCTATATCTCCGGCGAGGAGGCCATCGCACAGCTGCGAATGCGCGCCAGCCGCCTCGGCTTGTCGGAGGCACCGGTCAAACTTGGGGCGGAGACCAATGTTGCGGATATTCTTGCAACGCTGAAAAAGGGGGAGACGGCCGACCTTGTCATCATCGATTCGATCCAGACAGTCTGGTCGCCCAGCATCGAAAGCGCACCCGGCACCGTCTCCCAGGTCCGGGCCGCCGCCCAGGAGTTGATCCATCATACCAAATCAGCCGACACCGCGCTGGTGCTGGTCGGACATGTCACCAAAGAGGGCCAAATCGCCGGCCCGCGTGTTTTGGAGCATATGGTTGACACAGTTGTCTATTTTGAGGGCGACCGGGGCCACAGCTTCCGGATTCTGAGGTCTGTCAAAAACCGTTTCGGCCCGACCGATGAAATCGGCGTATTCGAGATGCGTGGTGCGGGGCTCGCAGAAGTCGCCAACCCGTCCGCCCTTTTTCTGGAGGCGCGTGAAAAAAACGTCCCCGGCGCGGTTGTTTTTGCAGGCATTGAGGGCACACGCCCCCTGCTTGTTGAAATTCAGGCTTTGGCTGCGCCCTCCTCACTGGCCACACCCCGGCGTGCTGTTGTCGGTTGGGACAGCAACCGGCTGTCCATGGTTCTGGCGGTGCTGGAGGCGCGCTGCGGCATGAGCTTTGCCGGCAAGGATGTCTTCCTGAATGTTGCCGGCGGCCTCAGAATACATGAACCGGCGGCGGATCTGGCTGTCGCCGCAGCCCTGATGTCGTCCCTGACCAATGCCGCCCTGCCCAATGATACGGTGGTTTTCGGTGAAATCAGCCTGTCCGGGGCGGTGCGACCCGTTGCCCAAACGACGGCACGTCTCAAAGAGGCGTCCAAGCTTGGGTTTTCAACCGCTCTGTCGGCTTTGCCGGCCAATCAGGAGACACCCCCGCTGGACGTCCAACATATTGAGAGTCTGGGCGACATGATGCAGACCCTTGGTGTCCTGCCGGACAGGGGGGACCGTGGCTGACTTTTTCAACGCCCTTGATATCGTTATTGTGGTGGTCGTCAGCGTGTCCACAGCCATCGCCGTTTTGCGGGGATTCACAAAAGAGGTACTTTCCATCACCGGCTGGGTGCTCGCCCTGCTCGGGACGCTCTACAGTTTCCCGCTGACCAAACCTCTGGCCCGCGACTTCATTTCCCCGGACTGGCTGGCGGACGGCATTGTGCTTATGCTGACCTTCATCCTGATCCTTATCGGTTTCAATCTGGTGGCGCATGTCTTTTCCAAACAAATCAAAAAAAGTAATTTCGGTGGTCTCGACAGGATATTGGGGGCCGCCTTTGGGGTCTTACGCGGCCTGCTTGTGCTGGTTTTCGCCTATTATGTTGTTTTGTTGCTGTTGCCTTATGAGGAGCACCCCGGCTGGCTGAAAGACGGCAAATTAATGCCCTTTGTTCAAGCCAGCACAACCGGGATTATGCGCCTCATCCCGATTGAAAACCTGTCAGACCGGATACCGACCATTGATGAAATGTTGTCCGAGCCGGGCTATGAAGATTTATTGAATGGAACGCTGACAAAATGAACGGTTCAGGTTATAAGCAAACTGTATTGACAAGAGGGCGACACAGCGCCCTTGAAAGCAAAACAGGCAGGTGAGAGTTGACCCATCTGACACATGAGGATTTTGACGGCGATACGCTGCGTGAGGAGTGCGGCGTCTTCGGCATCTACAATCATCCCGATGCCGCCGCCTTGACCGCCTTGGGGCTTCATGCCCTTCAACACCGTGGACAGGAAGCCGCCGGTATTGTCAGCTTTGACGGCACCCGGTTCAATTCCGAGCGCCGCATGGGTCTGGTCAGCGAACATTTCACCAAAGCCAATGTGATTGACCGTCTTGAAGGGAACTCCGCCATCGGTCATGTGCGTTACTCCACCACCGGAGAGACCATTTTGCGCAATGTACAGCCGCTTTTTGCTGATCTGGCGGTCGGGGGCTTTGCCTGTGCACATAACGGCAATTTAACCAATGCGCTGACACTCAGAAACGAATTGGTCAAACGCGGCGCGATTTTCCAGTCAACATCAGATACAGAGACCATTTTGCAGCTTGTGGCCCGGTCGCAGCGCCGTAAGACCGTTGACCGGTTGATTGACACGCTCTTTCAGATCCAGGGCGCCTACAGTCTGGTCGTGCTGACCAACAAAAAACTGATCGGGGCGCGTGACCCGCTCGGCATCCGCCCGCTGGTTCTTGGTGATCTGGACGGCTCACCCGTTCTGGCGTCCGAAACCTGCGCCCTCGACATCATCGGCGCCTCTTTTGTCCGCGAAGTGGAAAATGGCGAGATTGTCGTGATTGATGAAAACGGCATTGAAAGCGTCAAACCCTTCCCGCAAACGGCTCCACGCCCCTGCATTTTCGAATATATTTATTTTTCCCGCCCGGACTCAATACTTGATGGCCGCAGCATTTATGACTGCCGCAAGAATTTCGGCCGTGTACTTGCCGAGGAGAGCGGTGTTGACGCTGATGTCGTCATCCCGGTGCCGGACAGCGGTGTACCGGCTGCCATTGGATATGCCGAAAAATCCGGGATCCCCTTTGAACTGGGCATCATCCGGAACCATTATGTTGGACGGACATTCATTGAACCCACACAGGCCGTGCGCCAGCTCGGTGTCAAACGCAAGCACAACCCCAACAAGGCGCATGTAGAGGGCAAGCGGGTCATATTGATTGATGACTCCATCGTCCGTGGGACAACCTCCGTTAAGATTGTCGAAATGATGCGTGAAGCCGGTGCCACAGAAGTGCATATGCGGATTGCCTCACCACCGATTACGCACCCTGATTTTTACGGCATTGACACGCCCGACAAAGAGCAGCTTCTCGCCGCCAATCAAAGTCTTGCTGAAATGTGTGCCTATATCGGCGCCGACAGTCTGGCTTTTCTCAGTGTTGACGGCGTTTATCATGCCATGGGGCATGCGCAGGGTCGCAATCCTGAACAGCCGCAATACACCGACCATTGCTTCACCGGTGATTACCCCACTCCATTGTCGGACCAGAATGGAGATGAGAAAATTCAACAGCTTTCCCTTCTGAAAGAGAAGGCCGAGTGACGCATTCCCAAGACCAGCGCGTAGCCCTCGTCACCGGTGCCAGCCGCGGTATCGGTCGCGCAGTCGCCTTGGCCCTTGCAGCGCAGGGCGATCATGTCCTGCTGGTCAGCCGGAATGAGGATAATCTGGCATCGGTTTATGACGAAATTGATGCCGCAGGCGGCGCGGCGACGGGTGTGCCTCTTGATGTGACGGATTATGCGGCGCTCGACAGGCTCGGCGCGGTCATTGCTGAAAAATGGGGACGGCTTGACGCCCTGGTCGGCAATGCCGCCATACTCGGCCCGATGTCTCCCGTGGCCCATATTGCCGGCGATGAATTTGAGAACCTCATGGCTGTGAATGTCACTGCCAATGCGCGGCTGATTCAATCGATGGAACCGCTGTTGCTGGCGTCTGACGCAGGCCGCGCTGTTTTTGTCACCTCCGGTGTGGCCGAAAGCGCCAAACCCTTCTGGGGCGGTTATGCATCGTCGAAAGCGGCTCTCAACACCCTTGTGCGCTGTTGGGCCCACGAGCAGCAGGAAACCAACCTGAAAGTCAACCTCGTGTCCCCCGGCCCCATCCGCACCGCCATGCGCGCCAAAGCCATGCCTGGGGAAGACCCGACGACCTTAACGACACCAGAGGAACTGGCCCCCTTGTTTGTAAAAATCTTGTCCCCTGACTGGACGCAAACGGGTCAAATCATAGATTTTCGCCGGCTTTGACCGGCGCATCAGCTTTTTCCGCCTCACCTTCCGGCGTCGGGACACAGGACTTGATGATGCGGGCGCAATGGCCTTTCGCACGGGGCGAAGTGAGTTCAAAGCTGAGATCTTCAACTTTCGAGTCGTTCATCCAGAAACCGACACGGCATCCTTTTTGGACAACATCAATCCAATCATGATGCCCCAAAAAGGAATGGTCATAAGCGCCGCAATAATAATTATGGGTATAGAGCGAACAGCCATGATGGTGGTGTCCGTAGAGGGGGTCTCGTTCAAGCCGCGTGGTGACGTTCGAATATGAAAGGATCTGTTTGCCGTTTTTCAAATCGACCGTTGCGTCCGGCAGACCGGCACACGCAACAATGTCTTCGGCAGATTTGCCCTTCAGTTCTTCAACCGCATTTTTCAGGAAGTTTTCCAATTCGGGGTTGGGCTGACCGGCACATGCCGAAATCAGCGTGACCATAAACAGGGTCGGGATGATATTCTTAATTTTCTTCATGGGGAAAATCATAAAGTCAAAAGCGTTTTTTGTGAAGGCTGGCGTGTGCTGAAAATTCACAAATGGTTAAGCGAGTTGATTGCGTTGGAGCTATTTTTTGTCAGCATAGGGGTTTTTGCCCTTGCGGATGAAAAACCGGATGGGTATCCCGCTGAGGTCAAACTGTTCGCGCAAGGAGTTGGTCAAATAGCGGATGTAGGAGTCCGGCACGGCATTGCCGCGGCTGGAAAAGGCGACAAAGGTCGGCGGTCTGGATTTGGCCTGCGTTACATATCTCAACCTGACCGGACGTCCCTTATCCGCCGGCGGGTTATGTTTGGATGTAGCGGACTCCAGCCATTTATTTAGCCTTGCAGTGCCGACGCGGGCGTTCCAGATCTCCTGCTGTCGAGCAATGGCCGGCATCAGCTCGTTCAGCCCCTTCCCGGTCTTGGCAGAAAAAGTCAACACCGGCACGCCCTTGAGCTTGGGCAAGGCGAATTCCAGCTTGTCCCGTATGATCGAACGCACCTCTTTGCGGTCCAGTTTCAGATCCCACTTGTTGACGGCAATGACCAGGGCGCGCCCCTCGCGCTCAACCAGATCCGCCAGTTGGATGTCCTGTTTGTCAAACGGCGTCTCGGCGTCAATCAGCAACACCACCACTTCAGCGAATTTAACGGCCCGCAAACCGTCAGCGACAGAGAGTTTTTCAAGTTTTTCCGTTACCCGTGATTTACGGCGCACCCCGGCCGTGTCCCAAAGCTTGATCCGGCGTTCAACCTCGCCATCTTTGGTGTTTTGCAACCATTTCCACTCGACCCCGATTGAGTCACGGGTAATTCCGGCTTCCGGACCGGTCAGCAGGCGCTCCTCGCCAAGTAATTTGTTGATCAAGGTGGACTTACCGGCATTCGGTCGCCCAAGGATTGCAACCCGAAGAGGTTTTTCCAGATTGAGCGTAAACGGTGCATCCGGATCAAAGTCCTCCTCCTCATCATCCTCAAAATCCTCACCGGCATCCGGCCGGCTGTCCATGGCGTCACGCACCAATGTATAAAGGTCCCCCATGCCGTGACCATGCTCAGCTGAAAGGCCGATCGGTTCACCAAGCCCCAGCTCATAAGCCTCGAAAAAACCTGTTTCACCTGCATTGCCTTCATATTTGTTGGCCGCAAGTATGACCGGCTTTGTCGTCCGGCGGATCAAATCTGCGAAAAACCTGTCCTCGGGCAAAATGCCGGCACGTGCATCCGTCAGCATCAAAATCATGTCAGCCTGCGCCATGGCCAGCTCCGTCTGACTGCGCATGCGGGCTTCCAGCGAACCTTTGGGTGCATCCTCAAGACCGGCCGTATCAACGACCGTAAACCGCAGATCACCCAGCTTGGCATCCCCTTCACGCCGGTCGCGCGTCACCCCCGGGCTGTCATCCACAAGTGCCAGCCGTCGCCCGGTCAGGCGATTGAAAAGGGTTGATTTCCCGACATTGGGACGTCCCACTATCGCGAGGGTAAAATTCATATTTGCCTCTAACTGCCTATTGGTAGGCGATCAGACGACCGTCATCCGTCAGAATATACAGGGTTTTATTGGCGACAACAGGTGTCACCTCAACCGGATCATCAACATCTATTGTGCTGAGAAGTTCGCCGGTGTAAGGCGACAGAGTGAGGAGTTGCCCCAGGCTGTTTCCAAGGATCAGACGGTCAGAAGCCAGAACCGGTCCAGACCAGCTGATCGGTTCGTCAAAATCACCGTCTTCATATTTCTCCAACTGCTTCACCCAGCGCACCCTACCCTGATTTCGGCTCAGACAAACCAGCTCAGCGTCAATGGTCACGACATAGATGTTGTCGCCCGCAATCCAGGGGGTTTCAATCGAAGTCAACTCTGACATCCAAACCCGTTCCCCGGAGCGCAGATCAATCGACACCATGCGGCCTCCGTGCGACACGGCAAAAACCCGGTCGCGGTCAATCACAGGGCGGCCGATGACGGCTGCCAAATCTGACAAGGGGGTGAGTTGGCGGGTGCGGGTCAGACTGTCGGACCAGTTGACCAGTCCGTTGTTTGTCCGCATGGCCAACACCTCCCCAGACGTGAAGCCCGCCACAACTAGATCACCGGCCACAGCCGGGCTGGTCGCGGACATAATCGTTGCCGGTTCCAAAATGGCTGTCTGGTTCCAGAGGCGCGCACCGTCAACGGCTGAAAAGACCTGAAGTTGGTTGTCGTGGCTGATGGCGAAAATGCGTCCGTTCGATACGGTCGGAGCCGTCCGGAACGGGATCGGGGTTTGGACACGCCAGACGATCTCACCGGTTTCACTGTCCAGTGCCATCACCTCACCAAAACCGGTAACTGCAAATATCTGTCCATCCGCATAGGCGATGCCGCCGCCAAAACCATCTTCAATCTCGCTTTTCTTGGGGGCCAGGTCGGTCCGCCACTGACGTTTGCCGGTCTGTGCGTTGACCGCAACAACCTCCAAATCCGCACCGAGGGCAAAAACCTTGTTGTCCACAACCAGTGGCGGGGCCGTCAGCTTGATGTCGCGTGAACTCCCCTCCACCATGGAGACGCTGAACAGTTTTCTCAGATTGTCGCCGAGCGCAAGATGGTGGGCGACATTATCGGCAAAACCGCCCGGCTGCGTCCATCCCAGATTAGCATAGGGACGGGGCAGGATGATTTTCTGGCCAACAAGGCGTGGATCAGCCTCAAGCCGGCGTTCAAAACTGAGTACGGAAATGCGCTCCCCTTTGACCTTCTTTTTTGTGCTTTCCTCTTCCTCATCCCCACCAAACCAGCCGCAGGACGAAACCACCAACGCAAGTGTCATGACGAATGAGGCACGAAGAAATTTTTTTCCGTTTATCATGTTACTGCTCCAGCGGCGCATGTTTACCTGTCACCCTGATTTAAAAAATCATCGACATTCTTGTTCAAAATCAGCAGGCGCAGCTGCATCTGGGCCGGAAGTTTCGGGTCAGATAATGCGGTTGTCAACAACTCCTTGGACATCAGATAATCCCCAGCCTTGAAATAGCTTAACGCAAGCATTTCCCGGGCGGCATGACGGAAAGGGCTCTCCGCCTCCAATGCAGTCTCCAGACGCTCCTCAAGCGCGGCAGGGGCCGCAGTATCCACCAAAAGGGAAACCGCCGCCAGACGGGCATAATCCTTGATTCCGGACGGCAGGCCTCGGTCAGCCGCCAAAGCGTCATACAGCCCGACAGCTTCCTGATCATCACCACCTTCCGCCAAAAGCTTGGCACGGCGCAGATCCGCGAGAACTGTGTAGGCATTGTCCGCATTGCTGCTGAACGCGGCCAGCGCCTCCATCTGCTCCGTGGTGGAGGCATATTCCAAATCAGAAAGCAGGGTTTCATAGGCCGCTGATGCCGACTCATTCTGCCCCTTGCTGTAGCTTTGCCATCCGGCTGACCCGGCGACAAACAAAACAATGGCCAGTGCAATGCTGATGACATAGATGCCGTATTTTTCCCATACAGCATTCAGGCGGTCCTGCCTCAACTCAGCATTGATTTCGTCAAAAATGTCAGCCACGGTCCGCTCCTCAAATACTTAAAAACATGCCAACTGCACTAAAGGAAACTATCAGCCTCATGGGGTCAAAGGCAATGTGAAACTCGTTAAAAAAACTCAGAAAACCCTTTTTTTAGGGTTTTTTCTTCATCGCATAGGTGTGTTCTTTACCCGGGAACTTACGACCACGTACCGCGTCGGCATAGCCTTTGGCCGCTGCCGCAATCTGGTCGCCAAGATTGGCGAACTCCTTGACAAATTTCGGTGTTTCGGGGGACAGACCCAACATATCCTCAGAAACAAGAATTTGTCCGTCGCAACTTGCGGACGCGCCGATGCCAATGGTCGGAATGGAGAGTTTATCGGTGATGACGTCTGCCAAATCCGCCGCCATACCCTCAAGCACGACCGCAAAAGCCCCGGCCTGCTCAACAGCAATCGCGTCATTGATCAGCTCATCCCATTGATCCTCAGTCCGCCCTTGGGTTTTGAAACCGCCCATCACATTGACGCTTTGCGGTGTCAGACCGATATGCGCCATCACCGGAACGCCCCTTTGATGCAGATATTTCACCGTATCCGCCATGCGTTGACCGCCTTCGATCTTCACCGCCTGACAGCCGGTTTCCTTCATCACCCGTGCGGCATTATGAAAGGCCTGTGACGGGCTTTCCTCATACGACCCGAACGGCATATCCACCACAACCAAAGCCTTGTTTGAACCGCGCATCACCGCAGCGCCATGCGCAATCATCATATCCAGTGTCACGCCCAGCGTGCTGTCCATGCCATACATGACCATGCCGAGACTGTCGCCGACCAGCAGCAAATCGACATGCGGATCCAGCAAACCAGCCGTATGCGCATGATAGGCCGTCAGGCAGACAATTGGATCACCGCCATTGCCTTTGCGGGACTGCAATTCAGGCACGGTGACGCGTTTTGTGACTTGTGAAGACTGAACAGACATAACACCCTTCCGTATTTGGCCAGAACCTAGACCATTATATCTGTTTAATCAATGATTTGCTGCCTGCGCCGCTATTCGAGGCGTCCGGCTGTGATGAATTCACCAAAGCGCTCGCACCAGACCACCACGGCAGCGTAATCCCGGACCTTGACGGTGACCGGCAACATCACCCTGAAATTGATGAAGCCGGTAATGTCGGCCACTTTGAGGCTGTCATGCTTGACGGCCAGAAACGAGGCTTCGTCATCCACGAATTGCGGACTCAGATAGAGCTTGTAATCCGGACCGGGTGAAACCTGCCCATCCAGCGTTGCATAGGTTTGACCGCCCTCCGTCGAGATGATCAATGCACCTTCCCCCCAATGCAGGCGGTCGCTGCCTTTAAGGTCACGAGAGAATGTCGCCCGCGCCAATGTATTGGCCTGCGCAATGATCAACGCCTGCTCATCCGCACCTTCGCTGGCGACAAGGATCGGCAGGAAATATACACCGAGCGCAAAGCCGACTGGCAGGGCCGCAAGCCCGCCAAGCACAAAGCCAACCACCAGTGACCTGTTGAACAGGGATTTCATTTGTTTCATGTTTTTTCCTTTTTTGTCAGAAACAATACGATTATCACCCCGGGATGCTTTCGATGCAAGCGCTTCGGCAATTTTAGGCCCGGTTCAAATTGACCAGTGTCACCCCGACAATGATCAGAAACAGCCCCAGAACAGCCTGGGGATTCAGGCTTTCCTTGTAAAATATGTAGCTCAAAACGGCGATGGTGAAGACACCCAAACCGGACCAGGAGGCATAAACAACGGCAAGCGGCAGTTTTTGAATTACAAATGTCAGACAGTAGAAGGAAAGCGTATAACAGACAATCAAGCCTCCTGTCGGCAGCAGTTTTGTGAAATTCTGAGTAGCCGGCAACAGCAATGTACCGGTCACTTCAAAGGCAATTGCGCCAAACAGGCTGAGATAAGCGTTCACAAGCCCCTCCGTCTCTAAAGCAGTTTATAGCCATATTGTCTGGTCAAGGCATCTGTGACGCCGACCAAAACCGCAGTGAGCGTCAGACACATCAGAACAGTCGGCATAAAGCCTAACCGTTGTATGAGAAAAGGAAACACAAGAAACATCGGGATTGTCGGCACCAGATAGACCAGTGTGTAGGTCATATGATTGGAAATTTTTTGGGATGTCGCCCCTTCCGCATACATCCAGCCGATCACAAGCAACGTCATGACCGGCATCGCCGCCACCAGACCACCCAAACGGTCATCGCGTTTGGCGATTTCGCTGATGCCGACCACCAGCAGGGCTGTGACAATCACCTTGAAGACTGTGAAGGCCATGTGACACTCCTTGGCAGATAAGTCACACTAAGCTTAAGCCATCCCGGTCATTTTGCCCAGCCGGACATCACTTTAATCGTGATAGGAACAGACGTAATTTGTAATGGTTTTGATTTTCAGTTTGAAGGAGGCCTGCGCCGGCACATGAAAGTTCTCCGGACCGGTGATGCTCCGCCAAGCCTGTGATCCGGGGAGCAGAACCTCCAATTCGCCGGAAGTGATCTGCATATCCTCGGCCGCCTCGGTGCCGAATTCATAATCGCCGGGCAGCATGACCCCCAGGGTTTTGCGGCTGCCGTCCGCCAGAACAATCGTCCGGCTGGTCACTTTGCCGTCAAAATAGACATTGGCTTCGCGCATGACGGTGACATTTTTGAATTCAGACATAATGACAGCCCTTTCCCAATCCGGTGATTATTTCTGCGCCACGACATAGGTCAGCATCTCGACCACCTGTTCCGGCGTGGTCGCCCAGGCCATGGCCGCAGCATCCACCTCTTTGAGCGGATGAATGATGTCTTCATCGTGCAGCGTGATGTAAGGCGTGCCAAGCGCTGCACAATAACCCGCATCAAAGGCGGCGTTCCATTGCTTGTATTTGTCGCCGAAACGCACCACCGCCACATCACATTGCTCAATCAGCGTCTTGATGCGGATGGCGTTGACCTTGGCGGATTTGTGGTCGCGCCAGAACGGCTTGTCCTCCGCCCCCAACAGGTCCCCGGCGGCATCGCTGGCCTCGTGGTTGGTGACAGCCGAGGTGAAGATGATGTCGAGATTGTTTTTGGCGCAGCCCTGCTCGATCTGATCCCGCCAGTCGGTGTGAATCTCCCCCGACAGGTAAACGGTCAATGCTGTTGTCATGATGGCCTCCACTTATTTTTCAATTCTGATGCGTTGCAATGTAGCGACCCATGGGGGGCGGTCAAGGGCGGGAACGACATGATAAACGTCTCTATTCCCACTCAAT